>JAUNSR010000052.1 GCA_030539115.1 Bacteroidales bacterium
ATAACTTCCCATTGTTTTGTTTTTTTGGGAGTCAACTTTTTTCAGTATAAGACAAGTCATTAATATTATCATATTTAAATAGATTGATATATAGATAGTTCTTTCAAAATCAGAAGCAATAAGTAAAATGAACAATTTGTCTGCCAAACAAGTGTTGATAAAAAAAAGCAATCCCTCAAAAGTCTAAATAAACATTTTGAGGGATCGCCTGTAAATATATGTTTGTATGCCGATATGCTATTTTATAGCAATCTTTCTTGTAATTCTTCCTTTATCGGTTATGATATCTGCAATATATATTCCTGTTGAGATATTATCAAAATCAATTCTATTTGAAAGAATGTTTTTTGATCTTATGTTTCTTCCACTGATATTGTAAAGAGAAAATGACTTTATCTGTGCATTATCAACAAGAATGTAATTATCTCCAACTATACATTCAATATTTTTTTCAGATACGGAAGTAAGAGAGGAGGTCTTGGCTTTGCCTTCAAAATTTACATCTATAGGAATAACTTTATTATAAGTAATATTGATTTTTAGTGATGACTTAATATCTGTTAGCAAACCGGTCATAGAAAGTGGCAGTTCTCCTAAAGTTGGATGCTGTAGAGACATGTCAATCTTGTTTATATTTCCGTCACTATCCAATTCAATTCCGGGAACTGTTATATCACCAAAAGGAATTATATCTTCACCCATAACAATACTAAGATTGGAAACTTTAAGAGACAGCTTCCCGTCTTTAATAAATGTGGTAACTTCTACGTTGTTTGAATTGCTTGTTTCAGTGTTGGCTACACTAATTGCCAAATTGCCAACATAGGATGATGGTATCTTTGATAAATCATAGCCTTCATTGATGGCAACACCATTGTATTTGACAATTATGGTAATATTGTTCCATAAAATGTCCAAATCAAGGTCAGCCTTCTCGCTTGTCATGGTGCCTGCAATATTTATCTTTATCAAAGAAAGTACAGGATGGTTTATCTCCGCATATCCTTTAGTAATCTTGCCGTCTTTGTCAATTTCAATATTAGAAATGATTACATCACCGAAATCTATATCGGTGTCTGCGATATTTATACTGAAAGCAAGCAGGGAAACAGTCAAGGCATCATTCTCAACTTCGGTCCCAATTTTGATGTTTGAAGAGGAATTTACTACCTGATTGTCTATCGAAACATTTAAATCTCCTGAATAGCTTGCCGGAATGCTTTTTAAATCATATCCCTGGGATTTAATGCTAAAACCCGTACAAATAATCAGATTAATAAAAAGAAGTAGAAGATGTTTCATAAGTATGTAGTTTACAAATGTTTATTAAAGGTAAAAATAAATTTTTATACTATATTGAAAAATTAAACAATTATTGGTTTAATTGGAATAAAAGATGCTAATAATATGCTTTTGTGCTAAAAAAATTAAAAAACGGATGTTAACAATAAGAATAATATGAACAAAAAGAGCCTAATAAAAAATCAAGCTCTTGAAATTATTGGTTTGTAATTAGAATTTATATTCGAATCCGATATTTGCATAGACCGGAAACATGTCAAATGTGATAGTTTTAAAGTCTTTTTTGAAAATAGGCACCATTCCCCATGTCAAATCAGCGTAAAGACTCAAATGTTTGTAGGCTCTCCATTTAGCACCGATTTCCGGACCGCATTGAAAGTATCTCAAATCGTTTGAGAAGTCGTATGTTGCAATTGCATCATCTTCAAAAACCACTTTGATGCCCGTAGGGTCGCCCTTTCTAATATATCCGTCATAAACATGGCCGGAAAAGTCTCCCTTGATAAGGTATGAAGCAAATGCTCCTGCTTTTATCTCCCATCTTGGAGTGATTTTCAAAACAGCACAAACAGGGATTGTAAGATAAGAGTTCTGAACCTGTGTTACAACATTGCCTGTCCAATACCCCTCCATCATGCCCCCATCTGCGGCAATCATTTTCATCCCATAGTTTTTTACGTTTGCATCTGTTTTCATGCCTTTATTCTCGAGCCTTATACCAAGCAAAAGTCCCCACTTCTTGTCAAGCCATTTTACAACATCACCTTCAATTGCGATTTGCAGTGTTGGGTCATAGCTGTTGATCTCTCTAATTTCAGCGGGTAAAGGCAGTGGAGTTGTGCCTCCGATGTTAAAGCCTGCTTTTAGCCTGTATTCAAGTCCCTGTAGATACGACCAACGAAGAATCTTTGACTCGCTTTCATCCTGAGCACTTAAGTTTGATGAAAGCAATAATGAGAAAAATATGATGGAAGATATAATCTTTTTCATTTACTTAAAATTTAAATTTTTATGCCGCAAAAATTTGTCCGCCATTTAAAAAGAATTGTTGCATTTATCATCTATAATGAAATGAGGCGGATCGATTTGTGCAAGTTTTGTATCCTTAAGAATTTGTATAATATGAGTTTGTTATGAAAACTGATCAGGCTTTGGAATAATAAAAAATATCTGAAAGCCGGTTTTCAATATTATTGTATACTAATCCTCTTTATAGCAGATAAGCTCAACTTCATCAACAATGAGAGTGCTTCCGGCAGCTCCCATAAAATATGCTCCGTCAATGCTTGAAGAGAATACTATGGTGATGTTGTATTTATAGTCTTTAAGCTTCTCCATTGAAAACTCCTTGTTGGGGTTGTAAACAAAGTTTATGTTGAATTCAGTAAAGGAAGATTTAGCCGAATGGTCATCTATTCTTGCCATTGCAATAATGTTTTCACTGCTCAATATATTTCCGCCATTAAGATATGGCTCATCCTCGGTAGGTTCATAAAGCACTGCATAAATGTCGCATTCGTCGGTTCTGTCAACAACATTGTTGTTTTTATCGGTAAATACATCTCCCGGAGTGTACTTATACCAACCTTTAACTCTGAGTGGAATTTGATTGAAAGGGGTTCCGAAAATTGTTGCTGTCAATGGGTTTTTGATGGCATTGATAGCATTGAAAGAACCTAAAAACAGATTTCCTGCCGCCAAAGGCATTTTAACCAGGTTGCCTAAGCTGCCTGTTTTCTTTGTCGTCAATTTGGCTGCATATCCTGACACTCCATTTTTTTCGATAGTTGTCGGGAAATCGTCAGTCTGGGCAAGGGAATTTACCATTTGAAAACCGCCGTTCCCTGAGGCCCAGATATATTGCTTTTCGGTTTCTCCGTTTTCATAGAAGAGATAATATTTTTCTTTGTCAGGGTCTTTCAGCTCAAAATTTTCAAAAGAATATTTTGTCTTAATCTCCTCCATGTTGAAAGAAATGGTATAAACTTTATTCCAGTTTCCATCTTCAGAGGTAACAACATATTGCTGAGGGTGGGTGAAATCTCTTACAGTTCCGCTCTCAGGTTTAATGGTTGCACCGGGAGTAAGTTCAAATTTGGGAGCAAGATTGGTTACATCGCTGAATGGCTTTATCAAAAATGTGATTCTGTCGTTTTCAATAGTCGGAGAACCTTTAAGATTGTCGTTTTCAAGAATAACTTTAATAATATCACATTCTGCATTTGGAGCTTCATCAGTTATACAGGAGGTAATAATGGTAATAAATGAAAAAACAATGAATAATGCTTTTGTAAATTGTCTCATAATTTTGATGATTATCTCATTCTGTTTCCCTTTAGTAAAGGAAAAATATACATGCTTGTAAATATCAGTTTGAAAGTGGATATCTAAGCTTAATTAAGATATTATAGATTTGTTTAATGCGGACCATAATATAGCAAACCGAATTCAATAAACAATATAAAGAGCAAGCTTTCAGATTGTTATTGATGAGGTGCAGCATATCTTCTACAAAGATATAGCAAACCGAATTCAATAAACAATATAAAGAGCAAGCTTTCAGATTGTTATTGATGAGGTGCAGCATATCTTCTACAAAGATAACTGATTTATGTTTGTTGGGACACTTATTTGTTATTATATATATATGATATTCAAAATTATAAAAATACCAAGAATAAAGCTTTATTTATGTCTATTGTGCTCTTCCAGATAATATTGCTGAGCAGTTGTAAACATCATAATGATGATGTAACTATTGAAAACGAAAGTTTTAGACTTGCTGTCGATAAAAAATGTATTGTACAAAGTCTTGTGATAGCTCTTTTAATTAATGAGTATTGGAATATCTGCGTACATCACGGATTGAAAATAAACCTTGACAGTAAAAACAATAATCTTTATTCTGAGATTGGAAAACATGCGTATGATTTGGTTGAAATGGATGAAGACAATATGATAATACCGCTTTCTGATAAGCTTTATTTGAAGTCAAAACTTTCTCTGAAAGAAATTATAAATGCCTTTGAGAAGAATGAGATTGCTGATTGATAAAAGAATATGAGTGTGTGTTTTATGATTCGTGGGATAATGTTGTTGAATGTTGAAAACATTTTTATGAAATATGTCTGCAAAAAGCAATAATTGTCTAATTATTAAGTTGTCTTATCATATTTAGATATATTATAAGTAAATGAAAATGCATTAAGCATAATTAATAAATATAAATATAAAAGAACTAAAATAAAGGGTATTATTGTGCCCTGTTTTATAAAAGGTAAAAATATGTGTTTAAGCTATGGATTCTCACATTACGATATCTTATATAGCACAAATATTTATTAATTATTTATTAATTTTATTTTTATGAAGAAAACATTTTTAAAAATGCTTATCGGAATTGCACCATTATGCACTTTCGTGGCATGTGATGATGAAGAAAAACTTAGCAATGAATCTTCTTTGATTTCTTTTACTGTAAGCAATGGTTTAGTCAATAAGATTGATGTTGATGCAGACAAAATCTCTGTATATGTGCCGGATACTTTAACATCTAATGAAATAGCGGCAATAAAAATTTCACCAAAAATTGAGGTTTCCAACGGAGCTACCATAGTTCCGGCTTCAAATACAGAAGTAGCTTTAACAGACGGTCTTAAATTTACTGTAACTGCAGAAAACAACAAGGACAGCAAAGTTTATCCTGTTGAGATTGTTAAATATGGCAAATATACATTTGAGGAAGAATGGCCTTTGAACAATGATGAGATGACAGAGGAAAATGGCTTTCACCGTCCTGCGTATTACAGATGGGATACTTCAAATACCGGAATATTTTTTATAAAGATGATGATGTCTCAAGTAGATATTCCTTATGTTGCCACTCGTGTTGAAGATGGAAAGAATCTTAAATATTCTGCTCTTATTCAGACTGCTGACACTCAGGGGGCTGATCTTGGTGCATTCTTCCCTAAAATTCCAAAAATAACATCAGGATCTTTGTTTACAGGCAGTTTCCTTACAGATATTGCAAATACATTAAACAGTACCAAATTTGGAATTCCTTATATTTGGGAACCTGTTGAGCTGAATGTTACATTTAAGTATAAAGCAGGAAGCGTTTATTATAATTGCCCTGATGCTGCCAACGCAAATGTTACTGAAGTTGTGGAAAACAAGTCTGATGAATATTCTATAGCAGCTGTACTTTATGAAGTTGAGAAAGAGGATGATGTGTTGACAGGTGTAGATATAAATACTTCAGATAAAGTGATCTTGAGAGCTGAATCTTTCGGTAAAACCACTGATTGGACAACATTAAATCTTAAGTTCGAGCAGAAAAACGGCAAGAGCTACGACGCTTCTAAAAAGTATAAATTGGCATTGGTCTTTTCTTCAAGCCGTTGGGGTGATACATTTAGCGGAGCTCCAGGCAGTGCTTTGACAATTGAATGCATAGAGGTTATTTCTAAATAATGATTATTGAAATTTCTTTGAAAGCCTTTTGAAAACCGATATTGTCAATTGAATTAAATATCTCCAATATCGGTTTAAAATAAAGTTTTACAATAGGTTATTAACCAATTATGCTTTTATTAATATTGCGATTGGTTTAAATGAAAAATATCCCGGCAAACATTATTGATGTCTTGTCGGGATATTTTTTTTCTTTTAATATAACTTAATTATTGCCGTCGTTTTAGATGTTGAAAAAAAACAGAATAATAAAATGATGGTTAAACGGTCTAATCTGAGCTGTAATTATATCATTCAAGAAAATGAAGCCGGTAATCTGCCGGCTCTTTACTTAGTCATTGCCATCATTGTCATCCTCATCGTTAAAGCCAAAGTCAAAATCAAAATCATCCACATAGCCTGGCTGTGTAAAGTCATCCATATTTCTTCTGTCTTTCTTTGTGGGACGTCCTGTACCTTTGGCTCTGTCAATAAAGCCATTGATTTTTGTCAGCTCAAGAATTTCATATTGTTCAGGAGTGGTGACATTTTCCATAAATTCAGGGACAAGTTTTGCACCCATCCTTTTTTCTGTTAGCTGAATGACCTTGAAAGAGTAGGTGATGGGAGGTTTTCTTACTTGTATGATGTCTCCGATTTTTATCATTCTGGAGGCTTTAACATTAACATTGTTAATCATCACTCGATTTTTTTTACAAGCTTCAACAGCTATGGTGCGGCTTTTAAAAATTCTGACAGCCCACATCCATTTGTCGATTCTAACCTCGTTTGCCATATATATTCTAATTTGGAGTAAAACAGATCTTAATAACAATAAAAATAGACCTCTTTCTTTAATATATAATTATTCGTTATTGGCTCTCTCCTGTAATAATATAAAGTCGATTGATTTATTCAACCACTTGCATTCGAAAAGACAGATTATCAATCAATATCTTCTCTGCTGAAAACTGAACATATAGACCGGTTAATTTTCTATTTTGTGCTTGCAGTTAAGTAAACGGATAATAGAATTATAAATTGTCTACTTGTTATTAAATTGATTCATAGTGATTTGAATACCGGCTAAGCAGAAACTTTTAATAATCTCGGCGGCACGCTCAAGTTTATCAGGCATTATCTCTTCTTGTTCCTTTGAAAAATTGCCAAGAACAAAATCAACCTGCCTCCCTTTTTCGAAATTATTATCAATACCAAACCTAAGTCTGGCATACTTGTCGTTTCCCAAAACTCTGGCAATATCTTTCAAACCATTATGACCGGCATCGCTTCCCTTGGCCTTTAATCTTAAAGTTCCAAAGGGCAAAGACAAATCATCTACAATAACCAAAACATTTTCAACCGGAATATTCTCTTTTTGCATCCAATATCTTAAGGCATTGCCACTAAGATTCATAAAAGTAGAGGGCTTTAAGAGAATAAGTTGACAGTTTTTTATCTTTAATTCTGCTGTCGCTCCATATCGGTTGTCATTAAAAACAATGTTGGACGCCTTAGCCAAGGCGTCCAACACTCTAAATCCGATATTATGACGGGTCATTTCGTACTCATTTCCGATATTCCCTAAGCCACAAATCAAATATTTCATAGATTACTTTTTAGCTGCTTGAGCACCGCGAGCTGCACGAGTTAACTTAACTGCACAAACAACGGCATTTTTAGCATTCATAAGTTCCATGTTGTCAAAAGCCAACTGACCAACCTGAATAGTTTTTCCAAGGCCTAAGTCTGTAACATCGATAATAAGACGCTCCGGAACGTTAGTATAAAGAGCTTTAACTTTAAGTTTACGAATTTCCAAAGAAAGCTTTCCACCTTGTTTAACACCTTCAGCAAGACCGTCCAACTTGACAGGAACTTCAATAAGGATTGGTTTTTCTTCATTTACCTGAAGAAAATCGATGTGAAGAAGTTCGTCTGTAACAGGATGGAATTGTAAAGCCTGAACGATAGCTTTGCAAGCATTGCCATCGATAGTAAGGTCTACAACAAAGATGTCAGGAGTGTAAATCAAATTACGAACATCGTCTTTCTTAACTGAAAATGCAACTTCTTTTTCTCCACCATAAATAATAGCAGGAATATTTCCGCTTTTACGAACAGCTTTTGTTGCTTTTTTACCCATGTCAGCTCTTGACTGACCTGCTAATGCAAATGTTTTCATTTTTTAATTTTTTTGTGTTACTCAAAATTGAGGATTCTGCCCCTTAATTCCCCATCACACGGAAGTATTTAAAAAGCGATGCAAATGTACTCTAATAATTCCTTTTTGCAAACATATAACTATAAAATAGAACAAAATAATCTATAATTCAAACTGTTTTTGATTCTTTATGATTAAAATAATAACAAAAGCATCACTAATATTTTTTAGTTTTAGTAATTATAAATAATTTTGTAATTCCCAATAAAAATAATCACAATTTATTTATCTAAGCCAATAATTTTGTGAGTGATTGTTTTGCAATGATATTTTATTTTAATGTTCATTGTTTTAAAATTTACTCATTATCATTATGCCAAGTTAAAACCCATATTATGAAACGCAAGATTTTAGTTACCGGAGGTACCGGTTTCATCGGCTCACACACTGTAGTTGAGCTTCAACAATCTGGTTATGAAGTTGTCATTGTTGACAATCTTTCAAATTCTAACGCTGATGTTGTAGATGGCATTGAAAAAATCACTGGTATTCGTCCAAAGTTTGTAAAACTTGATTGCAATGACAAGGAGGGTCTAAGAGCTCTTTTTGCTCAAGAAAAGAATATACAAGGAATCATCCATTTTGCTGCCAGCAAGGCAGTTGGTGAGTCTGTCCAAAAACCGATGCTTTATTATAGAAATAATCTTGTCTCTTTAATGAACATAATGGATCTTATGCCTGAGTTTGGAGTTAAAGGTTTTGTTTTCTCTTCTTCCTGCACTGTTTACGGTGAGCCTGATGTTAATCCTGTTGATGAGACTGCTCCTGTAAAACCTGCTCTTTGTCCTTATGGTAATACAAAACAGATCGCTGAGGAGATTATTCATGATGCAAGCATCTCAGGTGTTCCATATAAAAGCATTATTCTTCGCTATTTTAATCCTATCGGTGCTCACCCTTCTGCCGAGATTGGTGAATTGCCTAACGGTGTGCCTCAAAACCTGCTTCCTTATGTTACTCAGGCTGCAATGGGAATTAGAAAAGAACTGAGTGTATTTGGCGATGACTACAATACTCCTGATGGTTCTTGCATTAGAGACTATATTTATGTCGTTGATTTGGCAAAAGCTCATGTTAAAGCTCTTGATCTTATGCTTGATGACAAGAGCAAAGACAATGTTGAAACATTTAATCTTGGTACAGGACGCGGAGTTTCTGTTCTTGAACTTATTCGTACTTTTGAAAAAGTAACAGGAGTTCCTGTCCCTCACAAAATCGTTGGTCGCCGCGAAGGAGATATCGAAAAAGTTTGGGGAGCTGTAGAGAAAGCAAACAATGTCTTAGGATGGAAAGCTCAGTCTACTTTGGAAGAAACTCTTGAAAGTGCTTGGAAATGGCAACTTAAACTTAGAGAAAAAGGTTTGATGTAATCAATTTGTCTATTATATATTTATAATGTTTTAGATTCTTTTTTAGAGTCTAAAACATTATTTTTATAAAAGATATATTCCAAAGTGTGTTCTTTTAGATGTTACTCATCACAAGAGCCTTTCCTTTTAAATATTTGAAATAACCATTAATTCTATATTTAAACTTCTTGATAATAAAAAGATGTTCCTCAAAACTGATTCTTTAGTAAGTTTTGTTTTGAATATTTTTGGTGTTTTTAATTATTATATTTTTATAAACCTGACTTTATACACACTCTATGAAGAGAATTTTATTATCTGCTTTGTTCCTGTCGGCTATTATAGCTACCGGCTCTGCTAAAAAAAAATTGCCTGTTTATGGTGATAGAACTGAAAAGGTGTTTGAAAAAACTTCTATTCACTTTGCTCCCGGCAAATACAACAAAGAAGGAATTGCTCCTGATGAAAATGGAGTTATTCATTTGGTAGACGGCCGGATTGTCCTTAAGAAATTATCTATTCCTCAATATAAAAGAGATGTTGATATTAATCTTAATATCACTCTTAAGTCTACCGGCGATCGCTGGGATAAATCAGGATCTGTGTTTGTCATTCCTAACGAAGCTGCAATCAATCTTATTGACATTGCTGCCGGAAAATCATCTTTTCCAAAACAGGATACTGTAAAATATGAGCGTCTTGCCGGTATTGTTGCTCAGGATGGTTATATCCCAAATCTTGAACTAATGAGATTTATGACTCCTTTTGGTGTTGGCTATTATAGCAATGATACGCTTAAAAGAAAACCTCTTTTTATCGACGGCTGGGCTCCGGAGGTTAAATGGAGTCAAAATATCACTGATTTGAGAAGCCGCATAGAGGGTGAGTTTTATGTTGGAGTCTGGATCGATTCGTGGACAAATGAGGGATATTCAATAGACTTGACTTTAGATTACAATGAGCTTGGCTACAATGAGGCTCTTCAGCCTAAAACTCATGTCGAGCCGGTGCTTAACAGCGTTTATTATATAGGACCTCAAAGTCATCCAGATATTTTCGCAAGAAAAGATTTGGAAATAAATTTTGAAATTCCTAAAAATGCCAAGAACGTAAGAATGAAATATATTGTTACTGGTCATGGCGGTCATTCCGGTGGTGATGAATTTCGTCCTAAAGAGAATATAATCCGAATTGACGATAAAGAAGTTTATCGCTTTACTCCTTGGAGAACTGACTGTGCTTCTTTCCGCCGGTTTAATCCGTCAACTGCAGTTTGGAGAATAGACAGAGAGGAAGAATATCGTGACCGTGAAACAAATGAAATGAAAAAGAGAACTGTTAATGAACCTCTTGCCTCATCTGATTTGTCTCGCTCCAATTGGTGTCCCGGTTCCGATATAACTCCTGTTGAAATTGACCTTAAAGATGTAAATCATGGAAAACACAAGTTGTTTATTTCAGTTCCTGAAGCTGCTCCGGCAGAGGGAGAAAAATTAAACCACTGGCTTATGTCTGCTTATTTAATTTGGGATGTTGATTAACAAAAAGTATCCTCAATTAAAAAAAATAGTTATTTCTATTTTTTTATAATTCAATTTTAAATACAAAAACCGCATAACAAGATAATTCAATCTGTTATGCGGTTTTTTCATTGTTACAAGAGAGTTGAAAAATTGCCAATTCAAAAGTCAATTTGTTTTCTCTAAATCATTTGCTGTTATTTATTGTTATCCTATTTCTTATAAGTTTATTATAAAAAGTGTAGGTGTTTCTTTTCTATACTCTCTCCTTTACATCAAGTAAGTCAATCTCAGGGAATGGAATGTATGGACCTTTCTTTATTTCAACAATCACAGTGTCAGGCTTCTTAATATCAAGTGTATGCCAATCGCCGGGAAGCATCTCGGCAATAATATTTCCTGATTCTTTGGAAAGCTCTGACCGGCTTGTAATATATCCCTCTTCATTATATCTGACAATATCAAGTTTGCCTTGAATCAAAATGTATGTTTCCTTTCTTGATGGATGCAGATGTCTGTGAACAGGTATCTTTGTTTCAGGCTGAAAAGCATTAATCATTTTATGCAAATCTTCATCGAGAGTTTCATGAATGTTGTAATTCATCCTTTTTCTTTCGCTCAAATAGGCTTTCTCGCAAGTATCGTTGATTATTTGCTGATTGATAATTTTCATTTGTATATAATTTATTTTTCTAACCGTTACCTCTAAGGTACAAATGCGCCATTTATATACCTTTAGTTGGGTATCTCATCTTTAGGTGAGTTATGGCGGTTTCTTTGATTTATAATGTTTGTTATCCCTTTTATAGGAAGTCGTTAAATTTATACTATTATATAGTGTGTAATTTTCCACACTATATAATACCCTATTTTTTATCTCTAAAAAAAGGCTTTGGAGATAATAACGAAGGTGTGCCGTCGTTTACCTTTGGCCAACCTTTTTCCCATTCAACTTTGTCCATAAGAAGAACTCTCCCCTTGGGATTTGCAATACTTACACCATGATAGAAAATGTAATCGTTCCCTTTGTCGTCACTTACTATTTCAGAGTTATGACCAACACCAACAAAACTTTCATTTTTATCAATCACAATTTCATGTTTATTGTCCGTCATAGACTCTCCATTTCTATCAAGATATGGACCAAAAAGAGATTTTGAACGCCCCACAACAGTTTTATATGTGCTTTTTATTCCTTCACAACATGTGCCGGTTGAAGCAAAAAGATAATAATAACCTTTTCTCTTATGTATATACGAACCCTCGTAAGCTGTACCTGCAATTTGTTTTTTCATTGCTCCAGGAGCAATCGAAAGACCGTCATCAGAAAGCTCTATTGCAAAAATCCCATTAAAGCTCCCCCAAACAAGATATTTTTTCCCTTTATCCTCAATATAATATTGGTCTATAGAGTTTGTAACTTCAATCTCGTCACTTGTGAAAAGCTTCCCTAAATCTTTAAAAGGTCCCTTTGGAGAATCTGCTACTGCAACTCCTATTCCACAGGTGTGAACTCCGCCCCATCTTGACATTGAATAATAAAGCACATAATTATTGTCGATTTTATTTATGTCCGGAGCCCATAGCCCGCCTTTCTTTTCAAAGGTAGGCCTGGTTTCATTTGTAAATGCCGTGCCAATGTTTTCCCAATCAACAAGATTCTTTGACCTAAGGATAGGAATATTTCTTATATCTTCGGTAGAATATAAATAAAAGTATCCATCACTGTCTTTAATGATTGTCGGGTCGGGAAGACTATAGTTTACGACTGGATTGGAATATGTCTCTTGATTTGTTTTTTTGTCCTTAGAATATAAATTTGTAACAATAGAAAGTGAAAACAATGCAATAAAAATGGGTTTGTTTATTTTCATGATAGCTTTTTTGTGATAATTAATGTATGTTTTATAAATGAATGTATCTTGCTTAAAAGTTTTCAAAAATATTATTTTTATTTAAATTATAAATTATTGTTGTCGATAATAGATATTTAATGTGTCATTTTTGTAGAATAAAGTATCATTTTAATTAAAACCGTTTTTATCATAATATGTACTTTAGTCAAATATGCAATACCATGAGGCTTTATGCCAAGATGTAAATTTAAATATATTTTTTTGTCACATTTTATCTCAAAAGTATAATGTGAATTCTCTGCACAATAAATCTTCAATTAAAATGAATATTTGCAAATGCTTATTTCTGTGTCTAATATAAATCAAATAATATACATATATGAGAAACATCCTTTTTTTATTGCTATTTGTTTTTGGCTTTTCCAATCTTTCAGCCAAAGTTATTTACAATATGGAAAAAGCTGAGCCCGGAAGCTGGTTCTGTTTTAGAAAAGATATTAATATAGATGGTGACCCTTCAAAGGCTGTAATTCGTTTAGCCGCCGATTCCAAATATTGGCTTTGGGTAAATGGCGAGCTGGTAGTTTATGAAGGTGGTTTGAAAAGAGGTCCTAATCCTAAGGATACTTATTGTGATGTGATATCTGATATTAAACCTTTGAAAAAAGGGAAAAATAATGTGACAATTTTATTGTGGTATTTTGGAAAAGAGGGCTTTAGTCATAGAAGTTCAGATATTGCAGGTATAGATTTTACACTTACATGCGGAAAACAAAAAATTGATAGTGATGAAAGTTGGAAGAGTATTAAGCATCCTTCTTTCTTCGTGCCGACAAAAGAAAGTCCTAACTTCAGACTGGCTGAATCTAATATCGGATATGATGCCAATAAAGGAATGAAGTTTTTTGCATCCGATTATGATGATTCTAATTGGGATGGAGTTAAAACTACTGACCTTGTTTCTGCCAATTGGAATAATTTAGTTGACAGACCAATCCCTTTTTGGAAAGATTACGGCCTCAATGATTATACCCGCGTTGAGAAAAAAGGCAATCAAGTAATCGGTCATTTGCCTTACAACTGTCAACTTACTCCTTATATTAAACTTAAGGCTAAAGCCGGCAAGGAAATTGAAATTAAAACTGATAATTATAATGGTGGAGGCACTCCAAATGTTTATAGCGTCTATATAACTAAAGATGGTGAGCAAGAATTTGAAACTCCGGGTTGGATGAATGGACATGAAGTCATTTATAATATCCCAGATGATGTGGAAGTTATTGGAGTTAAATATAGAGAGACAGGTTATAATTGTGATTTTACAGGAAATTTTGTTAGTGATGATAAGGCTTTAAATACATTATGGCTTAAATCTCAAAGAACATTGTATATAACAATGAGGGATAATTATATGGATTGTCCGGATAGAGAGAGAGCTCAATGGTGGGGAGATGCTGTAAATGAATTGGGTGAGGCTTTTTATGCTCTTGACCCAAATGCTCATTTGCTTACAAGAAAGGCAATTCATGAATTGATGGATTGGCAAAGAGCCGACAGTACTATATTTTCTCCTATCCCTGCCGGTAACTGGGATCAGGAATTACCTATGCAAATGATGGCTAGTGTCGGGTATTACGGCTTCTGGACCTATTATTTGGGTACAGGTGATAAGAAAACTATCGAAGATGTATATGATAATGTAACTAAATATGTAAAAATGTGGAAAATCAAACCTGACGGTTTGGTTACTTATCGTCCAGGCGCTTGGGATTGGGGCGATTGGGGTGAAAATGCTGATATGAAACTTCTTTGCAACCTATGGTATTCTGTTACTTTAAAAGGTTATAGAGAAATGGCGTTGCTTTTAGGTAAAAAGGATGATGCAAATTGGGCGCTTAAAACAGATGAAGCTCTGACAAAAGCATTCAATGAGCAATTTTGGAATGGAAAGTATTATATTCATCCTGAACATAATGGATTACCTGATGATAGAACTCAAGCTATGGCTGTAGTTGCGCGAGTTGTCCCTAAAGAAAATTACCCTATAATAAGAAAATTTATCTCAGGAACTCAGTTTGCAAGCCCTTATATGGAAAAATATGTTCTTCAGGCTTTATGTGATATGGGTTATTACCAAGATGCTTTGGATAGAATGCGTGATAGATACAAATATATGATAGAAAGCCCAATAACTACTTTATGGGAAGGCTGGGATAGAAATCAAAATATGGGATGGACCTATAATCATGCATGGAGTGGTGGTCCTTTGACAATATTGTCCCAATATATTGCAGGTATCGAAACTGTAAAACCTGGCTTCAAGGAGTTTAAAATTAAACCTCAAATGTGCGATTTAAATAGCATAAGAATTGTTGTTCCTTCTGTTAATGGTAATATAGAGGCTTCACTTAAAAAAACTGACAAATCTATTAATTATGAAGTAATGGTGCCTCAAAAATCAGAGGCTCTTTTATACTTGCCTAAATCGTTAAGCAGTTATCAAGTAAACGGGAAATCATATTCTTCTAAAAAACTTTCCAAATTTAATTCTGATGATAGTGATTTCTACGTTATTAAATTAAAGGGCGGAGTTTGGAGCGTTAACGGAAAATAAAAATTATAGTGGTTTTTTCATGATTGGTTTTTAATGGATATTTATTGAAAATGCTAATATATGTGAAATGCTAATTTCGTATGGATATTTTAAGATACCTTTGTAGACAGTTAATTAATTTCAAATTTTTAATTATGAAAAAATCACTATTAATTGCTTTATTAATTGCATCAATGTTTAGTTCTTGTGGAACTTCAAAAGAGTCAACTCCGTCATTGGCAGGTGAATGGAAAATTACATCTGTTGATAATAAGGAGGTGAAAACTGAAGAAACTCCTTTCTTACAATTTGATGGTGATAAAGTGCATGGAAAATTAGGTTGTAACATTTACAACACAACTATTACAAATAAAGTAGGAGAGGCTGAATTGACTTTTTCTGATAAGGGACAGCGCACTATGATGATGTGTCCTGATATGGAGGTTGAGGATGCAATTATTAAGGCTCTAAATGAAACAAAGTCTTATAGAGGCGACAAAAATGATAAGAATAAGATCGAATTATTGAATGAAGCAGGCAACGTGGTTCTTGTTTTGAAAAAATAATAAAAGATTTTTGAAATAATTTTATAGTTGTTTTTAATGGAAATCTCGTGGTAAAACAAGTTTTACCACGAGATTTTTTCGTTTTTTGAGGGTGGAATCATAAAGATGCCTACTGCTAAGAACTAAAAAGAGAATACTTCACATATTTGTCACAATCGATATTTTAGACATTAACGATCGGCGAAGT
>JAUNSR010000014.1 GCA_030539115.1 Bacteroidales bacterium
TTCTCATATCCCAATATTGGTTTCTTGCCCTGAAAATATCCAAAGCAGAATAGATAGCATGACGGAAAGACTCTTCAGAGGCTAAATTTTTGCCAGCAATTTCATAAGCGGTGCCATGAGCCGGAGATGTTCTAACCAAAGGAAGTCCTGCGGTATAGTTTACGCCATCTTCCATAGCTATTGTCTTAAAGGGAGCAAGGCCCTGATCATGATACATTGCAAGAATTGCATCGAAAGCCTTATAGTTTTCAGAACCGAAAAATCCATCTGCCGCATAAGGGCCAAAACAAAGAATACCATTCTCCTGAGCATCTTTCATTGCAGGAATAATTTCATCTTTTTCCTCACTGCCAAGAAGTCCATCCTCGCCGGCATGAGGGTTGAGAGAAAGAACGGCAATACGTGGAGCCTGAATGTCAAAATCCTGCTTTAAAACATTGTTTAATATACGCAGTTTTAATGATAAAGAATCCTTTGTTATAAGTGACGCAACATCTTTCAATGGAACGTGAGTTGTGGCAAGGGCAACTCTTAAAGTATCGTTCATTAAAATCATCAAAGACTTTTTTCCTTTGCCAACTCTATTTTCCAAATACTCGGTATGCCCCGGAAAAGAGAATGACTCTGATTGTATATTATGCTTATTGATTGGAGCAGTAACAAGGACATCGAAAAGGCCTTTTTCATACTCTTCAAGAGCCTTTTCCAAGGCTTGATAAGAGGTCTCTCCTGCTTGCTGGGTAGACTTTGACAGTTCCACTTTGACATCATCGTCAATACAGTTGACTATATTAAGAGCGCCATCGACAGCTTCCTGTGCGCTGCTTATTACATTAAAAGTAAGAGGCGGCATTTCGAGAGCCTTTCTGTGATAAGCGGCAACTTTTGAGGAGCCATAAACAATAGGAGTGCATAATTCCACTATACGTGGGTCAGAGAGTGTTTTTAGAATAACCTCATAGCCTATTCCATTGATGTCGCCCTGAGTTATGGCGACTTTTATCTTTGCAGATTCTTCCATTATATTAAATTTATTTTGTAACAACGACAGGAATTTCAGGCAATTCTGTTTCCTGTGGCAATTGAAGAGTATATAATGCTGCTTCCAATTGTCTTAGATTATTTCTTTTAGCCTTTTTAGGTGAATAAAGAAATGCCTCTACAGTTATTATACGGTTATTTACTTCATCAAGACGAGTGTGACTTACAAAAGGGCCACCCATCGCATCACCTTCAACATCCCAAAGGCCTCTTACCTCAGCAACATATTTGTTGTTGAAATTCAGCACTCTCAATGAAGGATCAACAGCTTTGGATGTTTTCATATATGAACCATCAACAGAACCGGGAATATTATATTTCATGATTGAGTCACGGCGTGCAATAATTTTATCCAAAGAAAATGCATCTTCTTCTGTATATGGCACAGAATAGACAACTAAATCCATTCTTAATGCCTGACTGTTTGAAATCCAGAAGAAATTGTTTCTTTTTTTCATTTGAACAAGCTCGGTAGGAATATTCATTTCCACTCCAAGAAGGTCGGCAAGCTGTTCAGAAGCATCTTTATTGAAATTTTTCTTAAGATATTTTACTCTTCTGTTAATCTCTGTATTTACAAAGAAATTTATCATTACATCTTTATTCTCAGGAATAAAAGTCTCTAAACTTTTAATGTCCGGAGTTTTAAGATAAAGTATCATCTGACCTTGAGACCAGACATCTTTGGTAAATGAAAATTTTGGCTGGGTATAGATATCGCCAACTTCAACAAACATAATGTTCCTAACCGGCTTGATGATGTTGTCAAAATGCTGCGGGTCAACAAAACTGAATCTAAAGTTTTGCTCTCTTTGGGGTAAGCCAACCATTTCAGAAGTGTAAACCTCTTTAATAGCCTTTCCTGCTTCAGAATTCCATTCACCCTCCGGCAAAACTACGTATATTTCATAGGGAGAGCCTGTGGCAACCGGCAATGCATTGAATTTTCCTTTACATCCGGTCACTATAAAAGCACATAGCACAATTAACGGAATAATTATTTTTGATTTCATCATAAAAGTAGTGTATGATTATATGTAAGATTATTATCGTTATATTATTTTTAAAAGTAAATTAAAAGATTTCATTGCCAAAGTCATAGATATAAAAAAGAGACTTTGTATAGTTAATATTTAATAAATATGTTATTTATATTAAGAAAACTAAATTTCAGGGGAATTATCCTGTTGCTTTTTCTTTTGTTCAAGTGTTGAAAGCATACCACAGGCTGCAAATATATCTTCCCCTCTTGAGGAACGAATAGTACAGGTAATTCCATGGGAAGTTAGATAATCTCTAAATTCAATCATTGAATTCTCATCAGATGTTTTAAGTTCCACATTTGGGATTGCATGAAAGCGAATAAGATTTACTCTGCAGCTCATACCTTTTAATAGTTTCACTAACTCAGCTGCATGACGCAGTGAATCATTAAAGCCATTAAACATTATATATTCGAAAGATAAACGTCTTTGTCTTGTAAAATCATATTTCTTTAACAATTTAATGACATCATACATCGGCCAAGCCTTTTCAACCGGCATAATTGAAAGTCTTTCTTCAGGAAAAGGTGAATGAAGACTTACGGCAAGATGGCAATGATTTTCATTGAGAAAACGCTCGAGATTGCTCAATAGACCAATAGTTGATACAGTGATGCGTTTTGGACTCCATCCATAACCCCAATCAGAGGTTAGAATTTCCAATGTTTTAAATAGCTGTTCCGAATTGTCCATAGGTTCACCCATTCCCATAAATACCAAATTGGTTAATTTATCATTTTCAGGGATAGATTGAATTTGATTTATTATCTCATTTGAAGTTAGATTCCCATTGAATCCCTGCTTTCCTGTCATACAAAAAAGACAATTCATTTTACATCCCATTTGGGAAGAAACGCACAAAGTTGCTCTGTCATTGTCGGGAATATAAACAGCCTCCACAAATTTGTTAGTATCTGTTTTGAAAAGATATTTAATTGTTCCATCTACCGATTTGGCTGTAGAGGATGGTTGTGAAGCCCCTATTTCAAATTTTTCTTCAAGTAAAGATCGTTGTGATTTTGAAAGATTTGTCATTTGGTCAATTGATGTAACCTTTTTCTGATACAGCCATTGTGCTATCTGTTTTGCAGCAAATGAGGGCATATTTAGCTTTGAGGCTATTTCTTTTAATTCAGTGAGGGTTTTACCTAATAAAAAATCTTTCATCGGGATAATTTAATTGTATGTTATTTTAATGCGAATAATCCTTCTAACTGCAGTCTTCAGATATTAATGATTAAAATAAATTGGTTTTAATTAGTTATATTATTGTATAACAAAACGATAAAGCATCTAAGCTGTTTTAAAGAAAAACTTAGTGAATAAGAAATTCTTTATTATACACCTATTTATTATTCTATAATAATCTACAAAGATAATGCAAGCCGAATTCAATAGGAATTTGAAAGTGCAAACTTTCAAAATGCAATTGATGAGGCGAAGCTTATATTCTACAAAAATAATCTAAAAAGATTCATTAAAATTGGATTGAAACTTTTTTATTATTAATAGTCAACAATTCACAAATAACAAATCTCTTTATAAGAATGTATTTGCAAAAAAAGAGGCCCTCTCTAAATTAAGAAGGCCTCCTTTTTATTGGATAATATTCTAATTAATAGAAATTTATTTTAAAGAAACGATTAAAATAAATTCACTTTAAGAATTTGTAAATCAATAGAAATTAACTCTGTAATCCTGAATATCAGCACGGTTGCGAAGAACCTGCATAGATTGATACATCAGTCTGTAAGTTAAGTTTCCTTCTAAAGTTTGTTTTTCAGTTTCAGCATTGAAAGGAGCATCGCTCTCAGTTTTGTTGTAAACAGAATAAACATAAACAGCATTTTTGCCTGCAAGAGGAGCGCTTAACTGATTAGGTTGAGCAAAAGGAGCGGAACCGGAAAGAATAGCTTCGCTGCCAATTCCTGTAATACGGTTCGTGTTGAAAGTAACAAACTTTGCGGTATCAACGCTTGAACTCATAGCTTGAGCATAGTCGGCAAGAGAAGAAAGATTCTTTGCGCTTAACTCCGCAACAATCTTTTCAGCTTTTTTAGGAGCGGCAAGTTCTCTTTTTATAGAAGACTCGACTTTTGCCAAAGGGGTATAACCGGCAGGAGTTTCGCCGACAACTGCAACAACGATAAATTTGTTTGTTGTTTCGAAAACTTCAGAAATTTTCCCCGGTTTGTTTTGGAATGCCCATCTAACTGCCTGACGTGCATCTTGAATAGTTCCAAGATTATAAGAGGCGCCGGATAAATTTGGTTCAATCATAATATTGTAGCCTTTTTCAGGAGCAGCTTTATCAATCATCTCAATTGTATTGTTGACTGCAATAAACTGATTAATCTCACCATAAATCTTTTGGAAAGTACGGCTGCTTGGAGTTACAGCAACTGCATATTCAGCAACTTTAGCTTTTTGAATATTTTTGGTTTTATCTGTTACCTGAGCGATACTTATGCCATAGGTTGTGCGGATAGTAAAGAATTTGTTTAAAGGAGCTTCAAAACAAGCATTCTTAAACTCAAGTCCAATACCTCTTAAAGCGGCAATCTCTGTAAACCAACCGATTTCACCACCGTTTTGAGCAGAATTTCTGTCAGCAGAAAATTCTAATGCAAGCTTTGCAAAATCTCCGCCGTTGTTCAAAACATTAAGAAGACTGTCTGCTAATTGCAAAGACTTGACTTCATCCTGCATAGGAATCATGATGTGGCGTGCTTTTACTGAGTCCGGAGCTGAAGTTACAGCCATTAAACGGAACATTTTATAAGTATTTTCTTCAAGATATGGTCCATAAACATCATCAACCTTACCGTTAAGAACAAATTGACGTTCATCTTCAGGGAAAGAATTAACAGCAACAAAAGCATCAAAATAAGGAGTTTCAGAATTTAGATTCACAAAATCAGCAACATCTTTAGTTGTTGAAAATTCCTCACGAGCTTTAGTTATGTCTTCATTTGCCGCAGCAAAATCCTCTTCACTTGGAAGAATGTCTACTGAGAAATATTTTATAGACCTTGTAGCATCCTGTTTGAAGCGAAGATCTTTAACTTTATCATAATATTTTGTAATTTCTGATTTGCTTACTGTAACAGCAGAATCAGGAATAGTGCTTAAGTTCTGCTTAGCATAAACAAAATCAACACTTGTAACGCCACCTTCAAACTGAGCTTTTACATCTAATGAATTAGGCATAATAATATTCGAAAGCATTGATGTGTATTTGTCCTCCAAACGTTGCTTTTTAATACTCTTTTCCCAAAACATCCAAAAACGACGAGCTTGTTCAAGCTCTGCACTTGCAGCTTGACCCTCAGCTCCAGCCTCAATGCTAACAACAGAATTAACAAAATTGGTTAATAATGTTTTGTCAAAAGCACCTGTTTCTTGATTTCTAAAAAATGGCATTTGTTGAAGAATAGGAGAAATATGATCTCCGCTGACTAAGTCAGCAAGCTCAGCTTTAGAAACACTCATTCCAAGTTTTTCCGCCTCTTCACCAATCAAAGCCTCTCTGATAATGTTTTCATAAACCTGTTGGTTTATCTGTTGCACATATTCAGCAGGAAGAGAATTCTGACCGGACTGCATCTTGTAGATTTCAGTCATGTCATCGACATTCTTCTGGAAAGTTTCCGTTGTAACCCTCTCTCCATTAATAGTAACAACTTTATCCTGCGATTGCCTCCAGAAAGTTTGCCCTCCTGTAAAAAGGTCGCCGATAATAAAAGCAAATAAAGCAAGACCAATTGTTGTTACCAACAATCCTGCTTTACTTCTAATTTTCTCTAACGTAGCCATTGTTTTATATGATTTATTATTATTTATTACATTTCTTAAACTTAGCGCACGAAGATACAAAAATTGAGTATAAAAAGAGTGGAAAGCTTAAAAAATTTGTATTAGTGAAGGATTTTCATCTTAACTAACTCAATTTTAGCAGTTGCAATCTTAATAATTTTGAAAATGAAATTTCCAATTTCTATCTCGTCATTCAATTTTGGAATCTCTTGATAATAATTTAAAATAAATCCGGCAAGAGTTACATACTCATCTGATTCCGGAATATCCAAGTCAAACATTTCATTGAGCTTTTCTATCTCCATACGTCCGGAGATTTCATATTCATTCTCACCTATTTTTCTGGCAATATTGGTATTTGTATCATGTTCATCTTCAAAATCGCCAAAAATCTCCTCGACTATATCCTCCATAGTAATCACACCGGCAGTCCCTCCAAATTCATCTATCACAACGGCAATGCTTCTTTTTTTGTCCAAAAGCTGTTTTAAAAGCTTGTTAACAGCCATAGTTTCAGTAACCAAAGGAATGGGTTTAATCTTTGAGCGCCAGTCTTCCGGACGCTTAAACATTTCGGATGAGTGGATATAACCGACAACATTATCAATATTGTCATGATAAACAACGATCTTTGAGTGACCGCTGTCAATAAACATCTCCATGAGCATTTGAACTGAGGCATCATTGCTAATTGCAGTCATCTCAGTACGGGGAATCATGCAATCTCTAACCTTTAAACTCGAAAAGTCAAGTGCATTTTGAAATAAAATCACCTCAGGATCGGTAGGAACGACATCAGACTTTTCATCTATGCTTTGCTGTATAAAAAAGTCCAAATCGACTTTTGTCAAAAGTCCATGTTTTCCATCTTTTATAAGCTTTAATCCAAAAACCCTAAGTATGGCTTTTGATAGAAATGTAACGAAAACGGATATCGGATAAAGGAAATAATAGATAAGCCAAAGAGGTATTGCAAAAAACTTAAGCCAAAAATTGGAACTGATTTTAAAAATAGTTTTTGGCAGAAATTCTGCAGTAACCAAAATAATCAATGTTGAGGTTACGGTCTGAGTAAAAACTATAAAAGCCTCATTATCCCAAACCTTTGCAAACAACGGCTCCAAAAGTTTTGCCATAAGGATACCATAAATTACCAGTGCAATATTGTTTCCCACAAGCATTGTCGAGATAAACTGTTCATAGTTTTTATAAAACACCGAAAGTATCCTGCTTGAAATGCCTTTTTTGTTTTTGTCAAGCTCGTATCTTACTTTGTTGGACGAAACAAAAGCAATCTCAACTCCTGAGAAGAATGCTGAAAAAACAAGTGAAATAAGTATATATATAATGTATGTCGTATCCATTTATTATTAAAAAGGTATTAGTGGTATTGTATATTTTTCAGTAAAGTCTTTAATAAAAAGTATATATAATAAAACTTTGAATATTAGGGAAAAACCACAATGCTATTATTTGCAAAAAATAGCCAGACAAAATATTAAGCTTTTACTTCAATCATTCCTCATGTTTGGGAAGATGGTTTTTTATATCCTCTCTTCTTAACGAATCATTAATTGCAACTTCAATTGCCAAGGAATCTGAATTTAAAGAATCGTTCAAATTCTGAGGCTGAGCCTGCCAGGGAATTTCTGCTGTTGAGTTGGTAAATTTATAATTTGACATTGTCTCATCCGACTCAAAACCCTGCCCTGTAGCAACAAAGTCATCTCTTACAATCTTAACAAATTTGTCAGAATATATCTTTTTTGAAATTTGATCCCAATAAAGAAGGTCTGTTGTGAAAGTAACATTATCCTTATTGATAACCTCTACATTACCTATCACCTTCCAAAGCTTTTTATTTTTGTAGAAATAGGCTGTATCGCCCCTCACACTTGCAACTGTATTATATAAAGAGTCAAACTGTTCCAAATAAAACTTCTTTGGAAAAAGCCAATAAGGCTCCTGCGCCTTCTCATACATAATCCACTCTTTCGTATCAAACTTGCATTTTGTGATTCCTGAATCAGAAACCAATGAAACAACATCAAGAGTAGTCATAGTAGGTACTTCCCTTTTATCCTTAAAAGAGTCGACAACTTCATTAACAGGCTTACTGCAGCTAATTATCAATAAAAAAGACATTAATATAAGGAGAGGAAGAATATTTCTTCCATACAAAAAAAGTTTATTCATCTACAAATAAGAAATTTCTCTCAGTTCTAATGTTCCCCGTATTTATTTAATAACAAAACAAGAAGGAATAATATGTCTAAGAATTACATTATGCACTAAACCGCAAAGTCAAACTATTTACTCGATAGGATTCTCAAAAATCATTGTCTAAATAATCAATTCAAACGACTAAATATAACAATTTCAAGATTTATGCAACAAAATTAAAAAAGAAAAGCCATAAATTATATGGTTAGCATGAATTTCTAACCATATAATTTACGGCTTATAAATATTTTAATTATTTCAAAGAATATTCAAAAATAGACAGATGCTTTAAAACAACAATTAAAGAGCCTCTTTCTAAACGAAACATTCTTAGATATACATATTTATCTTACAACTGTCTTCTCTTGAATCCATCCTCCAATAGTGATCGTTTTTCCTTTTTCAAGATCCTGATGCATAAATACATCTTCATTTTTAGGGAAATAAGATCTGTAAGAAGCTATTTGAGAATTAATTTCCGCTGCCATACTTGGATCAACTTGTTTTGCCTTTTCAAGCTTATCAACTGCAGCATAGAAAACTGCCTGAGCCATAATAGGATCATTTGGATAGATATTTCTTGCATCACCGGCATACATACTTGCTATAAGAATATAAGGTGTGCCTTGATTAGGTTGGGACTCCAAAGACTTAAGAGCATTAGCTCTTGCCATCTGATATTTTTTCAACTTATAATTCAAAGAAGCCATATTAAGGTAGATTTCAGCCTTATCAGCATCATCTGTTGCCATTCCGGCAGCCTCTTCGAAATAAGTAATGGCTTGAGCAATATCATCTTTTTTAACTGCCTGTTTTGCCATACCAACTGCAGATTCCATAGTAGGCTCTATTTGATGAGCATAATTGGAAGCGGCAAAGTAAACTTCACTTTCCTGACATTTAGCACGACGAAGAAGAGCAATAGTATTCTTTAAGAACTCTTTATCATCCTTCTTTTCCTCAATTTTTGAAGCATACATATTTTGAAGGGCATCACAATCGGCTGCACCGCTCAAAGCGAATTGCTGATTAAGTAAAGCTTTTACCTGATCAATATAAGGAGCCATTTTCTCGTTGGCAGTTTTTAGCTGCTCATCAAGATATTGTATTCCTTGCATATAATCATTGATATAAGTCTCTCTTGTTTCAGGATCAGCTTTAAATATTGCATTTGAAGTGCTCACCCAATCTTTAATCATTGTTGCAGAAGACTTATCCTTTGCATCATTGACAGCTTCAGTAAGCCATTTATAAGCTACTGCCTTATCAGCAGCATCGCCCATATATAAAAGATAATCAACAGCCTTATTTCCTAAGATTTTAGCAGCCGGCATTTTCGGATCATTTCCAAAATACTTAATACGATTATCGTATAATCCCATTAATTTGTCAACTAAAGCTTTTTTCTTGGCAGGATCATTTTCATTCTTAAGCTGCCATTCAATAATTTGAACACCATAAATGTAAAGATTCTTACTTGCTGCAGGACATTCAGCATAGGCCAGCTCCCAATAGTCCAAAGCATCTTTAAACTGTTTTTGTTTTGCATAAGGCTCATATAAGCTTATATTTTTAATACATCTTATACTATCTTCACCTTTACCAAATCTCGAACCATCTTGAGCTCCTGTTTGAGCAAACATTGAAGAAGCCCCCAAAGCTAAAATTGCTGATAAAATAATTTTTGTTGGTTTCATTATAAAAACGATTAGATTACTTTTTACTTCAATTTATTTTTAAAGAACCAGAATTCATTAAATGTTAACCCTACATTAAACTGAAGATAGCTCTCTGAAAGGAACTTCTTGTTTTCAGGATTAACCTTAGTATATTCCACTGCAAAGTTAACCATTGATTTTTGGCTACGCAACGGAAAGCCCAAACCGGCTGTAATACCCAATTCTTTGTTTCTACTTCCAAGAATATCAAGATACGACTCAGAATAATTGAACCCAAGACGATATCTCATTTTTTTCAAATAATTTCTGCTTGTTAGTGAAGGAAGATATTCTGCACCCAAAGCAAATTTAGAACAATCCTTAAAGAGGGTATTATCAGTATCAGTAATATTATCCACTGCTACTGCTGAAACACCGCCCCATTTCTCAACACTAAAATCTGCACCGACAGTCAAACGTTTATCATAAACATATGTTGCACCAAGTCCCATTTTTGTAGGAATATTAAGCACATGATGAGCCGATATAGTATCTGTTGTCGTAGCTGAAGTGATATAATCTCCATCAACCCACATATTCATCTTTGGACTAAAGACTGCTCCAACAACAACTTCATGTTTTTCATTAAAAGTATTCATAAACTGAACACCTAATTGCAAGTCAATTGCACTTGCTGAAAGGTAACTATATGCTGTCGAGGTTGAAATTACAGAATTTGTAAAAGAAACCGCATAACTATTTGCAATTTCTCCAAAAATATAACCAACATTAACACCTAATGACATCCATTTAAACGGTTTTGCCCCAAAACCAAGGTAAGCTTTATTTAACCCGCCGTCTCCTGCATACTTCTTTGTATAAATTGCAGACTCCTGAGTATTATCCGGCAATGTCAACATTGTACTGTCTACACCGCCATAGCCATAACCGACATAAGTAAATGGCAAAATGCCCAAACTTGCCGAAAACTTCTTACCCATTGGAAATTGCATTGCCATATAATCCAAGCCTCCATTCCACTTGCTTTGAGTGAGGCCATCTTCCTTATAATTTGCTATTTGGGCATTAAGTCCAAAATCAAAAAGAAATGTCAACGAATCTATAGCCGTATAAGAAGCCGGATTCAAAACGTTGGTCTGCATATTTGAACGCAAACCTATCCCTATTCCTCCCATAGCTCTGTTACGAACAAATGAAGTTTCTGCTAAGCGGCCAAAACCATAACGTGAATAAGGCGTATTACCGTTATTACTTGGATTCAAATTCTGCCCCTTAATTCCTCCTGTGCAAAATATAGCTGCTAAAGCTATAATTATTAATTTTTTTTTACCTTTCAACATTATAGTTTAATATTCTGTTCAAACCCTTTAAGACTAAATTCTTATCCACAAAGAAAAGACATTTTAGTTTTTCAGACAAGAAAAACGCATCCCCTCCCGTTAAAAATACCAAAACCGAAGGGTGAATCGCCTTTATTTGGGAAATAAATCCTTCAATTTCATAACAAATACCATTTACAACTCCACTTCTTATTGCTGTTTCGGTGTTATATCCAACAATAGGTGTTTCACCTTTGGCATCAACCAATGGAAGTTTGTCTGTATATTCATTAAGAGATTTTAATCTCATCTTCATACCAGGAGCAATATTGCCTCCTTCAAAAACTCCATCTTTTGTAATAAAATCATAGGTGATTGCTGTGCCGGCATCTATAACAATTACCGGACAATCAGGAGTTTCAGCATTTGCACCAACAACAGCTGCCACTCTGTCCATGCCTAATGTAGAGGGAGTCTTATATCCCAACTTTACAGGCAAAGGCGTGCTGCTATTAAGTAATATAAAATGTTTGAATTTATCTTTTAAAAAATTTAAAATAGTATCTTCGACATTTTTAACGGTGCCAAATATACAATTTTCAATCTCATATTTCTGCAAAATGGAGGTAATAATTTCTTTTTCTATAAAATCAGCCTCAAATATCTCTTTTTGATCATTATTATCAAAAATTGCTATCTTTGTTTTACTATTTCCCTGATCAATAACTAAGTTCACTTATCTAAAATTTTGAGCAAAGTTATAAATTTTTTAATATGAATATAACAAGTATAAAAACCGAAAGTTTTAATGCCCTGCTCTCCAAAATTTATCCTATAAAAAATTTATTAATTTTTATAGTTTCTTTATTTGGCACCCATTTTTTGTGGAAACTCATCGTTGAGGGCAATCATCAAGGGCATGAAATATACATTTTGGGAATGGACTTTACATCTTTTTTCCACCACATTTCTTTATTTACTGCTAAGGCTGCATATCATATAATGCACCTTATAGGAATGACAAATACACAAATCCATGACACTTATCTTTTTTATCAAACCCCTAACGGCGGTTTTGTTAATGTGGTGTGGGGATGTACCGGAATAAAACAGTTTCTTATGTTCATAGCAATAATGTTGATTGCGCCTGGACACTCCAAGAAAAAAGTTTGGTACTTGCCTTTTTCTTTATTTATCCTCTGGATATACAACATTATCAGAATCATCGTCATCACATACAACACCGGTTTGGAGCCATCGAGTTTTGATTATTGGCATTCTTTTTTCAACAATCCATTTTATGTGCTTATGTTCATCCTTTGGCTAATATGGGAAGAGATTATAAACAAGAAAAAAAACACTGTATAGTGTGCTGTGCTTTGTTTATCCAAATTACTTTTTACATTTGCATATAGTATATATTTTAAATTAAGTTCAGAGATGAAGTTTAGTTTTTCAATAATTAAAGATTATTTTTTTTTCACATATCAGGCAATATACAAATTCTATAAAAGCTTTAAAGTTGGACGACTTATGCTTTTTGCATTTGCCCTTTACTTCATTTTTATTGATGAAAACAGTTGGGTTACAATCTTTAGAAATGACATAAAGATTTCAGAGCTGAATAAGGAGATTGATTTCTACAAACAGGAGATTGAACTGAGTAAGACTAAATACATAGAATTAAATTCCAACCGCGAGAATCTTGAGAAATTTGCACGCGAACAGTTTTTAATGAAAAAACCAGAGGAGGATGTTTTTATTATCAACCCAGACAAATAAATTTATCCCAAAGAAATGCATTTCCTTAACTTTACAATATTTACGTAAATAAAATCATCAAAACCGATTAAACACAGCCTGCCAAATAAAATGTTTATATCGGCAGATTTAATTCTTGGTGTTAAAAACTAAAACATAAATTAATGAAAGAATCTTTTAACAATTTTCTCTATAAAATTTCCTCAATTGCAATACTTATTTCAGCAGCGTTATACATACTGTTTCCGGCAATAATGCCATATATCTTTGCTGTTGCCGCTGCCGGTTATGCTATTTCAAAGCTTAACAGCCGTTATTTAGGCACCAATCTAAGAATAAAACGTCTTTTTAGAATGCAAAAACTTTCCGGTTTTGCAATGATTGCAGCATCATATCTAATGTTCAAGCCTCACAATCAATGGATTCCTTTATTGTTAATTGCCGCCTTTATTGAACTGTATTCTTCTTATGCGATTGCTCATGAAGAGAAAAAAGAAAATAATGAACAATAATTATCATATACAAACTACAATTAAACCACTGCCTTTATTTTAACAGATATAACATTTTGTTAAATCGAACATTATACTCATCACCATTTTCATCCTTATATAATTATTGTTTTTAAATTAAGCAATAACACTAATCATATGAACATTCTTCTTACAAGTTAACAGTTTATATAGGAGGAAGACCTCTTCAGCGTTAATTTTAAAAACCATAAGGTTTATGCATGTGTAAGAGATATCGGCAGAGCATTATTCATGTTTCTTCTCACAATGTTTTCACCTCCCTTTTTGAAAAAGAATTTTTTATCGGACCAAAAATTGTTGTCAAGAGAATATTTGAGACATGAGACAAAAACTGAGGACGGTTTGCCAATTGGCTTTGAATAGCAAGAGGAACCATTGATCTTTTTGACAAAAAAATTGGTATTAAAGGGCGCACAAACAAATCTATAATCTTCCCGTGAGACTCGCTTGACTATTGAAAAGTTATTATTGCAGATAAGGAAAAGATGGAGCTTGCTTTATATGCTGAAATGATTATGCCGGGTGAAAGCAGTCCTGAGCTGAAGTTAAAAAAAAGGAGAACCGAAAATATCTCATTCAAAAGGCGGCATTCATGTCGTGAAGACTTAAATGATGGCTTTATCAGCCCTCGACAATGCTGTTTCATCACTACATTTTCAATGGAATAATCAATAAACTCATTTCACCTGAGAAATAAATCTCTTTCAAGATTTATACTTATGAATTGTCTTTTCAATTTTTGTCTCATCAAATCCCATAAGCTTAAGCCACTCTATTAATGAATTATATAACTCCTTCTCCATATTATATGACCGAGATAAAATCCATAATGAGCTTTTTTTATAATCGCTCACTATCGCCCATTGATAATTATCATCCAATTTGATAACAAGGTAGTCACTTTTAAACGGCCAAAAGAAACTTACTCTTAATTTACCTATGGTTGAATTTTTATCATAGGTAGCTTTCCCTTTTGCAGTTTTTTCTTTGCCACCCTTTACTCCTTTATTAATTACTCTTAAATAATCTTTTTCTTTGATATATTCTGCAGTTACATTCTCCATATCCCTTTCAAACCACAAAGTATATCTGGCTATTTCATACCAAAGTCCTAAATACCTATCTAATTCAAAATTATCTACAGGCATTATTTTCTGAGCATTTACCATAGTTGTCAATGTCATTATTATTATAGTCAACACATATCTCATTATATTTCTTTCTTCTTCTTAATAAAAAAACATATTCCCTTATAGGTGGTATATTTTTCAATTGTTTGTTAATACACATATTATTTTGATATAAAAACAACTCCAATAGAATTTTGATTTATTTTCCACACAAATAATTAAGACAAACATTTTTCTTATTGTTATTTATTTGAGAAAAAAAATATATATTTGTGTGCGCACACGGATTAATGATTATTTTAGCATCAATTATTATATATTCGCACCATATTTTAAATAGTGCATAAAAAAGACATTATACATATATATAATAATTCTATCCAAAAAAACGGGCTTTTATTTCAGGACTATCTAAATAACAACCCCTATAAAGAAATACACAAACTAAAAAACTTTATATCACATGAAAAATTTCATGGACAAAGATTTTCTTCTTCAAAGTGACACTGCTAAAGAGCTTTATCACAACCATGCTTCAAAAATGCCGATTATAGATTATCATTGTCATTTAGACCCAAAGATGGTTGCCGATGACTATCATTTCAAATCCATTACCGAGATTTGGCTTGGAGGAGATCATTACAAATGGAGAGCATTAAGAGCAAATGGAATAAATGAAAAATACATTACAGGAAAGGAAACTTCTGATTGGGAGAAATTTGAAAAATGGGCTCAAACGGTTCCATATACCATGAGAAATCCTCTTTATGTATGGACACATTTGGAGCTAAAAACAGCTTTTGGAATTGACAAACTTCTTAAACCGGATACTGCAAAAGAGATTTTTGATGAATGCAACTCCAAACTTGCAAGTGACCAATATTCAGCAAGAAATCTTATGAGAAAATATAATGTTCAAGTAGTCTGCACAACCGATGATCCTATCGACACTCTCGAACATCATATAAAAACCAAAAATGATGGTTTTGAAATAAAAATGCTTCCTACTTGGCGACCAGACAAAGCTATGGCGGTTGAAAACACAGTTAACTACAATTTATATCTAAATAAGTTGTCTGCTGTATCAGGAATAGAAATTGACAGATTTGAGAATCTTATCCAAGCATTAAAAAAGAGACAAGATTTTTTCCAATCTGTCGGATGCAAACTCTCAGACCATGGAATAGATTGTTTCTATGCTGATGATTACACAGAACAAGAAATAAAAATTATATTCAACAAGCTGTTAGCCGGAAAAAGTCTTACTCAGCAAGAGATAAACAAATTTAAATCGGCTATGTTGGAAATTTTTGCTCAAATGGATTATGAAAAAGGTTGGACCCAACAATATCATTATGGTCCCTTGAGAAACAACAATACAAAAATGTTTAAACTTTTAGGTCCTGACACCGGATTTGATTCCATGGGTGACATTGATACGGCACAGTCTCTTTCAAAATTCTTAGACAGATTAAATTCTAAGGATAAGCTGGCAAAGACTATTATCTATAACATTAATCCTTGTGCCAATGAGATGATTGCCACAATGATTGGCAATTTTCAGGATGGCATTACACCGGGTAAGATCCAGTTCGGTTCCGGATGGTGGTTTCTTGATCAAAAAGATGGAATGGAAAAACAAATGAATGCATTATCACTGCAAGGACTTCTTAGCCGTTTTGTTGGAATGCTTACAGATTCAAGAAGTTTTCTATCCTATCCTCGACATGAATATTTCAGACGAACACTTTGCAACCTTATTGGCAAGGATATAGAAAATGGTGAGCTTCCATTCTCAGAAATGAAATTTTTAGGAGAAATGGTTGAAAATATATGCTACAACAATGCTAAGAATTATTTTAATTTCTAATATTGATAAATATATAATATTCATCAGCTTAATTTATGCACATTTGATAAAAAAATCAATCACATTGATTTGAAATGAATCATATATACCTAAATATTAAAAAAATAATATACAAATGAAATCGCCATAACTCACCTAAAGATGAGATACCTTACAAAAGATATATAAATGGCGCATTTGTACCTTAGAGGTAACGGTTAGAAAAATAAATAGTATACAAATGAAATCGCCATAACTCACCTAAAGATGAGATACCTTACAAAAGGTATATAAGTGGCGCATTTGTACCTTAGAGGTAACGGTTAAAATAATAAAAAAATATACAAATGAAAAACAAAGTTGTAACCTTTGGTGAAATCATGCTAAGGCTTGCCACTCCGGGTTATGAAAGATTTTCCCAGGCAACTTCACTTAGTGCCACTTTTGGCGGAGGTGAAGCCAATGTAGCTGTTTCTTTGGCCAATTACGGAGTAGATGCTGAATTTGTTTCACGTCTTCCCAAAAACGATATTGCAAGAGCCTGCGAAATGGATCTTCATAAATATGGAGTATCAACAAAAAACATGGTTTATGGTGGTGAACGTCTCGGAATATATTTCCTTGAAACCGGTGCTGTGGCAAGAGCCTCTAAAGTAATTTATGACAGAGCCAATTCTTCCATTTCTCAGATTGAACCGGGAATGATAGATTGGTATAAAGTTTTTGAAGATGCTTGCTGGTTTCATTGGACAGGCATCACTCCTGCCATTTCTCAGGGAGCTGCCGATGTATGTCTCGAAGCTCTCAAAGTTGCCAATGAATTGGGCATTACTGTATCAACCGATATTAATTACAGAAAAAATCTTTGGAAATACGGCAAAACAGCATCTGAGATAATGCCCGAACTTGTCAGTCGTTGTGACATTATTCTTGGAAATGAAGAGGATTGTGAGAAGGTTTTCGGGATAAAACCTGAGGGATTTGATGTAAACTCTACAAATGGTGAAGTTGATGCTGAAAAATTTGGCTCTGTATGCAAACAAATGATTTCTCTTTTTCCAAGATGCAAAAAGATGATTATCACTCTTAGAGGAGCTGTAAATGCCAACCACAACACTTGGGCAGGAGTTTTATACTCTGAGGATATTCTTAAACAATCAAAAAAATATGACATAACACATATTGTAGATAGAGTTGGCGGAGGCGATTCTTTTATGGGTGGATTAATATACGGTCTTCTCAAATACCCTGATTCAGATGCAAAAGCATTAGAATTTGCAGTTGCAGCCTCATGTCTTAAACATACAATATATGGCGACTTCAATCAAGTTACCGTTGAAGAGGTTGAAAAGCTAATGAATGGTGATGCCTCAGGCAGAGTTTCAAGATAAAATATCTAATACAATCAATTAACATGGCACGTTTTTCAAAAATACATACCCTTTCAACTATTGCACAAACAGGAATGGTACCGGTTTTTTACAATAGTGATATTGAAATCTCAAAACAAATTTTAAAAGCTTGTTATAAAGGTGGAGTAAGAGCATTTGAATTTACAAACAGAGGCGATTTCGCGCAGGAAGTATTCGCTCAATTAATCAAATATGCATCTGCAGAATGTCCTGAAATGATTTTAGGTGTGGGGTCAATAATAGATGCCCCGACAGCTGCAATGTATTTGCAGATGGGAGCCAATTTTATTGTAGGTCCTCTTTTTAACCCTGAAATTTCTAAAGTTTGTAACAGACGTCTTGTACCATATACCCCGGGATGCGGCTCTGTATCAGAAATAGGCTTCGCTCAAGAATCGGGTTGCGACTTATGCAAAGTGTTTCCAGGAGGAAATGTCGGAGGACCATCATTTGTTAAAAACATTAAAGCACCTATGCCTTGGAGTATGCTAATGGCAACAGGTGGTGTTGAACCGACAGAGGAGAATCTTTCTGCTTGGTTTAAGGCGGGAGTAACTTGCGTTGGCATGGGCTCAAATCTATTTCCTGCCGCTGTAATAAAAGCAGGCAATTGGGACATTATTACTGAAAAATGTTCCGAATCATTTGAAATTATAAGAAAGGCACGCGGATTTTAGTCAATAAAATCTGTACCATAATCTATACTATCGCTCATATCATGATTTATAAAACACATAACTAATACCAAAATGGATAAAACAATAACTCTTATAAATGAGAAAATGACTCAATATAGATGGACTATATGTGCATTGTTGTTTTTTGCAACAACAATCAACTATATGGACAGACAAGTATTGAGTTTGTTGCAGCCAAGACTTTCAGCCGAATTTGGCTGGACAAACAATGATTATGCAAATATTGTTTCTGTATTCTCATTTGTATATGCAATGGCAATGCTCTTTGCAGGAAGAATAATCGATTGGCTTGGCACAAAGAAAGGCTATGCTTGGTCAATAGCAATTTGGTCGGCAGGTGCTTGTATGCATGCCTTGGCGCATCTTCTTCCCGGTCACTCTGTCTTAGGCTTCTCTGCTGCAAGAACTGTGTTGGCTGTAGGTGAAGGCGGCAACTTCCCGGCGGCAATAAAAACCACTGCTGAATATTTCCCAAAAAAAGACAGGGCATTTGCAACCGGAATATTCAATTCCGGCTCAAATGTAGGTGCTATCCTCGCTCCTATCACTGTTCCTATCATTGCTGACAAATGGGGATGGGAATGGGCTTTCATTCTTATTGGTGCTTTAGGCTTTATATGGATGATAGCATGGCTTTTCCTTTATGAAGTTCCGGCTTTAAACAAGAGAGTCAACAAAGCTGAAATGGCTTATATCGAAAGTGATTCCAATGTAGAGGTTGTTCCGGCTGAAGATTCAAAAAAAGAATCATTCACTTACATGCAATGTCTAAGACATAAACAAACATGGGCATTTGCAGTGGGCAAATTTATGACCGACGGTGTATGGTGGTTTTTCCTTTTCTGGCTTCCTGCCTATCTAAAAGCACAGTATAATATGGAGGGATTGGCTATCTCCATTCCTCTTGCTGTTTTATATACCATGTCGAGTTTCGGCTCTGTATTTGGAGGCGCTTTTCCTGCCTATTTTATAAAAAAAGGGTACAACCCATACGCAGGCAGAATGAAAGCAATGCTGATAATTGCTGTATTTCCTCTTGTAGTGTTGTTAGCTCCAATTTTCGGTAGCCTAAGCTATTGGGTGCCTGTTGTTCTTATAGGTATTGGTACGGCAGCTCACCAAGCATGGTCGGCTAATATTTTCTCTACTGTGGGCGATATGTTTCCTAAAAAAGCAATTGCAACAATCACCGGTATCGGAGGAATGGCCGGTGGTATTGGTTCTGTTTTCATCAACAAGGGAGCAGGCGAAATTTTTGATTATTACCAATCAATTGGTTCTATTGAGACAGGATATGCTATTTTATTTGTATTCTGCGCTATAGCTTATATGATAGCTTGGGGTATTATGAAACTTCTTGTTCCTAAATTTAAACCAATCACAAATCTATAGTTTATTTTAGAGGTTAAAGCCATCGACATTAGTCGGTGGCTTTTTTTGTTTTTTGCCTTATATTTCTATCCAAGCATCATGCATATTTATTAATCAAGAAATCACCATATTGCATATTATTTATATTATTCAATTGATTAATTCATATATTTTCAAACCCGATAAGCAACTGTTATATTCAAACGAACTTTAATATTTAAATTGCTGATTATTTAGTCAAATTTCAAATACTTCTAAAATTTGACATTAACAATAATCCAATATGTTTAAAAATCATTTATATCGCTAATTTTCAATTACTTACTAAAATAAATTTTTAAAAAGACTTCATTTTTAAAAATTTAATCAGTCAAAAACCTATTTCTATTGTTAAAAAAATAATTTTCATTATCGATTTTAAAATTTCAATTGTCGATTTTATAAAAATTACAATAAAAAATGGTCAAATCACTGATTAAAATTTAAGTTCTAAAGTTTGATATTTAAAAAATGATATTGGTTTATTCAAATAAGAGGTTGACACTAAAGTTCAGATTCATTTAGTATTAGAAATTTCTATTCAATTTATTAAAAAAGATAAGCAAAACATGATTACATCTTAAATGTATATTTATAAAATAACAACTCTAAAGAATTACAATTTTCAAAAGCATATTTATAATAACGATAATAATCGTATAACTAAGGCATATTCAAAGATTGAAAAAAATATTTTAGGAATATTGTTATAAATACAATAAAACAAAAATAATAACTCAAAAATCAGAATAATAGATACTTTGTCATCAAATGATGTCAGGATTAACAAAAGTTCCATTATTAAATATTTAATAATAGGACTTTTTAAATTTACAGATTCTAAAAATGAGCTTTTCAAATCTACTGAAACTGCCTACAAATAAGAGGTAAAAGAAAAAAGCCATCTTCTAACCATAAAAATTTAGAAGAAGGCTTTAAAAATAATTTTATAGACAATAGAGTGCTATTAAAAAAAGAAGTCACTACACCATTAAATAAAAAATAAGCATATGTTTATATATCCTTTGGTGTGCGTTGTGCCAAATCAACAATAATACATCCATCCTTATCCGGGCGTACAATAAGATTATTAACTTGATCAGAACTTACAAACTCACCCTTTGTGCAATCTATATGATATCCAAAATTGTTAAAATTGCAAGAAATTGACTTGTTATCCATTTTTTCAAAAGGGAGAGTTTTTTCTTTATCAGCTGAAAAAAGGAAAATATAATCACCTTTTACATTTTTCATATTGATTTGAATATTCTTTTCAGATAACATTACAATGCAATTGCCACCATCCTGTAAAGGAGTTGTGATTAAATAGGAATTATCATCCTGTTTAACAACTTGAGGAGCCATCACTTTGACATCGGAGCAAACTCCATCGACAACTTTCTTCAACCTCAGCCCTGCCACCTCTGTATCTGAACTCCAATTAAAGCCATCAACTATAGGTAAGGTTTTATAATTACATTGAGTAGAGGTACCCGGAGTATTAAGATAGAAAGATTCCAGATTTTCATCAAAAAGATGAATATCTCTAAATCTTAGCGAAGAATTTTCCCAAATAATATTTGTTCTGTAAAAGCGGGAATTAAACCAAAGGCTTTTTCTCTCAGCAGGCTTAATATCCTCCAATGCAATGGAGCTTGAAACTGGTGTAAATTTGAACTTTTCCTTAAACCATTTGCCTGTTTCAGCAAGAGTCATAAGCTTGACTTTCCCCTGTTTAACTAAAGAATCAACCACAAAGGTTTGATAACTCAATCCATTTTGCATAGGTCCCCAAGTAAAGGAATTTTCCTGTCCGACCTGCACATATTGGAAATTTAAAGAAGGGGAATCTGTAAATTGACGGAAATACCAATCAATCCACTGCTTATTTCCGCCTCCGGCACCATAGACAGGCTCAAGAGTTTCAACTCCCTGAACACTACCGCCTATACCACAATCATATTGATTAATCGGATCACTGCCCAACATACGAAAAACAGGCACATCAATTTGATTTTCAATATTCTGAGCCGGCATATAAGCATTTTTTCTGCTTGGATAATAACCTTGACTCCAATAACCGCCCCAAAGAGTATAGCCATCGGTTCCCACTTGGTCGCGACAATTACAAGACGCCTCAATATTGTATTTTTCTCTCATATATTGAAGTGTAACGGCATCAATAAACCACGAACCGACAGACTTGGGATAATAATTGAATATTTCTTTAAATTTTTGCATGTAAGCATCGACAAGTTTAATTCTTTCCTCTGGAGTATAACCGGTTGCAAACCCTACATTGGCGTGCCAATCCCAAGGATAAGCGCCACGCCATGTCATTTGGCAGGCCTCGACGTGAGGTTGAGTAATTTCCCACCAACCACCGATTTCTGAACCGGATTTTTCTGCCTCATGCATCAAAGCTTGATAATCGGCATTAATAAGTGCATCATATTGCAAAAGAAATGTCCCTTTGAGATTGTATTGCTGAAGGAGTTTTAACTGATTGGCTGTTGTGTTAAAAAGATCCTGATCGGTTATATTAATCGGCCTTGGCTCTGTTTGACGTACAAAATTTATAATATTAACGATATTAGGAGCTGTTTCCGGTATCTGTTTTGACTGCTGAGAGCTGCATCCGTAGCATAAACCGGCTATAAGCATTGAAGCCGCTTTAAAGAAAAAATGTGTGTGTTTCATTTGATATATAATTATTATTTCACTCTAAAATTCAAAAAAAAATATTTCAAAAACTCATTAAAAAAAATCAGTTAACAAACTGATAAAATTATGTTTTAAACCTTCGCTTTAATAAAAATACACTAATACAAAAATACTATAATTTTACATATTAACACGTTATAAACTTCTGAAGATAAAAAATATATAATATAATTAGCTAAATAAAACTGCATGTAAGTTATAGTCACCATTTTGGATAAACCAAATAATTAAACGAATGTTTATTGATATAAACATTTAATGATATGGATACAAATTCAGCTTCCAATTTTGATAAGTTAAAAATAAGCGGACTTATAATCACTATAGGGATAGTATATGGAGACCTCGGTACATCACCATTATATACCATACAGGCAATAATGACAGCTACAAACAAAATAGATGAGATGTTTGTATTGGGGGCTTTATCCTGTGTGTTTTGGACAATAATGCTTGAATCGACATTAAAATATGTTTTTATAACACTTAAAGCCAGCAACAAAGGAGAAAGAGGTATATTTTCGCTTTTCACAATGGTAAGAAATAAAGTAAAATGGGCTTTTCTTGTAGCCATTATAGGAGCATGTGCATTACTTGCCGATGGAGTGATAACTCCTGCAATCACTGTTACCTCATCAATGGAGGGATTGCAGATTTTTGATGCATCATTGCCGGTAGTTGGGCTTGTAATAATAATTCTAACAGGGATATTTCTTATTCAGCCATTCGGAACAAAAAAAATAGGGTCATTATTTGGGCCTGTAATGTTAATATGGTTTTTAATGCTTCTTATTCTTGGATTGATTCAGTTAATAAAATATCCTGAAGTATTGAAAGCTGTGAACCCTTATTATGCAATACATACAATAATACACAATCCTGATATACTTAAACTTTTAGGAGCTGTGTTTTTATGCACAACAGGCGCAGAGGCATTGTACTCTGATTTAGGTCATGTTGGAATAAAAAATATAAGAATGACATGGATTCTTGTCTCAACATCTCTAATAACTAATTATTTTGGTCAAGGGGCGTGGATTCTATCCCAGAAAGAGACAGTAACAGCAGCTACAAATCCTTTTTTTAGTATAATGCCCGGATGGTTTCTAATCTTTGGTGTAATAATAGCGACCTTAGCTGCAATAATTGCAAGTCAGGCGTTGATTTCAGGCTCCTACACCATTATTTCAGAGGCAATCTCATTAAACTTCTTTCCAAAGCTTCAAATCAATTATCCCACAAACCTTAAGCGGCAAATGTATATACCAAAAGTTAACTGGCTTTTATATTTCTGTGCATTGTTTGTTGTGGTTTATTTTAGAAATTCCACATCTATGGAATCAGCCTATGGACTATCAATATCATTTGCAATGATTTGCACTTCAATATTATTGGTGCTATATATTTGGGATAAAATTCCACGTTGGGCATCTATTGGCTATATAATTCTATATGGAATTATTGAACTTGGTTTTTTAACAGCAAATATGACCAAGTTCTTTACAGGAGGTTGGGTAACAATATTACTTAGTGTTTTATATATATCAATAATGTATTCATGGGCAAATGGTGGGAAAATTGCTCAAAAATTTATTCTTTTTAGAGACATAAGACGTTATATCCCTGTTCTAAAAGGGATGCAAAGTGATGAAACTCTACCTATCTATTCTTCAAATCTGGTGTATATTACAGATTCAACAGAACCTGTAAAAATAGAAAATACAATACTTTATTCAATTCTTAGAAAACCAAAGAAATCAAACATCTATTGGTTTATTCACACAACAACAGCCAATGACCCTCATACCTTAACTTATCAAATATTTGAAATTGAGCCGGGCTTGATATATCGAATTAACATGAATTTTGGATTTAAAGAGGTTAGAAAGGTAAATCTTTATTTCAATGAAATTTTAATGGATATGATCAAGGAAAATAAGTTTTCCAATATCAGTCCTCATCCCTCTTTAAAAGCCAATAAGATACTTACAGATCTCAGCTTTATTGTGATTGATAATATTCAAAATAAAGATTATAGCTTTTCAATGAAGGAACAGCTTTTAATGAACTACTATTTCATTTGCAAAAAATATCTTGTTAAAGAGATAAGCTATTTAGGACTTGACCAAACTATCACTCAAACAGAAAAGATTCCTCTTATGTCGGCTACCGACATATCAATAACGACAGAAAACGAAAAAAATGTCCTTGCAACCAACACAAATCTTGATATAAATATTTCCGGGACAGAAAAGATTGAGAGGGTTTAGGGTGAATAAAAACAGGGTTCTATTTATTAGCAATCATTATTAAAAGAACAAATTGTTGATGACAACTAAGAAAATTTTTATTTTGAAATACCGGTCTGAAAAAGAAAAAGAATTATTGTGGTATGTGTAAATTCATCTCTTAAAAATATGGAAACATGCTTTAAATTTCCAAACAAAATTAAGCGTAAAATACATGACGTAAAGGGTTATTGCATATCTAACAAAATGGATTTGGCATTTATTTCAAATTTAAATTGAAAATATTTATCCAATAAATACAAAATTGGAGGAAAAACTGTAATAACATTTGTCTTTGAATAGGAATAACTGCTCAATCTCTAAACATTATTATATCAAAAGCTCCTGCTGTTTAATATCAGATATTTTTATTGAGCGAAAATTATCATTAAAGATTGGCTGTTGGATATCTGTAATTTGATTTTGTTATAAAGAATTATAAGTTTTTTATTTCTCATTATCTCAATTTATAATCCATTGTGGAAAACAATAGATTAACTTTGCAATGTTAAAAAAGGTATTGTATAAGTTATATGGAAATAGACAAATCATTATTGCGAATTAACATTCATTGTTAAGGAATTGCAATATTAATACAGTTTGTCATTCCCCCCCAAAAAAATGATAAATTAAGATGAATATTGCAGCATTAGTTTCAGGTGGTGTTGACAGCTCTGTCGTTGTTTACAGACTAAAAGAAATGGGCTATGACCCGACAATATATTATATAAGAATTGGAATGGAAGATAAGGATGGGTATATTGATTGTCCATCAGAAGAGGATATAGAAATCACATCGTACATAGCAAAGAAGTATGGGTGCAAATTTGAAATAGTATCACTCCATGAAGAATATTGGGAGAATGTTGTAAGCTACACAATTGAAAATGTGAAAAGAGGTCTAACTCCAAATCCTGATATGATGTGTAACAAAATGATCAAATTTGGTTGCTTTGAACAAAAATGGGGTTATCAATTTGATAAGATTGCAACCGGTCATTATGCACAGACAACAGAGATTGATGGAAAAACTTATCTTGCCACCGCAGTTGATCATCATAAGGATCAGACCTATTTTCTTGGTCAGATAAATTACCTGCAACTTCATAAATTAATGTTTCCTATCGGAGATCTTCAAAAAAAGCAGGTTAGAGAGATTGCGGCAAAAGAGTCTCTGCCAAGTGCTTTTAGAAAAGATTCACAAGGCATCTGTTTTCTCGGTAAGATAAACTATAATGACTTTATTGGTCGTTATCTTGGAGAAAAAGAGGGGAAAATAGTGGAATTTGAAACAGGCAAAATTGTCGGCAAACATAAGGGTTATTGGTTTCATACTATTGGTCAGAGAAAAGGGCTCGGTCTAAGCGGTGGTCCTTGGTATGTTATTAAGAAAGATATAGAAGAAAATATTGTTTTTGTTTCACAGGGCTATGACCCTCAAACACAATACGGTGATATTCTCAACCTTGGCGCCTTTAGTTTCATAACAGACAATCCATGGGGCGAAGAAACCAATATAGGTGAAATAGCTTTTAAAAACAGACATACTCCTGAGTTTTCTACAGGAAGGTTAGAAAGGATAGGTGATGTTTATAGAATAAAATCTGATTCTAAAATTCAAGGCATTGCTCCCGGACAGTTTGGAGTGATTTATAATAAAGAACAAACAATTTGTTTGGGAAGCGGAATTATAGTTTAATACAATATGTGTAATTACATAATAACTCTATTAAATACTTTTTACCAATTATTAATCACATTTTCAACCAAAAGAGTTATTTTGACCAACGATTATTCTTTATAAACCTTTGGTAAGGTAAAAAAAAGTAAGACTTTTGTAGTCCGAAAAGTTAGGTTAATTATTTATGGATAATAAAATAAAATTTATACCACTATTTGTATTCATATTATGCTTGTTTAGTTCAGGTATTGAGGCTCAGACAAATTTGATAAAAGGTGTAGTTGTGGATTCAATAACAGCAGAACCTGTGTCTTATGTTTCTGTCTATTTAAAAGGCACAACAATTGGAGCAATGACTGATGACAACGGTAATTTTGAGATACATACTACAACAACAAAAGGCACGTTAATTATATCTTGTATTGGATATAAGGAATATAGTGCAAGTCTTTCATCTTTTAAAAACATTGAAGATGTTAATATAAAACTTGTTCCAACTCAATATCAACTTGCAGAAGTTTTAATAAAACCGAAGAAGGAGAAATATTCCAAAAAGAACAATCCGGCTGTTGAATTTGTAAAAAACGTAATTGACAACAGGAATGAAAATGATCCTAAAAAAACTAAGGATTATTATTCTTATGAACGATACGAGAAGTTTTCTTATGCGTTGAATGAATTTGATGAAAAGAAGCTTGAAAAGGGTGTAATGAAGAAATTTAATTTTATTTCTCAATATATTGACACCTCTGAGATTTCAGGACTTCCCATTTTAACAGTTTCAAAGAAGGAGATGCTGGAGGAGAACTATTACCGTAAAAGCCCCTCTGACCATAAAAAGATTGTCACTGCTACACGTAGAGAGGGACTTGATGAGGTAATTTCAGAGAGTAATCTTGAGACATTCTTTGGAGAGGTTTTTAAAGAGGTAGATATTTATGAAAATAATATAAGTCTTTTTATTCAACGTTTTGTTTCTCCTATCTCCTCGATAGGTCCGAGTTTCTATAAATATTATCTTATGGACACCGTTATGATTGATGGTGAAAAGTGTCAGGATCTTGGCTTTGTGCCAATGAATTCAGAATCTTTTGGCTTTACTGGTCATCTTTATATTACCTTAGATTCAACATACTTTATAAAAAGAGCTCATCTTAATATTCCTAAGAATATAAACTTGAACTTTGTAGACTTTATGAGTATCGATCAGGAGTTTTCAAGAACAGAAGATAACACCCGAATTTTAACAAAGGATGATGTAATTGTTGAATTTAAGGTAACCGAAAAATCAAAGGGTATTCATGCAAGGAGGTTAAACACTTATAAAAAACATTCTTTTGATAAGCCTACCAAAGATGGAGTTTTTGACCATCCTGAAGATAGTTATGTAGAAGATATTGCACGCTTTAGAGATGAAAATTTCTGGACAGAACATCGTCACACTCCAATTCAAGGCAAAGAAAACAATGTAAAGAAAATGCTTCAGGAACTTAGAGAGGTGCCTCTTTTCTATTGGACTGAAAAACTTGTAAGCACAATTATAGCGGGCTATATTCCTACCTCTAAAGATACAAGTCTTGTGGAAATTGGTCCTATGAATACAATGATAAGTGGTAATGCTGTTGAAGGCGCTCGTATGAGATTTGGAGCACTTACTACACCTGCTTTAAATAAACGTTGGTTTGGTGGAGCCTATTTAGCTTATGGAACCCGTGACCAGGAATTTAAGTATCAAGGTCAATTAGAATATTCTTTTCATGACAAGAAAGAGCATCAAAATGAATTTCCTATTCATTCGATAAAGGCAATGTATACTTATGATGTTGACCAACTTGGTCAGCAATATCTTTTCACAAATAAAGATAATATCGTTTTGTCTTTGAAAAGGAAAAAGGATGATAGAACACTCTATCAGCGCAAGGCTGAGATTCTTTATAAGAAAGAATTTTATTCCGGTTTCTCCTATAGTTTAAATCTACGACACAAGAATGAATATGGCACCGATTATGTTCGTTTTGAACAGGTAAGAAAAGATGGAAATGTTTTATTAAAAAATTATCAAATGGCAGAAGCAGAGCTAAAACTCAGATATTCGCCAAATGAGAAGTTTGTTCAAATGAAAAGCAGACGTATTCCTTTAACAATGGATGCTCCGGTTTTTTATATTTCACATACATATGCCCGTAAAGGTATTCTTGGAAGTGATTATAATTTCAATAGAACGGAAATTGGATTTGAAAAACGTATTTGGCTCTCTGCTTTCGGATACTTTGACACATATTTTAAAGCCGGTAAAATTTGGGATGCCGTTCCTTTTACTCTTTTGGAAATTCCTAATGCCAATCTTTCATATACTATTCAACCACAATCATACTCATTGATGAATCCTGTTGAATTTATTAATGATGAGTATGGCTCCTGGGATATAACTTATTTTATGAACGGTTTAATTTTTAACCGCCTGCCCGTTATAAAATTTCTTAAATGGCGTGAAGTTGCCTCATTCAAAGGTTTGGTTGGAAGGCTTAGTGATAAAAACCTGCCTACTGCAGAGAATAATTTCTTTGTTCTGCCTGAAGGTTGCGGCACTCTAAGCCGAATGCCTTATATGGAAGCTACAGTGGGTATTGAAAATATCTTCAAACTTTTAAGAGTGGATTATGTTTGGAGACTCTCTTACAGAAACAATCCAAACATCAGCCATAATGGTGTGAGAATAAGTATGCATATTACTTTCTAATATTATTTTAAATGTACAGACGATTATTTCTTATTTCCTGTTTTTGGTGTTTCGTATTATTTTGCCACTCACAACAAAATAAAGCAAGGACTTATGAATTGCCAATCAGGATGGTTCCTTATTTAAGTGGTAATTTCGGAGAATTAAGGAGTAATCATTTTCATTCAGGAATAGATTTTAAGACACAAGGTTCAACAGGACATCCTGTCTATAGTTTTGATGATGGATGGGTTTCACGTATTTCTGTTTCCCCTTGGGGTTATGGAAAGGCTTTATATATAAATCATTATAATGGAATGACAACTGTATATGGGCATCTTCTTTCTTTCAATCAAAACTTAAATAATATTGTAAAGAATATTCAATATGAAAATGAGTCTTTCTCTTTTGACAAGTCTTTTGATAAAGATGAAATAATTGTAAAAAGAGGAGAACTAATAGCAAAGTCAGGAAATTCTGGAAGTTCAGGAGGTCCTCACTTACATTTTGAAATAAGAGATACACAAAGTCAAGACCCAATCGATCCTCTTCCTTTCTTTATTAATAAAATTACTGATACCAAAAAGCCTGAAATTAAACTTGTCAGAGTTTACCCACTTAAAGGCAAAGGGATTGTTAATGATAGCAATGAGCCGGCTTCAGCTTCTATTGTAAAAAAAGAAGATGGCTCATATTCCTTAAATAAAACTTTTTCTGCTTGGGGAGAAATAGGTCTCGGTGTTAAGGCTTATGATTATATGGACAATACAACAAATATCTATGGAGTAAAAAATATTAGAATGTTTGTTGACGATTCACTTTATTTTTCTCAACAAATAAATCGCTTTTCTTTCTCAGAAACTCGATATTTAAACTCTCTTACTGATTTTTCAGATTGGGTAAACAACCGTTCAATGGTTGTAAAGCTGTATAAAGAGCCAAATAATCAGCTTTCAATTTATAATAAACTCGTTAATAATGGTATAATTGATATTAATAAAGAAAGGATTTATAAAATACGTTATGAACTAAGTGATGCTAAAGGGAATAAGAGAATATTTAATTTCAATATAAAAGGAATTAAGGGTGAGATCCCATATTCCAATGATGACAGTCTAATGGAATATTCCAAAGATAACAGATTTGAAAATGAAAACTTTTCTATCAATATTGCCAAAAATTCACTTTATGATGATGTAAATTTCAGCTATACTCAAAAAGATGATTCAACTCTTTTATCAAACATTCATCTTGTCTGTTCTTATGATATTCCTCTTCACAAAAGTGCTAAATATAAAATAAAGATTACTAATGACACAATCAGCGATAAATCAAAATATTATGTTGCCTCATTAGGGAAAAATCTTAATGGAAATTCATCAATGGGAGGCGAATACAACAATGGATGGATGGAGTTTTCTGCATCCTCTTTTGGAAACTTTTGTGTTATGAAAGATGTAAATGCTCCAAAAATTGAACCTGTAAATCAAAAAAACTGGGGTAAAACCGGAGTATTAAAATTCCGTATCAGCGATAATGAAACCGGAATAAGTTCTTGGAGACCTACTATTGATGATAAATATGCCCTGTTTGAATATGATGGAAAGACCTCTACCATATCATATAAAATAGATATTCAAAGAATCGGCAAGGACAAGAATCATAATTTGAAAATTATTCTTATTGATAATTGTGGCAATACCACTGAATACAATCATAAATTTTATTGGTAGTTTTCTTTTATTATTAAAATTTCTCTTTATAGATTTGAGCATATTTAAAAAAAAAGGAAAAAAGTGATAGTTTATGCTTTCATAATAGCAGATTAATAAATAACACATAATATAAATATGAGAAAATTATTTCTTCTTAGCGCCGCTGTTTTGATTCTTTTTCCAACCATAGCAGAAGCTTGTACAAGTCTTCTTGTTGGCAAAAAAGCATCAGCCGATGGCTCTACTTTTATTTCCTATGCTGCCGACTCTCATGTTCTTTACGGAGAGCTTTATCATTGGCCTTCGGCAACATATCCAAAAGGAACTATGCTTGATATCATAGAATGGGATACTTCCAAACCTCTTGGGAAGATTGCTCAAGTTGAAAAGACATATTCTGTTATAGGAAACATGAATGAACATCAATTAACCATATCAGAATCTACTTGGGGCGGAAGAGAGGAATTACAGGATTCCACAGGAATTATGGACTATGGCTCATTGATTTATGTTACTCTTCAAAGGGCAAAAACAGCAAGAGAGGCGATAAAGACAATGACTGATCTTGTTAAGGAATATGGATATTATAGCAGCGGAGAATCTTTCTCTATAGCAGATCCAAATGAAATATGGATTATGGAGATGATTGGTAAAGGTGTCGGTAATAAAGGTGCTGTTTGGGTTGCTGTTAAGATTCCTGACGAATGCATTGCCGCTCATGCCAATCATGCTCGTATACATACTTTCCCTCTTGATGATAAGGAAAATTGCCTTTATTCTTCAGATGTAATTGCATTTGCTCGTGAGAAAGGATATTTTAATGGTTTAAACAAGGATTTTAGTTTCTCTAAAGCTTATGCTGTTACTGATTTTGGAGCTTTAAGAGGTTGTGAAGCCCGTGTTTGGTCTTTTTACAATAAATATGCTGACGGGATGGATAAATACCTTGATTATATAAATGGCAAATCTCAAGAAGTGCTTCCTCTTTATGTAAAGCCAAATAGGAAACTTGGTGTAAGAGATGTGCAATCTATGATGAGAGATCATTTTGAAGATACTCCATTTGATATGACTCAAGATATCGGTGCGGGTCCTTTTAAAGTGCCTTATCGTTATCGTCCAATGACATTTAAAGTCGATACAGTCGAATATACAAATGAGAGAGCTATTGCCACTCAACAGACAGGTTTTTCTTTTGTTTCTCAAATGAGAAGTTGGCTTCCAGATGCCATTGGAGGAATACTTTGGTTTGGAGTTGACGATGCCAATACTTGTGTTTATGTTCCCATGTATTGTGCTACCCAGAATGTTCCTGAATGTTACAAAGTAGGAAATGGAGATATGTACACGTTCTCCTGGACTTCTGCTTTTTGGATTCACAATTGGGTTGCCAATCAGGCATACAACAGGTATAACCTTATGATTCCTGATATAAGGAAAGCTCAAAGACAACTTGAAGACAAGTATGAAAATATGCAGCCTGCAATTGAAAAAGCTGCTATGGAATTATATAATACAAATCCTCAGGAAGCAATTTCTTATCTTAATAATTATTCTGTGAATGAGGCTACTGCAGCTACAGCTTCTTGGAAACAGCTCGGAGAATATCTTCTTGTAAAGTTTATTGACGGAAATGTTAAAAAGGAAAAGGATGGAAAATTTGCACGCACTCCTTATGGAGATGCCGAGTATCCAAATTTTCCTGGTTACTCAAAAGAGTATTATGAACAAATAGCAAAAGAGACCGGTGACAGACTTAAAGTGACTTTCTAAACCAATTATTGATATAATATAAATTATTTCAAGACATTCAATAATATTTACTAAAACGCCCTTTGATATAAAAACATCAAAGGGCGTTTTAATTTTTAGATTCTCTTATATCGTATAATAAAACCCTCAGACTTTTAATCAGCAATAAGTTGGACAATATCTCATATAAAGGATAAATAGAATAATTGGAATAATGATTTAATTTTTATTTAAGCAAATATTGTCTATAAAAGCTGATATAAGTTTTAATAAGATAAATTCTATTGATATTGATTGAATATTTAAAATCTTCTCATCTCAAGAGCGATAATATTTATCAGAAATATACATTATATTTGCAAAATACATTTTATGACTCAATTGAATATAAATGGCTTATTTCATCTTTTTAATAAAAGTAAATATGAATATTTAAAAATTCTCAGGTTTTAAAATGTTATAATAAAGAATCAACGTTTATCTAAATAATAAATAATTATGGCAAACGAAGCATTAATCCGTGAAGTAACTGCTAAAGCACAGACTTGGTTAAGCGAGGCTTATGACGAGCAAACGCGGAATGAAGTTAAAAAGCTGCTTGAAAACGAAGACAAAACAGATCTTATCGAATCTTTTTACAAAGATCTTGAATTTGGAACCGGAGGTTTAAGAGGTATCATGGGCGCAGGTTCAAACAGAATGAACATTTATACTGTTGGAGCTGCTACTCAAGGGTTGGCTAACTATCTAAAAAAAGAGTTTGCTGATAAAAAAGAAATAAGTGTTGTTGTTGGGCACGACTGTCGTAACAATAGTAGATTATTTGCTGAGACAGCTGCTCAGATTTTTTCTGCCAATGGTATTAAAACTTATTTATTTGAGGACTTAAGACCGACACCTGAAGTTTCTTTTGCTATAAGAGAGCTTGGATGTCAAAGCGGTATAATATTAACAGCATCCCATAACCCTAAGGAATACAATGGTTATAAGGCTTATTGGAGCGATGGAGCTCAAGTTATTGCACCTCATGACAGAAATATTATTGCTGAAGTAAATAAAATACGTTCTGTAAATGACATAAAGTTTAATGGAAATAAGAATCTTATTGTTTCTATTGGGAAAAATATAGATGATAAATTCCTTGAATTTATAAAAACACTCTCTCTAAGCCCTGATTCAATATCCCGCCAATCTGATATAAAGATTGTTTATACTCCAATCCATGGAACAGGCATTCATATTATTCCTGCTTCATTGGCTAACTGGGGCTTCAAAAATATTATTCATGTTCCTGAACAAGATGTTATCAGTGGAAATTTTCCAACTGTAGCTTCTCCAAATCCTGAAGAACCTGCAGCTCTTAGTCTTGCCATAGAAAAAGCTAAAGAGACTGATGCTGACATTGTCATGGCTTCTGACCCTGATGCTGACCGTATTGGAGTTGCCATAAAAAATGACAAAGGCGAATGGATTCTTGTCAACGGAAATCAAATTGTAATGATTTTCTTAACCTACATCATTACCCGCTACAAAGAGCTTGGTTGGATTAACGGAAACGAATACATTGTAAAAACTATCGTAACAACAGATATTATAAAAACTATTGCTGAAAAGAACAATGTTGAAATGTTTGATTGCTACACAGGTTTCAAATGGATTGCTGATGTTATTCGCCAAAATGAAGGGATAAAGAAATATATAGGTGGTGGAGAGGAAAGCTATGGCTTCCTTGCTGAAGACTTCTGCCGTGATAAGGATGCTGTTTCTGCTTGTTCTTTAATGGCTGAGATTGCTGCTTGGGCTAAAGACAATGGTAAATCTATGTTTGAAATGATTCAGGACATTTATCTTACTTATGGTTTTGGCAAAGAAAAAGGTATTTCTGTTGTTAAGAAAGGAAAGACTGGTGCAGAAGAGATTGAAGCAATGATGGTAAACTTTAGAAACAATCCGCCTAAAGAGATTGCAGGTTCTCCTGTTACTGTTATTAAAGATTATTCAACTCTTAAAGCAGTTGACGTTGCAGAAAATGAAACATTTACTTTAGATATGCCAACAACCTCCAATGTTCTTCAATACTTTACTGAAGACGGAACTAAAGTTTCTGTTCGTCCTTCCGGAACTGAGCCTAAGATTAAGTTCTATGTTGAAGTTAAGGAAGAAATGAAATCTCGTGCAGATTTTGATGAGGCAAATAAAAGGGCTGACCAAAAGATTCTTCAGGTTCTAGCTTCAATGGGCGTCTAAACTGCTTTTAATATAAACAAAAACGTCGCTTAATTGGGATATCCCATATTAAGCGACGTTTTTGTTTTTTATTATCTTTTTCTTTCTATCTCGTTAAAGCGTCTTATTATTGGTTTTCTTTTCACATAATCATTTAATAAGTCCGACCAATAGCCTTCATTTGTTATTTTACTCAAATGAACCGATCCACTGCAGTGAATCATCATATCCTTTGTAAACATCATTCCTACATGTACTACATTTCCCAAAGAATTTTCAAAAAAAACAAGATCACCAGGATAGGAATTTTCTATACCTTTAATCGGCTCTCCAAGTAAACATTGCTGATCTGCATCTCTTGGAAGAGCGACCCCGTTAAGACGATAAACCGATTGAACAAAACCTGAACAATCTGCTCCCATTATAGAACGTCCTCCCCATAAATAAGGAGTGTGCATATATAACGAGGCTGTTCTTAAAAGAGATTTAAGATGCCCCAATTCAAAGCGTACAACCTGATTGCTATTAATCTTAAAGGTGCGTTCTGCTACGGTAAAAGAATTTTTGTTGGGAATATATCCCGGCAAAACGCTTCCCATTGATATTCTAAAGGGGGAATTATCTCCTTTACACTTAATATCTGTCAAAGGATTTCTAACAATATAAACAGGTGAATTTATAAGAGCGTCGGCTTCAGCCTCAGATATTTCGGTTATCATAGCCCTATCAATCCAGCCATGATAAAAATCGAACTTATTTTCTATAAAAGCCCAGCTTCCATCCTCTTTTAATATTGAAAAAACTTCTCCAAACATCAATTCACTAACCATTTCGGAACTCTCATTTGGATTCTTTCTCATAGGTATCAATGCCAGTAAAGCTATTCCGTAAGAAGCCATATTCTAAATTTTAAATCGCTTTTCTATTTCTTCGTTTGTCAATACAGAAAGTATAAGATTGCCATCAGGAGTATAGTTTGGCGAAGAAGAGGCAAAAAGATCATCAATTAGCTTTTCCATCTCCTCGTTATTAAGGAACTCGCCATAAGGAATTGCGGCTGCCTGAGCAAGAGAAAGAGCAATCACCTCATGCAAATCAGTCTTTACATCCCTTGCTTTCTCCTTTGCAGTATCAACCATTGAATGAATCAGTTCTTTAATATCCAATCCTTCAATTCCTGATGGGATACCGTTAATAGAATAAGAACACCCACCCATATTGTTAAGATCGAAGCCTAAGAATTTAAGATCTTCGTTTATCTCTTCAAGAATTGGCACATCAGAAGGAGCAAAATTTATTATTTCCGGAAATAAAACGCCCTGTGTAACTCCTTTTCTTAACGAAATTAAATCAATATATGAATCAAAAAGTACACGGATATGCGCTCTATGCTGATCAATCATCATCATTCCTGATTTAACCGAGGTAACTATATATCTTCCTTTAAATTGATAATGAGCTGAGCCTGAATTTGTATCAGCAGAAGAAAAGACCTTACTCTCAACACTTGTTTGAGGTATATTTACAGAAGAAGAAACCGTTTCCAAACTATCTGCATTTTCCAAATCCATATTTGCGTCTACAAAGGCTGAATCAGTATGAAAATAATCCGGATCACCATCAAACTCCTTTTCTGTATTTAAACCAGAGCTAAACGATTCATTAAAGAACTCATTATTATCATTTTGATCAATATTGGATTTATCATTTTCAAAACCCTTATATAATTCCTGCCAGTTTGGTTCGACCTTATTTGAAGCTTTATTAAAAGGATTATATGAAGTATTAAATTTTGGTTTAGGCTGTTGAATATTCTCAGTAGTGTGAATAGGAATATCAGGAGCATCTTCCATGTCAAAATCTATGGAAGGCACAGCGCTAAACTTTCCCAAAGCCTCCTTTATTGCAGCAGAAATTATCTGCCAAAGGAAAGGTTCATTCTCAAACTTTATTTCAGTTTTTGTTGGGTGGATATTTACATCAATATTTGCAGGGTCTACATTAAAATATAGGAAATAGTTTGGTTGTTCTCCTGCAGGTATTAAAGTTTCAAAACTTTGCATCACAGCCTTATGAAAATAAGGATGACGCATATACCTCCCATTTACAAAGAAATATTGAAGAGCATTCTTTTTTCTGGCAGCCTCCGGGCGCCCTATATAGCCATTAACGCTTATCAAGGCTGTATCAACCTCAACAGATAAAAGCTGCTGATTTAGGCTCTTGCCAAAAAGATTAATTATCCTCTGTCTTAAGTTTGTAGCAGGAATATTTATAATTTCATTATCGTTATGAACAAGAGAGAAAGAAACATCCGGATTGACCAACGCTACTCTCTCAAATTCAGTAATGATATTGCTGAGTTCTGTCTGATTGCTTTTAAGGAATTTTCTTCTTGCAGGCACATTAAAGAAAATATTCTTCACCTGCATATTTGTACCAACAGGTGAAGAGACAGGTTCCTGTTGTTCAACCTGACTGCCAGAGATACGGACAAGCGTTCCAATCTCCTCTGATTCAACTCTTGTCTTCATTTCTATTTGAGCTATGGCTGCTATTGAGGCTAAAGCCTCGCCTCTAAAGCCCATAGTTTTCAGAGCAAACAGATCCGCAGCCTGTTTAATTTTAGAAGTGGCATGACGCTCAAAAGCCATTCTTGCATCAGTTGGAGACATTCCTTTTCCATTATCGATAATTTGGATTGAAGTTCTCCCTGCATCTTTTAAAATCACTTGTATATTATGAGCCCCTGCATCAATTGAGTTCTCCATAAGCTCCTTTACTACAGAAGCCGGACGCTGGATAACCTCTCCTGCAGCTATCTGATTTGCGACAGAATCGGGCAAAAGTTGTATGATATCACTCATCAATTAATTCCTTTAATACAATTATTTTTTTCCTTGCTTTATTTTGTGAAGCCAAACTATGACAAGAAACTTTAAAGTTGAACGAAGTTACTAAATAAAGAAACGCAATGCAATTTAAAGTCACCATGAGCAAGCAATAAAAAAAATAAGAGCGCAAATGCGCTCTTAAGATATAGCATACTTATATAAATAGTAAAACACAATGCAAAGTAAAACCAATGCTACGGCAAGAACTATATTCCTGCTATTGGAAGATTTTTCGCCATTCTCATGTCTTCTTCTTACATGAGATGTTTGGTTCACAAACGCACCCTTTAAATCAGGTTTATATTCCTCATCAGGCAATTCCCCCATCTCTTTTTTCACTTTCTTCACGCGTTCCTCAAGAGCATCTTTTCTTGGATCAAAATAGATCGGCTCATGTCTGAATTGTCGAGGTTTTCTTACATTAAAAAATAAGCCCATAATAAATTATATTTTATAGAAAAAAGATTTTTTATTTTATTGAGTCATTTCTAACTTGATTTTGAGTTTTTATCTCTTGCTGTCTGTCTTCAAATTTTGAACGAGGCAACTCATTACCTTCATTAGAAACATTACTTCTATTTTCATCTTTTGGCTCAGCCTTTACCGGTAGTTTTAAAGGTAATTCGTTCTTTTTATTGATATTTATTACTCCATCTTTATTTAATGATTCTTCATCAGAATCATTATTTTCATCCTTCATCTTTGCCAATTCCTCAAAAGTTGAAGCAAAAACATCTTCTCTATTTTTAGGTCTTATCTCTTCAAACCACTTAAATGAAGGAAGATACATAATTTCCTTATCAAGCATAGGAATCGGTGTCAAGCTTCCACTTACTTCAGGCCACATAACAAGTTTTTCCAAAGCATTATCCTTAAAAAACACTCTAAAGAAACTGCTTTCACTCTTATTCATACCGATAAACGAACGGTCCTTTTCCTGCGGATAGAATATCGTTTCGACATTACCATTCATATCCATCTGTCTTAACTTGCCATCTACAAAGTAGGCATCCATTATTCTTCCCGATAGTTGGTCATAATAGTCTTTTGTCTTTTGCTGAGCAAGAAAAGCAAAATCCTTTACTTTTACTTTGTCCATATTCTTTCCATTCATGTGGACAAAAATTGTATCTCCAAAAATCTGAAAATTTTGATTCCAAACCACCGGGTCACGATACATTATAAGAATAGAATCCGAACTATTGAATTTAAGTGAATCACAAACTCCCTGAGCATCTTTTCTATAAAATCTCACTCCATAGTAAGCCTGCATTATCCTTGCGCTGTCAACGACCTCCGAACGGAGAGTATCTGCATGAAGAAAAAGAGAATCAACTGATGAATATTCTGTTGCCAATGCACGGTCTGTTATGAAAGCATATTCACTCTTCTCATTATAATATCCATAATCCCCCTCAAGAATTATTTTTCTAAGAGTATCATTTAAAAACATGTTTCCAAAAACCTCTCCATAACCGCTTTTCCTGTCATAATAAATAGTATCACCGGTAAGTTCCTGAGTTTTGCTTACAATACGGGAATCATCCAAAAGCATGGCAAGATCCATTTTTGTATCATACCAGCCTCTGTCTGAATAAATAGTATTGCTGTCTGAAACGATAGTCGAGGGACCAACTATCTGAGCCATTCCACTTGCGGTATTATACTGAAGAGTATCTGAAAAAAGTTTAAACTTGGGATTATCAAGCTCTACATTTTCCTGAAATTCCGACTCTTTAGTATCAGGACTGTATTGTCCATATGAGGAAGTGAGCTTATTTTCAGAATCAGTTATCTGACCCCATTCAAAAAAATAACCTATATTTTGCTCCCTGTCATAATTTAGACTGTCGGTAATAAGAGTAACATCACGGTTAATCATCTTTACATTTCCTCTAAGTCTTGCAAGACCATTTATACCGTTATAATACAATACATCCCCATATACAAACAAAGTATCACCTTGTTCCATCCTCACATTTCCAAAGGCATCAAGTGAATTAGTCTTTTCATACAGATAAGCACTGTCACAATACATATATGCACTATCATGCCTAAACACTACATTACCTTTAAAAACCTGTGCATCCGGATTAACCGCTTTTTGGAATGTCCAGGTATCGGCATGAAGCATATAAATCTTTGTATGAGTCTTCTGAATGTTCTCATCCTGCGAAAAGGCGGAATGATTGGAGCCATATAATGAAACTGCAAACAGACATAAGGCACAAAAAAGTGTCTTATGTCTGTCAATAACATATATAAATTTTCTAAACATCTATTTCTTTTTAGTTTCTTACCCAACCAGGATATTCAAACTCACAATTGGCCCAACCATCTTTTATCTTGATGTAGGTCTCACGTTGTTTCTTCTTAATAAAATCTTGAATTATCTTATTTCTTTTACTTGACTCCAACATATCCTTCAAAGCCTGATAGTCATCATAGACAGTAGCCTTATGGCCCTCTACTTTTGATTTAAGTTTAATGATGGCAACCACTTGTTTATTTTTATTCTCATCCTTCATAACAAATGGAGAAGATATATCGTTTACTTTCATATCTTTAACTCTTGTTGCCACTTCAACAGGAAGTTGTTCCAATTGAAACTGAGATGTTCTTGTGTATGGATTAACCATCAAACCATGATTGTTTCTTGTATTCTTGTCATGAGAAACATAAGCGCATATCTCTTCAAAAGTAAACTTGGCAGAATCAAGATCCATTTTCAAGGAATCCATTCTTACAAGAGTTTCGCTAAGTTCCTTTTCAGACACTTGAGGCGTAAGCAAAACATGTCTGAAATTGCTTCTGTCTCCACGTTTTTCTATAAGCTGAATAATGTGATATCCGAACTCTGTCTGAACAATTTTAGAAACTTTCTTAGTATCATTTAAAGAAAATGCAACCTGAGCAAATTCAGGTACAAAAGAGCCTCTGCCCTTAAAGCCCAACTCTCCGCCATTCTTTGCCGTGCCGGGGTCCTGAGAATATAAAAGCGCTATAGTTGAGAAATCCTGTTCACCTTTATTTATCCTGTCTGTATAATCACGAAGTCTGTTTTTTATATCATCTATTTCAGACTGCGGAATTTTAGGCTCAAAGGTTATAATCTCGACCTCATATTGTTCCGGCATAAATGGAATGCTGTCTTTCGACAAAGACTGATAAAAACGTCTTACCTCAACAGGTGTTGCTTTCACTCCTTCAACAAGAGACATCTGCATCTTTTCCATTGTTTTCATATCCCTTGTATTATCTCTTAACTCCTCGCGAAGCTCAGACATATTTTTATTGAATATCTCCTCAACCTTCTCTTTAGAGCCAAGCTGCTGAATATAATAATTCACCTTTGCCTCTACCTCCTGAAACACCTCTGCATCAGTTGCCTCAATGGAATCGAGTTTTGCCTGATGAAGAAAGAGTTTCATTACTGCCATCTCTTCAGGAATAATGCAATAAGGATCTCCCTTTATTTTTTCACCTTCATACTGTCTTCTCAATCTTTCCTGCTCTACTTGAGACTTAAGAATAGCTTCATCTCCGACAATCCATACAACCTCATCGATTATATTCTCTTGAGCACTCATATTTGCAGTCAGCATAAAAGCAAAAATGAGCGGTAACATCTTTGTAAATCTAAACATTGATTAATATATTATTAATTATTTTTTATCTTGTTTTTTTTGCGCCTAACATTTTGAAGAATTTATAATTCACTTCAAAAATTCATTAAAAGCCTATTTCTTTTTGAGCGATAAAAATAGCATATTAATAGTCTCGAGCATTATTGAAGAGATTAAAAAATTTATTTTTGCTCAAATCTTATTTATTTTCGATTTTAACTTTTCCATTTTCCAACCCATCTTTATAAAGTTGCTCTTCAAGATCATTTATAAAGCTTTTCTTCTTTTGAGTTAAAAGAGCATCTTTTATTTGTGCCTTTGCATATTCAAAAGGCTGTGCACTTCCTTCAAGTTTGTAATCAGAGACTGAGAGAAAATACCAATAATCACCCTCCGAAACATCAAGGAACTTGTTTTCCTTAAGAAAACGTGAAGAATTGCCAATAACATAAGGTATATTGTTCATAATATCCTGCAAAGATACCCAACGGTCAGAAAAATATTCATAAACGATGGCATTCTGAAGAGTATATTTCTCCAATTTCTCCAAAGTCTCAGGAGTAATTTTCTTAACCCACTTTTTCACCTCCTCAAGTTGTGGAGCATTGACAGGTATTTTTAGAAAAATACCCTTTATGATTGGATCTTTTAAAACAAATTTTGAGGAATAAATCTCATAAAAAGACTCCAACTCCTGCTCATCAATCTCCTTTTCCAGACGCTCATTAATAAGTTCCTTTTCATATTGAAAAATAACCATTCTACGCCTGTACTCCTCAACATTTTTATCTATTTCTTCCAAATTGTCAATATTCCTCTCAGCCTTATCATAAAGCAAAGATTCCTTAATCCAATTGTCCCTGAAATTCTCAACTATCTTAACACTGTCTTCATTAGAAACTCCCCTTTTAAATAAAGGAGCTAAATCTGCTTTATATAAAAATCTTCCGTTGACCTCGGCTACTACATCATCTCTGTTAATGTTTGTTTTATCTGTACATGAAAGAGTCATAACAGATATAAATGCACTTAACAAATAGATAAATTTTCTCATTTATATAAAATTATTTTTCAACAAATTCAAAAGAGGCAAATAAAACGATTGTCATTCCTCCGTAAAAAGCGGAGGTAAAAATAGCATAAAAAACGCACTATTTCAGCGGCTTAACTGTTTTTAAAACATCTTCATTTATTTCAACTACATATTTTCCCTTCAACGACTCTATCCAGTTGCTTTCCAACCAATTTTGATAATCTGAGATAACATACCCTCTTACATCTTCATAAGATTCAGGTCCCCTCTTTAAGACCTTTCCCTTGATGAAATATACGGGGAAATTACTATCCTTATATTTTTTATCAATTTTAAAGGCAGCAGCATCCACCAGCTTATTATCGCCGGCCTTATAAAGGCCTCTTTCTGCACTCAAAACCTTTAAAGAGTCATTCTCAAAATTCTTTCTCAAGAAATAGACAATAGAATCCGCCGGAGCTTTTTTAATTATTTTCTTTGCCTTTTTCTCTGTTTCCTTGTCCTTACATTTCACTACAAGTCCCTTAAAATGTTTTTCCTGCCATGAATAAAGCTTTTTATTTTTATTAAAAAAATCCTCCAAACCTTTATCATCAATAGAAGCTTTCTCCCACACCTCCTTATTGCTTATTTCAAAGAGCATCATTCCCTCTTTATATTCATTTACAACATTTCTAAAATCAGGATATTTTCTCTCCAGCTGTTTATCCTCATAAGAAAGAAGTGAATATCTTATAAAATCATCAACCTTATCCTTTGGATAACCCTTTGGAGCCTTCGATGAGATTCTATTTTTCTCTAAATATTTAGAAAAATCATCAATAGTTTTAACATTGTCTTTAAAAGAAAACATTTCTATTTTTGAGTTTTTCAGTTTTGAAACAAAGACAGTATCTGAAGCGTCTGTCGTTTTGCACAACTCCCTAATAAACATTTCTGCCTGTGGGTTGAATTCAAAATCATATTCATTCTTAAGTCTGCTTGTAAGGCTGTTTTTTATCATATCAGCCCTTTCATCCCTTGAAATGCGTCTTATAATATCTGCTCTCTTAGACTCTAATGGAGGAACACCTCTTTTTTCAAGAAGCTTGACAATATGCCATCCATACACTGTTCTGAAAGGCTTCGAATATTCGCCTGTATTTTTCAAAGAATAGGCTGCCGCTTCGAATTCCTTAACCATCCTGCCCGGGGCAAGCCATGGAAGTTCGCCTCCCGAAACGGAAGTATAATTATCCTGAGATTCATTCTTTGCCAAGACATCAAAGCTTTCACCTGCATTCAGTTTATTATAGATCTCTTCTATCTCTTTCTTACTCTGAAGCTCCTTTTCCTGAGAGGCATTTTTTGGAAGCAGTCTTAATATATGTGCTACTTTTACCTCACCCGGGTCATTTCTTCTGGAATGGACCTTTATCAGATGATAACCAAAGCTTGTTAAAACAGGTTCACTAACCTCTCCTACAGGGGTAGAAAAAGACGCCTCTTCAAAGGGATAGACTGTTGTAAATGCAGAAATAAACCCAAGATAACCTTTATTTATCTCAGCCGAAGGGTCCTGCGAATTTTCCAGAGCAAGCTTATTAAAATCTTCCCCCTTAACAATACGCTCTCTTAGCGAAGAAATCTTTTCATAAACTCTCTGTTTTTGCTCTTCTGTGGCATTTTTATCTACAAGCAGCAGTATATGGCTTACCTCGACATTGGTCTTCATTCTGTCGTAAGCCTCCAAAACAAGCCTATTCTTTAGTTCATTGTCTGAAAGATAAGGCAAAGCAAGCTCATTCCTGTATTTTTCAAGCTCATCTTTAAAGATTTTTGTGGTATCAATGCCGCAGTTTTTTGCCTCTTCAACTTTAAGCTTAAAATTAACGAACATACCAAGATAATCATCTGCACTTTTTACAGCATTTTTACCCTGTGACAAATTCTTGTTGTATATGTATTCAAATTCCGATTTATAAATCGGTTTACCATTAATTTTCATCAGCACCTCTTCTGTCTGAGATTTTGCACTTGATGCAAACACCAATGACAAAAGGGCAAAAAAATATCCAAGCTTCATTTATTTTATCTTTACGGTATTTATGCCTATAAGATTAATTTTACATAAAATCTCCTCAAATATAAATAAATTATGTCAGATGCGCTCCTCCACTCCGTTTATATCGAAAAAAAGAGGGATGAAACGCCTTTGTTTCACCCCCGTATTTTCCAACATCTATAAGTTTGGATTTTTTTCATATTTTCTTATTGCATCCTTCCATTCAGCCGCTATCTCCTGCGACTGATTGGTCTGAGGATTAAAACCGACCATTACAGTGGTACATACACACTTAACAGCGCCATTGTCCCTGTCCACAATTCTTTGCTCCATAGTAAAACTCTTTACTCCTATTTTTACGACAGCAGAGTCTACCTCTATATTGTCCCGGTAAAAGGTCGGCGCCTGAAAATCTGCCTCAATATGTCTAATCACCATATCCGCATTTGCCCAATCAACATGTTTGCCCATAACCTCATCAAAATAAGCAGTCTTGCCTAAATCAAAAAAATTAAAGTAAACAGAATTGTTCACATGACCTATAACATCAATATCATTAAACCTCAGCTGAATAGGCAATCTATTTTTAAAATTAATATCATTCATTTTATATTTTTTTATCGTTCGTATATATTAATGGTGCCATGCAATAATAACAAAGCAGACATTCATATAATTATCATTATAACAATAATTACATTTCTATTAAACAAATTCTTTATCTCTTATGAGAAATCACGGAAGTTTTGTTTCAATTAGTACTTAAATGCTGTTTCAACGTATCACGATATCACTTATAACCTCCGTACCCACCGATTCGTTAAGTTTTTTGACAAGCCTTTCTCTGCACATCATAAGTTCGTTTCTCAAAATAGAAGATGTCATGTGAACGTATAGAATTTTATTTCTGACATAGAGTTGAGAGGTATAAGATGCCATCTCCTCTCCAAGCACCTCACCCCAAAGTCTTATAATCTTTTGTTCAAAAATCTTATTCTCCAAATTGGAAACCTTAAGATACTCTCTTATTACTTCACCAACTGTCTGAGAATTTTTTCTTTGCATAATGACAATTATCAAAAAAATTATAACCTATCAATTCGATTCCTGCAGCACAAACTCACCATTATCTACATTATATAAATTGTAACTGTGAGCAAGTTTTCTTATCAACCTATCCAGATACTCCCTATTTGTATCAGTAATAAAAATCTGACCGAATCTGTCTCCTGCTACAAGGTTTAATATCTGTTCAACTCTTGTTGAGTCTAATTTGTCAAAGATATCATCAAGAAGAAGAATAGGCGTTGTTTTACCCATTCTTTTAAGAAAATCAAACTGCGCAAGTTTTAGAGTTACCAGATATGTTTTATTCTGACCCTGAGAACCTATTCTTTTTATAGGATATTCACCAAGATTCATCTCCAAATCATCCTTATGAACTCCCCTTGTTGTGTATCCGAGAATTTTATCCCTATCCCTAACCTCCTTCAAAAGCTGTTGTAGGCTTCCCTTTTCAAAATGGGAAATATATCTTAAACTTACCGGCTCTTTTCCCTGTGAGATAAAATCATAAAATTCACGAAAGACAGGAAGGAAGCCATCGATAAAACTTCGTCTTCCATTATATACCTCTCTTCCATACTTATCCATCTGTTCCTCCCAAATTTCAAAAAGAGAGTCATCAACCTCTCTATCCTCAATCTTTAATAGAGAATTCCTTTGCTGAAGAGCATTGTTGTATTTAATCAAGGAGTCGAGATATGTCTTATCAAATTGTGATATCACCAAATCCATAAAGCGTCGCCTCTCATCGCTTCCACCTATTATTAATTCAGAATCAGATGGAGAAACCATAACAAGAGGAATGAAGCCTATATGATCAGATAACCTGTCATATTCCTTCTTGTTCCTTTTAAACTGCTTTTTAACTCTTCTTTTCATACCGCAGTAAATCTCCTCTTGTTTTATTCCATCAAGATAGTTTCCCTGAAGCATAAAAAACTCGCTCTCATGATTAATGTTCTGTGAGTCAACAACATTAATAAAGCTTTTACAAAATGAAAGATAATATATAGCATCAAGAAGATTTGTTTTTCCCATACCATTGTCACCGATAATACAATTGATGTTGGGTGAGAAGTTTAAATCTGCCTGAGAGATATTTTTATAGTTTACTATCGACAAATGGTCAAGTATCATTATAAATAATTTATTATTTGCAAAGTTACACAAATATACCAACTCAAAGTAATGCTTTTGAAAACACACCCTGTTTTTAATAAATAAAACACTTTTTCTCCAACCAAAAATTTATTTTTGAACCGTGATAAACTGTAAAAATTTTGTATGAAATTTCGTTTATAAATATAAATAAATTACTTTTGCCTCTCGTAGAATTTTTTTTAACGAATGCATTACTTTTTTAAGTTTATCTATCGTTATTATAATATACAAATAGGTATAGAGAAGAAAAATCCACATTAGATTATTCTTATGAGAACCCTTTTCACTCTATATCGAGTGAGAATTAATATTTGAAAATATAAATAAAACAAAAATATGTCAGATCAAAAAACACAACACGACGGATTGGACGAAGTTAATGAAGCGTTATCCAAAACAGAACAACTAATTGAGAAATATCAAAAGCCCATGCTTATTTCTGCATTGGTTTTGATTTTAGTAGTTTCCGGCATCCTTGCTCTTCGTCAATTTTATTTTATTCCTAAAGAAAACAAAGCCCAGGAAGATTTATTTGTCGGTGAATTTCTTTTACAGGAAAAGGAATATCAAAAAGCGCTTGAGGGCAATGGAGGCGACTTCATCGGTTTTGAAGCTATCATTAAAGAAAACAGTTCTACTAAAGCCGGCAATTTAGCCAAAGCTTACGCAGGTATTTGTCAAATGCGCTTAGGAAACTACGAGCAAGCTATCAAACATCTTGAATCATTTTCTGCCAGCGATCTTCTTGTTTCTCCTGCCGTAGTTGGTGCTGTTGGCGACTGCTATGTTGAAATGGGAAAAGTTAAAGAGGCTATTGCTTACTTTGAAAAAGCCGCCGCTAAAGCAAACAATGAGCTTATCTCTCCTATCTATCTTAAAAAAGCAGGTATTGCTTACGAAAGTCTTGGTCAATATGCCGATGCGGTAAAAGTTTACCAAAACATAAAAGACAATTGGAGCACTTCAATGGAATCTGCCGATATTGAAAAATATATAGAAAGAGCTTCTTCTAAAAAATAATAAAGAGTCAATTCTCTTTTGTATCTTTGAGCCACTAAACAAATATGTCATGTTTGTTTAGTGGCTTTTAATTTTATAACTATACTTATGGCTACAGCTTACCAAAACCTATCCTCTTATGATCCGGCTTCTGTTCCCGATGCTTCTGAAATGAAAGTGGGAATCGTGGTTTCGGAATGGAACAGCAAAATCACTGAAGCCCTCTTAAAGGGCGCTGTCGACACACTTGAAAAGCATGGCGTTAAAGAAGAAAATATTGTTATCGGTCGTGTTCCAGGTACTTTCGAGCTTACTTTCGGAGCACGTCAAATGGCTATCAACAAATCTCTCGACGCTGTCATCACTCTTGGCTGTGTGATAAGAGGCGACACTCCTCACTTCGACTATGTTTGTCAGGGCGTCACTCAAGGTGTAACTTTATTGAACACTCAATTTGATATTCCTTTCATTTTCGGAGTTTTGACCAACGACACAATGCAGCAGTCTATCGACAGAGCAGGCGGCGTGCTTGGCAACAAGGGAGATGAATGTGCTGTCACTGCTATAAAAATGCATTTTATGCGCAAAAAGCTGATAAAATAAATATCAGTTCATAAGTTGTTATATATTTACTCAGATAAATATATAACAATAAAAAAATAAGATATCTAAAAGAAAAAGGAGAGGTTTCTGAACAGCAACCTCTCTTTTTTTCTATATTTACCCCATAATCATCTAATACTAAACACATTTTTTATAAAAATGAAAAAGAATTCATCAAATCTCGCTCCGAGATTGCAGTCACTTGACACCCTTAGAGGGTGTGACATGTTCTTTATAATGGGAGGCGGAGCATTTTTTGCCTCTATCTGTGCATTTTTCCCCGACAGCAGTGTAGCCTCGGCTATAGCAAATCAGTTTAAACATGTACCTTGGAATGGTTTTGCTTTTGAAGACATGATTTTCCCCTTGTTTCTATTTATTGCCGGGATCTCATTTCCATATTCGCTCGACAACAGCAAAAGAAAAAATTTATCTTCAACAAAAATCCATCTGAACGTTATCAGAAGAGGTATCGTATTGATACTCCTGGGCATCGTATACAACGGATTCTTCCATCTTGACTTTGAAAACATGAGATGCGCAAGCGTTCTTGGCCGTATAGGTCTTGCTTGGATGTTCTCTGCACTTATCTTCCTTCATACAAACACAAAGCAAAGAGGCTTTGTCGCCGCTCTGATTCTTATCGGCTACTGGCTGCTTATCACTTTTGTACCGGCACCTGACGGAGATGGCAATCCATTTTCCAAAGAGGGTTCCTTGGTCGGATATATAGACCGTCTTTTCATGCCGGGCGTGCTTTTATATCGCGGTGTTCATGACCCTGAGGGCCTTTTGTCGGCAGTTCCTGCAATTGCCACTGCAATGTTTGGTATGCTTACCGGGGAATTTGTCAAATCTAAAAAGTTTAATATCTCCGAAAGCAAAAAGGTATTGTATCTGATAGTTTGCGGAGTTGCTTTAATTATTATAGGCAAGCTTTGGAATATTGTATTTCCTATCAACAAAAATTTATGGAGCAGTTCTTTTGTATGCTTTGTAGGTGGTATCTCCTTGATTGCCTTTTCGGTGTTCTATTACCTTATCGATGTAAAAGGATTAAAAGGATGGACTCTTGCTTTCAGGGTTATTGGCATGAATTCAATAACTATCTATCTTGCTCAAAGCATGATAAATTTCAGATATACTGCAAACTATTTCTTTGGCGGATTTATTGCTCTTTTTGAAAACGAAACAATGCAGAATCTTCTCAATTCAAGCATCTACATTATTACATGCTGGCTGTTTTTATATTTCCTTTATAAAAAGAATATTTTCCTTAAAGTATAATCTCTTAAAAAATCCCCATTTCAAAAAATGGGGATTTTTTTTGCTCTACTATCTCCTTACACTCTTTTCTTTCAACTGATTAATAATTCTATAATTGCTAAAGTCAAGCCGGGATTTGACACATCAGTATATTTATTCACATTATTTATACATTCTACCATCAAAATAAATCTGCAAATATTTGGAGAGGCTCAATTTATCCCTATCTTTGCACTCGAAACATCGCGGAATGGAGCAGTGGTAGCTCGTCGGGCTCATAACCCGAAGGTCGTTGGTTCGAGTCCGGCTTCCGCAACCAAACAATATAAGCCTTTCAAAAATAATTTTTGAGGGGCTTATCTATTTTTTACACATTTGCTTACTTAAAGTTTTCAGTAAAAGCACCTCTCACACCAACATATTAATTGACTGTGTCACATCTTTTTTACAAACCATCAGGAGCCACCAAAATCAGACATACACTAATCTCACCTTTAGCATCATAAACTTTCTTAATTATTATCTTATCAGTAATTTATTATTTTTTATCAGTCAAAAAATTATAACACTAAAGTATTATAGCAAATACACTTATGTATATTAATAATTTTATTTAAGTGGTTTTATTATGATACTTAAGTTATTCAAAATAATATCTGATAAAAAAAACAAAATACCCGACCAAAACAATTAAACGACACACAACCTAATATAGTAATTATAAAATATTTATACATTTATTGCATATTTACATTAATAAGGCGATAATATCTCAAAAATATCATTAAATTTATTGGATAATTAATCGCATTTTAATTTTAATGTTTATTTCTATTTGATACTGTATATCTTTTTCATAAGGAATAAATCATAATTTTTTACTTTTTTCATTAGTTAAAAAGATCATTTTAATATATTACAATTAGTTACATCATATAAAACACATTATTATGAACAGAAAACTCTATTCTGCAATAATCATTTTTTATTTCCTAAATGTATGCACATGTTTTTCAAATATTGTAATTAACCAAGACAAACAATCCATGGTCAAGGATGAATGCAGTTTGAAGCTTTATGATTTTCTTAAGCAAAGCGCCTTAAGGCTTGAGACAGATCATGATTCAATAATTTACATCATTGACAAGCTTAGGGATATGAGTGATGTGACTGACGATGTGTTTTGCAAATCTCTAATTGACTATTACACGGCTTATGCTTTGTTTTCAGATTACAATTCAAACCAATATTCAATCAATTCAAGGACTAATTTATCCGGTGAAGCGCCAAAAAACATCAGAGAATGGAGTTCCAACAACTATGTCGAAGAGATAATGAAGTATCTATCCTCTTCGATTAAGGAGCCTCAAATACTTAAAGGTCATAATACCTCTGAGATTAAAATGCTTTTAGACAACAATACAGAATATGAAAACACAGATTATTACAGTTTCATATTGAAAAGAGCAATAGCTCTTGCCAAAGAGCTACATTATCAGGGCATATTTTCAAGGAATATTGAAGATGCCTCATTTTATGAAAAATGCACCCTACCCTACAATGAATTTGAGAAAGCAGAGATTAGTCAAATAAATACCATTCCTCAGCATTTTGCAGCTGGAGCATATCAATCACTGCTTAAATACTACAAAAGCAACAATTTAAGCAACGACTTTATCTTGGCCAATATTGAAAGGCTGAATTTCTTTAACTATTCAAACAAATATGAAGCGTCCATCATAAAAGAGCTTAAATCATATATAGAAACGACAAAGGATGAATCATCATTGATTGCGGCAGCTGAATATGTCGATTTGGAATTGAATACAATAAACAACAAATATGGATTTTTAGATGCAGATATTCCTTTAAAGTCTGATATAGAAACTATAAACTCATACCTAAACATTCCATGCATTAAAGAGGCAAGAGAGAATAAATACATTGAATTAAAAAAACTGCTGGATTTTTCAAAAGCATTGATTGACAAATATCCAAGCTCAGGATATTCAGCAATGTTAAAAAACAGCCGTGAGAAAATTAGAGAGGGATTCTCATTTTTCAGGCTGCAGAATAAATATCCTGCAAATAAGCCTGTCAGCGGATTATTAAAATACAAGAATTTAAAAGATGTAAACATCAGCATTTACAATTCCACTGTTCAAGAAAATATATTTGAAAAGAATATATTTCTATCGGACACACTTTCCCTTATCGATCAGTTTAAAAGTATTTCATTGCCGCAAATTAGCTTTGGTGAATATTCAATAGAGATTGACAAATCGAAACAAAACTTTTTCATATCAAACCTTCTCTCATTTCAAAAGACAGTGAATGGGGTGCTAAGCTTTTATGTTGTAAACAAGACTACCGGCTTTCCTGAAAAAAACGCAAAAATATCTATCTATAATGACAGATCAAAAAATGAGAATCCTGTAAAAGAGATATATACCAACAAGGATGGAATTGCTGAAACTAAAGGCGATGAGCTTCCAACATCTATTTATTATAAAGTATCAAAAGGTGATGATAAATACTCTAAAAAGGCATACATCTACAGCCGCAGAGACTGCCAGCCGGTTGGAGGAGAGATTGTAACACTGTTTACCGACCGCGGATTGTACCGTCCGGGACAAAAGATTTATTTTAAGGGCATAGTATGGGAAAGAGGCGAAACAAGCAACCGAGTTATTGGCAATCATACCGTGGAAGTAACTTTGGATAGGGCTGATGGTGTGAATATTACAAATCAAAATTTCAAAAGCGATAACTTCGGCGGTTTTGCTGGCGAATTTGTCATTCCAAATGACATAAAAAATGGTACAATATATTTGAAATCAAATAAGGAATTTAAAACAGTAGAAGTTGCAGAATATAAAAGGCCTGAATTTGAAATATCATTTGAAAAGATAAACGATATATATGTTTACGGAGATTCTGTAAAAGTGAATGGAAATGTTAAAACCCTTTCGGGATTCGACTTGGAGAATTGCGGCGTTGAATATTCCATTCATCAAAGGGAACTGTTTAACAGATTTTCCTCTTATGAAGACATCATATCAACAGGAATTGTAAAAACAAATAAAAAGGGAAATTTTGAATTTTCGTTCTTGGCAAAAGAACCTTTAAGAAACAGCTATTTTGAATTTTCAAATTTTGTGGTAGATGTAAAAGTCACCTCACCATCGGGTGAAATACAAAACAGCACTCAAAACATCAGCATTGGCAAAAGCTCTGTATATACATTAATCACCATCAATAAACAATCAAATGTATTTACAAATATTTCAACAAAAGAGTCTATCCATTTTATTGACAAAACATCTTCCGATTCCATCAAAATCTCATCAAAGAATCTCAATGATGAGCCTTTCAATGGAAAAGGAACCATGTATATCTATAAGACAGATTTTCAAAAAATCAGCATCTCATGCTGCAATCAGGCAGAAGAGAGCGATTTGATAAAAACAATTGAGTTTGACACAAACAAGGAATTTGCATTTGACTTTAAATCTTTGAATAAAGGCTTTTATATTTTAAAAGCTGCTGTCACTGACAGCAAAGGATATAAATCGGAAAGAAAACTTACGATATATATCTTTTCCAATGACAAAAAAATAGATTCAAGGTTTAAAGAATGGATATCTATACCAAAAGAGAAACTTTATGTGGGTGAAAAACAAAACATAGAGGTGGGAACATCTATGAAAAATGTTTATGCAGTTTATACAGTATACTATAAAGGCTCATCTGAAAGACAGAATTTCATATTGAATAATGAACGAAAAAGTATTCCATTTGAGTATAAGGAAATATATGGCAGCAACTGCCGGATTGAAATCATATTTGTAAAAGACGGAGAAGTTTACAACCAACGTTTTACTATAAACAAAATAAAGGAAAACGATGGCTTGACAATTACAACGGAAACATTCAGGGACAAAATCAGTGCCGGAGAAAAAGAGACATGGAGTTTTACAGTTAAAGACAACAAAGGCAACGGAATGCAATCGCAGCTTTTGGCAGATATGTATGATGCATCATTGGATATGATAAATAGTTTTAACTGGAGTATTCCATTTGCTGTAAACAATGTATTTTACACTGACAGTTATTCATCATTCTATGAATCTAATATTTATATCAGAAATTTCTATAACGGTCAGCGTTATCAAGAGAAGAGTATAAATAGTCCAATATTCAACAGCTTTGGGCTTGGCGGAAACAGATTTGAGACACTTGCCACAAAATCATTTAAGAGTAACGTTTCATCAATAGCAAACGACTCTGAACTACAAACTGTTGTAGGCTTTGGTGCAAAAAAGAAAGAATATATGGTAGGTGCTATTGCTGGAGCTTACCCGGGGGCAATTGTTGAACACGTTATCAATGAAGAGGAGATCTCAGATAAAGATGCGGCTGCTAATAACAGCAATATTTCTATAAGGGAAAATTTTGATGAAACGGCATTTTTCTATCCTCTTTTAAACACTAACGAAAAAGGTGAGGTAAAATTCTCTTTTGTAATGCCGCAATCACTGACTCAATGGAGATTTATGGCACTTGCTACAACAGAAGATTTAAATTTTGGATTTATCAGCAAAAAAGTTGTTACAACAAAAGAATTTATGATTATGCCTACTCTTCCAAGATTTGTAAGAACAGGCGATAATGTCATGATTTCATTTATTATAATGAATAATACAGATAAAACACAAACAGGTACAAGCAGTATTGAAATGTTTTTACCTGAAAACGACTCTGTTTGGTTTGAAAACAAGACTTCTTTCAATGTTGAGAAAAATGGGTCTCAGACTGTTTCTTTTAATGTAGATATTCCTCAAAACATATCAATAACAGGAATTAGGCTGAAAGCATATAATGAGAGTTTCAGTGATGGCGAACAGCATGTTATTGCAGTGTTGCCATCAAGGTCACTCGTTACTCAATCTATGAATATGAATGTAACGGGCAAAGGCGAAAACAAATTTGTATTCAAGGATTTTGTAAACAATAAATCTAAGAGCTTATCAAATCTAAGATATACAGTAGAGTTTACCGGCAACCCTTCGTGGTATGCAGTTAATGCATTGTCGGCTCAGAGAGGTAAAATAAACAATAATATTGTGTCTGAAGCGGGATGCAATTTCTTTGTAAACACACTTTCATGCTACATTGCACAATCTAATCCTGAGATAAAAAAATATATTGACAATATTGATCTGAATGATAAAAGCTCCATTGAATCGACTCTTGAAAAGAATCAGCAATTGAAAGAGCTCGTTCTTTCTCAGACTCCATGGGTTGTAAACGCAGAGACAGAAAAAAACAATCTTCGTTCTTTATCATCATTGTTTGATATAAATAGAAACACCAATCTTCAAAGAGAGTCATTGGAATTAATCAGATCGCTGCAAAATAAGGATGGTGGATTTAGTTGGTATAAGGACTGGGACTCAAACTTGTTTGAAACATTAAACATTCTTGCTGTTTTCTCAAGACTAAGAGATCTTGGTGCTTTGGAGACAAGTGAAGTTTTGGGAGATATTGAAATAAGAGCTGTAAACTATTCTGACAAGGAGGTAGAGAATTACAGAGTTGAGAGCACAAAAGGAAAAACTGATGCCGATTATGTGCCAAGATATTCAGACATCCTATGGGCAATGACAAGAGGCTTTTATATGGATATTCCTTTCAATTACGGATCTTCCTACACTCACAAAAAGATTATTAATTACATAAAAGAGAACTGGAAAAATTTGTCTCTTTATGAAAAAGCGGTTTCTTCTATAACACTTAACAAATACGGATTTAAGGATGAAGCTGATTTAATAAACAAATATTTGCTGAGAATCTCAACAACAAGCAAAGAGATGGGCAGATATTGGGCAAACAACAATTCTTCACTGTTTAACAGGGTAAATCCGCTTCGCACTCATGTGATGATTATGCAGGCTCTCTCTCTGAATGGTGAAAACGTTGAGCTGATGAATGAGCTTAAGACTTGGCTTTTAAGAGAAAAGCAGGTTCAGCAATGGGAAAGTTATATTGCTACCATTGACGCAGTTTATGCTATTTTGAACACCGGTTCCGATTGGCTGAGCTCTAAAGATTTGCCTATTGTAAAGGTCGGTGATATAACTCTTGAGACAAAAGGCTATTTGGCAGCTTGTGATACTGCATTCAACACCAATGATATAAGGAAGGAATACGGTACAATCACCGTTACAAGAGATTCCGATCATCCGGCGTTTGGAGCAGCGTATTGGCAGTATTTTGAAGACTTCTCTAAGATTAAGTCAAACTTTACAGGTCTTAAAATAAAAAAGGAACTCTACAGGGAGGTTAAATCAACAAGCGGGACAACACTTGAACCTACAGATGGCGTTATAAATCAAGGTGATATTATAGTAACAAGAATTGTTGTTACTGCCGACAGAGACTATGAGTATGTAACACTGACAGACCAAAGAGCTGCCTGCTTTGAACCTTATGAACAGTTGTCGGGATATAAATACAATCAAGGAGTTGGATATTTCTCAGAGATTAAAGATGCCGCAACAAATTTCTTTTTCAATTGGGTTCCTAAAGGCACATTCGTTTTCGAATATAAGGTTAAAGCTCAAATAAAGGGTGAGTTTAATGATGGCATCTCAAAAATTCAATGTTATTATGCACCTCAGTTTACAGGCAACAGCCAAGGCTCAAAAGTCAGGGTGGAATAAAAGGGAGCTCTTTTAAAGAGAGCATCTTCTCATAAGAATAAAAATGACAATGGCGTTTCAAAAAACATTTTGAAACGCCACTTTTATTAAAAACAAGTATAAGAGATTATTTTTTCAAACGAAGAGACAATTTCTCAATCATATCTTTCGTCATTGAGGTTAAATCATATTCAGGTTTCCAACCCCATTCAGCTCTTGCACAACTGTCATCCATTTTATCAGGCCATGAATCAGCAATTGCCTGACGAAGAGGATCGAATTCATAACGCATCTTGAACTCAGGGATAACTTTTTTGATTTCGTTATAAATGATTTCAGGATCGAAACTCATTGAAGCGATGTTGAAAGAGTTACGGTGAATCAATTTAGTTGGATCAGCTTCCATAATGCTGATTGCTGCACGCAAAGCATCAGGCATATACATCATATCCATAAATGTTCCATTTTGAATAGGACAGACAAATTCACGTCCCTCAACGGCAGCATAATAAATATCAACAGCATAATCTGTTGTACCGCCTCCCGGAGGAGTTACATTTGAGATAAGTCCAGGAAAACGTACCGAACGAGTATCAACACCATATTTAATATGGTAATAATCACTTAACAATTCGCATGAAACTTTTGTCACGCCATACATTGTTTTTGGTCTTTGTATTGTATCTTGCGGAGTATTTACATGAGGAGTGTCAGGACCGAAAGCTCCAATAGAACTTGGAGTAAACACGGCACAATTTTTCTCTCTTGCAATCTCAAGAAGATTAATAAGACCATTCATTTGTATATTCCATGCTAAAAGAGGTTTTGCCTCTGCTGTGGCAGATAAAATTGCAGCTAAATTATATATAGTGTCAATATTATATTTTTCTACAATTCCTGCAAGCTGTTGGGCATTGGTTACATCCGACAATTCTGCCGGTCCGCTTTCCAATAATACTCCTTTAGGTTCTGCTCCCTTTATATATCCTGCAACAATATTTCCTGCAGGAATGTGCTTACGCAATAACATAGTCAACTCAGACCCTATTTGTCCGGTGGCTCCTACAACTAAAACATTTTTCATAACTATAAGAAACTTATATTTTCGGTCAAAGTTATATCTTTAGAGTCAATTGATATAATTTTAAGAAGATTTTTTGTTAGAATTTTAAAAAAAAATTAGAAATTTGTATTCTAAAATTAATTAAAAGGGAATAAACCTTTAAATTTTCAAGATAAATTTAGGAAATATCTAATAAATTATTTAAAGACATTAAATAAATTAACAAATTATTTTAACATTATGTACGGCGAAATTAAAGAATTTCTTACAAAAGAGCTTCAATCAATTGAAGAGGCTGGGTTGTATAAGAATGAGCGTCTTATTGCTACACCTCAGAGTGCAGAAATTAAATTGGCAAACGGCCAAAAAGTATTAAACTTTTGCGCGAACAATTACCTTGGTCTTTCAGACAATCCGAGAGTAATAAAAGCTGCAAAAGAGGCAATGGATGCCCGTGGCTATGGTATGTCTTCTGTACGTTTCATCTGTGGTACACAAGATATGCACAAGGAATTGGAAAAAGCTATCTCTGATTATTTTCAAACAGAAGACACAATTTTATATGCAGCTTGCTTTGATGCAAACGGTGGTGTTTTCGAACCGCTGTTGAGCGACCAGGATGCTATCATCTCTGATTCATTAAACCACGCCTCAATTATTGATGGTGTTCGTCTTTGCAAAGCAAAACGTTATCGTTATGCAAATGCAAATATGGTTGAATTGGAAAAATGTCTTCAGGAAGCACAGGAACAACGCTTTAGAATAATCGTTACAGATGGCGTTTTCTCTATGGATGGAAATGTTGCTCCAATGGATCAGATTTGTCAGCTTGCAGAAAAATATGATGCCCTTGTAATGGTTGACGAATGTCACTCTGCAGGCGTTGTAGGTGCTACAGGCCATGGTGTAAGCGAACAGTTTAATGTTTATGGAAAAATAGATATCTATACCGGCACTCTTGGAAAGGCTTTTGGAGGTGCAATAGGAGGTTTCACAACAGGAAGAAAAGAGATTATTTCTTTGCTTCGTCAACGCTCTCGTCCTTATTTGTTCTCAAACTCTATTCCACCGGCAGTTGTCGGTGCAAGTCTTGAGGTGTTTAAAATGCTTAAGGAAAGTGATGATCTTCATACAAAACAACAGGAAAATGTTAAGTATTTCCGTGAAAAAATGCTTGAAGCAGGTTTTGATATTAAACCAACTCAATCAGCAATTTGCGCTGTAATGCTTTATGATGCTAAACTTTCTCAGGAATTTGCCAATAGGATGGCTGAAGAGGGAATCTATGTAACTGGTTTTTATTACCCTGTAGTTCCTAAAGATCAGGCTCGTATTCGCGTTCAGCTTTCTGCAGCTCACGAAAAGGAGCATCTAAACAAGGCTATCAATGCATTTATTAAAGTTGGTAAAGAACTTGGTGTAATTAAATAATTGCTTTTTACCGTTTTTCGGCACAACAGGGCAATTTATCATATTATTAAAAGAGTGAGCAATAGTTTATTTGTTCACTCTTTTTTTGCTTTAAGGAGAATATATATTGTGGAATTGGTTGTTATAAAATTGTTTGAAAAGATGATATGAAAAGAATGTAGTATCTTTGGATTAGATATGCGGCGCCTCTGCAATAGCTTTAAAAAAAAAGATTTTTTTTTAAGCTTATTGCTCTCGGCTTGCGATATCTTTGAATAAGTTATACTTCGCCTCTGCAATAGCTTTAAAAAAAAAGATTTTTTTTTAAGCTTATTGCTCTCGGCTTGCGATATCTTTGAAAAATAGGAAAAAAGGATTAATAGATTACATATATATAGTATGGCAAAAACAAAAAGTGCTTTCTTTTGCAGCAATTGCGGAAATGAATCGCCAAAATGGCTTGGCAAATGCCCCGCTTGCGGTGAATGGAATACTTATGTAGAAGAGATTGTTTCAAAGACTCCGACACAGAATATATCTTATACCGGCGCACCCAAACAAAAGGAGAAGCCAAAACTTCTAAAAGATATTACCACCGATGAGGAGACAAGAATCGATATGCACAACGATGAGCTTAACCGTGTTTTGGGTGGCGGTCTCGTACCCGGATCAATGGTTCTGATTGGCGGCGACCCCGGCATTGGCAAATCGACACTTGTTCTTCAGACTGTGCTTGGATTGAAAAACAAAAAGACTCTTTATGTTTCGGGTGAGGAAAGTGCTAAGCAGCTTAAGCTTCGTGCCGAAAGACTTGGCTATGATAATCCGGAATGTCTGATTGTTTGCGAAACTTCTCTTGAGGAGATTTTTGTGCATATTCAAAATGTAACTCCGGATGTTGTTATTATAGATTCTATTCAGACTATTGCAACTGAAACAATCGAATCTTCTCCCGGCAGTGTTGGTCAGGTAAGAGAATGTGCGGCAAGGATTCTTAAATTTGCCAAAGAGAGCGGCGTTCCGGTGATTTTGATAGGTCATATCAACAAGGAGGGAAGCATTGCAGGGCCTAAGGTTCTTGAACATATTGTCGATACTGTGCTCCAATTTGAGGGTGACCAGCATTATATGTACAGGATACTTCGTTCAATAAAAAATCGTTTTGGAAGCACCTCCGAACTTGGCATTTTCGAGATGCAGAGAAGCGGTTTAAGAGAGGTCAGCAATCCATCGGAGCTTCTTCTTTCTCAAAATCATGAGGGACTAAGCGGAGTTGCCATTTCCTCTGCCATAGAGGGTGTAAGACCTTTTCTTATTGAGACTCAGGCTTTAGTGAGTACGGCAGCCTATGGCACGCCAATGCGCTCTGCAACTGGATTTGACATAAGGAGAATGAATATGCTGCTTGCTGTTCTTGAAAAAAGAGTCGGATTTAAGCTTGGTCAAAAGGATGTATTTTTAAATATCGCCGGTGGGCTTAGAGTAAACGACCCGGCAATGGACTTGGCAGTTATAAGCGCAATACTTTCTTCAAATATGGATCTGGCTATTGCCATGAATACTTGTCTTTCGGGTGAGGTTGGTCTTTCAGGCGAAATTCGTCCAGTTGGAAGAATCGAACAAAGAATACTTGAAGCTGAGAAACTTGGTTTCGAGACTATATTGATTCCGAATTTGAATTTGAAAGGTTTTGACACCTCAAAACTTAATATAAGAATCGTTCCCGTTAGAAAAGTTGAAGAGGCGTTCAGGGAACTTTTCGGTTAAAACAGTATTTTTATAGAAAAGAGTATCTTTTTTATTGAGGGTGTTATTTAATTGGCTTTTGATAAATAATATTTCTTTGAGAAAGAGGATTATTATCCTTTACGATCATTTGCCACTTTAAAAAATGATAATAAAAATAAAATGATTAAAGAATTACAGTTAAGAGTTACTCCTCAGCAAGCCGCTGTAGAGGATTTATTAAAAAAACATATTTCAAGTCAATTTGGCATTGATGCCAAATCCATTAAGGAGATAAGAATTATTAAGCGTTCGATAGATGCACGTCAAAAGAATGTAATGGTAAATCTAAAGCTTAATGTTTATATTAATGAATTTGCTAAGGACAAGGCTTTTACTGAAATATCATTTCCTTCTGTTAAGGATGCGCCACAAGCTGTTGTTGTGGGTGCAGGCCCTGCCGGTCTTTTTGCAGCTCTGAGACTTATTGAACTTGGCATTAAACCTATCATTGTTGAAAGGGGCAAAAATGTCAGGGATAGGAAAAAGGATCTTGCAATGATCAGTCGTAGTCATAAGGTTGACCCTGAATCAAATTACAGCTTTGGTGAGGGTGGCGCAGGTGCTTATTCTGATGGTAAACTTTATACAAGAAGCAAAAAGCGAGGTTCGGTAGATAGAATTTTGAATATTTTTTGTCAGTTTGGTGCCAATGAATCTATATTGGCTGATGCTCATCCTCATATAGGGACCGATAAATTGCCGGCGGTGATTGAAAACATTAGAAAAAAAATCATAGAATGTGGCGGCGAAGTTCTTTTTGAGACAAAAATGACTGATATTATTATTGGAGAGGATAATAATGTTGAGGGAATTATTGCCAATGAAAATATTAAGATTGAAGGACCGGTTATTTTGGCTACGGGGCATTCGGCAAGAGATGTTTATTCATTATTGAAAAATAAAAATATCTTCATTGAAGCAAAAGGTATTGCTGTTGGGGTTCGCTTGGAACATCCTCAAAATGTTATTGACAAGATTCAGTATCATTCAAAAGATGGAAGAGGCGAATGGCTTCCGGCTGCTGAATATAGTTTTGTAACTCAGGTTGATGACAGAGGTGTTTACTCTTTTTGTATGTGTCCGGGCGGCGTAGTTGTGCCCGCAGCAACAGGTCCTAATCAAATAGTTGTAAATGGGATGAGCTCCTCTTCCCGTGGTTCTAAATGGGCTAATTCAGGAATGGTTGTGGAGATAAGGCCGGAGGACCTTCCTGATTATGACAAATATGAGGAATTAAAGATGATGAAGTTTCAACAGGATTTGGAATATAGTTGCTATGTAAATGGCAATTCAACTCAAAGCGCTCCTGCTCAAAGAATGATGGATTTTATTGAAGGTAAAATATCAAAAGACCTTCCCTCCTCCTCTTATGCCCCTGGTCTTGTAAGTTCTCCTCTTCATTTTTGGATTCCTGAATTAATCAGCAAACGTCTTAAAGAGGGCTTTAAGGTATTTGGACGTTCTGCAAAAGGTTTTCTTACAAATGAAGCTGTAATGATTGCAATTGAAACAAGAACTTCATCTCCTGTAAGGATTCCAAGAGACAGGGAAAAGTTTGTACATCCTCAGATAAAGAATCTTTATCCTTGTGGTGAAGGCGCCGGTTTTGCCGGTGGCATAGTTTCGGCTGCCATTGATGGAGAAAACTGTGCGAGTGCATTATTTGAAGTTTTGAAAGATAAAAAATCGAAATAGAATTAATATGATTTCTTGATTATAGTTTTATTTGATTATAAGAAAAGCAGTCTCTTCATAAATGATTTAGAAGAAACTGCTTTTTTCTTATATAAAAGATTTCAATATCGCTATTATAAAGCATTTACTTACTTGAAAAGATTTCAATATCACTATTAGATAGCAATCACTTGCTTTAATGGATGAGATGAAAGGGATATTTGCATTTCAATATCACTATTAGAAAGCATTTACCATTGAAGCGGGTTATTATCTTATACAAAAAAGGAATAACCTGATAAAAAATTCCAATAAAGGGCTTTATATCAACACTTTTTATTAATATTTTTTAATAAAATATTATGTAACTGCTATAAAATCAAGAATTTTATTGTTCTTGATTATCATTTTCTCTTGAAGTATTTATTGCATCATTATTAACACAAATATCTTGTTCTTTTTGATCATAATCCTTTCTCGAAGAAGCCAAAGAATCCTCAACCATTTTTTTGTATTCTTCCTTTTCCTTTTCAATCTGTTTCTTTTCAACAAAATATGATATTAGCAAACCAAGACCTCCGAATAGTCCTGTACAAGGAAAATAGATATCTTCTGTTGTAATATCAAATGTTATTATCGAAATACTTGTAACATAATATATTATATAGGAAATAAACAGACCCAAACTTATCCCGATAAGAAGCAGACTGACTCTTAAAGCGGAAGCATTATTTGAGTTCTCAAAATTTGGAAACTTCAAATTAGGATTTATAATTTTCACATTTGAGGAATCAATCTTATCAATCAATTTTGATCTTAATGGGCGGTTTACAAAAAGTTCGAAGATTTTATAAATTGCATAACCAATTACAGCTAAAACTAAAGGGGCTTCTAAATAGTTCATAATCTTAATATTTTAAATTGTTATTTATATTTTGTTCTTATAATAATAATCGATATATCTATTATTTTTAATATTTGTTCTTTTGACACATCATATAAAGAAAGGTTACAAAAAAATATAAAAAAATTTTTTATAATAAAATTATCTAATTAGTGTAACCTTTTTCTTTAGTTTGTGTCAGAGATACAGAATGGAAAAACTTAGTGATACATATTTGATTTCGAGAATAGCAGATGGGGAAATATCCTGCTTTGCCATTATTGTAGATAGATATAAAAACTTTCTTTTAACATTGATTGTAAGAATTGTTGATAATAAGGAGGACGCAAAAGATATCTTGCAGGAAGTATTTATTTCTGTCTATAAAAATTTGGATAAGTTTCATCAAGAATCTTCATTTTCAACTTGGATTTATAGAATAGCATATAATGCTTCAATAAATTTTCTAAGGAAAAACAATATTTCTTTTATCGATATCGACCAAATAGAGTTGGAAAACTCACAGGATAGTTTTATTGACAATAATGAATCATTAAAAAAAGAAAACTTATATATTGCTCTCGATAATGCAATAAAGAAGCTTGCACCTTCTGAAAAAGCTTTGGTTATTCTTTTTTACAGGCAAGAAAAATCAATAGCTCAATGCGGCGAGATACTATCAATGAGCGAATCAAACATTAAGGTTAAGCTCCACAGAATAAGGAAAAAATTATCTGTTCTGATGAATCAGGAGATATAAAAAGGAGTTTAATTTCTATTTAATCATAAAACAGTAAATAGTCAGTTAAAAGGATTTACGTATATAGCAAAATATCAAAATAATATAGGATGAACGCTAATAAAAAATATGATGACAATTTTGATTTGGAGATAAAGGAGATTCTTAAAGAATATCCTTTGGAAAAATGCGACAGTAATTTTACATTTTCATTAATGAATGAAATAGATAAAGAATATCAAAAAAAGCAAAAGAGAGAATCTATTAAATTTTTTATTGCCACTCTATTTTCAATAATTATCTTGATTGGCTCATTTATAACAATAGTTATAATAGAAAAAATCAACATCTTTTCAGCATTTAATTTTTTCACTTCTTCTGATTCATTTTTATCACGTTCTATTTTTATCATAATATCAATATTAATAATTGCAGATGCAATTGTTAGAAAAAGATTGTACACCAAAACCCTCCATGATTTTTAGATATGTATAGAATATTTTGAGGCTTATATATTTAATTACACTAATGATATTTAAAAATTGCTAAGCAATTTTAAATTGATTTTTTTGCATCAACCAATAAATAAAGATTTTGTTATCTCATATAGAGATTTTCCCTTTAATAAGACAGTTTACAATCATCAATTCTTCAGTTTTTACAACAAAACCCACGCTATATTTTTGGCTGAGTAGGTTGTAAATCATCTGGTCTTTAGTTTTTACTGTCAAACATAAGGGGCTTTACTCTAAAGTTTAATTTAATTTTATAGGAGGGTTTATTATGATGCCTGCAAAAAAGAATCAACAGAATTGGTTACCGTCAGTTTTTAACGACTTTTGGGGGAATGAATGGTTGGCTAAAAATACAGCAAGCGTTCCGGCTGTAAACATAAAAGAAACAGACAATGAATATGTTGTGGAATTGGCTGCTCCGGGATTAACAAAAAATGATTTCAAGGTTGAAATAAATGATGACAACCAACTTGTTGTTACTGTAGAGAATAAAAAGGAGAATGACGAGAAGGATGAAAAAGGAACTTACCTTCGCAGGGAGTTTGCTTATACAGCTTTTCAACAAGCTATGATTTTGCCAGACAATATTGATAAAGACAAAATAGAGGCTAAAGCAGACAAGGGAGTTTTGACTATTGATATTCCTAAAAAGCCTGTTACAAAAGAGGAGAAATCAAAATCCATTGAGGTAAAATAAAATATAATAGTTGCTTCCGGGAGATAAATTGTTTCTAATAAGAAACTTGATATTTATCTCCCGGATTTTTCTTTCCCAACAAGTTTGTTCTATTGCAGTATTTCATTTTTGCATGAAATAATTTAAAGATTTTAAATTAGGAGACACTCACTGTATAATTGTCTTATTATGCTTTGAAAACATTAAATTAAACTTCAAAAAAGGTTTGTTTTAACAAATAATTTTAGAGTCTTTTCCCATAAGAGAAATTAAAGAAACTATTTCTTTGGTATTGTTTTTTAATATTTTTCTATTTTCTTATTACCTTTGGCGAGTTTTTAGGAGGAATGCTATTTGAAAATCATTGCGTTGATAAAAATTCAGCGTAAAATGTTTAGTTCTCTTTATCAAATTCATTCACATAATTGAAAAAAAAGATAATAAAAATATATTCATATGAACATCTCTTATAATTGGCTGAAGGATTATCTTCAATTTGAACTCAATCCGGAACAAGTATCTGCCGCATTGACCTCTATCGGATTGGAAACCGGTAGTATTGAAGAGGTACAATCGATAAAGGGTGGTTTGGAAGGATTGGTAGTTGGTCATGTTTTGACCTGTGTCAATCATCCTAATTCAGACCATTTACATGTAACCACTGTTGATCTTGGAAATGGAGAGCCGGTTCAAATAGTTTGTGGCGCTGCAAATGTAGCTGCCGGCCAAAAGGTTATTGTTGCTACTGTAGGAACTACTCTTTATGATGGCGATCAATCTTTTCAGATAAAGAAATCTAAAATACGTGGTGAAGAATCCTTCGGAATGATTTGTGCTGAAGATGAAATAGGAATTGGTACTTCTCATGAAGGTATTATAGAATTGCCTTTGGATGCTCCTGTTGGAATGCCTGCCAAGGAGTACTATAACATTAAAAGCGATTATATCTTAGAGGTCGACATTACTCCTAATCGTGTTGATGCTGCCTCTCATTTTGGTGTAGCAAGAGATTTAGCTGCTTATCTTAAGCAACATGTTGGCAAAGCTGATTTAGTAAAACCTTCTGTCGACGCATTTTCCATAGATAAAAAAGATGGTGCTGCTACAGTTTGTGTTGAAAACTCAGAAGCTTGTCCTCGATATAGCGGAGTAACTATTCAAGGAGTTAAGATAAACGAAAGTCCTGAATGGTTAAAAAACAAACTTGAATCTATTGGTCTTAGATCTATCAACAATGTTGTAGATATTACAAACTATATTCTTCATGAAACAGGTCATCCTCTTCATGCTTTTGATTTAGGAAAAATTCATTCTAAAAAAGTAATTGTAAAAACTGTAGAACCTGGCACTAAGTTTACTACTCTTGACGGGGTTGAACATACATTGAATGAAAGAGATTTGATGATTTGTAATGAAAATGAGCCAATGTGTCTTGCAGGAGTATTCGGCGGATTGGATTCAGGCGTTACTGATTCAACAAAAGATGTATTTCTTGAATCAGCTTATTTCAATCCGACATGGATTAGAAAGGCTGCACGTCGTCATGGCTTGAATACAGACTCATCTTTCAGGTTTGAAAGAGGTGCTGATCCAAACAATACTATGTATGTTCTTAAACGTGCCGCGCTTTTAATTAAAGAGATTGCCGGAGGTGAAATTGTTGGCGAGCCTGTTGACATCTATCCTACTCCTATAGAAAAAGCAGAAGTAAGCCTTACTTACAATAAAATAAACACTCTTGTTGGAAATGACATTGCTGTTGAGGATGTAAAAAACATTCTTTCATCTTTGGAAATGGAGATTGTCAGTGAAAACGCTGAAGGCTTGGTTATTAAAATCCCTACCTACAGAGTTGATGTTTATCGTGATGTTGATGTCATTGAAGATATTCTTAGAATATATGGATACAACAACATTGATTTCAGTGAAAATGTAAAATCAAATCTTTCTTACAAAACAGCTACAGATGAAAGCAATCAGCTTCAGAATCTTATCTCTGAGCAGCTTGTTGGGGCAGGTTTCAATGAAATATTAAATAATTCACTTACAGCAGAGGCCTTTTACTCTGATTTGACAACCTATCCGGCTGCAAACTGCGTTCGTTTAATCAATCCTTTGAGCAATGATTTGAATGTAATGCGTCAAACTCTTTTATTTGGCGGTCTTCAAAGTGTTGCAAGGAATGTGAATCATCGTGCCGCTGATCTTCGTTTCTTTGAATTTGGCAATTGTCAATATTTCAACGCTGAGAAACATAATGGAGAGAAAGTTCTTTCAGGTTATTCCGAAGAGGCAAAACTTGCTCTTTGGCTTACAGGCAACAAGGTTTCTGGAAGCTGGGCGCATCAAGATGAAAAATCATCTGTTTTTGTTCTAAAAGCAGCAGTTGAAAACATATTTACGCGTTTAGGAATTGATTTGAAGAAACTTAAACAGACTCAATTTAATTCAGACATATATGCTGTTGGCTTGGATATTGCTTTACAAAATGGCAAAAGCATTGCAACTCTTGGAATCTTAAGCCATAAGATTTTAGCCAAATTCGATATCGAACAAGATGTATTCTTTGCTGAAATCAATTGGAACATTGCAGTAAAAGAGGCTCAAAAGTCAACTATCACCTATTCTGAGATTTCTAAGTTCCCTCCTGTAAAGAGAGACCTTGCTTTGCTTCTTGATCAAAACATTCTTTTCTCTGATATAGAAAAGGTTGCTTTTGATACAGACCGCAAACTTCTTAAAGAGGTTTATTTGTTTGACGTATATGAAGGAAAGAATCTTCCGGCAGGTAAGAAATCTTATGCAGCAAGCTTTATCCTTCAGGATGAAACAAAAACACTTAACGACAAGCAAATTGACAACTTTATGAGCCGCCTAATAAAAAATCTTGAAACAAAATTAGGAGCAACATTGAGATAACTATTTTAATAATAAAATTACAATATAATATGGGAAGAGCGTTTGAATACCGTAAAGCAAGAAAATTAAAACGTTGGGGAAGTATGTCCCGCACGTTTACTAAAATTGGTAAAGAAATTACTATTGCAGTAAAAGCAAGTGGAGACGATCCGAGTGCAAATTCACGCTTAAGAGCTTTGCTTCAAAATGCCAAAGCTGCAAATATGCCTAAAGATACTATCGAACGTGCTATCAAAAAGGCTACTTCTAAGGACTATTCTGACTACAAAGAGATTGTTTATGAAGGATATGGCCCTTTTGGAATCGCTGTAGTTGTTGAAACTGCAACTGACAACAATACTCGTACAGTAGCAAACGTAAGAAGCTATTTCAATAAAGCCGGCGGTTCTCTTGGCACTTCCGGTTCTTTGGATTTTCTTTTTGACCGCAAATCTGTGTTCAAAGTTAAAGAAAAAGAGGGCATTGACTTGGAAGAACTTGAGCTTGAACTTATTGATTTCGGTGTTGATGAGATAGACACAGATGAGGAGTCAATTATATTATATGCTTCTTATGATTCTTATGCTGCTCTTCAGAAATATCTTGAGGACAATGGATATGAAATTATCAGTGCGGAATTCGAGCGCATCCCTACAGATGTTAAAGATGTTACTCCTGAACAACGTGCATCAATAGAAAAAATGCTTGAGAAGTTTGAAGATGACGAAGATGTCCAAAACGTATTTCATAATATGAAAGAGGATGATTCTGACGAGGAGTAATCCATCATATCATCTATTATCTTAACAGACATAATTACCAATGCTCTTTTTCTTTAAGATTATTCTTTAAAGAAAGAGAGCATTAGTTTTTTATTTGTTTTTGGGACTTGGCAAAAAGATATTATCTTAGTGCCATATATAAATCAAAAACCTATTTTTAAATTAATGGCTAACTTAACCAACTACCATAGCCACACTACATATTGCGATGGTAAAGCAAGTGCTGAAACTTTCATTTTAGAAGCTATTAATAAAGGATTTTATTCCTATGGGATCTCATCTCATGCTCCTCTTCCATACCATACTCATTGGTCCATGAACATGGAAGACGTCGATTCTTACATCAAAGAGATTGATTTTCTTAAGAATAAATACAAAGATATGATTCAGATTTATTCCGGTCTTGAAATCGACTATCTGACAGCCGGACACAATCCATCGATACCTTTTTTTAAAAATCTGCCTTTAGACTACAGAATAGGCTCGGTTCATCTCATCGAAAACGACAGCAATGAGCTTGTCGACATTGATGTGAAAAGCGAAACTTTCTGCGAATTCATGAATATTCATTTTCATAACGATATCAAAATAGTTGTAAAAAAGTATTTTGAAAAAATTATGACCATGATTTCTTTGGGTGGAATTGACTTTCTCGGTCATCCTGACAAAATATCCATGAATGCAAGCTTTTATGATCCAAATTTATTCAGCTATAAATGGTATAAAGACATAATAAACGATTATTTCAACTTTATTGCTGAGAAAAATCTCATGATAGAGATAAACACCAAGGCATATAAAACCAGAGGATTTCTGTTTCCTAACATCGACAATCTACATTTAATACATAATCTTGGAATAAAAGTTATTGTCAATTCAGATTCTCATTATCCTGAAAACATTAACGATGGAAGGAAAGAGGCTTTAGAGATTCTCTACTCTACAGGATTTAAAACCGTAATGGAAATCGACAATAACAGATGGACCGAGAAAGAGATTATTTTATAACAAACATTTTTAACCTATGAAAAAAATCACATTAATGCTTGTCGCTCTGCTTTCATTCTTTTCTATGAAGGCATCTGACCTCAAACTTTACTACAACAAGCCTGCTTCCAATTGGATGAACGAAGCCCTGCCAATTGGCAACGGCTATATAGGAGCTATGCTTTTCGGTGGAGTGGAAAAAGATGAGATCCAATTATCGGAAGAATCGATCTGGTCGGGAGGTCCAAATAAGACATCCGGTTACAATTATGGAAATAAAAAAGATAGTTGGAAGCATCTTGATGAGATAAGACAGCTTCTTTCACAAGGAAATAAAAAAGAGGCAGCCAAATTAGCATCTCAATATTTTGTAGGAGAGAATCACCAACTTAAAGATGCTGGTTCTTTTGGAGATTATGGCTCTCAACAAACTTTAGGATCGTTTTTTGTTTCTCCATTAGTTAATGAATCATCTTATTCAGACTATTCGCGAGAACTTGACATTGCAGAATCTATTTCTAAAGTCTCATACAAAAGAAAAGGCACTGATTTTTCACAGCAATACTTTGCATCTTATCCTTCGAGGCTTGTTGTTGCCAAATATTCAAACAATTCTTCAAACGGGATTGACTATAAGTTGGAATTTAACACCCCTCACCCATTGCTTAAACAAAAACTTAAAGGAAACTCTATTATAATTGAAGGGAAACAAAGCACTAATGATCTTATCATTAACGGAGAAGTTTTTGTCAAGACTGACGGCAAACTAAAAAAAGGGAAAGACGGATACCTTGTTGAAAAAGCTAAATACATTGAACTATATTTTTCAATAGCCACAAACTACAAAAACAAATATCCTGATTATCGAGGCGGTGATTATAAAGCCATTAATAAAAAAGCCATCGAAAAGGCAAAAAATTCATCATACGATGACTTGCTTGCAGAACACACTAAAGATTTCAAATCTCTGTTTGACCGCATTTCATTTAATCTTGGTAAAAGTGAACAATCAAAACTAACAACAAACGAGCGTCTTTATTGGTACAGCCAAGGAGCAAATGACCCTGAGCTTGAGACTCTTTACTTTCAATACGGTCGTTATCTTTTAATTTCCAGTTCACGTCCGGGAACAATGCCTGCTCATCTGCAAGGAAAGTGGAACAACAGCATGGATGCCCCTTGGGCAGCCGATTATCACATGAATATTAATCTTCAAATGATTTATTGGCCATCTGAAGTAGGTAATCTTAGTGAATGTGCTCAGCCTTTGATGGAATATATCAACTCATTACGCGAACCGGGCCGTATTACTGCAAAGGAATATTTCAATGCTCGTGGTTGGTCGGTTCATACTATGAACAATCCTTTAGGATTTACTGCTCCCGGCTGGGATTTCTACTGGGGCTATGCTCCAAACAGTGCTGCATGGCTTTGCGATCATATTTACAAGCACTATGCATACACTAAGGATGAGTCTTTTAAAAATGATTTTGCTTATCCTGTCATGAAAGAGGTAGGACAATTCTGGCTTGACTATTTATGGACTGATAAAGATGGAACTTTAGTCTCTTCTCCGTCCTATTCACCTGAACATGGCGATATTACTATCGGAGCAACCATCGATCAGGAAATTGCGTACGACTTGTTTACAAATATTCTTGAGATTGGTAAAGACATGAACAATGAAAAATCATTTCTTGATTCGATTTCGGATGCAAGAGACAAGCTTTCTCCATTAAAAATCGGAAAATTCGGTCAACTGCAAGAATGGAAGGAGGATCTCGACGACCCTTCCGATGCTCATCGCCATGTTTCTCATCTTTATGCTTTATATCCCGGCAAACAAATTGCACCACAGACAACGCCTAAACTGGCAGAAGCGGCAAAACGCACTCTTGTTTATCGTGGTGAAGAGGGAACAGGATGGTCTCTTGGTTGGAAAATCAATTTCTGGGCACGTCTTCTTGATGGCAATCAATCATACAAGATGATTCGTAATCTATTAACTCCGGCTCTTGGCAAAGGCCACAGACCTTCAGGTGCAGGTTCATATTCAAATCTTCTTTGCGCTCATCCTCCTTATCAAATTGACGGCAATATGGGAGCTGTTTCGGGAATGATTGAGATGATGCTGCAATCTCACCATGGATATATAGAGATACTGCCTGCAATTCCTTCTTCTTGGTCCAACGGAAGTATAAAGGGCTTAAAGGCACAAGGAAACTTTGAAATCGACATCGAATGGAAAGATGGTCTTGTAAAAAATGTTGCTGTAAAATCAGCCGATAAAGGAGAATGCACTATTAAATATAAGGGAAATGAAGTAAAGCTAAACTTTGATAAAGCTGAAACAAAGATTCTTTCCAAAACAGATTTGATGAATGAATAAAATTGAAACTCTTAAAAACTAAATAACAAAATAGGCAGAAGTAACGATTCAACTTCTGCCTATTTTGTTATTATCTTCTCTTTATATACAATTGCACATTAGCATAATAAGCTCTATTTTTCATATAAATAACTTAAACAAAAAAGATATTCTAATTTGACTGATTCTTTTATAAATAAAAACCCAAAACATAGCCGTTTAGAAATTTAGATAATTAAATTTGTGATTCCTTGAGTATTTACAGATCCATCATTGAAAAACCGAAAATCTAAATGTTCCGAATATTATATCATACAAAGTATATTATATGCTTATTTTTCATAATATTTTCTTTTTATGAAACAAAAGCTGAAAATATCCAAAATGAGCTTACCCGTTATCTTGATAAAATCATTGAGAACAAAGAGGAATTTACAGAACAAAAAGACAATAAGATCAATGATTTAAAAAGATTAAAAAATATCTCAGACATCTCTCTGCAGCAGAAGTACGAGATCAACATGAAGATATATTCCGAATACAAAAGCTATATCCTTGATTCTGCAATTTTCTTTTTAAAAGAAAATCTAGAAATTGCCAAAAATCTTGACAACAAATATCTTTATACACAGACCTCCTTATCTCTTGCCGAGATTTACTCATTTTTTGGATGGTTTTTGGAATGTGAAGAGATTATTAATTCAACCGACAGATCTGTTTTTGACAACAAACTTCTTTCCCAATATTACAAAGTTTGTTTAAGAGTATATATGAATTACAATGCTCTTCATTTCAACAGCAAATATGCCAATCTTCAAACTATTTATCGGGATTCTCTTATTTCTGTATTGGATACAACCTCATACGACTACAAATTAAATTATGCCTTTAAAAATCTTAATTCCCAAAATGTCGAAAAGTCTAAAAAGATTTTAATCGAACTAATGGAAACCGTAGAGCCTGATTCTCCCTCCTACGCCATGATTACTTATGCCCTATCTGCCGTATATAATATAACCAACGACAAAGAGCTTAAGAAGAAATATCTTACTCTCTCCGCTATTGCCGACCTAAAAAACGCAATAAAAGAGAATGCCTCTTTCCAGGCTCTTGCTTTCATCTGTTATGAAGAGGGTGATATTGAAAGGGCTTTCAACTATACTCAATCGGCAATCGAGGATGCCGTTTTTGGTGATATTCAAGTAAGAGCTGCGACTCAATCGAAATTCTATTCAATCATAAATACGGCATACAAGGAAAAAGAGGAGAAAGCTAAAATGAAAATATTCATTTGCTTTATTATTGCCGGCATTTTATCTGTTACTTTAATTATCCTTCTTTTGTTTATTTCACGACAAATTAAAAAAGTCTCCATTATTAAAGAGGAACTTTTTCAGGCTAATGAAAAATTAAGCTTATTAAACAATCAATTAAGTTTAAACAACTCAAAACTGCTTGAATCAAATTATGTAAAAGAGCAATACATTGCTCAGTTTTTTGACTTATGCTCGGATTACATTAATAAAATGGAGGAGTTCAGGAAAAGTCTTTATAAAACTGCAATGAACAGACAAATTGATGAGCTAATAAAAAGGCTTAGGTCAACCGCCTCTTTTGAATACGAGATTGAAGAGCTTTATCGACATTTCGATACTATTTTCCTTAACATATATCCAACCTTTGTTGAGGATCTTAATTCTCTTCTTGAAAAAGAGGAACAAATTCATCCCAAATCTGACGGACTTTTAACAAAAGAACTTCGTATTTATGCGCTTTTAAGACTTGGCATTTCCGACAGCTCAAAAATCGCCTCTTTCCTTAGATGTTCTATGAGCACCGTTTACAACTACAGAACCAAGATGAGAAATAAATCTTTGGTTGCAAGAGAAGATTTTGAGAAGCATGTAATGATGATTGGTGAAAACAATGATTACAACAAGCAAATAAACTTGTAATCAATCTACATTTCTTTAAATAAAATTTTCGCTATATAACTATATTACAAACACTTACTCATTCCATTTATCTACAAAGGAGATTACAATAAAATTTCAGGCTTTATTTTCAATATAGTTTTGTGTCAAAGGATTATAAAACAAAAAATAGTCAATTTTATAATCTTTTAAATTGATGATTTTCAAATTAATCCTTTTACATTAAACTAATTTGTTATGAAAGCAAAAATTATTATTTCCTTGTTGATATTGATTACTTCTTTCTCAGGAGAAGTATATTCAAAATCTAATTCGAAAGATAACTCTGAAAAAGAGATCGGAATTCAACTTTATTCAATAAGAAGCATTCTTGACAAATATCTTGACCAAAAAGAGAATACTGATCTTGCTGTTGTATTAAAAAGAATAGCAAATATGGGGTATTCAGAAATAGAAGCCGCAAATTATGATAATGGCAAATTTTATAACAGAAGACCCAAAGAGTTTAAAAATTCTGTTGAAAGAGCCGGCATGAAAGTTTTGTCTTCTCATTGCTCAAAAGCTCTTTCTGAACAAGAACTTTCTTCAGGCGATTTTTCAGAATCATTAAAATGGTGGGACCAATGTATAAAAGCTCACAAGGATGCCGGTATGAAATATATCGTTACTCCATGGATGGCTGCTCCAAAAACATTAAAGGAGCTTCAAACATATTGTGACTACTATAATGAGATTGGCAAAAAGTGTAAAGAAGTCGGAATACTTTATGGTTACCACAATCACAATCACGAATTTGAAAAGATAGAAGATAAAGAGGTTATGCTCGATTATATGTTGGAGCACACAAATCCCGATTATGTGTTTTTTGAAATGGATGTTTATTGGACTGTTATGGGAAAATCTAATCCCGTAGATTATTTCAACAAATATCCGGGTCGCTTTACTTTGCTGCATATCAAAGATGAAAAAGAGATTGGCAAAAGTGGCTTGATGGATTTCGAATCAATATTCAATAACATGGACAAAGCCGGCTGCAAGCATATTATTGTAGAGGTTGAGAATTACAGTTATGATGTAGGGCAAAGCTTACAAGTAAGTATCGATTATTTGAAGAATGCATCTTATGTAAAAACAAGCTATAATAAATAATTTTTATGTCGAAACTTTTAAATTATATACTCCCATTATTTATACTTTCAGTAATTGGTTGTTCCACAAGCAATTCTGAGATAGTTTTTGATGGCACCAATCTTAATAATTGGGACACATCAGGAAATGTATCTCTTTCAGACAGCATAATGGTTATAGAAGGAAAGAATTCTAAATCCATATTAAAAAATGGAAATTTCCGGGATTTCGAACTCAATGCGGTAATTCGAACTATTAATAATGGAAAAGGTGTTTTAACATTTCATACAGACAATTCCGGCAAAGGATACAGCATAGCAATTAATAATAACAAAGATGATCAACAGTGGTGGAAAATGACAGGAAGTTTACTTTCTGTCAGAAACATCATAAAGTGTTTTGTTGAGGATGGACAGTGGTTTAATCTTACTCTTAGAGTGGAGGGCAACTTGATATCAACTTATATAAATGATATTAATGTTGTCAATTATATTGAGCCAAACGAGCCATATAGAACTCAAGCTAACAGTAAAATGCTTCTTTCACAGGGTACATTCTTTTTTGAGAACTGCAATGATGGCAAACTTGAAATAAAAAATGTATCTGCTAAAAAAATTGACAGAGAGATGATCAACATTCAAGGTCAATTGGAAGTTGCACAAGATGAAACCAATGATAAAATAATCAGACTTCATCAGGAAGATTTTCCGGTATTAAATGCTCATGTACATTTAAAAGGTAGGTTAACCAAAGAGACTGCGGCAAAACAATCATTGAATACAGGTATAAACTATGCCGTTGCGCCGAACTGTGGAATAGGTTTTCCTATAACAAATGAGGAGGATATAAAAAACTATATAGACACAATGAGCACACAGCCCTTTATTCTTGCTATGCAGGGTGAGGGAAGAGAGTGGAAGGATACTTTTTCTAAAGAATCGAGAGATAAATTTGATTTTGTCTTTACTGATGCTATGACGTTCAATGACCATAGAAATAAAAGAATTCATTTATGGGTTAAAGATGAAGTGGTCATTGACAATGAGCAAAAATATATGGATATGATTGTTGATCGCACATGTGATGTTCTTAAAGAGCCTGCTGATGTCTATGTAAACCCTTTTTATCTTCCCGATGCTCTTCAAGAGAAGTATGACGAACTTTGGACAGAGGAAAGAATTGACAAAGTTATTGCCGCATTAGTAGAGAGCAAAGAAGCTTTGGAGATAAATGAACTTTATAATATCCCTTCCAAAAAAATTATTCTAAAAGCTAAAAATGCCGGAATTAAATTCACTTTTGGTTCAAACAATATTGATTCCAATATCGGCAAGCTTGATTACAGTATTAAAATGAAAGAAGAGTGTGGCTTAACATCCATAGATATGTATAAACCGAAACAAAGGAAATAACTGCTTATATTACGTATTAATTTCAAAATCATTTAAGCCGGACAGACGTGAGTCAGCCCGGCTTATCCTTTTTAGGAAAGTTTTATTGATTTACCCGTGTTTATCTTCAGTAGAATTAACGACTTCACAAAAATGACACTTTCCATTTTCCTTCAAAAGGTTATAAGTAAAACTTTCAACGCCTTATTAATCAATATTTTAAGTGTTTGAAAAATTTATGATTTGAGATTTTCAAATTTTGAACGTCGAAAAT
>JAUNSR010000053.1 GCA_030539115.1 Bacteroidales bacterium
CAACGACCCCGAGATTACAAATCACGTGCTCTGGCCAACTGAGCTAAAGAGGCATAATATCATTGCACCCGCCTGGCGGGTTTCAACTACTAAGCGGGTGCAAATTTAGGTATTTAATCCAAATTACAAAACTATTAGTCTTTTTTTTTCAAACTATTAATTCTTTTTGGTTAGTTCTGTATTCTTTTTTTCTTTATACCTGTCAATCTGCTTAATTAGAGCATCAACTGCATCCACTATCGATTCTTCAAAAGTATCAGTTTGTTTGCTCGCAAAAAGCTCTCCCTCGGGAACAAGCATTTTCACACTTGCCTCCTTGTTTGTCCGGTCATCAGACCTTACAACCCTTAACGTCACCTTAGCTGAAATTGGCTCATCTATATATTGTTCTAACTTTGTTAACTTCTTGTTAATAAAATCAATCAATTGTTGAGATGCATCGAAATGCAAAGACTGAATATTAATTTCCATTGATACCTCCTTTTTTATTGGCTCTTGGATGAGCCAGATTGTAATTCATCATTATTTCTTTTGAACTCACATGGGTATATATCTCCGTTGAAGACAAACTCGCATGACCAAGCAACTCTTTCACTACAGAAAGTTCTGCTCCGTTTTCAAGCATCATTGTTGCAAATGTATGTCTAAGCACGTGAGGGCTTCTTTTACCAAGAGAAGACACTATCGAAAGATACTTTCTCACTACTCTATACACCAGACCCGGATAAATTGGCAAGCCATCATCTTTTAAAAAAAATGCAGCCGCCTCACCTCCGAAAAGCGACTTCCGGCTATCAAGATAACAATTCATAAGAGATTTCAACTCATCACCAAAAGGAATGATACGCTGTTTATTACCCTTACCGGTCACCTTGATTATAGAGCTAAAAAAATCCACATCTTCATCTCTCAACCCAACTAGCTCAGCCCTTCTCATACCCGTAGTATACAACATTTCTACTATCAGCTTATTCCGAAGACCATCAAAATCACTTCCAAAATCTACATCATCCAAGAGAGCATCCATTTGTTCCTCTTTGACAAAGACAGGCAGCTTTTTTCTCGATTTGGGAGAAGAAATAAAACAAAGTGGACTCTCTTCTATCTTACCTTCTCTTTTTAAAAATTCAAAGAACGATCTTAAAGCACTAACTTTTCTTTTTATCGAAGTTACATTTAATTTTTCACCCGACAAATAAGATATCCAATTTCTTACCTGATCCTTATCAACCAAAACAGGATCAAACTCACCAGTTGTTTCTTTAAGATAATCTTCAAACTGTAAAAGATCATTCTTATACGAAACAGCGGTACGAGAAGAATAGTTCTTCTCATACCGAATATATCGTAAAAATGATTCCACCATAATAAAGATCGTTGCTTAAACCTAATGCAACGAATTTATGAAAAAGAATTCAATCTTCCAATCAAATGACAGGAATTTTATTAATCTTCGTTTTCTTGTAGGTGTTGAACGTATACTGCGCGTTCTCTTTTAATTCTGTTTTCTACAGATGGTTTGATAAACGCCTGACGTCTACGCAATTCTTTAACTACACCTGTTTTTTCAAATTTTCTTTTGAATTTCTTTAAAGACTTTTCAATGTTTTCGCCTTCTTTTACTGGAACTACGATCATAATTGTATATTATATTAAATAAAATTTCGTGCGTAAAAAGCGCTGCAAAATTAGAATTTTGTTTCTTGATTCGCAATACTTTCTATAATTATTTATGGATTTGACATTTAATAAGGTAATAATTCTTTTATTTTTTCCCTTCTACACCTCCTTAGTCATTACCGCAATAGCTGCGGGGGATTGTTTTGTTAAAAACCTTGTATATATACAAATCAAAAATTATTTCGGCATTGAAAACATTGTTCTTCAAAGATCTTAAAACAGATATTGATAGATACCATTTTGTTTTTGCGCTACAAAGGTAAGATTTTCAATTCCATACACAATTGTTTATGCTTAAATTTTGTTATTGGGGTTATACTCATAAAAAAAAATATTTTTGTTATTATCCTTATTTTGCTTAATAAAAATCAGAATTTTGCTCTTTTATTTTACAATCATTTTTAATATCAATTGACAAAATACAACCATTAAATCACCAGACATCGTTTTTAACTCCAATTTTCACCCGTATCTCTTAATATTTTATTTTAAAGATTGCAATTCATTTTTTTTAATACTTAACAAAAAGAATAACTTTGCTTTAAGAATAACTCATCAACATTAAAAAACAAAAATCAATATATAATAAATAGTTATATGATAAATAAAATCATTTCACGTCTCTCATCTCTGCGAGAAATAATGAAAGAAACAAAAGTCAACGCATGCATAATACCTAGCACAGATGCTCACATGAGTGAATATATAGCCAATCATTGGAAATGCAGAGAATGGATTTCTGGATTTGACGGTTCTGCAGGTACAATTGTGGTTACATCAAACAAAGCTGCTTTATGGACAGATTCAAGATATTTCCTTCAAGCAGAAATCCAGCTTAAGGGCACCGGCATTGAACTTTGTAAAGAGGCAATTCCAGGGACTCCCAGCATGATTGAATATCTTTCAAGCAATCTTAAAAAAGGAGATACTGTCGGCATCGATGGCACTGTGTTCTCAACTCAAGAAGCAGACTCAATAAAAAACAAACTTATATCTAATAATATTAATCTTAAAAACAATTTCTTCCCATTCGACACTATATGGTCTGACAGAGAAGCTGCCCCACAAGACCAGATTTTTGTTTTTCATGAAGAAATATCCGGTGAATCTCACGCCTCAAAGCATAAAAGAATAATGGAAAAGCTTTCTAATGTTGGAGCCAACTCTATTTTACTTAGTGCTTTGGATGAAATTGCCTGGACTTTGAACATAAGAGGCACAGATGTAGAATGTAATCCTGTTGCCGTTTGCTATTCGTTTATTTCAGAAAAGGAAAAAGTTATTTTTATCGACAAGGAAAAACTCAACAAAGAAAGCGTTCAATATTTAACAGAAAACAATATATCTATTCTTCCATACAATTCTGTAGATAAGTTTCTTTTAAACTTAAATCCGGAATATAAGGTATTAATCGACACATCTAAACTAAGTACATATCTTAACTCATCTATAAATAAAGAATGTACTAAAATATTAGGCACTTCTCCGGTTGCTATTTTAAAATCTATAAAAAACAAAAAAGAGATAGAAGGATTTCTCTCAGCTATGATAAAAGACGGAGTTGCGCTTGTGAAATTCTTTATTTGGCTTGAAAAAGAGATTCCATTGGGTAATGTTACTGAGATGCTGATTTCCGAGAAGCTAATCGAGTTTAGAGAAGAGCAAAACCTTTTTGTTGGAGAAAGTTTTGGCACAATTGCGGGATTCAACAACCATGGAGCGATTGTTCATTATCATGCAACCTCAGAAAGCAATTCTACAATTAAAGGTAATGGTTTGTTATTAATAGATTCAGGAGCTCAATATTTAGATGGCACAACAGACATCACAAGAACAATTGTTATTGGTGATGCATCTCCTGAAGTAAAGCACGATTTTACCATCGTTCTTAAAGGGCACATCAGTCTCGCTATGGCAAAATTTCCTAAAGGCACCAGAGGAGACCAACTTGATGTTCTTGCAAGACAAGCCTTGTGGAATGAACATAAAAACTTTCTTCATGGCACAGGTCATGGCATTGGCCATTTTCTTAACGTTCATGAAGGACCTCAAAGCATACGAATGAACCATAATCCTGTCACTCTTGAACCGGGAATGGTTACATCAAATGAACCGGGACTTTACATTACAAACAAATATGGAATACGTCATGAGAATTTAATTCTTACTGTTGATGACGGATGTTCTGATTTTGGTTCGTTTTACAAATTTGAAACATTAACTCTTTTTCCATTCGACATAAAAGGGATTGATGTGGAACTTCTTTCCAAAGAAGAAAAAAATTGGCTAAACAATTACCATCAGACAGTATATGAAAAACTGGCCCCTAATCTTGACTGCGAAGAAAAGGGATGGCTGGCCGATAAAACACAAAATATTTAATATGGCACTAATAAAACCATTAAGGGGATTTACCCCAGTTATTGGCAAAGAATGTTTTCTTGCCGACAATGCCACCATAATTGGAGACACAATAATCGGAGACCAATGCAGTATTTGGTTCAACACTGTTCTTAGAGGAGATGTCAATTCTATAAGAATTGGTAACAGAGTCAATATTCAAGACGGATCTGTTCTTCACACTTTATATCAGAAATCCACAATTGAAATTGGCAACGACGTTTCAATAGGTCATAATGTAACTATACATGGAGCAAAAATTAAAGATGGAGCTCTTGTGGGGATGGGATCTGTTGTTATGGATGATGCTGTAGTTGGAGAAGGCTCAATCGTTGCTGCAGGCTCAGTCGTTCTTTCAAAAACCATAATAGAACCAGGTTCTCTTTATGGGGGATGTCCTGCCAAGTTTATTAAAAAAGTTGATATTAATCAATCAAAAGAGCTCAATCAAAAAATAGCAAAAAACTATCTTATGTATTCCAAATGGTACGAATAAAATAGTTACTAATAAAAAACAGAGTGGGTTTTATATCTCTTAAAACCGCTCTGTTTTTTTGGCATTATTCTATATCCAAATGCTCAACATCTACATTTCTATTTAAAAATAAAGATGCCAAATCCGAAAACTTATCTGCCGATTCTGTTGTATAAAAATGAGTTTCCCCATTTTTACTTATTCTTCTATCAATTTCAGGATGTCTATTTAAATAATCCGCCAAACTTTCAGCCACCAATTCGCCCTGAGATATAACCTCAATACTTTTTGGAAGGCAACTTTCAATCTTTGACTTTAAAATAGGATAATGAGTGCATCCCAATATAATTGAATCAATATCATCATCCTTTTCAAGAAGAATGTCAACATACTTCTTAACAAAATAGTCAGCACCTTGACCATAGGCTTCTCCATTTTCTATCAAAGGAACCCACATCGGGCATGCAAGAGATTCAACACGTAAATCCGGTGCAAGCTTTTTAAGTTCCAAAGGATATGAATTTGACTGAACAGTTCCTTGGGTTCCAAAAAGACCAACATGTCTTGTCTTGCTCTTTAATGCTACATATTCAGCCGTTGGTCTTATCACTCCTAAAACTCTATTGGATGGAGCTATTAATGGCAAATCATTTTGTTGAATACTTCTCAAGGCTTTTGCAGAGGCAGTATTGCAAGCCAAGATAACAAGATTACAACCCATATCAAAAAGTTTCTTTACAGCCTCCAATGTAAACTTATAGACTATCTCAAAAGAGCGAGACCCATAGGGAGCCCTGGCATTATCACCAAGATATATAAAATCATATCCCGGAAGTTTCTCTTGAATTTTATCCAAAATAGTGAGTCCTCCATAACCGGAATCAAACACTCCTATTGGTGATTTTTTATTGTCACTCTCTTTCATATCACAAAACTTACTATAAACCAAGACCTATGCCAAAAACTATCTGTAAATCACGTTCTATTATATTCCACATGCAGAGTATTTACTATATATATTTTTTTACAATACTAAAAATTTGAACATAGAGTGCACCGCCAAGCTGTCATTTTTTTAATTGTCATATCAATATATAAATTTATAAATAAAAAAGAGATTCGATAAATATCGGATCTCTTTAATTTATATTTTTAATCAAATGCTTATTATTTAATACCCAATTTTGCTTTAACCATTGGTGCTACATCAACAGTGTTAGTAGGAGAATAATAAACAATCCCAGAATTACTCAAATCAAAGATATAAGTAAATCCATTTTCTTCACCAACCTCTTTAATAGCCTTAGAGATTTTTTCAAATACAGGTTGTAGTTTTGTATTCTGAGCCTGCTGAATATCCTGATAAGCCACTTGACGGAAATTCTGAATACGTTGTTCTATATCATTTATTTCCTGTGCGCGACGGGTACGAATAGTTTCAGGAAGTGAATCCTGCTGTGCAACAAAATCAGAAACCTTCCTTTGATATTCATCATGAAGTTTTGTTAAGTCTTTTTCGTATTGAGCATTCAAAGCATCAAGCTCTTTCTGAATAGTCGCCTTTTCCGGCATTGCCTCAAATATCTCAGCAGAATTAACGTTACCGAATTTTAAAGTCTGTGCAAAACCTGCTAAAGGCAACACGCACATAAGAATTAGTACAAATTTTTTCAACATAGTATAATTATTTAATTCAAGTTCTTCATTTGTAAAGACCAAGCACAAAAGTAGATAATTATTTTGAATATCCTAATTTTACAAGCACATCATTGCTTATATCAATCTTAGGAGATGCATAAATAATGTTTTGTGAGCTTGCTCTGTCAAGCACCATCATATATCCCTTTTCCTCTGACAATTGTTTAATGGCATTATAAATATCATCTTGAATAGGAGCTATCAATGCTTCTCTTTTTTTATAAAGCTCACCCTCAGGGCCAAAATACTTGCGTCTAAGTTCCTGAACCTCCTTTTCCTTATTAACAATTGCCTCTTCCCTCTTGTTTTTCATCTCATCAGACAAAAATGCCATCTCAGACTGATAGTTCTTATACATAGTCTCCACCTCAGCCATTTGTGTATCTATTTCACTTTGCCATTGTTGGGAGACCTGTTCCAACTGTTGATTAGCCATTTCATAAGCAGGAATATTCTTTAATATATATTCCATATCTATAAGAGCATATTTTTGTGCTGCACCAGGCAAACAGAATGCTAATAAAAAAGTCGAAATGATTAAAAGTTTTTTCATATCAGAACAAATTAGTTTAATAGTGATTAAATCAAAGTTAATAAAAATAGTTGCGCTCGGTTTCCTTTATATTAAGAAACCGAGCGCAATTTAACAATTATATATTATTTACGTATCTCTGTAAAAATATTTTAAACATTTATCATTAGAACTCTTGACCAATAACGAAATGGAAGTTACTTCCGCTACTGTCTCTGCTTCCAAATACAGGGTCAAATCCATAAGCCCAATCTATACCCATCATACCTATCATTGGAAGGAAAATCCTCACACCAACTCCCGCAGAACGTTTCAATGAGAATGGATTAAAGTTCTTTATTGAGGTCCAAGCATTACCTGCCTCAACAAAAGCTGTTCCATAGATTGTTGATGAAGGTTGAAGCATAAATGGGAACCTAAGTTCAGCTACAAAACGAGCATAAGAAGTAGCTACATTGTAACCTGTATAGTTGTTTGTTATTGACCCATTTTCATACCCTCTCAATGGAATGGTTTCAGTTATATATGTCGAACTATATCCTGACATTCCATCACCACCCATATAATACGATTCGAATGGTGAGCGTTTGTATTTATTATAATATCCCAAGAATCCCATATCCGCTCTGGTCATCAACACAAGAGTATTGTTGTTGCTTGTCAGAGGAGTGAATGTTTTGGATCCGAATTTAATCTTATAATATTCCAACCATTTCAATTTTTCTTTTGTATAAAGTTCCGTATCCTTATAATGGTCAGTGTTCTTAAACAAGGAATATGGAGGAGTTACGGTTCCGCTCAATGAGAATGTAGATCCTCTACGTGTATAGATTGGATTATCTATTGAGTTACGTGTTACGTTAAGTTCAAGATTTACATTATTGCTTGTTCCGTCAGTTACAACAAAATATTCCCATTGTTTCAAGATATAACACTGATAAGACAAAGCTGCAGAAAATTGGAAGTAGTCATCCGGCCAATTCAATCTCTTACCAAAACCGATACTTGCACCAAGCATTTGAATGTACTTTTCAGGGTCAAGAGAATACTCATAGCTTGAAGAGCTATTGCCATATCCATAACCGTTATAATAGCTGTACGGGTCATAATAATTATTATTGCTATAATAATTTGAACTCATTGCTGTCTGGCGGCTGTAATAAGCAGAAACAGAGAACGAATTAGGTCGCTTACCACCAAACCATGGATCATAGAAAGACACACTGTATGATTGATAGTATCTTGCATTTGTTTGTCCGGAGATAGTCAGTGTCTGACCCTCACCCTGTGGAATTATACCTTTATAAGTACTTGGGTTAAGGAAATTCTTTACAGAGAAGTTTGTAAACTTCAAACTTAATTTACCAATAACACCTGTCTGTCCCCAACCGGCAGAAAACTCTATCTGGTCATTAGCTTTTGATTCAAGAGCATAAAGAAGATCTACAGTGCCGTTTTCAGGATCAGGAAGAGGTTTGACATCCATATTCTCAGGATTAAAATGTCCTGTCTGAGCCAATTCACGTGCAGAACGCATCAAGTCTGTTTTACTGAACAATTCCCCCGGTTTAGTTCTTAATTCACGTCTTACAACATGTTCATACAACCTATCATTACCTTCAATTCTTACTTTATTAATTCTTGCAGGCTCACCCTCCATCACTCTCAATTCAAGATCGATTGAATCGCTCTGCATATTTACCTCAATTGGAGTAATATTGAAGAAAAGATAACCTTGGTCCATATAAAGCGTACCAATACCATCCTCATCATCATTCAATCTCTTGCCCAAAAGCTTTTGATTATATACATCGCCCGGCTTCATCTGTAAAACATTCAAAAGGTAATCTGATGGATAAACTTTATTTCCAACAAATTTTATATCCCTTATATAGTATTTCTGACCCTCATCAATAACCAATTTGATGTTAACAGTCTTTTCATCATTTTCCCATATTGAATCAGAAACTATAGTTGCATCACGATATCCAAGCTCATTATATTTTTCAATAATAAGGTTTTTATCGTTTTCAAATTCCTCTTTTACATATTTTTTTGTTCTGAAAAGATTAACAAGCTTACCTTTCTCATTGGTCTTCTTCATAACCCTCTTTAGTTTGAAGTCAGACAAAACCTTGTTCCCCTCAATTACAATTTCGTTGATTTTAACCTTATCTTTCTTATCAATAACGATATCAACAATTACCTGATTTTCATTTGAGAGGTCATCTTTCTGGTCAAACTGAACATCTGCATTTTTAAAGCCTTTCTCATCATAATATTTCTTTATAAGCTTTTTAGCTCTGTCAACCATATTTGGAGTTATCTGATTACCCTTTACAAGTCCAAGCTGAATATCAAGGTCCTCTCTTTCCGATTTTTTAACCCCGTGGTAATTAATCTGTGAGATACGCGGACGCTGCTGAAGCTTTATATCCAACCATACCTGGTTTTTATATATTTTGGCAACACTGATAGACACATCAGAAAAAAGTCCCTGTTTCCAAAAGCGCTTAATGGCATTTGTAATATCATCACCCGGAATCTCTATAACCTGTCCTACACTTAATCCTGAGAAACCTATCAAGACATAATCTTCATAATTTTTTACTCCTGTAACACTAATTCCTGCTATTTCATACTTCTTTGGAGTAGTAGAATAAAGGATAGACGGATTGAAAATAGTATCCTGTTGTGCATCAGCCTGAGCAAACAGTGATGAACAAGTTATTAAAATCAAACTAAATAAAAGGTATAATCTTTTTTGCATATCTTATTGCAATATTTCAATTTCTAAATCAAATCAACTGTTCACTTGTCTTACCAAAACGGCGTTCTCTATTTTGATAATCACAAATAGCTTTATATAACTCCTCCATTCCAAAATCAGGCCAAAAAAGATCTGTGAAATAAAGTTCTGAATAAGCACACTGCCATAAAAGGAAATTGCTTATTCTTTTTTCCCCTCCCGTTCTTATTAAAAGATCAGGATCAGGAAAATCTTTTGTTGTCATATATAAACTGATTAACTCTTCATTAATCTCTTCAGTTTTTACTTTGCCTATCTTAACATCAGAAGATAAATCTCTGACAGCCTTGGCAATTTCCCATTTTGAAGAATAACTCAAGGCAAGAATCAATGTAAGTCCGGTGCCTTTTGATGTATCACTGATACATTTATCCAATCTCTCCTTTACCTCAGCAGGCATTCTTGAAAGATCCCCTATTGCCTGCAGCCTTACATTATTTTTTATAAGATCGGGTGTTTCTCTCTCTATAGCCATAACAAGAAGACTCATTAAAGCCTCAACCTCATCATCCGGTCTGTTCCAATTTTCTGTTGAAAAAGTATAAAGAGTAAGATATTCCACACCTATTGCTGAGGCAGCTTCAGTAACCTTCTTTACAGATTCAACTCCGTATTGATGTCCATAGCTTCTCTCCTTACCACGCTCTTTTGCCCAACGTCCATTGCCATCCATTATTATGGCAATATGTTTTGGTAATACTTTTTTATCTATTTGTTCTTTGTACGACATAATGTCGGAAAATATTTAATCTAAATTATTGCACTTTCTTAACCGATGTCCAAACTCAAATGACAATCCTAAAGAGAAAGATGAATACCAATCGGTATTTTTCAAAAAAGAACTCTCTATTCCGTATGGATCATCAATATCATCAGCCTTATCAGTAAGCATTTTTGCGAAAACAACTTTCATGCACAAATTAATTCGCCGTGTAAGCTTATATTTCAAACCTGCGCTTAAAGGCAATGAAAAGGCAAAAGGTGTATTCTCTTTTGCATTGACTATACCAAGTCCTATCCCCACTCCTAAAAATGGAGTAAATCGTGAAAGATTTCTGTAGTCATTTCCCCAACCATAATTAAAGAAATTAAACTCTCCACCAAAAGCTATGCCCCAAAGTCTGTTATCATAACTATATTGCTTATTATCGGGAAACACATTGTCAAAGTCCTTAGTATCACCTTTCAGACCCTCAGTCAATGCCATTCCTGTCAATACCCATCTATAGTTATAATTATATCTCAATTGTATTTCAGAAGATAAAGAGGGAGAATAAAACAATTTGCTTTGATTTAAATCCCCATATCCGCTTGAAATTCCAATATTAGTTCCTATATCATATAAATACTCCTGCGCTTTTAAGCAGGGACTAATAAACAATAACAGAGAAAGAAATATTAAATTTTTCATACGCATTGATTTAACCATACATTAACAAGAGACCAATTTTTACTCAATTTCTTATTACAGATTAAAATATAACGTATTCCAACCTCTGCAAGTATAAAATATCCCTTTTTTATTCTACCGGAGTAAATGCCAATTGATTCAATCTACCTCTCCAAATCTGATTAAACTGACCTGATTTATCCTCTCCGCCAAACAAATTGATAAAGAAATTAGAATCAACATATACAGACGAGAATCCTCTTGCCTGATGTGAAGACGGGAAAGTAAACTTCTCAGACACAAGCGACCAGGACACACCCTTATTTGAAGAATAATAAATATTATTTGTGTATCCTAAATTTGTTTTTCCTCCTATTAAAAGCCAAAAAGTATTTGAATATCTTGGATCATTTTCATAAGTAACAAGAGTAGCACCCTCTAATCCCATAAATGGACCAGGTTTAAAACTTGCCCAGTTATTTCCATCGTAAGCCCATGTATAATTAGAAAGATATCCATTTTGGTATCTTCCTCCCACAATAACAAGACCATTAACTGTTGAAGCTGTTCCTCCAGAATATTGAGCTCCATCAGTATATCCGCTTATTGGGAATGTAGAAGAAATTTCTCCATTATTTGCCCAGTTTTCTCCATCATTAGAATATGAAAAATAAATTTTTTCTCCATCCTTTACAAGTCCTATAAATTGTTTTTCGGATAAAGAATAGGTATAACTTCCAATTAAATTAACGAATTTCTTACCAGTATTAACAATGTTCCAAGTTGAAGCATTTGTACTTTTATATAAATTTCCATTTTCAGAAAGCATATACATTGCGTTTTCAAAAACTTTCAATGACAACAAATTCATTGAAGGATTGCCTGAAATTGTCAGTGTAGATCTATTCCAATTTTTCAAATCATCAGCAGCAGCAGTGTAAAGAAGGTTTTGATTCAATTCGTTTACAACAAACCAATAAACATTTCCATTGAATGATACAGCTTTTTGAGAAGATATAATTCCGGCATTGCTCAATGGTTCAGAAACAAAATTTTGCCAATCGATTGAATCGCCAACCTGTTTATGAACATTCACCTTTAATGTGTAATACTTTACATTAATATTATTATAGGCTGTAACTTTCATTGTAACAGGATTTGAAAAATCTATTGAATCGGTCGACGAATATTCAACAGAATCCTTGGCTGAAGTATATAGCATCACTTTCTTTGGACTGTTAAATGTCATCTCTGCCAAAAGCTTTGACACTTTTGTTCCTACCGGTAGAGAATCAGCATTATATATCTGACCAACCATTCTTCCATCTTCCAAAATACCATATTGGTCAATAGTAAAATAAACTTCTGACAAATCATCCATTATATTAGAATTGTCTGTCAAGACAAATTCTGTACATAAGGCATCAGTGTAACCACTTAAATCATCAGTTGTATTATCATCTTTACAACTAAAAAACGTAAATCCAAGAAGCGTTAATGCTAATAAATATATTTTTTTAATGTTCATTCCTTGATGTATATTAAATTTTATGCCCTGCAAAATTAAAAACATTTTTGGCTTTCTTATAGTTAGCCATTTATTATTATTACATTTTAGAGCCGTTATTAATTAAAAAGACCTAAAAACAGTCAAAAATCATTGTATCTACTCTGTTGCGATAATGGTTTACCAATGATTCATCATCAAAACAGACAGAATCTATTTTTCCTTTTAACAATGGTGCCTCTACTCCATTTTCAATACTTATCATTGATGTTTCTACTCTTGCCTCATCCCATAACCCCTTTTCAATGAAAGAAGAGAGCAATTTAGCACCTCCCTCAACCATAAGAGAACGAATATTTCTTTTGTTCAATTCAAAAAGAATATTGTTGATAAGTTCACTGTTGAATTGTACTGTTATATACTCAACATTAGTTCTATTGGCAGCCTGTTTCTCTGTAAAAACCAATGTAGGAACAGAGCCGTCAAGCAAACTATTTTTTGAATTCACCCGTAGATTCTTGTCCAAAAATACTCTTACAGGATTTTTACCATCCCATCTTCTGACCGTCAGTGAAGGATTATCCTTTTCTGCAGTAGTGGTTCCAACCATGATGGCATCAACCTCAGAACGCAATTTATGAACTGCAATGGAATTGATCTGATTGGAGATTATCAGCGGCTTATCATCAACCTCCTCTCTATGACGGTCCATATATCCATCTGCAGTTTGCGCCCATTTCAATATCACATAGGGACGTTGATTTAATAACGAAGTAAAAAAAATCTTGTTTAATTCTTTGCATTCTTTTTCAAGAATACCACTTTTTACATTTACCCCTGCCTGATTAAGCATTTTAACTCCTCTGCCCGAAACCTCAGGAAATGGATCAAGGGTTCCAATAACTACATTGGGAATTTTTTTTTCAATAATCAGTTTTGAACATGGAGGAGTCTTTCCCCAATGAGAACATGGTTCAAGAGTGACATAAAGGGTTGATTTTTCCAGCAAAGATTTATCTTTCACCGAATTTATTGCATTCACCTCTGCATGTGCTTCCCCACAAATTCTATGAAATCCCTCCCCTATTATCTTTCCATCCACCACAACAACAGCACCAACCATTGGATTGGGAGATACATTCCCTTCACCAAGAGATGCAAGCTGCAAGGCTCTTCTCATAAATTTTTCATCTATAAAGGTTGTATCTGTCATATAATTTTATAATTACATTTGTCAAACGAATATCAGTACAATCAACTTTAAACACTTTCCAAGCGTCAATGTTGATTCATTAATATCATTTCAACTCTTTTATTCCAATTTATGCAGCAAGCAATCAATTATATAAGAACTTCTCTCGAGGGTCTTTACCCAAAAGGTGAGATAGATCAATTTATATATCTTATTTTTGAAAACCAGCTTGGTTTTTCAAGAACTGATATGATACTTCACAAAAGTATGAAAATTTCCAATCCCCTCAGAGATAAAATCAGCCATTTCACCCACCGTCTTCAGTCTTATGAACCGATACAATATATTTTAGGTGAATGTTATTTCCTTGATTTTAAATTCAAAGTTGCTCCCGGTGTTCTTATTCCACGCCCCGAAACTGAAGAACTTGTAGAGAAAATATTTCAAGAAAACATCTCAAAAAAAGGTTCTATTCTTGACATTGGAACAGGAAGCGGATGTATATCTGTTTCTTTGGCAAAATTAATGCCGGACATGAAGGTCTCGGCAATTGACATCTCTCCTACGGCAATAAATATAGCATCTCAAAATGCAGAGAGCTTAAAAGCCGATGTTAAGTTTATAGAAAAGGATATTCTTTGTGCCTTATCTGATGATTATGCTGATTGTTTCGATATAATAGTAAGCAATCCCCCATATATCTGTAAAAATGAGATTAAAATTATGGAAAGGAATGTCTTGGACTATGAACCGCACATTGCACTTTTTGTAGAAGACAATGACCCACTGCTGTTTTACAGACAAATTGCCACTCTTTCAAAAACATGGCTAAAAGAGAATGGCACATTGTATTTTGAAATCAACTCAAAATACGGATCTGAAACAAAACAGATGCTTATATCCTTAGGTTATAAAGATATTGAAGTGATAAAAGACTTTTATAATAATGAGAGAATAGTAAAAGCTGTAAAATAATTTTTTATGTTAACACTCACTCCTCCTCAGGCTCTGAACAGAGCCGCCGCCTTTTGTTCAAAATCGGAACACTGCATTTCTGAGGTAAACAAAAAGCTTAAAGATTGGGGAATCTCTAAAGAGGATTCTGAAACAATTATAAGCAGATTATTGAAAGAGAAGTTTATTGATGAGGAACGCTTTACAAGAAGTTTTGTCAATGACAAATACAAGTATTCCAAATGGGGAAAAACAAAAATCTCCTATTCTCTAAAATTAAAAAACATATCAGCCGAACTTATCAGCTCTATCATTGATGAAATTATCCCTGATGAGAACTATTCAGACTCGCTTTTAAACCTTCTTCAGAAAAAGGTTAAAAGCGTAAAAGCCGATTCTAAAATTGAAATCAGCAGCAAACTGTTTAGATTTGCCGCATCACGCGGATATGAACCATCTGAAATAATAAAAGCGTTAAAGAAACTCAATTATTCTCTTGAGGAATAATTGAGTTTCTTAACATTACCTTCTCAATCCCACCCACAAGTTATCTATCTATAAAAAAAATACCCTATTAATAATTCTATTCCTGCCGCTAACGCAGGCAAACCCATAACAGGAATAACAGGATGAAGATTGTACAACTTATTGCTGAATCTTTTACTCTCATATTTTGCCACTATCTTTTCCCCTTTGAAATAGTAATATAGCAAGCTACTACCATAAACCACGACAGCCATTATAGTACTATTTATCTCTACTTTAAAATTAAAAAAATGCATTGCAAGTAGGAGCAAAGAACTAAAATTAAAAATAACAAACATAGTGACAGTTGCTGCTCCTCCAATAATAGGATAATCACTGTAACTTTTGGTCCTTATTCCAAGCTCAACGCCCTTAAAATATAAATAATTCAGTATCATAATCAATCATATATCATTTGTCCTACAATTCCAATTCCTAAAGATATTGCCCATCCGTAACCCGGGATAAAAGCAAATCCATATTGTGCCAATGCTATTACAGTTCTACCTGTTGCATCAGTATAATTTCCTGAACCAACATCATGAAGTATATCACCAAATGTCATTACACTTCCTACAAACCCCAATAATTTACCACCGACTCTTGCAACATTCAACACCCTTGCAGTAGTGTCTATAGTCCCAATCGGAATTTTCACAGTAATAGGAGTTCTTAACTTATATATCTGCCCCTCTGCCATATATT
>JAUNSR010000054.1 GCA_030539115.1 Bacteroidales bacterium
CTTATGCATAGTAAATATTGTTTTATGCATTTCAAATTATATCTCACTCATTTCAAATTCTACCATCCTTCTTTAGAATAGAGATGGCGACTCTTATTTTACCGTACTCAATTGCTCCATCAAGTTGGTCATAAATAGGTTTTAGCAACTCGGTTCCACCAAGTTTGGCTATTGCATTTTTAACACTGACAATCTCATAATCAGCAATAATAGTGTTATAATTATTTATCTTGTTTTCAGTTATGAGTTGAGCTAAATGAGAATAGACAGTTGTTGTTTGAATTTTAAGACTCTCTGCAATTTGCAAAACATTCATTCCGGTCCTCCACAAATCAAATGTTTTCAAAATTGAATCCCCTTTTTTCCTTTTTATTTTTAATTCCTTTTTAATGTGTTCAACAAACTCAGCACCATATTTATTAGCTTTATGTTCGCCAACACCACTTACTCTTGAAAAATCTGAAATAGATACCGGCTTTTTCTCTACCAACTCTGTCAAAACCTTATCAGTAAAAACAATATAAGCGGGAAGATCTTCACGAACTGCAATTTTAAGACGTAAAGCTTTAAGTGATTCAAACAGATTCTCATCATCAGAAAGCAATGAGATTTCTTGAACATGGCTTCTTCGATTGGCAACTTTTTTATATGTCTTAATATCGTCTTCAGATACTTTACATAAATCAACCCTTAGCTCACCTTTTAGAACTTTCCATCCCAAGGAAGTTACTTTTAACACATTAGAATGATTGTAAGCCATTTCAAAATAGCCAAGTTGAAGCATCTGTAAGAGATATGCATTCCATAAAGTGTGAGAAACATCAGCACCTGCACCAAAAGTCTTTATTTTGTCATAACCTCGTTCTGTAATTTCTATACGTTTAGAACCTCTAAGAATATCTATCAAAAGATTAATTCCAACCGATTGGTCAGTTCGTACAATTGCACTTAGAGCTTTTTGAGCAATTAAAGTGCCGTCAAAACGAGAGGGAGGATTTTTACAAACATCACAATTGCCACAATCTTTTTCTATTGTTTCTCCAAAATAACTCAAAAGAATACGGCGTCTACACACAGAAGCTTCTGCATAATTCTGCATTCTACTTAATTTATCTATATTGATAGATGTCTGTTTGCTCTCGCCGGCAAATTTTGATAAAAGCACAATATCTCCAAGAGAATAGAAAAGCAATGTATCGCCCTTTAATCCGTCTCTTCCTGCCCTGCCAATCTCCTGATAATAGCACTCTAAGCTTTTTGGCATATTAGAATGGATAATCCACCTAACGTTAGACTTGTCTATGCCCATTCCAAATGCTATTGTAGCACAAATAATATCTATTCTGTCGTTAAGAAAATCAGATTGTGTCTTTTCTCTCTCATCAAGACTCAATCCGGCATGATAAACGCCAACAGAAAAGCCATATTGAGAAAGCTCGTTTGCCATTTCCTCGGCATTATTCCGGCTTAAACAATACACAATACCGCTTTGTCGTGGGTGTTTCTCTATAAAATCTACTATAGAAAATAGTTTTTGCTTTTTATTAAGTCCTTTTTTTACACTTAGACTTAGATTTGGTCTGTCAAATGATGTTATAAATATTTTAGGTGCCGATAAATGAAGCTGAGAAAGGATATCTGCCCTTGTAATTTTATCAGCAGTGGCAGTCAAAGCCATAATCGGCACTTCCGGAAAGAATTGTTTAAGTTTGGAAAGCTCGGTATAGTTAGGTCTAAAGTCATGCCCCCATTGAGAAATGCAATGAGCCTCATCAATAGCAAAAAGAGAGATATCCATTCTTCTTAAAAGATAATCGATTTCATTCAATGCTCTTTCAGGAGATATATACAAAAGCTTCAGTTTGCCGTAAATGCACTGATTTTTTATAATTTCACACTCTGCATCCGATTGCATACTGGTTAAAGATGCCGCCGGAATCCCATTTGCTCTTAAAGCATCCACTTGGTCTTTCATTAATGCAAGCAAAGGCGAGATTACAACCACCGTTCCTTTTGTTGCCAAGGCAGGTATTTGATAACATAGAGACTTTCCTCCCCCTGTCGGCATAAGAATAAGAGAATCTTGTTTATTAAGTGCAGTTTCTATAATCTCCTGCTGCTGAGGTCGAAAGGTATCATAACCGAAATACTTCTTTAATAAAAATGAGGGAGAACAATTTTCGTTATTCATCTAACACAACTTCCTCCGGAATAAGTTTCCGGAAATTTAATTTCTTCATAATTTGGAACTGCAAGTAACAAAAACAAAAGCTACTCTCAATAATCATAAACAACAAAAAAATAAAAGAGATTGAAAAAAAATAATATTCAATCTTAACCTTTTTAATCAATCACTCAACGAGACTTACTTTCAAAACTTTCCGTAATAGACAATTATTAAAGATGTATAGATATTATGCAAAAAGTCATATTTTCAAGGCTTTCTTCTAAAACCAATAATCATAATAAACAAAGCTAAACTGACAGATTAAAATAATAGATTTTCGCCAATATTAAAAATTCTCTCAGTTTAGCTTTGCAAATTAAAAAAACAGCTCTTAAAATTTAATTATCTAAATTTTATCACTTTTTAATTTTTATGATACGATGATTTATAAATCAATTAATAAATACAGTTTTTGAAAGAATACTCCTATATAATTGTTAATTACATTTTTATCTTCCTATCGAATAGTAAGTAATGTTTAAATCCTTAAGTTCCTGTGCATCATAAATATTTCTACCATCAACAATTACAGGAGTTTTCATTAGTTTTTTAACAACATTCCAAGAAGGCACCCTAAATTCTTTCCATTCCGTAACAAGGAGCATAGCATCGGCATCAATCAAAGCATCGTAAGGCTCGTCAACAAGCTTAAGATTGTCATTCTTAACTCTTTTTTCCACCTCTTTCATCGCAACCGGGTCATAGGCTCTCACTTTTGCACCTGCCTCAACAAGCTTTTGTATCAGAACCAAAGATGTTGCTTCCCTGATATCGTCTGTTTCTGGCTTGAAAGAGAGCCCCCATATAGCAATTGTCTTATCTTTTAGGTCATTGTTAAAATGATTATTAAGCTTATTAAAAAGCACCTCCTTTTGAAGAGCATTTACATCCTCCACAGCCTCCAGAACTCTCATTCTATATCCATTTTGGTTGGCTGTTTTTATCAAAGCCTTTACATCTTTTGGAAAACATGAGCCGCCATATCCACATCCTGGGTAAAGAAACTTCTGTCCTATACGACTATCCGAACCTATTCCGGCTCTAACTTTATTAACATCGGCACCAACCAATTCGCAAAGATTAGCAATATCATTAATAAAGCTTATTCTTGTTGCAAGCATGGCATTTGCCGCATATTTAGTCATCTCAGCTGATGGAATATCCATAAAAATAACCCTGAAATTATTTAATAGAAGAGGCTTATAAAGCTTTGTAAGCAAATTCTTTGCCTTTTCAGACTCCACCCCAACAACAACTCTATCCGGGCTCATAAAATCTTTTATTGCTGCCCCCTCTTTTAAAAACTCAGGATTTGAAGCTACATCAAATTCAATATTTAATCCTCTTTTATCAAGTTCCTCTTGAATAACCTGCTTGACTTTTTTTGCAGTACCAACAGGTACAGTACTTTTAGTAACCAAAAGAGTATAATTATTCATATTTTGCCCAATAGTACGGGCAACTTCAAGCACATAATGAAGGTCAGCACTTCCATCTTTGTCAGGAGGAGTTCCAACAGCACTAAAAACTATATCCACTTGGTCAAGAATTGAAACAAGATCAGTAGTAAAACTTAATCTACCAGCCTTGACATTTCTTTCAACCATCTCCTCAAGACCAGGCTCATAAATAGGGATAATGCCTTTTTCTAATTTTTCAATTTTCTCTTTATTTGTATCAACGCAAATAACCTGCATTCCCATTTCAGCAAAACATGTCCCGCTAACAAGACCGACATAGCCTGTTCCTACAATTGCTGTTTTCATAAAAATATATAGTTTAAGTTTTGTTTTTTTATTTAAGACATAATTATGAATGGTGGCAAAGTTAAAAATTAGATTCTAAACCACATTACTATCGGGATGAAAGATTAGACCGGAAGTTTTCAATATAATTTTCATATCAAGAGGAAAAGACCAGTTCTCAAGGTACCATAAGTCATATTCCACTCTCTTTTCCATCTGCCATTTTTCTTTTGTTTCCCCTCGATATCCGTTTATTTGTGCCCATCCTGTAATACCCGGTTTTATGTAAAGTCGGACTCTATATTTATTAATCACATCTGCATAAGCCTCAGTTTGTTTTATCATATGAGGTCGCGGACCAACTACAGACATATCCCCTTTTAATACATTAAAAAATTGAGGCAATTCATCGAGGCTTGTTTTTCTTAGGAAATCGCCTATTTTGGTCTTTCTCGGATCATCTTTTGTAGCAGGCAATACGTCTGCCAAATCATTGACATACATACTTCTGAACTTATAACAATAAAAATTTCTGCCATCAATTCCGGTTCTCTCCTGTTTAAAAAACACAGGACCCCTCGAGCTTAATTTTACAGCTATAGAGATTGGAATTAGCCATAACGGAGATAATAATATTACTATTATTGAAAAGATTATATCAAAGCTTCTTTTAATTATTTTAGACAAACTATTGTTTAGCGGTTCCTTTCTCGTTGCTAATACAGGCAAAGAACCGACCATGTCTATCTTCATATTTTTTAAGACCGTCTTTTCTCCCGGTGGAATCAGAAAGAACCTGACAAAATGATTTTCACAATATTCTATCAGTTTATTAATTTTATCAGAATATTCATCATTTAAACAGCAATACAATTCATCCACTTTATGACTTTTAAGAAAAGGGACAATCTCACTTTCACTTCCCAAAAATGAAAATTCATTCTTATCACTCAATCTTTCTTTTGCAAAATATCCCAATACCCTATACCCATAAGACTTTACGGAAGACAACTCCAGTGCAAGGGAAAAAGCATTTTTTGAGTTACCTACTATTACTACATTCTTAAAATTTTTTCCTTTCTTTCTGTATAGTCTCAACAGAGCAACGGTAAGCATCCACCACCCTGTCAATACAAAATAATATAAGACAAAATATCCAATTATATAGTTCTTTGACAAATCTGCAAAATCAAAAAACACAAACATTAAGATAGAAGATATAAAGAATATTGCTGAAACTTTAAATGAATTTATCAGTATGGATAAAACACTAATAATTCTTTTTTCATGAAACTTTCTTAATTGAAAAAACAGGGTTGGTAAATATGAAAGATTCAGCAATATGAGCAGTTCCTCCTTTTTATTGAATATAATGTTGCCATCCTCACCCAAGGGAAAGATTAATAAAAGAAAGAATAATATATTAATAATGAAAAACTCACCCAAAACGACAAGTTTATTGATGAATTTGCCATATCCTTTTTTGATCATACACTTATATATTCTTTAATTTCAATTTTCAATGATCATTATCCAAAACATATTTTATCAAAATCAGGTTTTAATTTTTAAAGAATAAAATAAGTTTCTAAATAAAATGATTTTTAAAATCCTTTCAGAGTCTTTATTTGCTTAAATACTCGCTTAAAATATTCTTTATAAATTCAATATTGCCCAACAAATATCTTTTCCAAAGTCTTTTTGGCTCACTTAAAAGCCTCCATAGCCATTCAAAGCCAATATTGCAAACAAGTTTTGGGGCTCTTCTAACATTGCCGCTATAAAAATCAAACACTGCCCCTACCGTACAAATAGGTCCTTTAACATTTAATTTGTCTCTATTCTCAGCCACCCATTTCTCCTGCTTTGGAGCCGTCATTCCAACAAAAAGCAAATCGGGAATAAATGAATTTATTTTAGACACAATAATTTCATTCTCCTTTTGAGAGAAGTTCGACTTAAAAGGGGGAGAAAATGTTTCTGCCTTTACCATTGGGAAATACGTCTCAACCCTATTTTTAATCTTACAAAGAGTCTTTTCATCACTTCCAAGGAAAAAACACTTTCCGCCCTTTTCATTGAGCATAGTAAGCTCAAGATTAAACAGATCAAAACCGGTAAAACGCACAAACTTTTCCCTATCAATCATTCGCTTTGCCATAACAATACTTATGCCATCGGGTAAAAGAATATCGCTTGTTTTAAGAGCAAATTCAAATATGTCGTCTTTCCTTGCCATATTAAAAGAGTGGGCATTAATGGTATTAATGACTATTTTGTGTTTTGATTTTTCTTTTATTATCTCACTTTTGTCAGTCAGTGATAATGAGGAAATAGTTAACATTTATTTTCTTATATGTTTTATTTCACTTTAAGTGATGAATAAACAGAATAAATTTCTTTATTCATTCTTTCCTCACTAAACATATTCTCTGATAATAATAACGAGTTATTGGATATTTTATTACTTAAAGGCTTATCATTTATTAATCTTTCCAAACTTTGTGACAATTCCTGAATATTGCCGGGTGAAAAAGTCAAAGCATTTTTCTCATTCTCCAAAACATCTTTAAGACCTCCGACTTTAGTGCAAACCACCGGAAGAGAATAGCTCCATGCTTCAAGAACAGCCATTGGAAAACCCTCATTATAACTTGGATGTGCAAATATTGAAGCTGAAGAAAACATTTTTTCTTTTTCCTTTGCACTTATCCATCCGGGGAAACAACAATTGTCAATAATGCCAAGCTCTTTTGAAAGAGTTTTTGCTTTTTCAACTTCTCCATTGCCTGCAAGCCACAATTTCCAATCAGGATATTTTTTTAATACTATTGAAAAAGCCTTTATTAAATCTATATATCCTTTTGCCGGAATCAGTGTTGAAGCATAAAGCACAGCATTCTGTTTTGTCTTTGACAAAAAACAATCATGTTTAGGGCTGCAATTATAGATTACTTTAATATTGTCAAGATGAAAATGCTTTTCAACAATTCTCTTTGACTCTTTCGACAATACCACAACAACATCTGCATTTTCAAAACAGTATTTATATAAAGGGTATCTAAAACCAAGATTTTCATTCTCTCCGAGAGTTATATGAAGATGAACAATAGTTTTTTTCCTAAGAAGTTTTGCAACCAACATATAGGGATATTTTCTATATACCTCAGGAAGGTGAATATGTACAATATCTGCACTCCATATTTTAAACAAATATATTATAAAGCTTCTCAAAAAATAGAATATCTTCTCTAATGCCGACCTGTCAATATGAGTTTCTATCCATTCACAATTAAAATCATGCCATTGCTTCCCTTTTTTATACGAGTTAATTACAGCTGTAATTCCTCCTCTTGTCTTATGAGAGGTAGCTACTATTAATACTTTATACATATTTTATATGGTTAAAAAAAGGTAGTCGATAAAAATTTTTTCTCAAAATAGCAAATCATATTCTTTTAAATATTCATTACAGCACTTTTCAATTGAAAACATTTCTTCAATCTTATGTGAATTTTCTTTTGCCCTCACGCTATAAAAATCATACCTATTAATTACTTCAATAATTTTGTCGCACAAATCAGTCACATTTCCTGTTTCAAAGACAGTGCCGCATTGCGTATACTCAACAATTTCCATTGGTCCCTCCTTATCTGACACAAGAATAGGAACGCCGCAAATCATAGCCTCAATAATTGACAATCCCAAAGCCTCATAAAGGGATGGATGAACCAAAAGATTATATAAAGGAAGAACATTTACAATCTTATCAGCATCAATTTCGCCCTTAAATGAAACTATATTTTCCAAATGCAGTTGCTTTGTGAGAGATTTAAGATAAGATTCGGAAGGTCCTGCCCCATAAATATCTACTTGAATATTTGTTTTACACTTGCTCCTCAGTTCAGCTATCGCTTTAATTAATAAATGCTGCCCTTTACATTCAGTAAATAATCTTCCGATTAGCACTATCTTAAAAGTAAAATTCCCATTTTTATTAATAACGGCTTGATTTGTCAATTCTTTTACAGGCTTTCCATCATCGTATTCAACATTTTCAAATTCTGAGCCTATATTTTGTTTTTTTATTTCAACTCCATTATAAATTCTTTTAAGATTTTGGCAATGACATCTTTCTTTAATATAATTGAATATAAAATCAGATACACAAAAACACTTGTCATAACTTTTCACATATCTGATATCAATATCCTTTTGATGTATTGTCAATACCTTTTTAGAATCTTTATGAGGGAAAATATATTTAACAATATCTTCATTATGACAATGAATAATATTTGGCCGCTCTTTCATTATCTCCCTGTTCAATTTAAAAACAGGTAGTGGAGAAAACGAACCCGGAGTACGATTTATCTTAAAAACCTTGATATTTTTATTTAATAGACCTATTAAGTCATCAGAATAATAGTTATTTATTATTACCATACCAACTTCATTGGAAAGAGATTGTCGATTTGCCAAATTGATTGCAAACTTTTCAGCTCCTCCTATAGTCAATGAATAAATAATATGATATATTTTCATAATGTAATTATCAAAGTTTAATTAAAACAGCTTTCTTTTTAACAGGTTCTTTAAAAGTTGATATTTAATCTTAATCAAATTTCCGCATAATCTTGTAGCTCCATAACTTAACAAAGTCTTTTTTATTTCATGTAGAAACTCCTCTCTTGAACATGAGGTCTTTGAATCACACCAAAGCCTGAAATTTGCCAATGGTTTCTCACTAAAGCAAGCAATATCACCCTTTTCCAAAAGACGAATCCACAAATCAAGATCCATACAATATCTTATTCCGGTATTCAAAAGTGAAGTTTGACAAAGAAGTTCTCTATTGTAAAAAGAGCCCGGTTGAAGCACATCGAAGTTTTTAAAAATCAACTCATCACGACTATTTACTTTTCTTTTTATTTGATAAAGATAATCATCCTTATCATCAATAACATTGACAATAGAGCCATAAAAAATTGCACAACTTCTATTTTTATTATACATCTCAACTATCTTCTCAACGCAGTCACTTTCCAGTGTATCATCCGAATTAATCCATCCCACAAGTTCTCCTTTTGCCATATTGAATCCTTTATTTATAGCTTCACTCTGTCCATTATCTTTTTCACATATTGTCAGACCGATTTCTTTTGAGTATTTCTCTAAGATAAATTTTGTATCATCAGTTGAGCACCCATCGACAACAATATATTCAATATTTTTGTACGATTGGTTAAGGACGCTTTTTATTGTCCTTTCTATAAATATGCCTTGATTAAAAGATGGAGTAATTATGGTGACCAGCGGTTGATTCATTATTATAAGGAAATTTCAATAGATTTTTTAAGATCGGCTCAAACATAACTCTTTTTTATCAAATTCGTAAACTTCACTCAAACAGAAATAGTCAATAAGAGGTAATATGAACATTAAAGGCGAAAACAATAATACACTTGTGAAAGATGTTATTGCAAACAGCATTATTGAAGAGAAAGATATCATAGCAATAGTATTCTCTCTTTTTCTATAAAAAAACAACAATAAAGAGACTATAAAAAAACAGTATATTAATGTACCAAGATATCCTAATCTTACAATTGTCTGCGACCAGGTAATATCAGAAGTGTCAATTTGTATTATCTCATCTGTTTCTTTATCGGGAAGTCCAATAATGAAATCAAAGTTTGATTGTGTATAAGGGGAGCCTTCACTCATCCATCCCGAGCCAAAGAGAATTGAAATTGTAGATTTTGACACATGAGATGCCCGTTCATAAAAATGACCAAACCTGAACAGCAAAGTTTTGTTTTCAAGTTCATCCTCATAATCCAAACTTGACACATCTCCATTCAATATCTGTGTCATCTCTTTAAACGTTCCTCCTTTTTCAAAGCGTTCCCAGATTATGGAAGTAAAAGGCATAGCAAAGAGCATCACCATTATCAATGCCTTGGCTTTGACATTTAAAGATGCCTTTTGAATCAACAAGGAAAGTAGTACTGTCATTGTTATTCCCAATATCAAACTTCTATGCATTGACAATACACAAGGAGTGATAATCAACAATATTGAGAGATATTTCTTAATCCCCTTAAAAGGGCTTGAAAATATCGAATAAAAGACAAAATAATATATAAAGAATGGCAGATTATAAAAACGCTTAATAGTGAAACCGGCTATCTCCATCTTTCCCATTCCTGCATATCCGTTTAAGAGTTTTATGCCCGAAAGAGGTTGAAAAATATATACTGCCGATAAAAACAGAGTTATAATAAAAAGATTTTTTTTGAGCCGATTAATATCTTCATAAGAAAGATCAAAAAATAAAATCGGCGACAAAAAGAGCAGAAACAATCTTGTGGACTTTATTGTCTCTATATATGGAATGTGATAATGCAGCAGACTTATTGCAATTGTTAAAAGGAAAAATAATGAAAATATCTTCAACCCAAATGGGAAGTAATTAAGCTTTAAATCCTTTCTTAAAAGAATGGTTGAAAACAAACCTGCAATTAAAAAGACTAATGCATAATCCTGTGACTTAATCTCTTTGCCTGCTATCCAAAAGAATTCTTCAGGCAACAATTGAAAGCCATCGGTAAGGAAGAAAAAAAATCCTATCAAAGCATAAAATTTTTTATCTGTCAGATATAGTATTATTATAAATATCAGAATAAGTATCATTTATCAAATATTTTTATAAGAACAGTTCTTAAGAATGAATCATAAGGCAGATAACGGTTTATGTCGTTGGCTGACATTAAGCCCATTCTTTTGGAAATGAAAATGGATATGATAGGCAATAAAAAAGCAATAATAATGATTCTCAATATAAGATTCCCAACGAGGACATTTATAGCACTTCCTACAATTAATATTGGGAAAACAGACAATGTAAGATATAACATATACTTTAACACATTGGTAATAGAGTCATTCCAATATTTCTTTTGATACCAAATACATAATATAAAAGAAAAGAAATATCCGGCCGAGTTTGATATAACAATTGTTTCAGACCCAACATATTTATATAAAGCAAAAAACAATAAAAGATTGACAACAACAGATATCATTTGAATATTGATTGTTTTTGATGCTTTGTTCTTGGTTGATAGATAAACATATATAGGATAAACTCCCGGGGAAAATAGCAATAATGAAACTGTAAGCGAGACTGTAAAGAGATATATCGTCTCAGGAGGAAACTCTAAAAACATTTCTTTCGGGATCCAAAAGCTCAAAAGCGGCGGAAGTAAAAAAACGAGAAATGCCGACAGCTGAAAAGAGAAATATTCTATTTTTCTTGACAAATCCTTCAATTTTATAAATAAAGACTCCGTTTCTTCACTTGATGCTATGTATGGAACCAAGGGATATAAGAACTTTATTAACAGCTCATTTATATTGGATCTTATTTTCAATGCTATTTCAAATAATGAGACTGCTCCCAGCCCAAAAAATTTTGAGAGAAGCAATTTTGACAATGGCTCAAATACAAATCCGGTAAGAGTGGATATATAAATGCTGAATCCATATTTAAATTGTCGTTGTGCACTTTCAAAATAGCTTTTTATATCTTTTGAAAAATATATTCTGCCAAAAACATTTTTAGTTATTATATACCCGATTACAAACCAAACAACTGATGCAAAAAGACTCATCATTCCTATTTCAGGAAGAGAACCTTTAAAACAGACTACAATAATAAGTCCCAACCAATAAATTACATTGTAGATAAACTGTATTAGGTTGGTAAAATAAATCTTTTGACAAGAATCAAGTGCTGCTGAAAAAGCCTGACCGGCAAAAAGCAGTATATTAGAGACAAGAAGATAATTAAAGAGCACAGATGCTTCATTTAACTGACTCTCGGTCAAATTTAACAAAAGATGAAGTATCGGAATTTTAAATATAAACAGCAATAACGCTATTAATGATGATAAAACTATCATCATCAACAAGGATGTAACTATATCGACAGATGATTTTTCTTTATCTGAAGATGATGTCAATGAGACAATAAGTGCTGTGTTGAGCCCGAACCCTGCAAAAACATTCAAATTGCCAATAACCGACACAATAGTAAAAAGTCCATAGTTTTCAACGCCAAGATGAGAAATGAATATTGGAATGCTTAAAAACACCAATAACATAGTCATTATCTTTTGCGCAACTCCGGAAAAAGAATTATTTATTATAAGCTTTCTATTGCTTAAGGTATCTTTCAACTCTTATATTTTTTTAGATATTAATTTCATTTTCCATAGCCATAACCATAGCCTTGTTTTGTTGTTGTGCCGTTGACCACAAAATAAACTCGGTTTAGTTTGTGCTCATCAACAAGTTGTTCGGCAAACTTTATATTCTCTTTCGAAGTATAATCAACTCTTGTCACATAAAGTGTAAGATCGGCATATTGAGTCAAAGAGAATGTATCGGAAACCATGCCCACGGGTGCGGAATCAATGATTATATAATCATATTCATTTTTAAGCATTTCAAAAAGTAGTGAAAGTCTTTCATTGAGCAATAATTCGTTTGGATTTGGAGGAACGGGACCGCTTAAAATAAAATCGACATTTTTAGATATTAGATTCTTACGCACAATACTGTCCATACTTATATTATCATCCGACAGATAATTTGTCACACCTTTATCCGCATCATTGCAATTTATATATTCACCCAACTTGGGTTTTCTTATATCCAACCCGATAACAGCTATTCTTTTATTTGCAAGAGCAAGTGAAAGCGCAATGTTAATGGCAAAAAATGTTTTTCCTTCGCCACCTTTTGTAGAGGTTACAAGAATTATTTTCTGATTTTTTTGAGAAAGAAGAAATTGTATGTTTGTCCTTGCAAGCCTGAAAAGCTCAGCAACTGAACTTGATGCATTATCTCTTACCACTATATTGTCAGAACAATCTTTTTTTGAAATCTCACCGAGAACAGGCAGCTCAGTTATCTCTTCAAGTTCTTTTTTTGATGAGAAAGTTATTTTCAAAACCTGAAGAACATAAATCACCATCACCGGGATGATAACTCCTGCAAATAATGCAAAAAGAATTAATAATTTTTTATTGGGAGAGATTGGTTTATTTATTCTATATGCATAATCTATTATCCTTGCCTTGGGCGTGTTTACTGCTTGAGTCAGCTCATTTTCCTCCTTTTTTTGAAGGAGAAAGGTTACAAGCTTGTCCTTTATAACCTGTATTCTCTTAAGCTCGATAAATTGCTTTTCAATAGAGGGTGCCATATCATATTTTGTGGCAAAGTTATCTTGCTGCTTTTCAAACTCACCGCATGTTATCAATGCGCTTTTCTTAACATTGGCAACAGCTGTGAGCACATTATTTCTCAATGCTTCTATTTGTGAAGAGAGACTTGCAACCAATGGATTCTGTTGAGTGGCACCTTTAAGAAGATTAATTCTTTCAAGCACAATAGTATTGTAATTCTCAATGGCAAGTGAAAGATTTTTGTCTTCCGAAGCTAATGAAGCCGGCAAAAGAGAAAATTTATTGCCATCGGCAGAAAGATAGCTCTCTATTTCATCAAGTATCGAGAGCTGAGTTTTTGCTTCAAAATATTTAACCTGCATTTCGCCCTGCATAGAAAGAGATGCCTTTGATTCAAGTTCCAGATCGAAAATATTATTATCCTTTTTAAATTTTTCTATATCAGTTTCTGCTTGGTTTAGCTGTTTTGACAATAAATCCAAACGCGTATTTATAAACTGAGCCGTTGCAAGAGCCGATATATTCTTGTCATTTAATGCTTCCTTATTATAAAGCTCCATAAGCTTGTTTAAAACAGACTTGCTTTTTTCAATGTTTGAGCCTTTTATTGCAAGTTGAATAACATTGGCTTTTTTATCAACAAAATAGACCGACAGCAAATCGCTTAAATTTTCTGTTGAATAGTCAGCGCCATTGATATAAACAGAATATGAATATGATTTATTCTTTGCAAAGAGTTCAGTTTGGGTTATTGTAAAGATTCCGTAATTTGTTTTTACAATTGCGGGAAGCTTCATATTTTTTTCTTTGAAGATTGTTTCGCCAAGAGATTTGACTTTTACCGAGGTTTCTCCTTTTTTATTTATATGTATATCGAATTTTAATGATGTATTTAAGGTATCGCTTATTGATTTGTCAAAATCGATATCTATTGCACTCGCTCCGTCACAGTCTATAACCTTTACAAAATATTTTTTTTCATAGAAACTTTTGTAAAGTTCCAATTCATTCACCACTTGTCTCAACAGTGAGAAAGATGATATAACGTACAATTCATCTCTCACCTCCTGAGCACCGCCAAGATTAAAGCTCAATCCCTTCATTAATGAGGATGCCGAAGAGGACGGACTATCCTCCTCCTCTTTTATAAGCACATTGGAGTAAAATTGAAAGACCGGCGATTTTATTTTAATATATATTACTGACAATGTAAGGCATAAAATCACTGATACCAAAATCCATTTCCAATAATGTGAGTATTTATTTATCAACTGCAAAAGTTCCTGAGATTCTGATTTTTTTTGCATAACATTTACTTAATTAGAGCTACTAAAATTGAAGTTACAACGGATATTCCGCCAACAATTGTTGAAATTATTGAGACATTAAATGCATCCATCGGACTGTATTTTGAATTTCGCTTTTTTGCATTGTTGGGCTCAATATATATTACATCATTCTGCTGTATGTAAAAATATGGTGAATTAATGATATTGGCATCGGTAAGGTCAAACTGATGCACCTCTTTTATTCCTTTTACCTCCCTTATCAGCAAAACATTTCTTCTCTGAGCTTGGATTGTAAGGTCTCCGGCAGAGCCTATCGCATCGAGGATTGAGATTCTGTCGCCGTTTATCGGATAAACGCCTGGATTGGCAACTTCTCCCATTACAGAATACTTGTAATTAATAAAATTGATATTTACGATAGGATTTTTAAGATAATTTTCCAATTTAAGTTCAAGCATTTTTACTGCTTCATTTCTTGTCATACCTCCAATTTTAATCTTGCCAAGCTGAGGAAAACGAATATATCCATCCTCATCAACAAGATATGTTTGGATATTTCTTGTTGAGGTAAGCTCTTCAGTTCCATTTTTTGCAACCGAATAAGGCATAAGATTAAAAGGTGCGGCGGCTGCCTGATTGTCGGCTGATACGACAATGGTTATAACATCATCGGTTTGAAATCTTATCTTCTCTATTGACAGAGTGGTATCTGTCTGATTGGCAAGTTCATTTATATTATTGAAATAAGAAACTTCGTTGTAAGCAGACCTGCATGATGAAAGCATTATTATTAATAGTAGGATGGAAAACGCATTCAAAAAGGGCAGTTTGATATTTATCATACTTATGTTAAAGCATGATTTCTTTAAAACAATTGATCTATTGAAATTTATTGTTTTTATGGCTTTTAGCCATTGAAATATATTTGTTGGCATTTTATGTTTTGTAGAATTTATGTTAGATGGAAATATCTTTAAACTCATTTTTCAGAGATTGGAGATAATATATTTAAACTATAAAAGTAGACTTTTATTGTGTTTTATTAATAGATATAGCCTCTTGATTAATTTTAGAATGTTTAGAAACCCGGGGTTAATTATAACCAAGTCAACTTTTTTCAGTATAAAACAATAAATTATTTTGCAGTTTCACATATTTGACACAAGCAATTTCCAATGCCATATAGAAAGATAAAATCATTCAACCATTGATAATCAACAATATAATGTTTTAAAAATATTTTCATTTAGAATTTTTAAATTTTTACC
>JAUNSR010000071.1 GCA_030539115.1 Bacteroidales bacterium
TTTCTTTGATCTTAACTACTTTATCTTAAAATTGCATTTATAGGTTGAATTCAAGGAATCAAATGTTGCATCATTTACTATTCTTATTTCATCATTACTGCCCAACTTGCCAAGAAATGCTCCCTCTTCAGAATAATAGAAGGCGCCACCAACGTAACGTGATTGTTCTCTTTTGCTGATAATTTGCATAGTATCAGCAAGTAATTTTAAATCTGCTTTTCTAATTTTCTTCATTTCTATATTTTTTAAATTAATAATAGATGATCTTATATCATCTTGAGTTCTATTGTTTCATAAGATATAATCCAATACTACTAATACCTTTATACAAAGGTATTGGAACAATATTATCTTCAATTGCTAAAGCTATATTTTCGATATATTGAAAATCATTATTTTTTGGTAGATCATATAATATATTCTGCCATAAGTAATTGTTTAAGAAATCCTCCCAAATAAGTTGTCTATAATAATTAACTAATTTTTCATTTAAAAAATCTTTTCCCTTTATATAATTCAATTTCAGGAGGAGTTCAGTTAAAATTAATTTATCACCATTATTATCAAATTTGAAATTTTCCAATCGCCTCTTTACATATTCAAAAATATTCAAAAGTAATTGTTCAATTTCTATAGAGATTACACCTTCTTTTTCTAAAATGTAAAAAAAATGCAACATAGAATTAATGATTGGCAGAGGTATACCGTAGTTTTCTTTTGTAAAAAAAAATCTATATTTAATTATATAATTGCATATTATGTCTTTCCCTTTAATTATATCTTCCGATGATAATTTTGAAAGCATAAAAAAATCAGATAATGATAAATTTATTTTATCTCCGAAATTTAAATCAGTTACATTATTTGTCATTCTTGTTCTCACTAAATTCCATTCATCTTCCAAATCATTATCATATTCTAAAAAATGATTTTTTATTAGATATTTTAAGCCAATATTTATTCCTGATATGCCATTGAATATATCAAAATTTAAATTGGGCGTTATATTTTTTATTACATTGTCAATTAAAATATCAGCAACATTTTCATATGATTTTTTTCCAGAAAAACGAGAATAATGATAAAGAAAAACAGCGATGCCTGTTTTCCCATTTAACAATCCAATACCGATATTATCATTAATAGCATTTATGACAACATAATTAGCTATCCTTTCAAGCAACTTTTCCATTTCTAAACTTGTTTATTATCCTAAAAAAAAATGAGGTAAGAGATGGCACATAATTATCAAAATAAAATAGATGACAACTATTCATAACATTATTCTTCAAACATTTGAGTTTACCCTTGTCCTTGAGTTTCAATACAAGATCATTAATATCTTTATAGATAATACCAATATTAAGTTCCTCCACCATTATTTGTGTTGATACTATGTTTGGCTTATTATCTTTTAAAATTACAGGGACTCCTGCCGCCTGATAGGTGTTTATTCTTGCCGGTATATTTAAATCATCCCATGAGCATTGTAATATATCTCCATTATTAATACTATTAAAGATGTGAAGCCAGCCTGCATCATATTTAGAAAACTCATTTATCCATTTATCAGGGGGGCAATGAGGATGTATATGTATATGGTTTGGCGCTAAAACTCGCATTTTATTTAAATAAGTTTCTCCATTTTCATGATTACTCTCTAAATACAAATGAATATGAATATTGTTCTCTGCCAATTTTTTTATCGTAGCATCATCTATTCCTATTATACGTCCTGCTACAAATGTGTGTATTTCATCAGGGTTATCATTCCAAAAATTAGCATCTATAGGTCCAAAGTATTCTTTTTTTGGTAAATCTCCATCCATGATTAGATATGATTCTTTATCAATAGGAATAAATCTCTCATACCATTCTTTTACAGTTTTATTAATAAATATCCTTCCATCCGCAAATGTATATAAGTACATTAGCTGATTCCATGATCCCTGCCTCAGAGATATTGATGCCCCTTCCTTAAAATGCCATACAAAAGGTATTTTACCTTTTATTTTTTTTAATACTTCAAATGCTAAAGGAACTGCAGTGAAATTTAACAAGGCATATATAATATCAGGCTTTATTTCTGATATTGTTTCATACCAATTTTCATAAGGGATGTCTTTTACATGTCCAAATGGGAGTGGTCCAATGGTATTAAAACCAAATGTTGGGGTAGACCAAAGGCCATATAATGTATGACCGGCCTCTTCCAATGCATAAATTCTTTCGGGATTATATGCCAATTCACCAACAAGTAATATTTTAAGACTATTCTTCGATATTTTTTGCTCTTGATGAAAAGACGAATATATTTTCTTTTCATCAATAATCTTCTGATTGGATGCTTTGAATTTAATAGGGACATTTGTCTTATAGTAATTTCTATACTTATTAATACCACTTGCAAGTTTTTCAGATATAAGTTTACTCCTTTGATATGGATGCAATGTCCAAGCCGCGGTTATTTCATTACATGGTATTATATTCCCTTTATCCAAGAATTTGTGCCAATACATTTCATAGTAATCAGAAGTTACAATATCATCTCTTTCCACCCATTTTTCATTGGTTTTTATATGCATTACCTGCACCAACTGTAAATAAGCATAATTTTCAGCTATTCCATATGAGACTATTTTCTCATATTCATTAAGAAAAATATCTGAATTACCTATTTTTATACCGCTAAATACAAAAACCGCATTATCAAAGGAGTTAATGGCATTATATAACGACATTAGGTGTTCCGGAAAATAATAATCGTCTGCGGGTAAATAGGATATTAACCCAAACTTGGCATTATCAATGCCTATATTTAAAGAATATCCCAATCCTTTATTTTCATAATTTCTAATAAATCTTATTCTTTTGTCATTTAAAAAATCTTTTACTAAAATCTCTGTTTCATCAGTACTTCCATCATTTATGATAATAAGTTCCCAATTTTTAAAAGTTTGATTGAACAGACTTAATACTGCCCTCCTTATAAAATAAGCATTATTATAAGTGGCATTATAACTGAAATACCATTCTCCATTTTTATTATATTTAATTTTTTAATATTTTCATTTGTATAATTATTTTTTCTACACTAAGGTGCAAATGCACCATTTATAAACCTTTTGTTGGGCATCTCTAATTTTGATAAGTTATGGCGGTTTAATTAATAAGATCTTCAACAGGTTGCATTTGAGATTTCACCAAATTATAATAATGGCCTTTCTTTTCCATTAAAGTTTTATGATTACCAATCTCTACAATAAAGCCTTTATCCATGACAACTATTTGGTCGGCATTCTGAATCGTGCTTAAACGGTGAGCCACAACAACTACTGTCCTGTCTTCAAAAGCTCCGTTCATGGCGTTCACTATCTTCCTTTCATTTATTGTATCCAAGGCATTGGTTGCCTCGTCAAGAAAAAGGAACTTGGGATTTCTGTAAAGAGCTCTTGCTATAAGCAGTCGCTGTTTCTGTCCTCCGCTAAGACCTCTTCCTGTTTCTCCAATCATTGTTTCAAAACCTTTCGGCATTGCATTTATTTCCTCCTCTATCTGAGCAATTCGGCAGGCTTTTCTTAAACGCTCATAATCTATTC
>JAUNSR010000015.1 GCA_030539115.1 Bacteroidales bacterium
GAAACGGTCGCCAATCTTGGTTTGGAAAGCCGAAAGGTCATTTTCAAGTTTGGTACTCGTAACCTTCGCATAAATTTGAGTTGTGGTTATGTTGGTATGACCGAGAATCTTGCTCACACTCTCGATAGGCATACCATAGTTCAAGGCTAAAACGGCGAACGAATGCCTGCTTTGATGGAATGACAAGCTTTTTTCAATGCCACATTTCTTGGCTACAGCCTTGATTCTCTTGTTAATCATGCTGTGTGAGCCGATATTGAAAAGGTGGTTGTCCGTACGGAACTGCTCGTATCTCTTGATAATCCTCATCGGTGCATCAAGGAGCATAATCTGAAACGGTACGTTGGTCTTCTGTCTTTTCGATATTATCCAATTCGTGCCGTTCATCTCAACGAGGTTGTCCGTTGTAAGGTTCTTGATGTCTATAAACGAGATACCCGTCCAACAACCGAAGATGAACAGGTCTCTTGCAAATGCAAAGTTCGGATTGTCCAACTCGATTGCGGACATGGCTCTCATCTCGTTCTCTGTCAGAAATCCACGCTCCTTGTGGTCGGGATTGACGTAATACTGTGCGAAAGGGTTTCTCGGTATCTTTCCGTTGTAGTGGGCGGAGGTTACGATATGCTTCAAGGGTATGGAGTATATCCATACGGTGGACTGTGCAAGCCCTGCATCGTTTCTCAGATACAGACAATAGTCACGGATGAAGTCCTCGGTAAGCTCGTTCATGGAAATATCAGAACGCTTGTACTGCTTCTTTATGAAGTCGGCAACGTATCTTCTCACTATGACATATTTCTGATAGGTGCGCTGTGCACGGTCTTTGCCCACACGTTTGGCAAAAGCCTCGTTCTCCTTGTCAAAGGCTCTGAGCAGTGTCTCGTATTCCGTACCGATACCCTGATAGGCATTGCGTACCATTTCGGCTGTAACGAAAGCCTCACGGTCTGAAATACGCTGATAGTGCTTCGCTATCTGTGCCTTGATGTTCTCAAGGGCAAAGTTTACAGCCACTGCCTCCTTGCTCTTTCCCTTTGCCTTGTTAGCCTTGGCATCCCAAATGTCCTTTGAGATGGTCTGCTTGCAACTGAACTGTGCGATAGTCCCGTTGATTGTCACTCGTCCCATAATGGGGACAATACCGTTTTTCTCCTTGCTTCCATTTACATAGAAGACCGTCTTGAATGTACTTCTCATAATCCTAATTTTTTTTGAGTGCAAAATTAAAGTATGAGAGTCATAAGACAGGAATGCAAACCTACGCAACACGCAGAAAACAAATCAGTTGATGTTAAAAGTGCATCTTGTGTCGGGTAATGGTTTGAAAGCGCATCTACTTCTTAGCTTTTCCCAACCGATGTCTTTTTCATCTGTGCCACTTAATGCCAACCACTGCCTAACTACTCTGACTGTCAGTTAGAAGTCTGCATTTGTCCCTTTTTTGCGTTCTTGGATATTATTTTATTTTAAAATCTCATAAATAATAGGAACAGCTACTTAATTTATAATTTGATTGTTAATGAGAAACACATGTAACGAGAGCACGCAAGGCTGCTCATTTCAAGCCTTTTTCTATGAGAATGGTGCGGAACCAGCATAGGAATAGAGCAACACGTTCTTATATTCTGCCTGTCGGGGCATATTCGTATTACAAGCAATATGTTTGCGGAGGAATAACTGTGCGCCGGGGAGATATTGTTTATTCCCAGTGGCAGCGATTATCATGGAATGGCACTGAGCGAAACCACTTTGCTTATTCATTATTTCAATAACACGGTGTGTCATATTTAGAACGGTATCTTATCCTTTCTCTATACCCACAAGCATATAGAACCTAAAGAGTATAAAACTTACTTTTACAGTAAATTAACGGTTTGCGGACAACTGGACCACTTAATGGATGGCGTGAACGGATATATAGATTATGCCACTCACGAACCTGCCTTGTGGAAATTGAAGCACAAGGAGTTGATATGGTTATTCACCAAATACTATTCTCCCGAAGAGTTGCGCTTGTTCTTCCATCCCATGACTGACGAGGATATGCCTTTCAAAAGCCTTGTTATGGCACACTACTGCAAAGCGTAATATACGGGGTAAGTTAGCGGCAATGTGCGGCTATGGGCTACACACGTTTTGCAGAACATTCAAGAAAGAATTATCCGTTCACAAATGGCTCACGATGAAACGTGCCGAACTTATCCAATACCGCTTGAAGTTCGATTACATTCCCTTTGCCGACATCATAGACGAGTTTCATTTTTTCTCACCGCAGCAATTCAACCGCTTTTGTAAGGACAATCTTGGTGATTCTCCATCCGTTTTACGTGCAAGGTATAGAGAAGAGAGTAAGTATCTTTCATCGGATAAGGTGTAAAATAATAATCGGGAAGGCAGATTTGTATTAAATGCACTGTTTACCGCCAATAGCAATTTGTCAATCTTGGCATTGGTTTCCACTGCTTCTCTGCTTTTGCCGTTCAGCCGGCTTTCCCTCGGATTCCACAGTTCGGGAGTGCAGGAAAGTTTGCTGCTGAACTGCGACATGGTACGGTTCACGGTAATGCGCCCCATGATGGGAGCCTTGCCCGACTTATCCAGTCCGCTCTTTTTGAGGTAGAGCAACACCTTGAATTTTTCTACTTAACGTAAAGTCAGTTCTGCTAAAAGAGCATTACAGATGCCATCCTACTATTATCGGATTCTGCAATAAAAAATACTACAATAATAAGTTGGTTGTTATGACTAGCGGAAATAACCATCCATTCAGAATTATTGAAACAAATATATCAGGCGGAAGAGGTAATCACAATCAAAGGCAGATAGATGAAACGAATTCCTATATCCGGCAAAACTATGTTGCGGACTATACAAAAGTCGGAGTTATAGCCCCATATAGAGACCATGCGGATATGCTGCAAAAGCAACTGTCTGATGGAGTGGAAGCAGACACTATACATAAATTTCAGGGGCGTGAAAAGGATGTGATTATTTTTAATACGGTAAGAAACTCAATAGAACCGTTTATAGATAATCCCAACTTGATAAATGTGGCTGTATCAAGAGCTGTAAAGGAATTTATTGTGGTAAAACCTGTGTCAATGGAACTTCCTCACGGAACAAATATCGGTGATATGATACGTTATATATATTATACTACTGACTTGGAAGAAACAATTATTAGAGGCAGCATCTGTTCAGTTTTTGACCTTCTGTACAAAGAGTACAACAAGGTTTTTATTTCATTTCTTTCATCAAACAGGAAGATAAAAGGGTCTGCTGCTGAAATTATTATGTATAAGTTATTAAGTGACAAAATATTGAACTAACCTCAGTTTTCATCCATTGATATGGTCAGAGAATACAAACTTAGAGACCTTGTTAGAAATTTTGAACCGTTCTCCGAAGATGAAACCAAATTCATAAGGAATAATTCAAGACTTGATTTTCTTCTGTATAACAAGATTGATAAAACTCCTGTCCTTGCTATTGAAGTAGATGGTGTATCATACCATGATAACCAGCTACAACAAGAACGAGATACTAAAAAAAATCATATTTTAGAAATTATCGAACTTCCATTACTTCGGTTATCAACTGATGGACATAACGAAGAAGCGAAGATTATTGAAAGCTTAAACGCAGCTATGAGACTGTCATAATTTTAAAAAATTCCGAATATAGCTTATCACAAATTGTGAAAATTTAATAATAGTGAGCCGTAAAAAGCTTATCATTTTTTTAAGAATATCTTGATAATTATCCTACTTGGAAAATTAAGAAAATAGGAGCATTAAATTCATTGCTGTAACTCTGCTTATTTTAAGTGGACAGCAAAGATAGTAAACGACTTAAAATTTTTGGCTTTTGTTCTGAAAAATGTATTTCTTTTTCTTTTGATATGAAACTATTGGAGATAACAACAGTTCTAATATCCGAAATCGCTTTCTGAAGGAAACGAATAGCTTTCAAACAATCAACAATTATATAGTTTCCAAAATGATCAATAGGCTCTATTTCGACATCAATACGTTTTGCAATTTCCTCATAATATTGTTTTATAATCATTTCTCATTTTTCAAAATCTATTTTGTTAGCGAAGCTAATTCTGATCTATTGTTTAAAAATATTGTTGAGATATCCAATAATGAAAAAAATCAGATTATCTCAACAATAATATTCGTAGTTATTTCAATAACGTGTATTTACCAATAATGGGCAGCTCTTTCGCCCGTCCATTTATGGCGTTGATGATGCCGATAACACACAACACAGCGAAGACAACGCCTACTAAACCGATAATGCTTACCAAGAAGTAGAGCCTCCACGAAATGGCAAGTATTATGGTACTTAGTATGCTGTATGCAATGGCATAAATGATACATACGATACAGAGTATCAATCCCTGATTTGCATGGTATCGGGCGAATGGAGAATCTTTGGCGGCAAGAATTGGTATCAACACCAGTATGCCGAGGTAAGCCAGCACCCCCATCGCCTTGTTTTTCTCCACGTCTGCGGGGTCGAACTTTATTGAGGTGTCTGTCGTGTTCATTGTTTGGGAAAATTTGGTTTCAGTATTTTGTTGTTGCTGCCGGTTCTCTTGGGCTGCGGATGCCCCGGCAGGTGTGCCGCACGAAGGACAGAATCTCACTTCATCGGCAATTTCAGTTCCGCATTTACTACAATAAGCCATAATGTTTCTTTATTTTATTTAATCCAAGTTATATTTGTTGTTTTGTCGAAAGCCTCGTCAGGAATATCGAATGACAAGGCAACAACTTCAGTGGTTGTCTTTCCATCGAGCTTTGTCCGCATGGTAATTCCGTTCCATACTACAATCTCGCCTTGTTTGCCTTCGCGAAATCCATCATAAGCGGCGATGTTCAGATTTTCTGTCAACTGGCCGGAATAGACATCGCATTCTTTTCCACATATCTTGGTCGTGCCGCTTTTAGAATAACCTTTAGCCGTAAAATATTTTGTAAGATCTTGAATTCCATCTGCATAAAAATTATTCACCGATTGACGGGCTCCTATATCTCCAGTTGACCATGAACCATCACCGTAACCGTATCCCGTGTAGCCGTCTCCTTTGATATAGGTTTCGATATAGACAGATTGTTCACCGTCGGTCTCAAAAATATCCAAACGCTTGCCGCCTCCTTTGCGGGTATAGATATACGTTTCTTCGCCAATCCGATACTTCACTGCGAAGCCGCTTTTTTTCATGTCTTCGGATTTGGCTTCAGATTTTGTTTCGGATTTACCATCTGCCGTTTTCTTGTTCGTGTTGCCAATACAAGCGGTAAACATCGCCACCGTTGCCATGCACATAAGTGCTGTAAAAATCTTCTTCATATCTGTTATGTGTTAGTTTTTACTATTTTGACATTTTTTTAAGAGCCTTTTGAACCTCAGGGTCTTCCAATGCCTTTTCAGCATCTTTCATAGTATCGTCAAATGATTTTTGGAGGGCATTTGCCACATCTATTTCTACTCCCGAAATCACTTTGTCGTCAAATTTTTTATTATCCCAACGTTCTATTCTTACACGCTTTAGAGATCCTTTATACACGAATCCCCACTCGCGATTACCCAGTTTTGCCATAAAGCCTGTCTGATTGAGAATTTCGTCGAGTTTCCATTCTGTCATGGCTTCTTCTTTTTTACTTTTCGATTCGTACCCGTAAATGTTCATTTTGTTGTCAGATACAGCTTTTGTGGCTTCATACACTTTTTTTATCCAAGCGTCATACTCTTCATCGGATAAGGATTCTCCCGAATGTTTTTGAAACAAGATGCTACCATGGTTACTATCGCCGTAGTTGGTCATGGTCGATTCGTCGACTTCATATTTCCATTCGGGAGCAAAACTTGCAAGGCTCATCCCGCCTATTGCTTTGATGGAGTTTTCTGCGGCTTTTTGGGAGAAGGAATTTACCTTTTCCGCTACTATGTCTTCAGTGTTTGATTTGTCCTTCCTTTTTCCACCTCCGCAAGCAGTAAACATAGCTACCGTTGCCATGCACATAAGTGCTGTAAAAATCTTCTTCATATCTTTTGCTTTTAATGAGTGATTACTTCTTTTTATTCTGAGTTTCTTTAAGCAGTTCGAGTAAATTTTTCAACCCTTCTTCTTCGCTTTTGCCCTCGGTGGCATTTTTTATCTTGTCGTTAACATCCTTAAATGCCTTCTCTGTTTTTTCTAAGTTTTGTTGATTCTCTTCGCGTGGCTTGCCCGTTAGCATCTCCATAAGACCGCCGCTGCCAAGTGCTACACGTTTGTAGCCTGTCGGAATAGCAAACTTATCGTCGGGTTGTGGGCCTGTTACCAATCTCGACATTTCAACCCTCTTGACAATATAGCCCAATCCATCGCTCTGTTTCATTACCAGATTTGTAGAGGGGTCTATCCACTGCTCAATTCCGCCGGACTCTTTGTTGCCATAGCGATCTACCGATTCAGTTTCAAATACATAATGATTGAGCTGCCTACCGAGAATAAATGTATTGTTGTCGATGAATTTTTTGGAACTACTTCTGCTCACCTCCCAATCAAGTCCTATTAACTTGTTGGTGTTTGAAAGTTTTTCAAACGGCATTACAAGATACCTCTTCTCATCGGGATAGATTACAAAAACTGCTGCCGAATCGGAGCGAAAGATGGTTATCATTTGTTGTCCGTCTTTGATACAGTCGGCACTGATACATTCGCTACGCATATTGAACTTGGCGTTTCCAAGATATTGAAACCATTGACGGCTTTCAGGATCGCCACGGCTACCTTCCACACCTCCCGTGCTGCCGGAGTTCATCCACTCGGCATAATAGGAGAATGTCACTTTGCTTTGCTGCGCCATTGCTGCCGTTACCAGCAACAGGCTGATTAGGAATAATGTTGTTCTTTTCATTGCCGGAAAATTTAGTTACAATCCTGATATCGATACAAGCACCTGACTACTTACAAGTTTCCCTTTCTTATCGTAGTTTTTGGTGATGATTGGACCGTAACCACGTCCATACCAGATTTCGTGAGACATTTTTGTGCGGACGAAAAGCACTTTTGCATCTTGTTTGCCTTTTACTACGATGCACTCTATGTCGTGACCGTCAATGGTTACAGTCTCTTCTCTGTCAACCACTTGGCTGTGCATGGTCGTTTGTGTTTTCACTCCTGCCACATTGAGGGTGAGCGTGTAGTCATTCAATGTATCGCCGACTTTAAGTGTTGCCGGAAAAACCATATTGTCGCCTTCTACTATAAGTCCTTCAACCACTGAAGAAGGTGCAACTAATGATGTGGGGACAAAGGTGGTAACTCCATTTTCTACTGTCACGGGATGCGTTACGTTGAGCACGATTACTTTCTTCGTTTTTAGGTCAATCAGGTTATGAGAAACCTTTGTCTTGAAATTTTGAGCATCTGTGTAGTCCACATCGGTAACCGTGAGTTCGGTGATGCTGGTGGCTTTGTCCTTTGCATCCCGATTTTCACATTTAAGCACTACACCCTGTTTACTGAGATAAAATGGTGTTTGAGCGTATGCCGAGCATACGAGTAGCGATAATACGAATATGGCGTAAATTCTTCTCATTTTAGCTTTTGCTTTTGTTATATCCCATTAAAGCACATCGGTTTAATAAAGATTTTTTGTATATTATAACTAAATAATTTCATCCTTGTATTTAAGTGATTTATCTGTTTCGTGTACCACAGTTTCCGCAGAACTCAGCACCATCCTCCAAGCGTGTGCCACAGGATGAACAGAAACGGGAGGGCGGTGCAGAGGTCTCCGCCATTACCGTCTGTGCCGTATGCTCTTGTGCGGTTGCACGTATCACGGGTTCGGCTTGTGCGGTCGGTTCGTTATGTACGGGTGGCGTGGTATCGCCACCTTTATCCAACAACTTCTTGAACTTTGCTGACATACCGCTCAGTTTGCCGTACAGGTCGAATGTGATCCGGGTGGATGGAACCACGCTCATATAACTGCTCATCATCTTTACCAATATCCAACTGTCTATAAAGGCGTATTTAACGCTGTAAGCAAACAACAGCGAGATGACAAAGGCAACAAACATATTCCACTCCAACATACGGAACAATCCACCGACCAGCAAGAACGCCACAAGTGTAACGACTATGTAGGCGAAGATTACTACAGCCGTGGTCTTCGCGGCATCTTTGAGAAGTGTCTTCCAGTTCTGGGCATAGACAACCACGCCGTCTGCTGCACTCTTGTAAGGGTTCTGCTTGTCATAGTAAAATGTATATCCGAGACAGCACTCGTCCACATAGCCCAGCGAAATGTCGATAAACTTGTTGGATATGCTCTTTAGAGTGTCAGAACCGGGTACAGCCCCTAACAGCGTGTCGGTAACACGTCCAACCATACGCTGGATTTGCTTCACTGAACCTGCCACCAATTTGTCTATCATAAAATAGACGTTCGATGTGCCGAACCGTTCCTTAACCATCTCTTTGCCCACCGAGACAGGACCATAAGGCACAACGCCGTTCTTGAATGCGATGGCAATCACTGCCACGTGTCCTGCCTTGACCAAATAGCCGATGTAGTGGTTGAGCAAAAAGTTTACTATCCCTGCTCCGGCCAACCAAAGCAAGAACATCAATGCCGTCGCCCCCTCACTCTTAAAGAGGACGGACAAGCCCATAAGCAGGGCAAAGAGCGCAATGTCAATGATGATATTGAGTACACCAAGCCCCAGCTTTATCCATCCAAAGACAAGCGTCTTTGAGAAAATTTCTTTGGGTGTCATAGTTTTTGTATAATTAATTGTTTATAAATCTAATTATTCACCCGCCGCTTCCATAGCTTTGTTGATAATTGAATCCTTGATGCTGTCCAGTCCTCCCATACTGCTAAGGAACAGTCCGCCAATAAGCACGATAAGCACGCTCAGCACAATACCGATTAGCATTAGCACTAACATCGCCTTTGCCAGATTGGACTGGTTCACCTTACGGCAACCACCGCACGCCCAGACAATCAGCAGAATCAGATTCACTATCGGGAGAAGCATCATCAGAAAAATACAGATAAATCCTCCGGTAGACACAGGAGCATAACGGCTGCCCACAGGCGGAGGTATTTCAACACCATGCACGATCACCGCCGCAGGTGTAAAGATAGGGACGGACGGTTGCTGTCCTTGTACTGGAGCGGTATAAATTGGTGATGGTTGCTGCACAGGTGCAGGTTGCGGTTGAACAGGTTGTTGCACAATTGTTGTTTCCGCAGGAATAGTCTGTCGCTGTTCTACTTTTATCTCTTGTTGCGGTGACGACACCTCGGTCGCCTCGGCTGATGGTACGGGTGCTCCGCATCCTGTACAGAAGCGTACTCTGTCCGGTAACTTTGCCCCGCAATTTATGCAATAACTCATTTTTTGTTTGGTATTAGTTTTTCATCATTAAATGCCGCCACCGCAATGTCTGCATAAGCATAATATATAGTGCTGGCGGTCGGTATGAAATCGAGGTAAAACCGTCGCATTTTTTGCCACTTGTTAAGTTGTTCCACAGTACCTGCGAAATCTACATTGTATGCTGTGGCAAGCAAACCGACACGTCGGTCGGCTGTCATAGCCGCTATCTCTACCTCACGTTTGATAATCAGACGCACAAACATACTCAGATAGATACATTGCCATTTGCTTTCAACGAGCCTTTTAATTCGTGCACTACGTGCTTGTACGTTGTCGCTACAATCGAAATAGAGCCCATACTCGTGCCGCATAGTGCTGTGCATCCATGCCGATTCTACCATCTCGATAAACGATGGTTTCATTTGAAACATGCCTATCGAAAAATCGGCACTCTGCTTGCCGCCCTGCACATAAAGAGCCCTCACGGCACCCTGCTCCATGTAGTCACGCAGGTGGGAGTATCTGAGCAGTTCGGGAAACACTATCGCTTCGCATTCACGTGCATCCAAATCGAACTCGGCGAATACCTCGTTCCACATTTGCCCATTTTCAGCCACGCACTCCATTGCACGCTCCCAATCTTTACTTAAAATCTGCTCATAACTCTGCGATTGGTGATTGACTTTGACAGCTGGAGCAAGCAATGAAAACACGCAGACCGCTATCAGAGTTTGTAGGTGCATTTTGTAAATTCATCGTTACTATAATCGTAAATGATAAATTCTATTTTGTCGGACGAAGCCTTTACAGCCATCGGGTATAGCGTTGTTCCGTCGTGCAGCGTCAGTGAGCCGTCGCGTGTGTAAACAACCTTGCGTTTACCGCTGCGCGATGTCCACTCTCCATACTGTGTAGCTTCACTATTACGCCCGTCCTTCTTTACTGAGAAATCGAACGGCCCGTCGCTACTCAACTTTACGCGCGTGCCGTTCTCCAATTTGTAGTATTCGTTCACAATCCCGTTACTCTTGGCTATCAAAAGGATCGAGTTATTGGTGAAGTCGTCTAAATTTCCGCTGAATCCGCTCTCGCTCCACAATAGGGATTCGCCCTTTTCCAGTTTGAAAAAGGTCTCTCGGTGGACGGGCAGTACTGTTGGCTGCGGGAAATCGGTATAAGCTTCATTAAGAATATCAACACACTGTGTGACGATGTTCAGCGGCATACGCCCCACCACACATTTCGGGATCATCTGTGCGCTCGCCATGTCGGCATACAGCGTCTCAGCCTCAGACAGCAGCTTTTTGGTGTTGTCAAGGCGCAGTTGCAGTCCGTTCAAATAGATTTTGGCGGCGCGTGTACGGTAATTTTTCATTATCGCATCGGCTTGGTCATATAGCGCGTCTACTTTATCCTGATCGCTCTCTGCCCATATCTGATCATAGATGCTTTGGAGTTGCGACTCGTATTCCGAAGCTATCTGCTCGCAACTTTTAACCACACCCGGCTCGCCTTTGCGTTGAGCCATCACCTTATCGGCAAACGCCGATAGTTTCTGTTCAAGTTGCGCCACTTCGGCGTTTATACCGGCAGTTACATTGCCTATACTGTTTGCCATATCCATCATGCCAGACATTCCTTGCATCATCTCTTGGCTCATAGCTATCATCTCTTGTTGCAGACTTTCCCTCTCTTGTTTGTCAGCAGCCGTAAGCGTTCCTTTTTTCTCTTTCTTCTCCAGTTCGTTAATTCGCTTTTCTATCTGTTCCAACCGCGCTTCGTTTTTTTCGGCTTTTGCCGATATGTCGTCAGGGTTTGCACCACCGAGCATGGCATCCTGTATCTTCTTTTCGAGACGGGCACGCTCTGCTTCGGACAGGTTCGAGTCTTCGAGCTTCTTCATCTCGTCGGGCGTAAGCCCCAGCTTGCCCGACAATTCGTTGTAGAGTTTATCACGCATAACTTTCAACTCTTCATCGTCGCAACCCTGCTGATCGTCCAATTCTTCGATGCGCATCTCGATGGATACCAATCTGTTGTAGTAAGTTTCGCGTGCTTCGGGCGTGGGGTTGACAATTTGGGATACTGACGGCAGCGATGGCAACTCCGACATCAATGCACGTGCATTGGCAGCCGTGCTCGGTTTCACAACGCCGTCCCACGACACCGTTGTGCGACGCAATTTTGGTATGCGGTCGGTAACGGTGGGAGTTTTTGCAGGCTGAGTCTGCTCGCCGGCTTTGTCGGCCGTGGCATCCTGATCCACACCGACCACTTTGTTCATGGCATTTTCGGCTTTCTGTTTCATCTTCTTCAAGAAGCCTTGTGCCTGCACGGGTTGCGAAAATGCTACCCCGAGCAATAAAAGCAAATAGAGTATCTTTTTCATATCCGTTCGTATTTTTAAGTTTATCAGGTTTGACGCTCTGCACTTACTGCTTGACAAATTCGCTTCGCGCTTTTGTCGCGCGACTCGGCAGAGCCTTCAAACTTCGTTTGACGCTCTGCACTCACTGCTTGACAAATTCGCTTCGCGCTTTTGTCGCGCGACTCGGCAGAGCTTTCAAACTTCGTTTGACGCTCTGCACTCACTGCTTGACAAACTCCACACGACGGTTCTTGGCACGTCCCTCATCGGTCGAGTTGTCGGCAATCGGTGAGTTCTGACCTTTGCCTACTGAAGTAAGACGGTCTTGCGTGATGCCTAACTCCACAAGCTTGGCTACAATAGCTGCACTGCGCTGTTCGCTGAGTGTTTGGTTGGAGGCTGCGTTACCTGTGGCGTCGGTGTGTCCCTCGACTGAGAATTTCAGGTCGGGGTTCTCGGTCATCAGTTGTACGATGCGGTTGATTTCGCCCATTGATTCGGGTTTGATAACAGATTTGCCCACATCGAAAGTAATGCCGTAGGTGATGAATTTGCCGTCGGACATCATGCGGTCGTAGAGTGGAACCGCGCCTTGAGCGATACGAATATTACGAATATACAATGCTTTATAGCGAAATGTACATTGGACAACCAATTTAACGGGCTGTTTAACGTTAGGAAGAGCACAGATACGAGTTTCGTTGGTATAACATTTAAGTGCCCGTTTATTAAATGAAAGGGAAAAATGATGCCATCCCGGACCACCTAAATTTACAAGTCCGTCAACAGGATTTGAACGTCTTTCTTCATTATTAGGGGTACGAAATCTAATGTCAAAATTATGCGTTGATACATTTCTCTGAATACAAGTGGTAAAAATGTCACTGTTATTTTCATCCTTCAATATCAATTTTGCAGGTCCGTTCACATCGTCATATTTTTCACCTCCATAATAATCAAATTCAATAGTAAACTTTTCGGGCAAATAGGAACTCATGTCTTTCATAAGAGGACATATCTCAGTGTTTAAATCCAACTGAATGGCTTTCATTCCGTCCACTTCTACAATTTCGGCATTGCCTTTTATCAAATCCCATTGCGAAGGAAATTCTCCCATTTGCTCATTTGTTACGTTATCTTCAAAGATAATCTCGTCGCCAGCCACAAAGTCGAACTTATTCCAACTCATTTGAGCGGATTTCTTTTGTTGCTGTCCTCCTGCTTCTGCCACTTGTCCGTCGGCATCCGCAGTGCCTGCGGTATTGGCTGTTTCGCCTTTCTGATCCTTGCCTTTACCCGTTACGGCATCTTCAGCCTTGTCGAAAGCCTTGTCCACGGCTTTCTCCGTTTTCTCTTCCACTTTTCGTTTTGCCTTTTCTTCGACCTTTTTACCTAATTTATTGAGCCAACTCTGCGAGTAGGCTTCGGTTGCGCTTCCCATTATGAAAAGCAACAATGCTAATGTGATAATTCGTTTCATATTCGTCTGTTTTTATTACGTTATATGTTTATTTGTAAGCATGCTATCATTGAAACAGTAACACAGATAAAATATCATTGCCACGCAAGCAATAGTAATAACAGAAATAATCAAGACTATTAAGGTAGCTCGGGCCCAATTGATTTTTGAAACGGACACTTTAGACCGGTCGGCATAAGCCAAATATACCAGCATAACGATATTGACCACAGGAATAACCATAATGGTCATAACGGCAATCCATTCATGTACTGATACAAAAGGAGAATCGCCTAAATCATCTCCATTCGTGTACTGATCTATCCATTTCCGAAACATTGCTCTCTATTTTATCAAGAGCAAAATTAGGATGAGACCTAAGCTGAAAGCAAAAAATAGGAGTAAGATTATGTAAGGATGGGTACTATCCTTACAAAAAACAGGCAAAAATGAATAACATTACTTGTTTTGGTGCATTTGCAACCATTGAGAGGTGGTCATACCTGTACTTTTCTTAAATGCACTACTGAACACGGCACGGGAGTTAAAGCCACACATCTCAGCCAAAGTATCCAACGTGTAATTGTTTTCTTTGTAGGACGGAAGCATAAATTTTGCCTTTTCGATACGCATATGGTTGACCATCTCGAAAAAGTTTTTTCCGATGATGGTATTGATTGCTTTAGAAAGATTGTTGTAACTGATACCTGTTGCAGTCGACAAATCGCGTAAGGTAAGTTGGGGGTTAGTATATGCCTGAGTAGTTTGAAGGTAGTCTAAAATTTGTTCTGCATATTCCTTTAGTTGACCAAGGTTATTGGGTTCAATTGTTGTTTTTTCACCATTTTCAACCTGAATGTCTTCTATAGATAAGGATTGCAGTTGAGAAATCCTGATTCCAATCAGAGCGTGATACACCAAATAGCACATTGCTATTACGTTCAAAATCTGCGGTAACCACGCATCCGTACGAGGCCACAAAGTATAACCTACAAATACCACAAAGAATAGCCCTGCAAACAGCATTATAAACTTTGGTATCCATAAGTTATACATCCATTCGGTCTCGGAAAGATTATCTCCGATAAGTCGCTTTACTCGAATAAGATAAACGAAGATTATTGTAAAATAGACAAACATTTGAATGAACACTATTGCCGCATTGATATCTCCGAGCCACATATCATCGCCCGTATTTTCGTATATCATAAAGTCGAATCTGTCGGATGTCGGCAGAGAGAAAGTGTAAATCAAATATACAGCTAAGGCCACCGCTGTCGGAATAAAATGTAGATACTGCCGCGGTGTAAATCGGAATTGTCGATTGAAATTACGATATACAAATAGCCACAACAGAGGCATCAGCATTGTATTGACCGAATAGGAAAAAGGTGCGAACCAAGCAGCTGCCTCATACCATTGTTCGCTTCGACATGTATTGTACAAATACGCAGGTATAGTGGTGAGCACTATAATGGCAGCAGCGTAAGCATTCTCTCCCTTGAATTTTGTTGTTACAAGTAAAAGCATAGCCAAAAGCATCAGCACTAATATTGCAGAGGCATTGATAATTACTATGAATTCATTGTATCCCACTATAATATATTTACATTATCTATTATGCTGCAAATATAGTGGAAATTATTGGTTATTACAATCTTATGTCCACCATGCAAGATATTGTACATCGTATTGTATCTGTGTCGTAGTATTTTTTATAAATCATCGATACAATAATAATTACATATCCGTAATATCAAAACAAGTCCAGTCAACATCATACTTGTTTAGTACCTTTGTTTTCAGAACTTCTATCTTTGCCTCAAGCAACTGAGGCTTGAAGTTTTTCTTTTGTCGTTTTACTTCAGCTACCAATGCTCTCTTATTATCCAACGACACGGCTACAATATCTACTTCGTTCTGAGAACCCTTAGGTTCCCACCACGAACCAATAGCCCGATACTCAAAACTTTCCTGCATCTTTTGCTTTAAGTAGAGTTCCAATGTCTTACCGGAATAAGTCGGATAATCATCATTAATAAAATGGGATAGTCCCTCGAAGTTGCCTAACTCAATAAGAGTTCTATTTCGCTCGATATATCTGAACCAGAATCGTAGGAAGTTATCCGACACTTCATATCGAACGGTCTGGGAACCCTCTTTTGCAAACAGTGGACGATGTTTTTTGATAACCTCATAAACGGTTTCCAATTTATTTAGCTGACCGCCGATACTCTTTTCTCCCATAAATGCCTCAATCTGAGATTGAGTGTTCATTCCCGAAGAGATAGCATCTAAAATAGAGAAGTAGTTGCCGTATTTCTTTCCAAACTCCTGAATCAGCAGATTACGCCCTTCATCAATAAACGGAGAGTCGCTCTGACAGATGTATTTTATCATTTTAGGGATTGTCAGGGCTTTGTTATCGACCAACAATTCAACATATTTAGGTACGCCGCCTGTGTAGGTATATAGAGCCAATAGTTCATCATTTGTATAGCCGGGCTTATAATCACTCATAATCTCTTTGAGAATCGAAGTCGTAAAAGGAGTGAGCTTAATCATAGCATCTGCACGACCAAACAGAGGCTCTTTCTTGTCTTGAAAAATCTTGGTCATCAATGAGTATATCGAGCCACTCACTATGAAATTTATATTCGTAACCGTGCGATATTGGTCCCAATAGTTTTGAATGTCGCTGTAAACATACTCATTGATATTGATGAACTCTTGGAATTCGTCAATCACCAGCGTAAATTTTTGGTTCTTACCTTGTTCCAACAGAAAGCGGAACACCTCAATAAAAGAGTCCATCTTGGGAACAAAAACAGATAATTGTCGTTCTATTTCTGTACAAAAGCTACTGCACAAATCAGCCTCACTTTTTCGGTTCACAAAAAGATATACAATTACATCATCTTTCAATGCGTTTAAAATAAGCGATGTTTTACCTATTCTGCGACGCCCTGTTATCACAGTTAGTTTGGAGTGATCATTATATGACATCTCCTTTATTCGTTGCAGCTCGGCAATTTCTGATGTGCGATTATAAAACCTCATAAGTCGTATTTTTTTATCAGCGGTAAATTTTACCACTGTTGCAAAGATAATAAAAATAATGCCATAACGTTCTTTTTTGCCTTACTTTTTTACCGCCGTAAAATTAACTACGGTAAAAAACACTGATTTGATTTTTCTATTTTTTAGTGCAAGGTGCAAATTTATATATAGATATAGTTTACACCTTGCACTTATTGAAAAAGACTGGAAATAAAATATTTATAAATTTCTGAGATATTATGTATATTTGAACCCGAAATAGTTGTAGCAACTAAAGTGCCGAACGAAGCCAAATAACATTATTTGAAATTTGGGGCTAATTAGTAACCGCGATTTCGAATATAGATATAATAACTTGATTTTTAAAAATATAGGGTCAGAGGTTCATAATACTCTCTTCCCGCTGAACTAACTGGACAATAAACAGACAAGTTTCACAAATTCATTGAATTGTGGAATTTTTTTTATGTTCTTTGGAGAACGTAGCGGGGACTAATTGTAAAAAAACACAATTGAGGCAAATGAATAATTTGTTATTTATGAATAGATGCATTTCCTGAAAAATTAAAAACTAAAGAAACATATCCACTTAGAAGATGTTTGTCAATTATTGATATATTTTCATCTTCTGCCCGAATATGTTCATATTTAATAACAAGTGAATTGCATAATTCCGAAAGATAATAGTAAGCAAGCTCCATATTCTACTATAATAAAATCACCTATTATTGATGAATTATAATTGATGGAATATTTATTAATATAAAACAGCCATAACTCACCTAAAGATGAGATACCAAACAAAATATATATAAATGAAAGATGTCTCTTATGTTTGATTATTAAGGCATCCAAGTGACAATCCCATTAACCGGATTTAGTTTGCGCCAGTCTTCAAACTCTTTGTAATTTTTTATTCCGTCTTTAATAACAGCTTGGTAATATTCAATTCCCATTATTTTTATATTATCAGGCGTTTCATATTTTAGTCTAATAATAGTTTCTTTTATTTCAGGATTTAGACACGCTGAAATCTTTTCAGCCATCTTTTCAAAAAATCCATCATAAAGGGAACCTTTTAATATGTGAATCATATCAATAATCCAAATTCTTTTTTCTTCATCTTCATAAAAGGCGTGCCATTCAATACATTCTTCTTCGGTCAATATATTGTTGACATATTCTATTTTTTTTATTCTTGGATTTTTTGCCAATAGGGCCATCGCTTTAAAACTGTCTTCCACATTAATAGTATCAGAATATATATGAAAATCTATATCAAGATGATTCATTAAAAGTCCCATTTTTAATGACCCGATCAAGTTAGCTTTAGCGCCAATTGAACTCCAAACATTAATAATGTCAAGATAATTAATGATTTTCCACGCTTTTTTCTGATTATTGTTAGAGAGTTTAATTATATTGTCCATTGATAATTAAATATTTATAAAAATTTAAAATTGTATCTGCATTGGAAACAAATCGATATTTGTTAAATATAAAATCGCCAAAACTCACCTAAAGATGAGATACCACACAAAAGGTATATAAAAGGCGCATTCGTACCTTAGTGTTAAATATTAAATTATATACAAATGAATATAGTTCAATATATTATATTATAATTTGAATATATTAATTAAAGATGTTTTATTTATTGTAATTTAGGGAATAAAATTAGGTAATTTTAAAATATATAATTAATCTTATTTTGCCATGAAACGAATTTATTTCTTTTTGATAACATTTATGTTATGCACCGTTGGCTTTGCTCAACAAGCTTTATGGGGAAATTCTCCAATTGTTTCACCAGATATTCACGAAGACAATACTGTAACATTTAGAATCAATGCTCCAAAAGCAGACAAAGTACAAATTACCGGAGATTTCTTACCTACCCAAAAGATAAAGACACAAAGAGGAGAATATGATGCTCCCGGCGCAGCCGATTTAATTAAAAATGATAAGGGCATTTGGGAATACACCACAAAAAATCCTCTTTCTCCTGAACTGTACAGCTATTCATTTATTGTTGATGATATGAGAACAATGGACCCTGCTAATGTTTACATGATTAGAGATGTTGCAACTGTTACAAATGTATTTTTAATTGGTGGAGGAAGAGCTGATTTATATAAGGTAAATAAAGTCGCTCATGGAAATGTTTCAAAAGTCTGGTATAATAGTCCTACTCTTGGCATTGACAGAAGAATGACTGTTTATACTCCTGCAGGTTACGAAGTTGGTAACAAAAAATATCCTGTTTTTTATTTGCTCCATGGAATGGGAGGTGATGAAGATGCATGGAGTGAATTGGGTAGAAGTGCTCAAATTCTTGATAATCTAATAGCACAAGGAAAAGCAAAACCAATGATTTTAGTTATGACAAATGGCAATGCTTCTCAAGAAGCAGCCCCGGGAGAATCATCACTTGGTTTTAAAAGTCCCTCTATGCAACTGCCAAAAACTATGGATGGTTCATTTGAAGAGTCTTTCCCTGATGTTGTTAATTACATAGATAAAAACTATAGAACAATAAAATCTAAACAAGGAAGAGCAATAGCCGGACTTTCAATGGGCGGTTATCATTCATTGCATATTTCAAAGCAATATCCTGATATGTTTAATTATGTAGGACTTTTCTCGGCAGCTATTATGCCTAATAATAATGTTAAATCAGCTATTTATGAGAATTTTGATGAGAAAATTAAAACTCAATTTAATAAAAAACCTGCCCTATATTGGATAGCAATTGGTAATAAGGATTTTCTTTATAAAGCAAACAAGGATTACCGTGATTATTTGGACAAAAATGGTTATAAATATACTTATTATGAGAGTGAAGATGGCCATATTTGGAAAAATTGGCGAATTTATTTGACAGAATTTGTACCAATGTTATTCCAATAGTTATTAGATATTAGCAAATGATATGCAAATAAAGAATAGAATATCCTTTTTGAGGAGTATTCTATTCTTTGTTTTTTTATTACAATTTGATCCAATTACATATTAATCCTTTATAATAGAAAAGATTATGGAACATTTGCAATGCTTACTTATATTATATTTTTCCCCATATTATAAGCATCAATTAATCCTTTGTTATCTTTAATCTCCCCAGTATGCCAAACACCAAGCCCATAACATACCCCTTTAATAGATGGATTTTCCAAACAATCTAAAAAGCCTGTTATATTCTCAACCGCTCTGTATGCCTGCTTTTCACTATTTTCAGCTGCTGTAACAATAAAATAAAAGTCTTTGTTCTGCATTTTTGTATATTCTCCACAACATCTATCTATTAATGTTTTCAATTGAGCCGACATTGCATAGAAGTATAATGGTGTTGCCATAACAATTACATCTGCATTTATCATCTTCTCTATAATAAATTTAGCATCATCTTTTTGATTGCATGGCTTATTATAAGTGCTGCATAAATCGCATCCGGTACAATAATTAATTAAGTAATCGGAAAGTCTTATCTTTTCAACAATACTGTTATTTTCTTTTGTTCCTTTTATAAATTCGTCACACATAGCATCCGAATTGCTTTTTCTTCTTGGAGAAGAGGAAATCACTAAAATTTTCTTTGACATATCTTTTTGAAATTATTATTAATAAGTTTTATCACTCCACAAAATGTTATTTTATATGTTCTTTTTTGCAATTTATAATTAACACTATAAATATTGCATATTTTATAATGTTTATAACTCTTTGACAAAAATAGATTTAAACATGTTTTTCAATACACACTGTTTTACTGAAAATATTACCATTATTACTGAAATATCAAATTATTCCCTGATAGATATATTTTTCTAAGTAAATAAGGCCTCTTTTTTGTCTTGGATGATTAATATGATATGAATTAATCGTTTTAAACTCTTCTATTTGTCAAATTGTTAAGAGGTTATTGATAAATCCCAACATTTTTACTCTTGTGATTAAAAAGGGTTTATAGAATGTTTTTATTTATGGATATAAGTATAATAAATAGTTTTTTAGTAACATTTATAGCCGGTCTTGCATTAATAATAGGAGCTTTATTGTCTCTTTTTATAAAGTCAGGAAAAAGAGATCTTTTTCCGTTGATTCTTAGTCTTACAGGAGGAATAATGCTTTTTATATCATTTGTAGATTTTCTTCCATCATCAATAAAGCTATTATCACAATTTTATTCAAATGAAGATGCTTTCAGATTTGCTATATTTTCATTTTTCTTTGGATTGTTGACTACAACTCCGGTAGATATGCTTCTTTCTTTTTTTCAAAGAAAATTTCTTAACCGGACAGTTAGGCCTTTACAGCTTAAAAAAAAACAACATTTCGAATTAAATTTCTTTATTTTTTTATCAATAACGATACATAACTTTTTTGATGGAATAGCAACATTCTTTTCATATTTTACTGATTTGTATGTAGCAATTCCAATATTGGTCTCTATAGTTGCTCATAATATACCTGAGGGAGCGGTAATTTTTCTTGTAATTTTTAATATGACAAGAAGCAAAAAAAAAGCATTTATTTATTGTACAATCAGTGCCTTGGCAGGTCCTTTTGGTGCTGTGGTTACAATATTTATTTTAAGCTTAGGAGTCCCTGCAATGTTAAATGGAATAATTTTTGCATTTTTAGCCGGCTTAATAGTAAACACAGCCTTAAACGAGCTAATCCCTGCATCTGAAATAAAAGGGACCCATCAACTTTCAATAAAAGGTATAATTGCAGGCATGTTTTTTATGGCAATTATTATGATTTTCTTCCATTAAAAAATTGAGACCAATTATTTATTCTTTACATGAACTAAAGATACAGGATTCATTCCTCCATCTTTGTAAGAAAAAATCTGAAAATAAATATATTTATGATCCGGATGTTCCCAAACTTCCACACAGAGAGGAGAATCTTGATTACTCTTAAATTTTAAAATTTCATCCAAATCATCGTTATGAATAATATTCATTATTTCATCATAAAATCCATTGTCCAAATTATATCTAATAGGCTTTATCACTTTGCCGCTTTCTTTAATGACAAAATGTCTATTTCCCGAGAGGGCTTTGTAAATGCCAATTCCTAAGAAAATTGCAGCTGCCATGCCAAGAAATAACATTAAAAGAGAGTCATAATTATATTCTCTTCCAGAGAACCATAAAAAAGGAATAGATATAATAATTATTATAAAGGAAATATAAGCTTTTTTATATCTTACTTCTATTTCTCCTTTACTTAATCTTTGTATTTTATCTTCTACTTTAAGAAATGTATTCATAACAAAAGACTTTTTTCTTTATATGTTTTTTAAATTTTTGATAGAGACTTTTATTATTTCAGAAATTGGCAGATCCCCATCTTTATCTGAAAGATATAATTGTAGATAAGCATAAGGATGACCATCTTTCCACCATATTTCCAAACTTAAAGGACTTGGAGCGTTCACGGTATAGGATAAGGCTTTCTCTACATCTCCACTATTTATTAAATATAAAATATTATCTTTTTCTTGAGAGTTAAGATTAATTCTATATGGTTTAATTACACCACGAGGAGAATTAAGTACAAAATATTCTCTTTGAGAAAGTACAAAGAAAGCCCCTGTAATAAGAATCATTATTCCGATAATGCTTTCATACCAACTTATGCTGTTATTATATGAAGATTCTTTCCCGGCAATCCAGATAATTACGGCTCCGATAAAAATCACAACAACGGGTAAAATAGGAAGTATCTTTCTTTTTCTTATTGTTCCTTCACTCAGTTCCTGTATTTTATCTTTTATTTTTATAAATGTTGTCATAAAATATTATTTATTATTTATAATTTGCTAAGTATCCATTACTTATAACAATCTATAAAATAGAAGGTTTTAATTATTTACTTTGAGAATGAATACTCTCTTGATGTTGTAAGTGTAATTGAGATGGATCAAGGAGTTGATAAGTTCAATTATCAAACAGTATTTATATTGATTATTTAAAAACTTATCACAATGATGGCAAATGTTGCTTTTGATGTATGCTACAATACGGCGACTTGAAAGACTTGGAGATCATAGCGCTTGTTGAAGAGGTCATTTTTTATCTTGATGCAAAAATTCTTAAACATCTAAATAAAACTGATGAAGATTTTGAATAATTTGAATTCAACCTATAAATTAAAAAGCACTTTGAGAAAATAAAATTTCCAAAAGTGCTTTTTAATGTGATAAACAACAGCTAAAAAAATATTTAATTTCTAATTGTTTTTTAAGGTGTTACAACATACAATTATTTTTTTTGAATAGGGTATAACCTATAATTGATTTTCTTGAGAGGGTGTAAATATTTCTATATCTCCGGCATCTATTCTATAATATGGTTCATAATTTGAAACATCTTCAATAGATCCATCTTTCATAATCCTATCAACTTTGCCATTGAAAGTAACATTCATAATAATATCTTTTTTAAAACTGCAGTTTACAACAGCAAGATAAGTTTTGCCATTCTTTTCTATTATAGAAAATATAGCATCATCACCATTTGTATTAAAAGAATTCACAAAAGAAGGTAAGTTTTCCAATTTCTTCGTTCCTTCAGGAATAGAATCTCCGGTATGATTAACAGAAATAACTTTTGAATTTGCAAAAACAAAAGCACGATTTTGTATCTCTTTATTTAATTCTTTTACTCTATCATAAACAGGACCTCTTTTCTTATTTATAGTTATTGGAGCTTGATGGAAATTCCAAGTTAAAGTATCCGGATTCCAATAAGTAAAATATTGAAGCACTTGAGCACCATAAGCAAGATTGCTATACATCTGAAGTTTTAATTCTGCCATTGTTGGAATTGGATAACTTGAATGAGCTGTTGCAAGAGCAAAAGCCCAGAAAGGAAGATTTGCTTTTCGAGATTCCTCTGAGACAATCTCAAGATTCTTATACCAAAGAGGTTTCAGTTCATCGCCAACAACAGGATAGCAGTCGAAAGATACCAACGGGAGTTTTACCTCTTCGATAAATCTTTTTACATAACCTTGATATGTATCTCCTAATGCCTCTTCAGGAACCTCTACCGGAAGTAAATTAAGATATAATAAATGTGTGGAATCTGCCGCTTTAATTTTATCAGCCCATTCCCGTAAATCAGGAAAACCTGAACAAACCGGTTCATCACAAAGAAAATAGCCTGCAAGAGCAGGGTGATTTTTTACAAGATTGACAACACTGTCGGTATTTGTCCTTAGCTCATTGCACATAAACATAACCTTAATACCAACTTGTTGAGCAAAATCCAAAGACTTCTTTGCATCTTCTATATTATATATATGAGAAAAATTTATTGTAAAGCCTGCATCTTTAAGTTCTTGATATCTTTCAAGAGTTGCATCTTCAGCCGGGATACTATACCAGGAAAGAATAGGAATCTCTTCTTTAACTGGTGTTTTAGTATGATTGTTGCAAGCAAAGAAAAAAACAGGAATAATTAATAGAAAAAGAATTAAGCGTTTCATGATAATTGAATTTAAAAAAGTTATTGTTCAGAAAAAACATAATTAAACCTTGCGCCGGGAGCGACATCACCATTAACATAAAAGTCCATAATATCACCCTCATCCTGCATATTGTCATTCCATTTAAATTCCAAATTGATTTTTTTATTATCGAAATTTAAATCTTTTCTGGCAATTTTGATTGCCATCTTATTTTCTATTTGATAATATTCTGCTTTAGCAATTTTGTTCCACATCCATTTGCCCTTATAGTTTTTTTCAATAACCACCATATTATCTGAAGGGGAAATATGATTGACAACAAAATCATATCCATACCATCCTGTATTTTTATCTCTGTCCGAATCAATAAAGAGCATCATCCAATTATGGTCAGAAGATGGAGTCATGTTATTGTCTGTTTCAACATAAAAATAAATAAAGTCATTATCTCTTGCTACTTTAGCACCAACAATATCATTTCTTCCTGAGTTGTTAATATAATATTGATCATATCTTCCTCTATGATTCCGGTGTATAGTGTTTCCTTTGTAAGATGAAAAATAAGGAGACACACTTTCCCAATCTTTAAAATTTTTAATGTCTATATTTTTCGGCTTTGAAACATTTTCAGGCTTATTCATTCCTTTAAATTTTCTTACATTATCAACAAGTTGATAATAATATACATCACCTTTATCACCCCAACCTTTATTGGGCTCAATATCACGACTACAATCCCAATTATATTGATCGACAAAAGAAAAAGGGATTCCGGTCCATGGGTCCTGCCATTGACCGGCAATATATTCATTCCATCCTGTAATAAAAACAAGTTCAGGTTGAAGCTCAAATGCTCTATCCCATTGTTCTTGAAAATTCCATCCATACAGATAAGAATCAACTCTTGGGTCAAAACCATTTTTAACTGAATAACTTCTACTGTGAGCTCCTTCAAGATTAAACGCACTGCAATGACCTTTTGTCTCCGGAGAAGCATTTTGTGCAACACCCACAGTTACCTCTTCAAAAGTTCCATTATCTTGCTTTACGTAACCATGTTGAGGATAATTTTCAAGCCAGCCCCATTGATCATTTCTTTTTGGACCATCAACATAGTCAGGCTGACCTGGCCTAAAAGTGAAAAAGTTTTTAATCTCTTTATCTATGCCTGAATTGGAAAGATTGTCAGGATAGGCCATAATACAAGGTTTTCCCTTCCAATAAAACCAAAGATTTTGATATTTCTTTGATTTATAGACATCATTATATAGCTGTCGCAACGATACTAAAGAATTTTCCAGAGGTCCAAAAGGAAGCATAAAAGCAATTTTTGGAACATCAACACCATCATTCTGAGCTTTATCCCAAGTTTCCATAAGAGCCTCATAAGACTCTTTCCATGTCAGACTGCCATTTGTACAGTCAAAAAAGACTGCATCAACTCCTGCATCAGCAAGCATTTCTGCATGTTTTCTCAACACCCATTTATCAGTAGTTTTATAATAACCCAAAAGAGGTTGTTCCCAAAAGAAGAACCCGGGTTGTTTGTTTCCCCAAGCAGGATGATGATAGTCTTTCATCGCTTCTGGATGTTTCCTTACTATTTCTGTAATATTTTTGACTTGATATGTAGTATCATCAATACCTTGATGCCATGTCCAATAGAACATAGCAACATATTTATCTTTTTTCTTATCGCCTGCAATATTGTAATCAGAGACTTTTCTTCCAAGAGCATCAGTTGCGCTCCAAAAATCACTATTTACTTTTTGTGCATTCAAGAGAAAATGTGAAAGGACAAAAACAATTGAGAGAAAGTATATTTTCTTGCTTTGCATTTATGTATAATTAAATTTTTCTCATTAAATCGGAAACAAGTATTTTTTCTATTAGAGAATTATAGTTAAAAGAATATTATTATTTATTCCAAATACATCTATAATTAAAGCGTCTGTTCGGAGCAGTATCGCCATCAGTGCAAAGAGATATAGGATCTTTAAGTTCCACCGAATTGTCTGTCCATTTAAAATCAAATATCACTTTGTCTTTGTTTAGACCAAGTTGTTTTCTTGGAACTGAAATAACCATTTTATTTCCATCAACTATATAATCCAGCTCCTCAACTTTTTCCCAAATAGATTTTTCCTGATTATATTTCATAAGAGTGGTTGTATTTTCATTCAAGACCTGCTTATTAATTATATAATCATAACCAAACCAACCGGTATCGGGATTATTGTCAGCATCAATAAGAAGCATCATCCAATTATTATCCTTATAACTTGTTATATCAGACGCTGTTGAAACAAAAAAGAAAAGATTTTTTTTATCAAAGGCAACTTTTGAAGAAACAATATCATTTCTTCCCGAATTATTTAAATAATGAATGCCCCCATATCCTTTGGCATCACGATGGAAAACATCACCTTTAGTATCATAATAGGTAACATCAATTTTATCCCACTGCGAGAAATTATTGTCAAGCTTTATTTTATTTAATCCTTTATTTTCAGGAATTGCTCTTACTCCTTTATATTTCCTAATATTCTGAGCCATTTGCATATAATAGTTGTCAGTATAGCCACCCTTCATTGGATGAATGCAACGATTAAATTCAGAATTATATTGATCAACAAAAAAGAACGGATTTTTTCTTCCAAGCCACATTGTAACCTCATCATTAATTGGATATTTACCTGCAGTCCATTCATTCCAATCATTAATATATAGAAATTCAGGATTAGCAGCTAAAGCCTCATCCCATCTTTCTTGAAAATAAATGCCATAACCTTCAGGATTTTCAACAGTTTTGCCAAGCCAAGGAACATAAGTTGGCTCAGGCAAGTCATATTCATTGAGTTTCGGTTCTCCATTAGCCTTAGACCAAGACTTTCCAACGCCTATCGGCTCCTTTGTCATTGTAACAGGATGCTGTGCAGGAGTTACTGCAGCTTGTTCCCTTTTGCCATTATGAAGAGAAAGAAGCTCTTCAGGCTTCAATTTTTTGATTTTTTCATCTGCCATACTGTATCCGAAGCTCCAATTATCTTCTGTTCCAATAAATCTTTCTCCTGCCCATTTATAATAACCCCACCACATTGTTCTTAAAGTAAAAAAGTTTTTTACCTCATTTGAATAGTCTTTATAATATTTTTCAGTGTAAAAAGGATTGCCATAATGAGGGTTATTTTTATTAGTAACTGCATCTTCATCATAATGAAGATTAGGATTTGGAGTGTCTTGCCCATTTGCATCATATTTTGGCCTTCCATTATATAATAGCAATGGCTTTCCATCCCATTTAAACCAAAGATCAGGATATTTATTTTGGGCATAAATTCTTTCATACAAATCTTGGACAACTGTTATTACAGGCCCATTAAAAGCCCAGAAGCAAAATTGAGGCGTTTTATTTCCTTCGGCTCTCATCTTCTCAATAGTAGAAAAAGTTACCTCCCATTCATCCCAATATCTTACAGCATTGGTTACATCCATAATTAAAACATCCACACCTGCATCAGCAAGCATTGAAATATCTTTTCTTATCACCCATTCATCTTGGCTAAGGAAATAACCCATCTCCGGTTCACCCCAATGATAGGAACCTTCTGTCCAAAGAGGATTATTCGAATCAAGTCTTGCCGATGGATCTTTTGTAAGGATTTTAGTAACATCTGCATTATAAGGCGATTTCATATTTGCAAGTCCTTGTGTATGCCAAGTAATATAGAAAATACCAACTACTCTTCTTTGATCATTTTTTAGAGGTCCCGCTGTTGAAATATCAGGCATTGTTCTGCCTAAAGCATCAGAGGCAACCCAAGTATCAGGATATATATCAGTGTACTTATAATCGTTTTGTTGAGAAAATAAATTTCCATTATTAATTAATGTAAGTGCTAATGTCGATATTAGAACAACATTTTTTTTCTTTATAAATTTGAGTTTCATGTATTTGAGGTTTATATATTATTTTTTTTCGATAAGAATAAAATAGCTATTTTATTCTAAAGTGTTTTATTCATAATTGATAATATAAAATGACATGCTGAATTCAATTCACAAATGCAATTTTAATTGTTTAAAATTTGATTATATTTTTCAATAGGGGATAAAAATCCCAATCTTTTTCTAGTCCTATTATTCAATCTATCCTGAATGATTTGTATTCTATTCTCAGATAGAGCTTCAAAATCAGATCCTTTAGGAAAAAATTGTCTAATAAGACCATTCGTATTTTCATTCGCTCCTCAGTCCTTTCCTGATAGAAATGGCAATCAACGAATTACACACTTTCTTGTCCTTTATGAGAAAATCAGGTACAGCAAGAACAACCTGGTCGTATGGCAAATTACATGATTTGCTCGCTTCCGGGTAAATAACATTTTCCTTGTAATCGAGAGCTATTTGAGTTTCAAAATACAGATGATTTTGCCTCAGATATCGGTATAGTATCCTCTCAAGAGGAGTGCCTGTTTCAAAGAAACACCTTCCTTTTAAGGTTACTATCTAAATAATTATTTTATAGGCAACCAAGTACAAATATGTGAGCCATCCCAGCAATTAACAGAAGAGTAATCACTCATTCTTATTTTCCCATCACTGGTAGGTACTTCATATTCAATTCTTGTAGATTTTAAAGATGGATTGACACGTTTAATCTTTACAATCCTATTTTTATCACATTTTATTTCAACCGGTTTATTATAATTGGAATCAATATTCTCATCTCTTGCCAAAACAATTGGTCCGGCAACAAGAGCTTTAAAATTGTTCCCTTTTTCATTGCTTCCTTTGGGTGCATCTATTAGATAGCAAGTCATATCAAAAGAAAGAGTAATTTTATCTCCCTTTTTCCATTCTCTTTTAATGTCAAGATATTTTCCTGCAATGGCATTCTGTCTTTTTCCATTAACCTTGACAACTGTATTTTTGCTCCATTTTGGTATCCTTAATTTTATTGTAAACAATTCTTTCTCTTCAGGATTTACATCAAGTTGTATTTTCTCTGAGATAGGGAACTGAGATTTAACTGTCATATGAAGCTCTTTATTTTTTGGAGTTAAGGTTTTAATTTCTGCCCCATTATAAAGATTAATCACAGGACCATCTTTACTTTGCATTGCACTTATATAAGGAATGTAAGCAAGCCCCATCTGGCCATTTAGATTACAACAAGTAACAGGAAAGCCATCAAAAGTCCAACCCCAACCTTCATTTGTAACCTTATTGCCATTAAGAAGATTCACATAGCTAAAGCCATCGCCTGATGGTTTCATTGCTCCTATTAGTCCATTATAAATATATTTTTCTATTTCATCAACAGTGGAAGGATCTCCGGTAAGACGAAGTATTTGAGAGCAAAGTTTCATCCAAGTAACTCCTACACAAGTCTCCATCATTCTTGTAATATTTGGATTGGTTTGTTCTAAAGCAGTGTTGTCCCAACCTTCCCCGGCAACAGCCGGATGATAGGGTTGGTCTCCACCGCCATTACCTATTATAGTAATTTCATTTTCTTTTATGTTGTTATACAGATTAATAAATGAATCTTTATAATAACTATTACCCGTCACTCTGTAATATTCTACCAAACCTTCAAAAAGAGACATCATTTCATAAGCCTTAGGATATGGACCTCCCATTTTATGAGGTGGAACATTATCATGAGCTTGCTGAAAAATATTATATCCCTTTGAACCACCTGAAACCTCTACAATATATTTAGCAAAATCCAAATACTTTTGTTCTTTTGTTAATTTGTATAATCTCATAAAAGGCTCTAAAAGTGTTGTAGATTCAATGTGATTGGGACTCCAACCAAGTTCTGTAATACTCACTTTAGGAGATTCGCCTATTTGACTGATAATACAATCAGCCTGTTTTCTCATTGATTCAATGACAAGAGGGTCTTTATCAACATTTTCATAATATTCATCCAAACCAAGAAGAACATATTTTCTTTCCCATAAATCTCCTCCTACACCATCCGGCTGTTTATCTTCCTTGACACAGCTTATGCTTCCATTAGATTGCTGAGTGGAAAGTAAATCGTAAACAGTTTTCTTAAGAATTGCTTTTAATTCAGGGTCTGAAGTATATCTATAAAACATACATCCCGAACGAACCCCTTTACCCCACATTTCTCCTAATGCAAATTGAGCTCTTCCTGTTCTGAAAAACTCTACAAATTTGTGATAAGGCAAAGCACTTTTATTCCAATGTTCTATTGAATTTTGAATATCATTTTCAAAATATCCATTTAGTTTTATTGCCCCTGATGGCAGTGGCATAAATTTATCTTCTTCAGAAGCTAAACAGGAGAAAGAAAAAGAAGATAATAATAATGACAATAAAGTTGATTTAAAACAAATCAACAACTCTTTTCTTCGCATAATTCATGGTATTACTTAATAATTATCTTATTGAACTACACAAAAATAATAAAAAAGAGATAACTTAATTAAGGCATGTGGAATTCAATTAGTTGCACCCAATAAAATATCAGTTTCACTCATGTCGTTTTCACTTTTGAGTATTATGAATTAAATAACACAATAAGGGCTGCCTTAAGAGCAGCCTTTATTGTGTTATTTAATAATATTCATTTTAATATTATTTATTTTTACACTAAGGTAAAAATGCGCCATTTATATAACTTTTATTGGGTATCTAAACTTTAGGCGAGTTATGGCGATTCCCCTTATCGTCAAATTTTAAAATGATTTCATGATCATTTTTTTCTATCTCAATTATATAGACAATTTCAAGAGGGTATTCATACATTTCAGCATCATCTATTCTATAGCCGGGATAATTTGAGGAAACATATTCCACTATGTTATTCAAAAGCTCGGCATTAATTAATTCAGTTTTTGTATAAAGCCAATTAATTTTGTAATCAAAAAATATTTCTTTTTCTCTGTTTTGATAAATAATGTCTACTTCAATATTGCCCTTCTCCTTTTCAATCTCTAATATCCTTGAATTAGGATATTTTGTGGAAATAAAATCTTTTATAAATGAATATTGATCAGATATAGGAGGCAAGATAGATATATTATTATCATTATCATCATCATCATTCTCAGTCTTCAACAATTCACCGGCTTCATTATAAAACAAATCTATTTCAAAATCATTTTGGTCTATTTCAATAATATACAATGTTTGAAGTCCATTTCTTTCAAGCTTTTCAACCTCTTCAATTCTCATCCCATAATATTGACTTTGAGTAAATGATGTCTTGACAGCATCAGGCAATTCATTAAAAGTTATGTCTGTTTCAGTCATTTGCCATGAAGATGATTGATTGTCAACAAACCATACTTTAATTTTTTTGCCATTATATTTAGCCTCTGCAATACTATAATTGCCAGAAACATCCCAATCAACATTTTTTACACCGGGAAATAAAGAAGACAGTTCACTGTGATATTTATTTGCAGCTTGTTGTTCAAGTTCGTCTTCATGATCATTACATGATATTAATCCAAAACCAACCAACAACATTGCAAATAGCATAAATAAATTTCTTTTTCTCATATTTCTTTAATTTTCTGATTAATCAAAACCTTTAAAATCACCTTCTTTGTTGAATTTTAGTTCAAGACCGGAAGAAAGCTTTACCTCATAGCCTCCTCTAATCCCTCTATTGTTTTCTATATCATAAACTTTAGAATCAGAATGATTCTCAGCTATATATTTTTTAATCTTTGCAGGGATAATTGAAGATGGAACACCTTCGGAATTCTTCTTGCATTCTACATCCAGCCAATCACCTTTTTTACTAAATTCTATTTTGGAGCCATCTGTAAAAACAATTTTATATTCTCCGTCAAAAAAATCTTTGTCTTGAGAAGAGAAAGAAATCTTCTTATCATTAAAATGTTCCTTTAAAAAATTTTGTGCCTTTTGAGGAAGCTCATTTTGTTTTACAGGCATATCTTCAGCAAAAACAGAAAGTGAGAAAATAAAGGCACATACCGGAAGAGCAATAATTCTTTTCATAATCTTGTATTTTTAATGTTAATAATTAATTCATACACAAATAAAGAACCCGATTATGAAATGAATCTGAAATTTTGAGTTTAATGAGAAAAATTTAAAGAAAAAATATGTTTTTCTTCAACAAAACTATATTCTATATCATATTTATAATATCTGCATATAGATTTTACAATAGCCAAACCAAGTCCTGTTGAATTCTTATTGTCTGAGGAATGGAGAAATGGCTCAAAAATTTTATTCTTATCAAGAGCTTCCTTTTTGCCGCTATTCTTGACGATGAGGCTATTGTTGTTTAGTTCTATAATAATCTCTCCATTTTCGATATTATGAATAAAAGCATTTCTAACAAGATTGGAAATCAGTGAAACAATAAGTGTTGAGTCTGCTTTTATAAAATATTCTTTATCCATTCCTCTCAATGTAATATTTATGTTTTTGAAAGAATAAATCTCAGAATAATCCTCAATACATTTCTCAATGATTTCGTTAATGAAAACTTTAGAGTTATTTACAAACTGACCATTATCTATTTTAGTGATAAACAAAAGAGATTTGTTTAGTTTTGAAAGATAGTCAAGGCTCTTCTTCGTCTTTATCACTTCATTTAATTGATTTTCGTTTAAATCGCTGTTGGCGAGCAGCTCAAGTCTGTTTAAACATACTGCAATAGGAGTTTGAATTTCGTGAGAAGCATTTCCTATAAATTGTTTTTGTTGCAGAAAAACATCTTCATTTCTTTTTGCAAACATTATGGCGGCTTCGTTTAACTTCCTAAATTCAGATATTTCTGTCGGATTATTTAAATCAGCCACATTTTCCCCAAGTTTGTAATTGTCTATCCAATGAATTAGTTTATCCAAAGGCCTCATATTTCTAAACAAAACCAATCCAACAATAATTAGAATAACTGAGAGCAGGCTGACAAAAAGGATTATTACACTGTGGAGAATAGCTTCAATAAGATCTTTAGATTCTACAGTAGGGGTCATCACTGTTATCAAATATTTTTTCCCTTCATTGTCAGAAAAAGACAGTTTTAAAACTCTTGCTGGTTCATCCTCTTTCTTCTGTGGAATAAAAATATCTTGATTTGAATATTCTCTGAAATGATCAATATCAGAGTTGTTAAGCTCTTCAATTATATAAGAATTGTTTGTGCCATTCCATGAAAATTCTTTTGTGTTGTTTTTATCTACGAGAAAATTCTTTATTATCTCTTCAGCAAAAAGGTCAAGATTATCGTCTGTCTCATCATTGACCTCATTAATCATCATTTTATAGAAGAAAAACCCCCATAAAGGAAATACAATAAGCATTAATACTGCTACTCTTGTTATTATTCTCCAGATAAGTTTCATTTGTATATCATTTATTTTTTAACACCAAGGTACAAATGCGCCATTTATTTACCTTTTGCAAGGTTTCTCATTTTTGGATAAGTTATGCTTTCCTTATTTAACAACAAATTTGTATCCAAAGCCATATATAGTCTTTATTTCAACATCAGCATTTGCTTCATCAAGTTTTTTTCTAAGATTCTTCAGTTGAGCATAAATAAAATCATAGTTGTCACATTGATCTATATAGTCTCCCCACACACCCTCAGCAAGAGATTCTTTAGTAATAAGATAATCTCTTCTGTTGATAAAATAATAAAGTATATCATATTCTTTCTTGCTTAACACAATAGCCTCGCCATTAATGATAACTCTTTTTTTATCCGGGAAAATTTTCACATTACCTGCCTCAATAGCCAACTCACCATTGTTTAATTTCCTTCTTACTACGCTTTTAATTCTTGCATTCAGTTCGGCAAGATGAAATGGTTTTGCCAAATAGTCGTCAGCACCAAGTTCAAGCCCTGTAACTTTATCATCGATAGAGTCTTTTGCTGAAATTATAATAACGCTGTCGCTTTTTTTTATGGTTTTTAATTCTTTCAAGAGTTCAAGCCCTGAACCATCAGGAAGCATTATGTCAAGAAGAATGCAGTCGTAATCATATACACCTATTTTAGAACGGGCTTCATTAAAATTTGAAGCTGTTTCTATAACATAACCATCTTTTTTAAGAGCCGTAGTCATTGTTTCTCTTAAAGACGGCTCATCTTCAACAATAAGAATTTTCATTTTTTATATTTAATTTTTTAACACTAAGGTAAAAATGCGCCATTTATATACCTTTTGTATAGTATCTCAGATTCTATCTAATTGAATACTATTAATTTGCATTTTTGAATATAAACAAATTTAATAGAAAGATAACCATCTGTTTACTTTCTCCAATATATTAATTGGTAAATGTATTTTGCAATTCTGAATTAAATCTGAAGATTTGATGAAAAATATAGTTTTAATAAATTCTTTTATTTGTTTACCTTTTATCCCTAAATTTATGACCAATTACATTATTTATTTAATGATAATATCTAATCATATGAGAATTGCATATACTATTTTGTTTTTTATTTTTCTGTCACAAACAAGTTTTTCTCAAATTATTGATTCAAATATCACGCTTGAAAAGGCTCTAATCGGCACTTGTGCAGATTCAACAATAATTTCTAATCTTGAAATTATCGATGTGGAATATTATTCTATTGATGATTCTCTTCACAGAGGTCAGATTATTGTTGATAAAAGATTAACTCAAGACATTAAAACAATTTTTAATTTTATAAAAGAGAATAAAATCATAATCGATATGGTTATTCCCATAAAATTTGATCTTCCAAACTATAATACCACTATGGCTGATCTTAACAATTGCTATTCTTTTCATTACAGGCCAAAAACTAATATTTCCGGTTCTCTGTCTTTGCACTCTCTTGGTCAGGCAATAGATATCAATCCTTTTGACAACCCATATATTTCACAAAAAGGCGATACAATACCCAAAGGGGCAATTTATGACATAAAAAGCATAAAGACTCTTACTAAAGACTCTAAGTTGGTAAAGAAATTTATAGAACTTGGCTGGGTGTGGGGTGGCAATTGGAATGATATTAAGGATTATATGCACTTCCAAAAGAGATTGAATTGAGAAACGCAGTTGCTTATTTGGATATTTTAAATTTAGACTATTGAAAATTTGAATTTAACCAATCTTTTTAACCGTTTCTTTATAATCTTTTGCAACAAACTACAGTAGCCATTTCAACTGTCATATTAATAAACTGAAAAGACTGATTAAAATTTTAATTTCGACGGTCAAAATTAATTTTTCGATGGTCATAATTGATTTTTCGACGGTAAAAATCGAGAAATTATTGATGGAAAAATACATATTTTTGTAATATGCTTTATTTCAATTAAATATAAAAATATCAGATGAAAAGGCTTAACAAAAATCGTAGTGTCAAAGATGACAACTGCAAAATAAATATGAAGATTTTGGAGCGATTTTTAAAATTAAAAGGTTAACATAAAAGTTTTTAGATATAATATTTACCTTAGTGGCAGAAAAATTTATCAGGTTGCTTGTTTAATAAAGTGTACAATGAATCTTTATACTATAAGAATGCAGGATGCCATGGCGCGAAATCCTCAAATAAGACTAAAAAGTGAGTCTAATTTTCTGTTAAATAAAAATGAACACATAGCTGTTGTAGGAGCCAACGGGAGTGGTAAGACACATTTGATTAATATGATTTGTGGAAATGCTCCTCTTAATAAAGGCTCTATAGAATATGATTTTTCCCCTTCTAATTCAAATCTTGCCTACGAAAATATAAAAAGCATTGCTTTTAAGGATACCTATGGAGCAGCAGATGCAAATTATTATTATCAACAGAGATGGAATTCTATGGAACAGGATGATATCCCAACGGTTGGTGAGCAACTTGGCAAAGATTTAGATATTTCATCTTCCCATATAAAAGAATTATATTCACTTTTCGGCATAAATGATTTTCTTGACAAGAAAGTTATCTCACTTTCAAGTGGTGAGTTGAGAAAATTTCAGCTTATAAAGACTCTTTCCGCTTCACCACGTGTCCTAATTATTGACAATCCTTTTATCGGACTTGACACTCCCTCGAGAAATCTTCTTCAAAAGGCTTTATCAAGACTTTCTCATTCGGGTGATATTCAAATTATTTTGGTTTTGTCTATGGTCGATGATATTCCCGATTTCATTACGCATGTTGTTACTGTAGATAATTTAATTGTCGGAGAGAAAGTTGAACGCTCACAATATCTAAAACAACTTACTATCAATACAGATAAAGATTGTTTTGAAAAATTGGAGTCTATGATTAATAATATCGAGGAAGATTTTGAGCCACTAAAATCGGATGATATTATTAATATGAATAACATTACCATAAAATATGGAGAAAGAACGATACTTAAAGATCTCTCATGGAATGTGAAAAGAGGGGAGAAGTGGGCTCTCAGCGGAGAAAACGGAGCCGGCAAGTCAACACTTTTAAGTTTGGTATGTGCCGACAATCCTCAGTCGTATGCCTGCAATATTAGCTTGTTTGGCAATAAAAGAGGAAGCGGCGAGAGTATTTGGGAGATAAAAAAACATATCGGTTATGTTTCTCCGGAGATGCATAGGGCTTACAGAGAGAATCTTCCAACAATTGAGATTGTTGCAAGCGGACTGCATGACAGCATAGGCCTTTACAAACGTCCAAAACCGGAGCAAATGGGCATTTGCAATCTTTGGATGGATATTTTTGGCATATTAAAATATAGGGATATTCCATTTCTTCAACTGTCTTCGGGGGAACAGAGACTTGCTTTGCTGGCAAGAGCTTTTGTAAAAGATCCGGAACTGTTGATTCTTGATGAACCTCTGCATGGATTGGATACTTGGAACAGGATGAGAGTGAAATTTATTATTGAGTCTTTTTGTAAAAGAAAAGATAAAACTCTTATTATGGTAACCCATTATCAAAATGAACTTCCAAATTCTATTACCAACAGCAAATTTTTGAAAAAAAATAATTGACATTTTAATTATATACACATGAAATCGCCATAACTCGCCAAAAGAAGAGATACCCCACAAAAGGTATATAAATGGCGCATTTGTACCTTAGAGGTAACGGTTATAAAAATAAAATATATACAAATGAAAAAGATTTATTTCTCCTTATTTTTTACTTTTTGTGCATTTATTGCAAGTGCTCAAAATGAGTCGTCCTGATTTAAATGGAACTCCCAAGTTGAACCTGTAAAGCATTTTGAAGGTGAAGTGTTTTTTGGATTTACTGAACCTCTTGGCAAGTTTCATGACACTAATAATAAATTGGGAGGTGCTTTAGGATTGGAACTGCGTTATAATCTGCGGGAGCTGCCAATTGATTTGGGATTTCAGATTAACATAACATCGGCAGTTCATGAAACTCCTATACATTTGGAAAACAGTGAAGGAAATAGCTCGTGGGGAGAATACTATTACGCAGAACAAAGTAACCGAACTTTAGGACTTGCCTTAATTGGGGATTGGAATTTCCGTCAGGGCAGACGTGTCAATCCTTTTATCGGTGCAGGCGTTGGATGGGCATCACATGATTTGCTCAATGATTGTGTTTATTATGATGGAGATGGTGAAGCAAAGCCATTGTTTATACCACGTGTCGGAGTTGAGTTTTTTCGTCATCTTCGCATAACCCTCGCTTCCAATATATCCAGAAAAGGATATAACAATCTCCAGCTAACTGTCGGGTTAGTGTTTGGGGGAGGTATTAAAAAGTAGCCCTATTTTAGGGACATATGTTATATTTATGTTTTTTTTATTGATATTAATTTATTGTCCGATATTCTTGGGGAGTTAATCCGACGCAATTTTTAAACAATCGTGTGAAATGAGCCGGATATTTGAAACCTAAACTTTCAGATATCTCATTTATTGTGTCGTTGCTTCCCAATAGTTTTTCTTTTGCGATAGCCAATAGTCTATCCTGTATGTATTCTTTGGGTGATTTGCCCAACTCCTTTTTTATAAGATCTCCAAAATAATTTGGAGAAAGGCACAACTTGTCGGCACAATAGGCAACCGAGAGAAGACCTTTTTCAAAGGATGTGCCATTAAGAAAATAATCATCTACAATCCTTTCCAAACGTGAAAGAATATCGCTGTTAACCTTATGGCGTGTGATAAACTGGCGGGAATAAAAGCGCATGCAATAATCAAGTAAAAGGGTTATGCAGCGTACAACAACTGTATTTGTATAATTATCTATGTTTCGTTCCAGTTCGGTGGATATATTTTCAAAGCAGTTCTCAATAATATTCCTTTCTTTCTCAGATAGATGCAGAGCCTCATTAGAATCGTAAGAAAAGAAGGTGTATTCTTTAATAATGCGACCCAGTTCCGTGCCATAAATAAGGTCAGGGTGGAAAAGTAGAGCCCATCCATGGGGCTGAATTTCTGTTTGAGTTTCAACTCCAAATACTTGTCCTGGAGCAACCGTCAATATAGTGCCGTCTTTATAGTCGTAATAGTTGTTGCCATATCTTAATGGACCGCAGTTTACGCTCTTTAAAAAAATAGCATACATATTTAATAAGGAGTATTCCAATTTCATGGGTTTACAGTTCGACATATTAATTACAGTTACAAGTGGGTGCAATGTATTAACGCCGATATAATCGTTGAAGTCTCTGACAGATTTTATACTATTCATATCTGAATTTTTTTATTTGTACAAAAATATTTGAAATTTTATATACTTGATCATTAGTGTGATAGAATCAGTAAAAATGGTAGAATCTTCAGTATTTTATCTTTTACAAAGTACATTTATGAGCATAATTTTGTATAAACAAATTAATTTTAAAAAAAAATTTATGGAAAATCTACCAAAATTGGCTTTGGGAACTTGGATTGTTTATAGAATCATTAGTAGATGCCATGAAGATAGAACCTTTTATTTTTTTTATTTATATGATTGTATAAATATTAAGTTAATATCAAAAAAATACTCTAAAGAGCTTACCTTTAGTATAGAATAGGAATATAATATGAATCTACAAGTTGCTAAAAATTTCATTTTAAGTGTTATGATAGTTTCTTCTTTATCATTAAAATCACAAAATATAATTGACATACACAGTCATAATGTTATTAAGGCACAGTTGGATGTTTTGGAAAGACATAATGCTTTGCTTGAAGAGACATTTCCACTTCCAGCATGGAGTGTTGAAGCACACATTCGTTTTATGGATGAAGCAGGTATTAAAAAATCACTTCTTTCAATGCCGGCTCCTCAGCCATATTTTGGTGACAGCGATGAATGCTGTAAAGTTATTCGACGATATAATCAAGAAACTGCTGAACTTAAAGAAAAGTTTAAGGATCGTTTTATATTTTGTGCTTCATTGCCATTACCTGATGTGGAGGCTTCTATTAGTGAAGCAATATATGCTTTAGATACTTTGAAAGCTGATGCAATTAAATTGCCAACAAACAGCAGAGGACAATATTTAGGTGACAAAGAGTTGGATGAATTGATGGAAGTATTGAATAAACGCAGTGCAGTTATAATAATTCATCCACATAAGCCGGTGCCGGTGAATGATTCGATTATTCAAATTACTCCATTGGCTATGTATGAATATCCAGCCGAAACGACAAGAGCAGTTGTTAATATGATATCCGGAAATGTTTTAGCCCGTTATCCAAATGTTAAAGTTGTAGTGCCTCATTGCGGCTCTTTTCTTCCTCTTGCAATCCCACGAATGAAGGCAATTCATCAGGCAATGTTAAATAAAGGATTGATGGAAGATCTTGATTGGGAGGAGAATCTTTCAAAATTGTACTATGATTTGGCAGGAATGCCAACTTTGGAAATCATAAAGATGATGCTTACAATAACCACAGTCGATCATCTGTTGTATGGCTCCGACTATCCCTATCAACCAAGTAAAGTGCTTCAATCGAATATTGTAAAGCTGAAAGATGTCTTGGCAAGTGATGATGATTTGAATATGTGGGTTGATGATGTACTTTATAAAAATGCACAAAAGTTATTTTATAAATAAAACGAAATGAAGAGACTTGTATTTCTTTTAATGGTTTTCACATCATTTATTGATGTAAACGCACAAACTATAAAATCATCAAACAATATGCTGGTAAGAATTTCAGAAATCGAGGTGTTCCCTCAATATTTAAAAGAGTATCTTTCTTTTGCCTTGAATGTAGGAGCTGAATCTGTAAAAGAGGAGGCTGGAGTTATTGCAATTTATCCAATGGTTCAAAAAAGAGATAGTTGTCAGATTAGGATACTTGAGATTTATGCCAATGATGCCGCTTATAGAAGTCATATAAAAACTTCACATTTCCAAACATATAAGCAGGGCACTTTAAAGATGGTGAAAAACCTGGATTTGGTGGATATGTTCCCTTTGAATGAAGTTGACATGCCTAACCTGTTTAAAAAAATGGCTGAACCGATCTATCATCCGCATAAAACCGTATTCAAAACCGATGATAAGGCTTCAAATAAATATAATACGGGTGAAGTTTATGTCTCTGTATTAAAAGATAGCGGAGACACAATGATCACTTCTTTTCTTTTCAATGAAAAAAGCAGAAATTTTTGGCATTATCATCCAGATGCAGAACAAACATTGATGGTTATTGAAGGTGAGGGATATTATCAGGAAGAGGGGAAGCCAAAACAAACAATTCGCAAGGGTGATGTTATAATTACTCCTGCCAATGTTCGCCATTGGAATGGAGCTTCTCCTGACAAACAACTTGAATGTATTACTGTAACTGAACATTCTATTGAAAATCATGCCGTTCAGCTTAAAGAGGTGAGTGAGAAAGAGTATATGGATTAGAATTTAATTCATGATAAATTTTATAGAAAGTTTGTCCATGAAAATATGTAAAACATAATGATTTATTTAATGAATATGAAACATATTAATTTGTCAATTATATTGACTTTATTGCTTGTAATTCCTTTTATCGCCTGCGCAAAAGATGATAATAATCTTGTTGATTTAGATGAATCAACAGATAATACAAGCAATGGGAAGTATCTTGTTGTCTATTTCTCATGTACTAACACGACAAAAGGAATTGCAGATAAAATAGCAAAAATATTGGAGGCTGATGAGTTTAGAATTGAGCCGGCAGACCCATATACTTCTGATGATCTTAATTACAGTGACAATAATTGCCGTGCCAATAAAGAACAAAATGATGCAAATGTCCGTCCTGCAATTGTAAAGGGTGTTGATAATATAGGAGATTATGACATTATCTATGTTGGCTTTCCTATTTGGTGGGGTAAGATGCCTAAAATAATGTTTACTTTCTTTGATACTTATGATTTAAGCGGAAAAACTATTATTCCCTTTTGCACATCCGGAAGCAGTGGTATAAATACTGCAATTAATGAAATAAAATCTCTTGAGCCGAACGCTGAAATTGTAAATGGAAACCGCTTTTCGGGAGGAACCACTGAAAGCACTATAAAGTCTTGGATTGATAGAGTAACTACAGATATTGCAAAGGTTGAACAAGAAAATGAAAACTCTAAAATAGGCTATAATATTAGAGGTCAGGTTATAGATAAAAAAACAACAAAAGAACTAATAATTATAAAGGGAAAGAAATATGTAAATGTAGATTGATTGGTGAACTTTGATAAAACAGAATTCTCTAATTAGTTTTTTGAATAATCTTAAATGAAGAAATCATTTGGGAAATAGATTATCCATTTTAAAACAAATGCACTGAACATATTTTTCTTTGATAATTAGACTGCTATTTATCTTTGTGAAAATCTGTTTCGATATAATATGAATATTGGTTTATATATTGTTTTTAAATTAAAAAAGCTCGGCTTATGGCTGAGCTTTTTTGATAATATATAAAATCAGGTTTTACCAGAATTTATTCTGCTGTTGATTGTATTCAAAACCAACTTGGGCAAGTTTTTTTATTAATGATTCCTTGTCGGCATTCATGTCATCGCAAAGAGTGTCAAGAGAAGTGTATTCATCCCTGAGCTTCATGTTTATGAAGCTGAATAGTATCATCGGATCTTTTGGGAAAGATTCTGGAAGCTCTATTTTATCCATATAATTTTCTTAGTTATCTGTTTTATCATTTAAATATCGGCTTTGAAAAATAAATTAATGCCTAATTTAAATGATGCGTTGGAATTAAAAAATGGTGAGTTCGGTGAAAAAATAAAAGCGTAAATCACAAAAACCCATTATATCAAAAAAGCTCCGGAAAAAATTTCCGAAGCTTTTGCGGTATGGACGGGACTCGAACCCGCGACCCCCTGCGTGACAGGCAGGTATTCTAACCAGCTGAACTACCACACCGTTTTATTGGTCGTAATCGTTTTTCCCGATTGCATTGCAAAGATACTGCTTTTATTATTATTTGCAATAGCTGTATAGGATATGAATTTTGATTAATTTTTAAATGCATTGATAATAAGGTTTATGTGATTTTTTAATTAACATTATTTTTGAATAAAATATTCTCTTGATTATATAGAATGGTACTTTTATAGCGTTTTTAAGTAAATAAATTTTGTTGCAGGTAGAGTTTATATCAAAAAATAAATCCAATTTTTTAAATTATGGATTTGAAAAAAACTTTTATATAAAAGACCGGCACCCATTGATTAAGATAAACTCTATAGGTTTAATATTTCAATGAGTGCCGGATTATTGTTTTACTTAAAAAGGTATTTGGATTTTGAGCTGTTATTTTTAAATTCCTTTTAAAGTAAAATAGAATATATTTAGTGTTATAAAAATTATGATGGGGTTAATAACCAATTTTTGGAAACACATATTCATCAAAAGGAGCTTTAAAGTGAAGTTGAACAGATGATATAAAATCTCCAAATTTGCTCATGAGATTTTCTTTTTCTTTTGGGACTTCATATTTGCTAAGAAGAGAATAATTATTTGCATCAATTGCAAAATATTCAACTTTATCTAAAGATGAAAGTTTAACGGTCCAGTCCATCAAATTGGCATAAATCATCATAGATTGATTTTTTGGATTGAAGGGACCAATTTTTATCTCTTCAAAATTGTATTTCGGAAATTCAATGGCATAAAATTTATTCTCTTTGTCGCAGGCAAAAGCCAGAGTCTTCTTATTTCTGAATTCAGTAATGAAAATATGCTCTAATACCATTCCATTTGGAATATCAATTTTTCTAAGATATGGACGTCCTTTAATTTGCTTGAAATGGAAAAGCTGAGAATTAGAATCAAGAATCACATATCCCTCATCATAATCTTTTTTTACTGACGGGTTGCCCGAAACCTCTTTTGAGGGGAAAACAAATCCCTTTTTAATAAACATATCAGTAAAGAGTTTACTTTTTTCTATGTTTACTGTGTTGGTTTGACATTCAATAAACTCGATATTGTTGTTTGTAATTCTAAATACGTCGTCAGGAGTTTCAAGTTTAACTCTTCCGGAAAGAGATTCCAAAAGCTGGTAAAGACCAATCTGTGGACGGTTTATATCCTTTGGATTGTGACGAAAGTAAAAACTTGCTGTTTGGACATCTTTATAATTTATGGCAATGCCTTTTATAGAATCAGGGAATTTTCCATCATTAACTAACTGCCGTGCATAAAAAAAAGGCATCAGAGAGTCAGCCTCATTTTGTGAATATAAATTTCCTTTCAGATCATAATGTTTCATTGTTTTCCCATCTGATTCAGAGAAAATAAATTCATTAATAATTGTGCTGTACATTGTGAAAGGAGAGTTTGAGGCTTGAGAATTAAGGAAGCTGTAACACCAAGGAAGCTGCCAAAATAGAAGTATGACAATCGTTGTTGCCAATAGTATTTTACTAAACTTTATCATATCTAATCAAATTGTTTATTTATCAGTCCTGTTTTCCCTCTTTGAAGCGGGAAACTGAAAGAAAAATAAATGTTGAGAATAAAAGAGTTGTTATTGCCATATAAGGAAGAAAACAATTATAACCTTCTCCAACACTGTCAATAAAAAAAATCTTTAAAACAAGCACTGCAATTAGAATATTTATAATTCTCCTTTTCCATGTTGGCTCAAGAGTTATCCATGCAGTAAAAATATAGGAGGCTATCCCGGCAAGAAACCAGGGAATAGAACTTAGAATAATATGTTTTACAAGCTCAGGAGCAAGAATTAAGGAAAAGGAGGCAGCAATCAATAATATAACAGCCGAAAATATGATTATCAGGGAAACAAAACCAAAAGAAATCATCACAGCAATCATTGTCATGCTGTTGAATGGAAGATGGAGGGTGAGTTTAAGACATTTCTGGTGCATTTCAGGAACATACTGAGTGATACCAACAATTATTCCAATAATCATAGGAAGAAAGGTTAGCAAAGAGATGAAAAGAGCATCTTTTTGAATCATTACTTCCCATATGTGAACAGCACCTTTCATCTCGATCATTCTAAAAATATTGATGATGCAGAAAAGAGAAAACCCTGCAAGAACTAAGATAGACAGAATAAATGCCCAACGGGTCTTTATCCATTCTTTGTAATATATTGCTTTTATCATTGTATATATTTTATTTTAATATTTGCCGGTTAATCCAATAAAGGCGTCTTCAAGATTTAATTTGTTGAAAGATAGGTCGGAATAGGGAATCATCCTTTCATTAAAGTAATCTCTAACTGCATCCTCATTAAGAAAAGAATAGACTTCAAACTTGTTTTTTATCAAAGATGGATTGTAAAAGTTGTCATTACTGTCAAATTTAAAATTCTCAGGCACAATGCATTTAATTTGTCTGAAGTTGTCAAGAATCTTATTGACAGGTTGTTGAATCAATATCTTGCCATAATCCATTATAATGCAGTCATCTATCAATCTTTCCATATCCTGAATAATATGAGAGGTAAGAAAAATTGTTTTGTTGTCGTTATCTGCATATTCTCTCAGATAATCTACAAAGAGACGTCTGTATCCCGGGTCCAGACCCAAAGAAAAATCATCTAAAATGAGTAATTCAGGGTCTTGAGCAAGTATTAATCCCAAAGCAACCTGCGAACGCTGACCGCAAGACATCTTTGATATCTTTTGTTTGGGAGCAACTTTAAGCCTGCCCATTAAATCGTAATAAGCATCCTTTTTCCATTTTGGAAAAAAGGCAGAATAGAAACGTTCTATCTGCTGAATATTCATAAACTGGTATTGAACATGCCCCTCTATAAGAAGTCCGATATTTTGGCGAAGAGATGGGGCCATTGTTTGAATGTTTTCGCCAAAGATTAGGCATTCTCCCTCTTTTGGCTTTAAATAACCGCTTAGAATATTTATCGAAGTTGTCTTTCCTGTACCATTTTTACCAAGGAGGCCTAATATTCTTCCTTTAGGAACGGAGAAACTGAGATTTTCATAAATTTTACGCTTACCATAATAGTGGGTAAGGTTGTTACATTCTATAATATTTTCCATTTTGGACAAAAGCTACGCTGAGAACCCTATAAAAAGGCTCTTTAAAATTGGTTTTAATAAGTATGTTTGTAGTGAAATTTTTCTATCAACTCAGAAAAAGAAATATTATTGGAAAGAGAATGCCTATTAGCAGTTCAATGCCACCTCTTCCAATAAATCCTTTTGAACCTTTCATCATAGTAAAACCTGTTATAATGATGATTATTACCGCCAAACAGAAGATGTCTGAAAAATATGTCCACCATTTCCCCGGATTGTAGTGAAGAGTTGTCATTTCACTTAAGAATAATCTTTTATGAAGAAGCTCAAGAGTGGCTTTACCGCTTTTTTGATCAATTTCGAGAGATGAGCCACCCTTTAAGAAAACTTTAAGATGATTTGGCTCAGGATAATAGTGTTTTGTGTATAAGTTTTCTGAATTTTGTTTCTTAAGAATCTCAACTACCTCATTCTTTTGATATTTTCCATCATAGGGAGTAGTCTGAAACTCAATTCTTTCTATCGTATAATGAGGATTAATTTTGTCTCGGTGATTCATAACAAAGCCTGAAACAGCATAAATAAGCAGAATGCCTGAGAAAATAAAGGATAAATCGCGATGAATCAGTCTACTCCAACGTCTAAACTTATTTGCGGGAGTGTTACGTCTGTTTTGAATTTCTTCCATTCTAAATAATAGAGATAAAAAATAAATATGATTGTCAAAGTGAAGCAATTAAAAGAAATATCTCTCAACAACATCAGTGATGATTTATTGAAAGCAATTGCTTCTGAAATAGTCCATTTAATCTCTCTCAACAATATCATTGATAATTGATATTGTTGAGGCGGATTAAAAAAGATAATCATTCATTAATGGAACACCCTAATGATAAATCTGGGTATGTATGAACTATATTGTTAAAGGCTTATTCATTAATTGAATATCCTTCAGCAACAACGTGATAGAAAGAAAGATAATTCTTTCCTGACTTTTCATTTCTTTCGGCAATCCTTTTACGAAACTCAGCAATACGGGCAGAAGGCGAATTTGCTGTTTCACCTCTGGCTTTTTTCTCAGTACTGCAACCCGCTTCACTATCACCATGGTTTTCCTGAGCTTGAAGAGCGAGCTTAGCTTCCCAATTTTGAAGATATTTCTCATCAATTTTTTCCTCGACAAGTTTGCCTTTAACAGTTACAATACTGTTTACACATTTTTGATCAAAGCTTCCTAATTCTCCCGATTCGATTCTTATGGTTTTAGTATCATCACTGCCCATTAGAAAAATCTTTTTTGCGCTGTGTTGGCAAATATGTGTACATACACCTTCCAGTTCAACCGATTGTCCAATCAGATTTTCAGCATTGTTAAGCAAATCGTCAACCGGCATGACAGAAGATTTTTGTTCAGCAGCCGGTTGTGCAGACTTGTCATCGGATTTACTTTTGCCGCAAGACACAAAAAGAATAGACAAAATAGCAAACGCAGTAAAAAGGGAAACTGAATTTTTCATAAGAGAATGTTTTTTTATATTATTATTCATAATTTGTTTTATTAATAAGTCGTTCTGTTTTTATATTATAAACAATTAGCCGTCGATTGTCAAAATGTTACACCTGTTGATATGGAAACAAAATGACTTTGGGCATTAAAAAAATTGTTTTTTATAGTTTTATTATATTGATAAGAAGCAGATAAAAAACAATTTAAATTTTTTATCGGTACTCCCCATCTAATTTTAAAAATAGGCGACAAAGTCGGTGATGTCAGATAATAATATTCCTCTAAAAGAAAACTATCCACAGATATCGGTTTACCAGAGGAAGATGAAGGGGTGGAAAAAAGTTTATCATTATATTTTTCACCGAATCCATCTTTAAAACCTAAATCCGCTTTTAAAGAGAAAATAGATCTTTTAAGATGAATATGTTTTGTATAAGCTAAATTAAAAGTGTATAGACTAAGATTTTGCTCTCTATAATAAGGATAAATTATTGAGCTGACTTTTCTTTTTGTAAAAGAAGAATTAATCTCAAAAGCCCAATCATACAATCCGTTAATCCTCTTCCTTTCAAGAATATAATCGCCTGAAATTAGTAATTTAGATTTATTTCCGACCTCATTTCGGGCATAATATTCATAAATAGTATTTCCTGAGGAATTTGTCTCACTGCGATAGGAGTTTTCAAAATTGTTTATCTCAAATTTTCTTATTTCCAGCTCCACTTTATGATCATATTTTGTGGATTTAAGATAGGCAAAGAATCTCTCCTTAAAATCTTTTCCATTATGATTTGTATGTAGAATAGATGACGAGGATTGTTTGCCAAAATATCCGTCAAATTTGTTGAAAGATATTTCATTAAATAAATAAAGACTCGAGTTTACTTTGAAATCCAATTGAAAAGCCACCCCATTTTTGTTGTTAACGTAAGGATTGTTTTCACCTTTTGCAGTAAAGCCATATTGATCAAAAAGTTCATTTTTGCCATAAAAAACTCCATAATTGATTAATGAATAGTATAGCTTGTCTGTTGTACCGTAGGTATTGAAAACAATGCCTTCTATATAACGAGAGTAATTATAATTCAAACCAATTGTCAAATACTTATTTAATTTATAGCTTCCCCCTAAAGATAAATTCATGTCAAGAATTTTATTCGTATGACGTAAATCTTTTGTCTTGACATAACTTTTAGCTTTATAATCAAGGAAAGCACCAAGCGAAAACTTATTATTTATATCATATCCTAAACCACCTTTAATTGTATAAACTTCAAGCTTTGTGCTGCCAACATTTTCATAATCAGTGTTGACAATATCAAATGCCATTTCTTCCGGATTAAGAAACGATGATCCATTCTGATTTTTCTCAACTCTGTTTTCATAACCTGCATATCCATAAAGAACGCTCTTGCTATTAAGCCTCTTAAAAGTTTCATTATAAACCGAAAACTTAAATGCGTTTTCAGATTCATAATAATTTTTCAGCTTGCCATTTTCTTTTTCCAAAATGATTTTAGCTATGCCTGCATAATCGGTTGAAACATTATTTAGATAAGCCCAATTATTGCTCTTTTGCCAGCCAATAGAATCATAAGCAAAATCAAAATCATGTTTAACAGAAAAATATGTCTGTGCATTGCCATTAAAGGCAACACACAAACAAAAAACAACTAAAAAACTAACTCTATTTATGAGATTAATTATCATTTTGAAGATTACTTTATGGAAATGATAAATTTTAATTGCACAGGCAATAAAAATTTTTGAAAAAAGATTATTTCAAAGATGCTTTTGCCCTTTGATGAAAATCATTGCTTGAATTATTTGTATCAGAATAAATGATTCTTGCTCCATTTTTTATGGAAGCTTCTGCATCTATACCGCTTGGATCTGTAGAACCGTCCAAGTTTTCTGTCCCTAAATTATAGTTGTAAACAATCTTGCCTGAGTTTTCTTGTAAAGCTTCAGTGGCATCTTTGTCAACATTCCTGTAAAGAGTATATCCGTAGCCGGCAGTTAAATCCACTGCGCCGGCATCTACAGAAGATGTAAATCTTTTAGAATTGTTGGAGGCTCCTTTTTTAAATACCTCAACTCCGTCAACAATCCAATCAACGGGAACTTTCTTTCTTACCTGAGTTGCAGAGCCATTATAAAGTGAAATGTTGTTTGCATCGGCATTAAAAGCCTCAGGGCTACTGTTTTCAGGATAAAAAATAAACAAAGCCGGAGAAGTGTTGCTAAAAGCCCACGCATTACCGGTGCCATATTTAAAACCAGGAAGATAATTTGAAACAGGTATATTCGAAGATGGAGAAGGGTGGTATGAAGTGTTTGTGTAAACCTCGGGAGAATAAGTAACATAATACTCAGACCGGCTTAGGTCAACAGAATTTGAATATGTCAAAGTATTGTCGTTGGCATTATTAAGCACAACAACTGCCTGTTCGCCGGGTTTTAGCTCCTTATCATTGCTAAAATAAAAATACCCAAGACCTGCCGGAATCCAACCCTCATTTTCATAAAAAAGAGTTCCATTTTGAACATCGGCATTCGTAACTGTCGAATTATATGGTATTGTCATTGCAATACACATATCCTTTAATTGCGCATTTTCATCAGAATTGTTATATAGAATAATGTATTTGTCGTAATGGAAACTGCCAGAGCCATCATCCTTTTGACAACCGCCGTTATAAATCTCCTTAATAACGATCTGACTTAACTTGCTCTCGACAAGATTTAATGATATTAAATCTGATGAGGTTTCGTTGATAACAACATTGCTTTTAGAGCCGGTAAAAGTTATCAATCTGCCGGAATGAACATTCTTGTGGGTTGCTGTAATCTCATAAACTCCGGAAGGAAGGTTAAATTTAGCTTTACTTTCTTCGTCTGTTTTACTTTCATACTTCACTCCCGAAGACGATGAGGCAAGAATAGAAATATCATTTTTTGATTCTATTGAAGATTCAGTTGGATATACCAATTCAACGTACACATCAATAGTTTTGTAAGTTAATTTCTCATCTTCAGTGCATGCCGAAGCAATTAGGAGAAAAGCGAATAAGAAATAATAGATTCTTTTCATGTTTTATATTTTATGTTTAAACTATTTTTTTAATGATTGTTTAATATCAGTGAACTATTGGTTCATAAGCATTTTATGTTTGCGATTATATTTTTAATTTTTACAATTTTATTTTTAGAGATATGCCATAAGAAAATTCAGGAATCCGAGAACTATCATACAAAGTATTTTCAGTATCATTCCATGTGCTTTTTACCCTACTTAAATTGTTAAGGAAATTGTTTGCATAGAATGATAAAGAAAAGTTTTTGCCCAATTCTTTTGATAAATTAAGATTTGCAGAAAAATATGGCGAAAGTTTATTTGCTTTAAAATAATATGCCGTATTTGATTTGGAAATTAGCTTTGTCAATTCATTATACAGTGTTATATCATTGCTTTTTGCCCAAAGAAATTTCTCTTCAAAAGGAATCTTTGTTGTCATATCATCAGTACTAACGTAATAAGAGGGATAGACAGCAACATATTTCTCGGAATTATAAATATTATAGTCAGTCCCTGTGTAATCGTCCCTTGAATCCAAAACAACTCCACGGGTTCCGGACCCATTATCAGAAAGATATTGAGTGGAATTGTAAAGTGTTGATTCAATTCTTAGAGAAGCTACCATTTTAACTTTTGGAATATGAGTGGATATAGTTGCATTTACATTGATTTTCTTAGTCTCACTTCCATTTGAAACGCCGGTTCCACCAACATAAAAACCGACATATTTATATGGCTGGCCATTAGCCATAGTCTGAGCCGTTGAAGGCACAGAAGAAACAACAGTTTTGTTTATTCCCTTATAATGATAAAAGTTGCCATCAATACGAAATGATGTATATAAAGATTTTATTTTGCCAAAATCTGCCATCCACTCAATTCCCTCTCTTAAAGTCGGAGAGTTGTTTTCGGCATATATTTCACTCCTAAAGGTTGTCCTTTCAACATAGGGCAGTTCAACAGAATGATAAGTCCCTGTTTTGTCTGAAACTGTAACTATTCCGCTGTTCTTGTCAACACTGTAAACTCTGTTTTCATTAGATATAAATATTCCATCAAGTGATTTTTGATCAGTAAACTTATAAGCAAAAGGAGAATAAGAATTGGCATTCATATAGCCGTTGTATCCTTTATTCCTATATGCCGTTAAAGAGAAATTAATGCTTCCAATTTTAGAATCTATGCCAATTTCTAATTGCCTTGTTGACTGCCATTTTAGATTTGCGTTAATCAAATTGTTAGAAGGCATTACGTAATAAGCATAATAAGATGTTCCATTTCCAAGAGCTCCGGGAGCAAATGTCAACTGCTGTTTGTAAGATGGCTGAGGATAAAGAATTGCAAATGACGGCAGTTTTACAGCATCACCAATTCCCCCTCTAATTATTAAAGACTTAAATGTTTTATTCTTTGGATTATTGAAAATATTGTATCTAAAATTAAATCTTGGTGACCAAGCTCCCACGGTTCCATATCCTGATTCGCTTACATTAGTAATATCTTTTCTTATTCCTGCCGTAATCTTTATGTCGCCTATATAAAGAGGAGCAGAAAAATTATATTCACCATAAAAAGCAAGATTATTCATTGACGGAATCTCATCATATCTATATTCCCTCCAAGTTGGAGTATAGAAAATATCATCATAATAAACCCCGCGTCCTTTATTGGATGATGAAGTAAAGCTTGCGCCAAAAAGAAATTTGTTGTTTATTTTCCCAAGATTTATGTTATGGTTTAATTTTATATCAGTCTTTGACTCAACAGGTCGGTCATCCCTGTGTTGAAGCTCATACCAATATCCGGCAGGTATTAAGGCAATGTCGGCACTGACATTCTCTTTAATATCTTCAGCAACAAAATATCCCTCATTCTTGCCATGAAAAACAGGAGTTGAAACAGAACTTGATTTATTGGTGTTAATATCCTCCTTTTTATCAGAATAGCTTAAAGAACTCTTAACTTCAATGCTTGTTATATAAGGTTTTTGCAAGAGCCAGTTTGCAGAAAATGACCCTCTGACAGTGTTGTCTTTTATTTTTGTATAAGTATCAGAAAAAGTATCAGGGTCAGCCTTTGAATCATAGCCTCCTACATTGCCGCTTAAAGTGGCTGAAAGATTAAGTGGAATGGAAGAGCTTTTTCCAAAAGTGTTGCTGTAAATAGCTGTAAATGCATTTCTTATATATGTAGTGTGTGGCGAAGCTATATTTGATGTAGAGGAGGTTCTCTCAAAGCTTAAATTAACAATGCCTCTATCTGAAAGTAAATCAATGCCTTTACCTATGGATATATTCTTTGTTTTTGGACTTGCCCCCAAGGAAATTTGCAAAGGTGAACGACCTTTTTGAGTTTTGATTTTAACTATTCCGCTTGCTACATCACCATATTCAACAGATGGAATTCCGGTTATAACCTCAACCGACTCAATATTGTTTGTTGCAATATTTCTTGAATCAACACCTGCCGTCTCAGTAAAAGATGAGTTGTTTGACAATCTTATCCCATCAATTTCGACAGCTGTCATAAATGAAGGATTGCCCATCTCGCCGTTTGAAGAACGAATCTCAAATTTTTTTGATGAACTGTTGGTAAGGTCGCTGTTTATCGCTGTCTTTCCTCCCGGAAGAAGTGTTGAAAGATCTGTAACACTCGACATTTGATGATGATCAAGTGCTGTTTTGTCAATTATATAAGATGAAGCGGCATTGTTCCTGTTCTCCTGAGCGGTAATTACAATCTCTTTAAGAGTTAGATTTTGCGGAGAAAGTCTAAAATTTAAATTACAAGTGTCTTTATCGATACTTATTTTTACCTCCTCTTTGGCATAGCCAAGACAGGAAACGTTCAGTATATAATCACCTTTGGGAACATTGCTGAATTTATAGATTCCATCATTGTCAGATATTGCCCAGAGCTGAATCTCATTAATAATTAAAGAAACACCATCAATCGGTGCTCCCGTCTCCTTATCGCTTATTTTCCCAACAATGTTGAAGCTTTTTGCCAATAAAGAAACGTTAGCACAAATTGAAATTGCCAAAAAAAATATAATTCTAACTCTCATCTAAATATCCTGCTAAAAAGTGATTTAAAAAGAAATTTTAAATACATTCTTTTTATCTCTTTTGCCGATACAAAGATATTTCCGCTAAAAATCAAAAACTATCCCTAAAAAAAGGGAAAATCAGCATCTCTCTAACCATTTTTGGTGAGTAAGAATGCTGATTTCCCCTTTATTATAGATAAATGGGTTTGTATTATTGATTGTATTATTCTCTAAATTGCCATTGTTTTCAATATTAAAACAAACGGATTAGTTTACAAATAAATAATACACGGGGTTGTTTATTATTTCTTTAAAAGTGAAACAATCCAAAGAAAAACTATGGCACCAACAACAGAAGTGATTAGACTTCCAATTAATCCTCCGGAATGTAAGCCTATCAATCCAAAAAGCCATCCACCGAGAAGACCTCCGATTATACCGACAATTAAGTTAACGATAAGGCCCGACCCGGCACCTTTCATAATTTTACTTGCAATAAAACCTGCAAGCGCTCCAATAATTATAAACCAAAGAATGCCCATAGTAAAATAATTTTGAGTTGTTGAATAATAGTTTGTTAATATTTGCTCTTAACAATCCTTTAATATTAAAAATTGATTGATAATATTAAAATTGTTGTCAATTTAATCATTTTATTTTCTATTTTGTAGTAAATAATTACATAAATTATAAATAAAGATATAAATTAGCCTCAATTTTAAGATAAAAGATACAATCTATCGGTATCTGTTGCATTTAAGAATAGATACTGATATAGATTCGAATAAAAATCCTTAGAAAGTCAAATAATATATTTAATATAAAAAATATACTCATCACATTCTATTGAGGCTACTATTTAATTATATTGTCTTCTAAGTTAAAACGTTAATCTTAATTTTTGGTTGCTTTGCTTTTATAGAAATAATAATACTTATGGAATACTTACATCCGGAACTGGAAACAATGGAAAGGGCTGAGTTGGAAAAATATCAGCTGAAACGATTAAAAGAGGTGCTTGAAAAGGTTTCAAAGACACCTTTTTATTCAAAAAAGTTCAGTGAGGAGAATATTGATATCGATTCAATAAAGACTTTAGACGATATAAGAAAACTTCCCTTTACTACAAAAAATGACTTAAGAGAAAACTATCCTTTTGGACTCTCTGCAATTCCTATGGAGCAAGTTGTCAGACTTCATTCTTCAAGTGGTACAACAGGTAATCCAACTGTTATTCTTCATTCTCAAAAAGACTTGGATAATTGGGCAGATGCCGTGGCTCGGTGTTTGTATATGGTGGGATTAAGAAAGAGCGATGTGTTTCAAAACTCATCCGGCTACGGAATGTTTACCGGAGGTTTGGGATTCCAATATGGAGCTGAAAGATTAGGAGCTTTAACTGTGCCTGCTGCTGCGGGAAACAGTAAAAGGCAGGTCAAATTTATTGTTGACTTTGGAACGACGGCAATACACGCAATACCGAGTTATGCAACAAGATTGGCAGAGGTAATGCAGGAGGAGGGATATGGAGTAAATGCCAAGCCTACTAAATTAAAAACCCTTATTATCGGAGCTGAACCACACTCTGAAGAACAAAGAAAAAGAATTGAGAAGCTTTTAGGGGTGAAAGCCTACAACAGCTATGGTATGTCTGAAATGTGCGGTCCGGGAGTTGCTTTTGAATGCAAGGAACAAAACGGAATGCATATCTGGGAGGACTACTACATTGTTGAAATTATTGACCCTGTCACTCTTGAACCGGTTAAAGAGGGTGAAATTGGCGAACTTGTGCTTACTACTCTGAAAAGAGACGCAATGCCGCTTATAAGATATCGAACAAGAGATTTAACACGCATTCTTCCGGGTGAATGTCTCTGCGGACGCACTCATAAGAGAATCGATCGGTTTAAAGGAAGAAGCGATGATATGATTATTCTCAAAGGAGTAAATATTTTCCCTATTCAGATTGAAAAAATTCTTATGCAATTCCCTGAATTAGGCAACAATTATCTTATCACTCTTGAGACTGTCGGCAATAATGATGAAATGACTGTAGAGGTAGAATTGGCTGATTTGTATTCTGAAGACTATAATGTTCTGAAAGGCCTTTCCAAGGAGATTACCCGTCAGTTGAAAGATGAACTTCTTGTTACACCTTTGGTTAAATTGGCAAATAAAGGCACATTGCCTCAGTCGGAGGGCAAAGCTGTTAGAGTTAGAGACTTAAGACATATATACTAACTAAGTTAGTTAAATTATTGAACCTATATAAGGCATCTCATTTTTTATTATGGGATGCCTTTTTTGTGGTCATAATTAGTTTATACCATGTTTTAAAGTTGTATTTGCACCTGTAATTAGATAAATTTGGTGTCGGTTTTATACTTTCTTCAAAGAATAAAGGTCCGTATAAAACAAAACATTAAAAAACAGGGAACATATTTTTTGAAATGATAATTAGAAATGCAACGATAAGCGAGATTGATGACATAATGGAGATTTATCATTATGCTTCAAAATTTATGATAGAGACAGGCAATCCCAACCAATGGGTAAACGGCTATCCTGCAAAGGAGAAAATCGTGAATGAAATTCTTTCAAAACATTGTTATGTAGTTGAAGAAAACAGTAAAGCCTGTGCAGTTTTTAGTTTTAATATTGGAAAAGATCCTACCTATTCTGTTATTACTGAAGGTCAATGGCTTAATGAAAACAAATATGGAGTTATTCATCGATTGGCTTCGAATGGAAAAATTAGAGGTGTGGCAGATAAATGTATTGAATGGTGCTTTTCAAAAATAGACAATATAAGAGTTGACACGCATCCTGACAATAAAATAATGCAGAAAATTTTTAAAAGAAATGGGTTTATAGAATGCGGTCATATAACAACCGAAAATGGTTCTGGAAGAATAGCTTATCAAAAATATTTGAAATAGAAAAATTGCCGGTAAAAAATTAATCTTAAATTTAGATACAAATTAACTTAATAAAAAATGGAATTGACAAAATCATCACAATCACTGACGCGCATAAGATATGCCGTTCTTACAATTTTTATTGCCCAAGGATTATGCTTTTCAAGCTGGGCAAGTAGAATACCTGACATAAAGGCAATATTTGAAGTTGATTATGCATTGTTATGGGGTATGATATTGTTCCTTATTCCTGTGGGCAAGTTTGTTGCAATACCATTGGCGGGATACCTTGTCTCCAAGTTGGGCTCAAAAATAATGGTTCAGGTTAGCATCTTGGGTTATGCATCAACTTTGCTTTTAATAGGCTTGGCTCATAACATATATTTATTAGGCGCTTTTTTGTTTTGTTTTGGAGTTTTTTGGAATCTGTGTGATATTTCTCTAAACACACAGGCAATAGGCATTGAAAGAAGAGCCGGCAAGACAATAATGGCTACTTTCCATGGAGGGTGGAGCGTCGGAGCTGTGCTTGGAGCTTTGATTGGTTTTGTTATGATTGTGATGGGGATTATTCCCACATGGCATTATATAATTATTACATGTGTAATTTTTGTTGCAGTGCTTATTAATAGAAAATATTTGCAGAATGATGAAACTGCATCTCAGAGTGAGGAGAAAAAGCTGCAAAAGGAGGAGCCTGCATTGATGAGTTTTGTGAAGAAACCTGAGAAACTTTTGCTTACATTGGGCTTGCTCGGACTTTTTGCCTTGATAGTTGAAAGTGCCATGTTCGATTGGAGCGGAGTGTATTTTGAAGAGGTTATCAAGGCTCCTAAATCTTTGCAGATAGGTTTCCTTGTTTTCATGATAATGATGGCAATAGGCCGTTTCCTTACAAACTTTGCCTACGAGAAGTTGGGTAAGCTTAAAGTTGTGCAGACAGGAGGCTTTTGCATTTTTATCGGTTTCTTTATCTCTTCATTGCTAACAGGTATTTTTGACTCAATGATTATAAATGTAATTATCAATTCAATTGGATTTATGCTTGTTGGATTAGGCATTTCTTGTATGGTGCCTACAATTTACAGTCTTGTCGGAGCCTATTCAAAGACTCCGGTAAGTATAGCTCTTACAATACTTTCGAGCATTAGTTTTATAGGATCTCTTATTGCCCCAATTTTGATTGGAGGCATTATCTCAACATTTAATATGAAATATGCATATATGGTGATCGGAGTTCTCGGCTTGTGCATAGTTTTGATAACATACATGTTGCCGAAGGTTGATACAGCTAAAGTGGCTGAAACTGCAAACTAAGTTTATGGCTAAATATTAAGGCCTGAGTTTTAAGTGATAATTCTTAAAACTCAGACCTTTTTTTATTCTTTTATAAGAATATATAAAGAAACATCTGTATCGATAATTTTGTTAAATCTCAGGATATTTCTCCTCTGAATTTTCCATTACATTAATAATGTCTTGGTAAGAACCTTTGAAAGGCCCTATATTCTCAATTTTTAAAGAAGAGATAGCGGCAGCAAATCTGCCGGCTTGCTCAAGAGATTCACCCAAAGCTCTTTTGTAAAGATAGCCTGTCATGTATGTGTCACCGCATCCGGTAGCATCGACAACCTCTTTCGGCTTATAGGCAGGAATGCGTATATATTCATCACCTCCTGCATATATTACAGAACCAAGACTGCCCAATGTTATCAGCACTTCTTTAACTCCCCAGTCATAAAGCTGTTTGGCGGCACTTTTAACATCGTTGTAACCGGTAAGAACCTCCATTTCAAGTTCGTTAGCCTTAAGAAAATGTATATGTTTTAGAGCTTCAAGCTTTTCAGTCCAATCTATAGGATAAACTTTCTTGCCTCTGACCTCTCTAAGATAGCCTTGAGAATCGACCGAAACTTTCGATTTTGAAGCTACATATTTTAATACATCGAGTGAAAAATCATCAGCCATTAATGAACCGAGATGTATAATATTTGCTTCAACATCTTTTACGCTTTCAATTGTGAAAGGATCGGCTTTGGCTAAAACATTCTGAGTTCTGTTGTCTTGGTTTTCGCCATAAATATTTTCAAAGAAATGAGAATATTTACTCGGCATGGCAGATACATTTATACCCTCACTGCGAAGCTCTTCCACTACAGAGTGCTCGTTTTCGCCAACCGCTGTTATTAGTTTGTAGTCAATACCTTTTAGGTTTTTTATGGCATGCGTAAAATAAAATGCTGTTCCTCCGGGCATGTGAACCGTATTTTTAGGAGTTACAACTTTATCTAATGTTATGTGTCCTACGCAGCACAAATCATGTTTCTTTTCCATTTATAAAACTTTGAATTTGTATTAATGCTGATTTTTTTCTCATAATTAACAATAGAAATCATGAGCTTTAAGTTTTCTATACTCCAAATTTAATGAAATTCATTTGTTTAATAAATTAAAGTATAATTTTTACCCATTAACAACTACTTTTTAAGCCCTTATGAATAAAAATAGTTCTCTTTTTATTGAGCAACCATATATTTGTGGTTTAAAATTTTAAAAAAGCTTTATTTTAAATTCAATACCTTAAACTTTGATATTTTAAATTAAAATATTACATTTGGTTGTCAATCAGGTGCAAAGGTAAGATTTAAGTGTTTTTTTGTAGTAGATCGAAAAAGGTTTAGGCTTAGAATAAAGGTCGCACCTACAATTTCCCTATCAGTTTTATATTTATGCTTATTAATTGTTTTAACAGATTTTCCTGCCAAATTAACAATTACTGTCAGCCATACTTTCGTGAAAATAGTTGCTTTTTTTCTTGTATCAATTATATAAACTTGTTTTTAAATCACTCTTTTACTAAGATATACTTAAGTATTTTGAATTTTTCGACGGTCAAAATTTTACTTTCGACGTTCGAAATTTTATTTTGACTGATGAAAATTTAAAAACAAGAAATTGAATATCTTTTTTGGCTTTTAATAAGCTGGAAACTAATTAGATAGGTGATTGGGGTTTTGGATTGTATATAAAAATGTCAGATTTTAGAACAACCATTGTTTTAGATGTTCTAAAACCTGCAAAATATATAAATCACAATTTGAATATTAACAAACGATTTAACATTTGAATTAGAAAACTAATTTTCCAAAACTGTCGGGATAGACCATTGTGGGAGAGGGGCTGTTAACAGGATTCCAAGTAAGGAAGTGTGGCAAAGAGGTTTGAGTGGCAATTTTGCCAAAATTACATTCCATATCTTTTGGAAGATTTAGGACATCGACATCTATTAATGAGAGAGGCAGAGAGACTGTGATTTCCCAACTAAAAAGACCCTCCATTTCATAAAAAGGTCGCTTGCCGATGTCGGAATATCTTTTTATAAGATTAAGCTCCTCTTTTTTGAAAAGCTCCATTGCGTTTGGGTCTGTGCCTTTAGAGGCAAAGCAAGTGCCGATACAATTAAAATCGAACAAGTAGTAATTGCTGTTGATTGGGTTTTTTAAAGCAATTGATATTGAACTATCCTCTTCAACGGGAGTTTGGTCGCATGAATTTACAGCCTTAAGGGAATTGCCGTTGATGGAAAAAGAAACAAACAAATTTTTTTCTCCTCTTGCAAATTTTACATAGGTAATAGGCTTGTAGGAGTAAATTTTAGGCCAATTATTGCATTCAATTATTTGAGAATGAACTTTATCATCAAGAAAGTTTGATATTTTGTCAAGATCTATATTTTCAATCTCCGGCAAATAAGTTATTTGCGTAATTTGATTTTTGTAGTTCATAAAGCAATTCGGTAAGGTTTTGATTTTTAGTATTTCCAATTTTCTTTATTTCAGAGACAGATCCTAATATAAAGCCAACAATAGAGACAATTACCATAATCAAGGCAATGATTTTATTGACAAGAAAAAGACTTCTTATATTGAAGTGATTTCTTGCTTTGTTCATGGCATAAGTGATGAACAGCCACCAAGAAAGAGCACCTACAACAATTGATGCATAGCCGATAATATATTGCCACCAAAAGTTTACATCAATAAGAAAATTTGTCCTGGCATAAAGAGCAAGGTAGAAAAATATAATAAGAGGGTTTGACAGAGTAAGAATTAATCCTGTTGCAAAGTATGTGGCATGATGGCTCGTTTGGGCAGGCGTCTTGTTAAGATCCTGAACCGGATTTTTCTTCCATAAATAAAATCCGAACAAAAAAATGACAATACTGCCGACAATCTGCAATGAAGATTCATTTGCAGAAATAAAATCAACAATAAACGATAGTCCAAGCCCTGAGACCAATGCATAGAAAAGGTCGGAAACTCCGGCACCTAATCCGGTCATTAAGCCTGCGCGTCTGCCTTTATTTAAAGTTCGTTGAATTACAAGCACACCAATCGGACCCAAAGGCGCCGACACTAAAATTCCTATAAGGATTCCCCAGATGACAGTATAAATCATCAAATTCACAATCTTTACTCTTCTTTTGTTATCTAATTAAAATACCTTGAATGCAAATATAGCTCGAATAAATTTCATTTCATACAAAATGTTTGCTGTTTCTCTTTTGTCAGATTAAGGTTTTGATTAATTTTGCAAATCATTTTAATAAGAGAATTAAATTCTTTTTAGTATCGTCTCATAATTTTTATTTAAAAATTGCTTCGATATAAAAAATTACGAATCTGTTATTACTAACAAGTAACCCAATACAAATGATTCTTTTCTTTAAAACCCCTGAAAAGAATGTGATTGCAGTTAATGCAGATCACATTTTGTCTTCCAATGAAATTGAAAAGTTAAGTTGGCTTTTTAGCAATGCCACACCTCTTGAAGAACAACAACTATCCGGATGGTTTGTTGGACCCAGAAAAGAGATGATAACTCCTTGGAGTACAAATGCTGTGGAGATAACTCAGAATATGGGTCTCGCAGGCATTCTAAGAATAGAGGAGTATTATCCTGTAAGTTCTTCTGAGGCTGAACACGATCCTATGCTTCAGCGTCTTTACAATTCTCTTACACAGGAGATTTTTACTATCAACAAAAAGCCTGAGCCAATAATTCATATAGAAGATATAGCCGCATACAACCTTAAAGAGGGTCTTGCTTTAAGTCAGGATGAGATAGATTATCTTAATGAGGTAAGCAAAAGAATTGGCAGAAAACTTACAGACAGTGAAGTCTTCGGTTTTTCTCAGGTAAATTCAGAACACTGCCGTCACAAAATATTCAATGGTATATTTGTTGTTGACGGTGAGGAAAAGGAGTCATCTTTGTTTAAACTCATCAAAAAGACCTCTGAAACAAATCCAAATAAACTGGTTTCTGCCTATAAAGACAATGTTGCCTTTAACGAAGGACCGGTAGTTGAGCAGTTTGCTCCTGCCAGCGCAGACAAACCTGATTTCTTTGAAGTGAAAGATATTAAAACAGTAATATCCTTAAAAGCTGAAACTCACAACTTCCCAACAACAGTAGAACCTTTTAATGGTGCAGCCACAGGTACCGGCGGTGAGATCAGAGACCGTTTAGGTGGAGGTAAAGCATCTCTTCCTATTGCAGGAACTGCTGTTTATATGACTTCATATCCTCGTACAAAAAACGGTCGCAAGTGGGAACTTTCCATGAAAGAACGCGCATGGCTTTATCAAACTCCGGAACAAATTCTTATTAAAGCTTCAAACGGTGCCTCAGATTTTGGTAACAAGTTCGGTCAGCCTTTGATTTGCGGATCTCTTCTAACTTTCGAGCACGAAGAAAATCTTAAGAAATTTGCATTTGATAAAGTTATCATGCTTGCCGGTGGGGTCGGTTATGGAACACTTAGAGATGCCCTTAAGGGTGACCCGACTCCGGGCGACAAGGTTGTTGTAATGGGAGGTGATAACTATAGAATCGGAATGGGAGGCGGCGCCGTTTCTTCTGTTGAAACAGGAGTTTATGACAATGCCATTGAGCTTAATGCAGTGCAAAGAGCTAATCCCGAGATGCAGAAAAGAGCGGCAAATGTTGTTAGAGCACTTGCCGAATCGGATGTAAATCCTATTGTCTCTATCCATGACCATGGTGCAGGCGGACATTTAAATGCACTTTCAGAACTTATTGAAGCAACCGGAGGTATTATCCATATGGATAAATTGCCTGTTGGTGATCCGACTCTTTCTGCTAAGGAGATTGCAGGAAATGAGTCTCAGGAAAGAATGGGTATGCTTATCAAGGAAAAGGATATCGAAAAGGTAAATAAGATTGCTGATCGTGAGCGTGCTCCTTTCTATGTCGTTGGTGAAACAACCGATGATATGAAATTTGTTTTCGAGCAGGGTGATGGTGAACGTCCTATAGATCTTAAGCTTGAGGATATGTTCGGCAAAGCTCCACGTACAGTAATGAATGATAAAACTGTTGAGGAAAACTACTCAGACCTATCATATTCGGAATCAGAAATCGATACTTATCTAAACAATGTGCTTCAACTTGAAGCAGTAGCTTGTAAAGATTGGTTGACAAATAAGGTTGACCGTTCGGTAACAGGAAAAGTTGCACGTCAGCAGTGTCAGGGAGAAATTCAACTTCCTTTGAGCGACTGCGGTGTGGTAGCTCTTGATTACAGAGGCAATAAAGGTATTGCAACCTCTATCGGTCATGCTCCTCAGGTTGCTCTTGTTGATCCCGCTGCCGGTTCTGTAATGGCAACTGCTGAAGCCTTGACAAACATCGTTTTGGCTCCTTTAAGCGAGGGCCTTTCAAGTGTTTCTTTAAGCGCAAACTGGATGTGGCCATGTAAGAATGAGGGTGAAGATGCACGTCTTTACAAAGCTGTTGAGGCTTGTTCTGAATTTGCATGTGAACTTGGCATTAATATTCCAACAGGAAAGGATTCACTTTCTATGACTCAGAAATATGGTTCTGAGAAAGTTTATGCTCCTGGATGTGTTATTATTTCTGCAGGTGCAGAAGTATCGGATGTTAAAAAAGTTGTCTCTCCCGTTGTGGTAAATGATGAGAAATATCCATTGTATTATGTCGATTTCTCTTTTGATTCTTTCAAACTTGGAGGTTCTGCTTTTGCTCAAACAATGAATAAGCTTGGTGTAGAGACACCAACTGTTACTGATTTTGAGTATTTTGGCGATACATTCAATACAATTCAAGAACTTATCTCAAAAGATCTAATTGTTGCAGGCCATGATATTTCAGCAGGTGGTATGATTACAACATTGCTTGAAATGACTTTTGCAAATACTAAGGGTGGTCTGAATATAGATTTATCATCTATACCTGAGACTGACTTGGTTAAGATATTGTTCAGCGAAAATCCGGGTATAATTATTCAGGTAAACAATCCTGCTAAAGTTGAAAAAATATTTGAAGAGGAGGGTGTAGGATTCTTAAAACTTGGTAAAGTTTCTGACAAACGTGAGATTGTAATCAAGAAAGATTCTAAAACTCTTAATTTCGACATTGACAAACTTAGAGATGTTTGGTATGAATCCTCTTATCTTCTCGATAGAAAGCAAAGCGGTGAGACTTGTGCTAAAAACAGATTTGACAATTATAAGAACCAGCCTCTTGTTTATAGCTTTAACAAAGATTTTAATGGTAAACTTTCCAAATATGGTATCTCTGCAGATCGTAGAGAGAGAACAGGAGTTAAGGCAGCCATTATACGTGAAAAAGGTGTGAATGGAGACAGAGAGATGGCTTATTCGCTTTATCTTGCCGGCTTTGATGTGAAAGATGTTCACATGACTGACTTGATAAGTGGACGTGAGAATCTTGAAGATGTTAATATGATTGTATTCTGTGGCGGTTTCTCAAATTCCGATGTTTGTGGCTCTGCAAAGGGTTGGGCAGGAGGATTCCTTTGGAATGAAAAAGCTAAGAAGGCTTTGGATAATTTCTATGCTCGTCCTGATACTCTTTCGTTGGGTATTTGCAATGGCTGTCAGCTGATGGTTGAACTTGGACTGCTTACTCCTGAGGATGACAACAAACCGAAGATGCTTCATAACGATTCTCATAAATTTGAATCAAACTTTGTCGGACTTACTATTCCACAAAACAATTCAGTAATGTTTGGCTCTTTATCGGGAAGTAAACTTGGCATTTGGGTTGCTCACGGAGAAGGAAAATTCTCTTTGCCGAAAGATATCGCTCATTATAATGTAATTGCAAATTACACTTATAATGCATATCCTGCAAATCCTAATGGTTCGCCGGCTGCAATTGCAGGGATAGCTTCCAAAGATGGACGTCATTTGGCAATGATGCCTCACTTGGAAAGAGCTATATTCCCATGGCAGTGGGCTTTGTATCCTAATGAGCGCAAAAACAATGATCAGGTTACTCCTTGGATTGAGGCATTTGTGAATGCAATAAAATGGGTTGAGGCAAATAAAAAGTAATTATATGATTTGATTTTTTAATCATATATTCATTAATAAAAAAGAGCGATTAGGTTTTACTCAATCGCTCTTTTTATTTAGTATTTATAAAGATTGCTTTATTGCTAAAGCTTAACCGCAAAATATTATTAATCTTTTATTTTAGCAAATAATCAAGAATTTTGAAGCAAGCATCTTTTAGATTGTTTGCTGCCATTGAGAGATTCTCTCTAAATTCTTCTTCAGTGGTACGGTCTCCATCGCAAAGGTCGGTTACTGATTTAACGCAGATAAGAGGAGTGTTATAAAGAGAGGCAACCCAAGCAATGGCGGCAGCTTCCATATCTTTGAGCTCTCCGTTGTTTTTCTTGATAAGAGCTAAATCTTCATTCGCCATATCAAGCGAGCTTCCTGTTGTACATCTTCCAAGTTTAAATCCTAAATCTTTAGCCATTTGAGAAGCATCAAGGCAAGGATAAAAGCCAACTCCCATTTTATACCATTCGCCTGACTCGCCAACTCGTCTATCATGAAACATAATCTCATCTTTGCTAAGATAGACATCACCAATATTAGATCCGTTGCTTTTGAAAGCGCCGCATGTGCCGGCATTTATAAGCAGTGTCGGATTAAGTTTGCTTATTAGAAGCTGTGTTGATAGAGTGGCAGGTTCGCATCCTACAAGGTCAAGACCATTTTGCTGTCCGTTGAGAATGACAAATATCTCTTTCCCGTTGTGTTCACCCTTATATAACTGAGGAGGGAGAGGAGCAAAAAAATCTTCTACCTTTTTAAGATTGAATTTCTCTATTAATGGAGCAGCCTCGGCGTGCATAGCAAATAGAAAACATATTTTTTCCATAATAATTCAGAAATGGTATAATTAAAATTCAGATGAGAAATGGAATCTAATTTTTGGGAAATCCTGCTGTGCCATCATCAAAACATAGCCTGAGTCAGCAAGGAATACATCTCTTCCCTCTTTGTCGACAGCCATATATTGACTTTTCCTTCTTTTAAAGTTGTCAAGTTCTGCGGCATCATCGCTCTCGACCCAACAAGCTTTGTAAAGATTAATAGGCTCCCAACGGCATTGAGCATTATATTCATGAAGCAAACGATATTGAATAACCTCAAACTGAAGTTGACCAACGGTGCCGATGATTTTTCTGCCATTGAATTGGTTTGTAAATACCTGAGCAACTCCCTCATCCATTAACTGGTCGATTCCTTTGTTAAGCTGTTTGGTTTTCATTGGGTCGGCATTCTCAATATATTTGAACATCTCAGGAGAGAAGCTTGGGATGCCTTTGAAATGAAGCATTTCACCACCGGTAAGAGTGTCGCCGATTTTGAAATTCCCGGTGTCTGGAAGCCCGATGATGTCGCCGGGAAAGGCTTCGTCGACAGTTTCTTTTTTCTGAGCCATAAAGGCTGTAGGACTTGAAAATCTCATTAGTTTGTTTTGGCGCACATGGCGGTAGTTGACGTTTCTCTCAAATTTGCCTGAACAGATTTTTACAAAGGCAATACATGAACGGTGATTTGGGTCCATATTGGCATGTATCTTAAATACAAAACCTGAAAAACCTTCCTCCTCAGGTTTTACAACTCTTTCAAGAGTCTGCACAGGACGGGGAGAAGGAGCAATATGGCAGAAACAGTCAAGCAATTCTTTAACACCAAAATTGTTTAAAGCAGAGCCAAAGAAGACAGGAGCAAGATCGCCTTTAAGATAGCTCTCAACATCAAATTCGGAATAAACACCCTCTATTAATTCCAAGTCGGCACGAAGCTTTTCAGCATCGGAACCGATATAGTTTTCAAGAGTAGGGTCATTGACATCCTTGAATTCTATGTTTTCAGTAACAACCTGCTTGTTTGGTGTGTATAGGTTTAGTTTTTCTTCATATATATTATATACTCCTTTAAATCTTTGACCAATATTGATTGGCCAGCTTAAAGGACGTACATTGATCTTTAATTCTGATTCAAGCTCGTCAAGCAAATCAAAAGGATCTTTACCTTCACGGTCCATTTTGTTGACAAAAACAATAACCGGAGTCTTACGCATACGGCAGACTTCCATTAATTTTCTTGTCTGCATTTCCACACCTTTGGCAGTATCAACAACAATGATAACGCTGTCGACAGCAGTAAGGGTACGGTAAGTGTCCTCGGCGAAGTCTTGGTGACCGGGAGTGTCGAGAATATTTATTTTATAGCCCTCATAATCAAAAGCCATAACAGAAGTAGCGACAGAGATACCACGTTGCTTCTCAATTTCCATCCAGTCGGAAGTTGCAGTCTTCTTAATTTTATTAGATTTAACTGCACCTGCCACATGAATGGCTCCTCCGAAGAGAAGAAGCTTTTCTGTTAAAGTTGTTTTACCTGCATCGGGGTGACTAATGATTGCAAAAGTTCTTCTTTTTTTGATTTCGTCTAATAATTCGCTCATTACTAATTAATTTTTCAGAGCGCAAAATTAATCGAAAATAGAGATAAAAGCATTAATAATGCACCACTAATTTCTAACAACAATATTTAAAAGAGCAAAATATGACTATTTTTTGCTTAAATTTAATATTGTTGAAGTTTTCTGAAGCAATGGAATTTGTTAAAGAGAGTCTTTTAAAAGATTATTAACGCACAGTTTAAGAGAATATTCCCAGTGAGGAATTGAAATGTTGTATTGATCTTTGATTTTCTTTTTGTTAAGTACGCTGTATGCCGGCCTTGTGGCAGGAGTTGGGTATTGAGAGGTTTCAATGGGATTGACATGACAATTGGTGATGCCTGCAAGTTCGTGGATTTTTAGTGCAAAATCATACCAACAGCATACTCCTTCGTTTGTAAAATTGTAAATGCCGGGAATGAAATTTTCTGAATCGGCAATCTTTAAAATTGTATCAGCCAAATCAAGTGCATAGGTAGGAGTGCCAATTTGATCGAAAATAACTCCGAGAGACTCTTTTTCCTTGCCTAAGCGAATCATTGTTTTAACAAAATTGTTTCCAAATTCAGAATATAGCCAAGCAGTTCTTATTACTATGCTTTGGGGATTGTTTTCAAAGAGAATGTTTTCGCCTTCGAGCTTTGTAATGCCATATATTGAAACCGGAGCAGTTAGGTCGGTTTCAGTGTAGGGGCGAGAGCTTGTTCCACTGTAGACATAATCTGTTGAGACGTGAATCATTTTTGCATTGCAAAGATTTGAAGCATTGGCAAGGTTGGCAACGGCATCTCTGTTGATTTTTCTGCATTTGTCGATATCGCTTTCTGCTTTGTCTACATCCGTATAAGCGGCGCAGTTAATAATATAATCAGGATTGATGTCCTTTACAAAGCATTCAACGGCATTAGCATCGCAAATATCGAGCTCAGCTACATCTGTAAAGATAAAATCAAAATTGCTGTATTTCTTGGTAAGAGTTCTGATTTCATTTCCAAGTTGGCCATTGGCACCTGTTATAAGCATCTTTTTCATAATCCTGATAAAATATTTAAAATGGTATGTATGTATAAAAGAAAAGTGGGCATTAAACTGCTTACTCTTCCAATTTTAGTTCACCGGCTTTGTCCTGTTTGTATTTTTCAGCCAAAATCGCAAGAAAAGTACTGATGTCTTTTATTGCGGCAATTGTTTCTTGAGATATTTCTTTGCCTTGAAGACGAAGCATAAGAATTCCATAGAGAGCTAAAAAGCAAGTCTCAAGTTCTCCGACAGCATTATCACCCGCATTGCTTCTTAACTCAACAATATATGGAAGTGCTTTATAAAAAGCTGCCGTGTAGAAAGATTCATTTGGAGATTTCTGAAGTCTATGATGAAGATCAGACAGTGAAAGAAGCACATTCTTGTTGATTTGCAGATGTCCTTTCTCTTCAAGATGTTCGTGACGCATCATTTCAATGAGATTTTCATACCAATTTCTCATTTCCTTTTTGGTAATCTCATCAATTTGATATTTGTCAATGATGTTTTTTTCTATTGCATCAATATCAAGATTATAGGCTCTGATAGTGTCCTCGATTTGCCACATGTAAAGAAGATATTCTGCAATGTTTTCTTCACGTTTTTTATTTGCTATAATCATTTGATTTATGTTTTAGTCAAATTAATAAATGCTTTAAAAGAAAAACCTCCTTATTCTACTGATTTTTCAAATACTTAGAATAAGATTGTACATGGCTTTTATATTTTCAAAATTTTAACTCCAATGAGGTGAAATTAAAGGAAGCTGTATTCCGATACGGCTTCATAAAAATCTTTGTCTTTTAGACCCATTTGTTTACAAACATTTCTTGCCGCATTAAGGTTCTCAAGAAATGAAGAGTCAACTTTATTGACTTTGAAATCTCCAAAACGAGACGTTATAAACATTTCCTGATTTTCTTCTTTATAGGCATGCAAAGAATATGGCATTGCCGTAATATCGTCCCTGACAAGGGATGCTAAATAAGAAAGAGTGCTGTCTTTCTCATTATAGATTAGCTTGCCATCTCTTTCAATAGATGAAATTAATCTTTTAAGCGATTCAATATATTGTTCCTCAGATAAAAGAGAATTCTCTTTTTGAAAAGTGAAGTCGGTAAGAACAAGTATATGTGGGCGGTAGTATTCATTAATTTGTTTTTTAATGAATGGTGAAAATGTCTTGTCATCCTCTAAAACTGCCATTCTGCTGTCGTAATTCCACAGTAAAGATGGCTCAATTCCAAGAGTCGGGGAAACAATATAGTCAAGAAGATAGTTATGCTTGTGCATAGAATAGAGTATCATCTTGATGACTTCATTCTTGTTGTTGTTTCCAAAAACAAGAATCCTTGACTTATTTTTTATCCTTGAGAAAATGTACTCAGGATAGGAAAGAATAAGCAAGTTAAGCTCTTTGGAACGAATAAATTCAGGATTGTCAACAGAGACGTCGTTTGCAGGAATAACAAAATCATAGTCTCCGTCCAATTTTTCGGGAAACCAACCCTCTTTTTCGGGAAGAAGAGAGTGTTCGATTAATTTACCTCTTACGGGTTCCATTATATCAACTCCGGAGCACGAAACCTCAAAACCTTTGTCTTTCATGGCGATTGCCAATTCGCACAAGTGAGGATCTCCGATGGACATAAAGTGAACTCTTTTCATAAAAAAATAATTAGTTACAATCATTCAGAAAGAGATAATGATGTTATCTTTTCTTAGATTTGCTGCAAATTTAATACTTAATGATGAAGTTGAGCATATTCGAAACGGGATTTTTTAAAAGTGACGGGGGAGCAATGTTCGGACTCCTTCCTAAAGAGATATGGAAAAAATATTATTTCTCTGACAATAAGAACCTTTGCAGGATGTCTATGAGGTGCGTGTTAATTGAAACAGGAAAAAGAAAAATAATAGTAGACCCGGGATTAGGAATGAAGTCGGAGTCTGTAGTGCCGGGTTACGGCTTTTCTGATTTAAAAGATATCTCTAAGGAACTTCAGAAAATAAATGTTTCAAATGACCAAATAACGGATATTGTTCTTACTCATCTTCATTTTGATCATAGTGAGGCGATAACTCGGCATGATGAAGGCGGTGACTTATCTCTTTGTTTTCCTAATGCTGATTATTATATAGGAAAAAAGCAATGGGATAGGTGCTTTAACTGCGGTATTATTGATAATGATGCCTATTTCACTGAAAATATTTCTGTTTTGAATAAAAACAGAAATCTGCATCTTGTGGAAAATGATTTTTTTCTGGAAGATAATATTAAAATTGAGTTGTTTGATGGCCATACTCCAGGTCAAATAGTGGTTTATTTGAATGGAAAATCTGATGGTTTGGAAAATATAGTTATTCCGGGCGATGTTGTTCCAACTAATGTGAATATAAGAACTGAGGCAATCTCAGGATTTGATTTGAATGGAGAGGTTTCTGCCAAAGAAAAACTCAGATTGCTTGAAAAAGTGTATGAAACTGATTCAAGAATGATTTTTTATCATGATTATTTTATAGAAAGTTGTAAGGTAGGGAAAAATAAAAATAGATTTTATGCAAAAGAAAGAATTGAAAGTGTGAATTTTGAAGTTGAAAAGTAGTTTTTAATGGTAGAGAGTTTTAAAAACTATCATTATGTTTATTATTTTAATATTAATTTTGTGAAGAATTGTATTTCAACTGGTGGCTTTATGAATAACCATAGCTTATTTAAAAAGATAATATACCGAAGTAATGGTTATTAATGTCTTATTTTACTTTTTGATTATATACATATTAAAAGAATATTATTTTTATTTATACAATAAATTATTTTAAAATGAAAAAATCTATTTTTAGCTTATCATTCGTGTTATTCGTATGCTTAAGCTTTTTCGGATGTTCATCATCTTCATCATCAAAACTTTCAAACACTTCAACAAAGGTTTCAAATATTGCAACAGTTACCAAAAATGTTTTGGCTATTACAGGAACAAGTACAGGTAATTCTGCAGTAGACAATCTTTTAACAAAAACTGCCTCTTTGTTGAATACATATGAAACAATTAACAGTGGATTGGATGCTATTCAGGTAATTAAAAACGGCGCGACAACCTCAATTACCGATGGAAGTTCAGCTCTTAGCAAAGTTGCTGCTTTGACAAAACTAAGTGGTATTACTACACAATTGGGTTCGTTGGCAAAAGAAACAGCAACAACAGCCACAGAGGGCGCTTCATTGTTGAAAACTCTTAGCGCTTCTGCAGTCTCTTCAAATCAAAATGTAAAAAATACGGTTGAGACAATAAATAATGTAAAAGTAGCTGTTGATGCACTTTCAGCTTTAGGTGTTGCGGTTCCTGCATCTGTTCAAAATGCATCTTCAAAGATTTCTGCATTGAAATCTGCAACAGGTTTATAATAATCAACTATAATATAAAGTCTTTTTAATCTACATTTTTATCTGTGCAGTGAAAGAATGCGGTTGACTTTTATGAAAAGTTTTTATTTACTTCTTCTTTATAATAAATGGCTCGATAGACAGCTCCTTGGCTTATTCTATTGAGCCATTTGTGCTTTTGTAAGAAGAATTGATTTTGTGCAGCAATGTTTTATTAGGCACCATTTAAAAATCTTTGATAGTCGGTTTGAGTGTGCAGATAATAATCTTATGGAAAATTTAAATCTTAATTTGAATTATTATAACTCTTAAAACAAGAATTGCCTTTTAATAAATAAAGATTC
>JAUNSR010000016.1 GCA_030539115.1 Bacteroidales bacterium
GCCAAGTTAACTGTCAAGTCAACTACAGAAACATCCAAAGTAGGAACACGCATTGACATACCTGTCAATTTTCCATTCAATTGAGGAATAACTTTACCTACAGCTTTAGCAGCACCTGTAGAAGAAGGAATGATATTGCCGGAAGCAGCACGACCACCTCTCCAGTCTTTCATAGAAGGACCGTCAACAGTTTTCTGAGTTGCAGTAGTAGAGTGAACAGTTGTCATCAAACCATCAAGAATACCAAATTTGTCATTCAATACTTTAGCGATTGGAGCCAAACAGTTAGTAGTACAAGATGCGTTAGAAACAAACTGAGTTCCTTTTACGTATGAGTTTTCGTTAACACCACAAACGAACATTGGGGTATCGTCTTTAGAAGGAGCTGACATAACAACATATTTAGCACCAGCTTCGATGTGAGCCTGAGCTTTGTCTTTAGACAAGAACAAACCTGTAGATTCAACAACATATTCAGCACCAACTTCGTTCCATTTCAAGTCAGCAGGGTTTCTTTCTGCAGTGATACGGATAGCTTTACCGTTAACGATAAGCAAGCTTTTTTCCAAATCATAATCTACAGTACCTTTAAATTGACCATGCATAGTGTCATATTTCAACATATATGCCAAGTAATCAACCGGACAAAGATCATTTATACCTACGATTTCGATATCGTTTCTTGTTTGAGCTGCGCGGAAAACGAAGCGGCCGATACGGCCAAATCCATTAATACCTACTTTGATCATTTTAATAAAACTTTTAAGGGTTTTTATTTAACCGCTAATAAGCGATTCTTTATTTATTGTTTATTTTTCCTATTTAAAAACTCCAACAAATTATTCTTGGACTTTGAGAGAAAAAATTTGATGAATAAAAAACTTTAAAATCCTAAAGTCATACTCATCGCTATATTTGTTTTCTCAAATATAATTTATCAGCATCCGCAGGGGTTTGGTGTGGCGCAAGCCATAAAAAGAAATAACATTAAGAATAAAATCAATGTATATTTTACTTTTTTCATCTCAAAAAAACTTTTTATTCAAAAACAAAACATTCTTATTTTGCCGAATTTTCTGTTGATTGTCAACAGAATAAATATGATTTGTTTTTACTATGAAGAACAAGATAAATGCACTTTCAAACACCCTGTTTTCTTTCCTGAATTCATTGCCTTTTTACAGCCCGGAATTCGTGGTGCAAATCTAAGAAATAATTTTAAGAATAAACAAAATCACTTTATTAAATTAAAGATTTATTTCCATAATCTACCAAACAGAACAAAATAGTGATAGTTGGGACCAATTTTTTTAGCTCGTGATGCTTTGAAAGATGCTTATACACCAATGAGTTGTATTTAATATCGAATTGAAAATATTTAGGGCTTTTGTCATTTTTGACACAAGGAATTTTTATTATCCAAAAATATTTCAAAAATTGTAAAGTGCAGATAATCAGTAGTTAAATGTCTATCGAAAAATTTGATTAGAGATTTTTTAATTTTGACCGTCGAAAAATCAATTTTCATCATCGATTTTTACTTTACATATCTGATATAATATTTTTTGATGATTAAAGCTTTGAAATCGTCAATTAAAATTTTAAAATAAGCAATCAAAACAGATAATCAAACAATACAAATCTCTTTGTTTAGAGTTTCGGTTTCCTTTTGCGGGTTTGTATTGTCGTGCTTTCCTACAAGAATAGTATTTTTAGCGAGTGTTTGTATATAAATGCTATAATATGTTATTTTTGCAAAAATAATGTCTTGGTTTTTAAATTATATGTAGAGATAATGCAAGCCGAACTCAATAAACAATTAAAAAGAGAAACTTTTAAAACGTTATTGATGAGGCGAAGCTTATCTTATTCAAAGATATCGCTTTTAAAAAAACAAGAACCATATAAAGATTTCAATGTTATAAATAATAAATAAAGTTTTATGAAACAGTGGGTGCAGGATTTTAAGCAATTTGCCTTGAGAGGCAATGTTGTAGATATGGCTGTAGGTATTGTAATCGGAGCAGCCTTTGGCAAAATAGTAAGTACGTTTGTTGCAACAATCATTTCACCTTTGATAGGACTGCTTACAGGTGGCTTTGATTTTGTAAATCTTAAAATTGTGCTTCGCCATGCAGTTATGGATGGTGAAAAAATTGTGAAACCTGAATTGGTGTTAGGCTATGGCGAGTTGATAACAGTGATTTTGGACTTTATAATAGTCGCTTTTGCCATTTTTTGGGTTATAAGAATAATGGACAAACTTGTAAAGCAGCATAAAAAAGAGGAGACTCCTGCGCCTGCTCCTGAACCTCCAACTCCTGAAGATGTAGTTCTTTTAAGAGAAATAAGAGATTTATTAAAAACAAAGCAATAGCGTATTTATACGATATAAAGATTATACAGGCAATCAGATCATGCATAAAATGCATAGATTTGATTGCTTTTTTAATTTTATAAAGTGATTTCTTTAATCAAAAAATCTTTATTTAACCCCTCTTAACTTTATATCACCTAAAATAGAGTGTATTTTTGTAGATATATGAACATTAATTATTTTAGTGCTGCTTTAATAAAAGAGCAATAGTTTTTAATTGCATAATTATTTATTTTTTATATTTAGCTTGCAATAGGGATTTTGCCATAAAAACAACAATTTTTCAGATGAAACTTAAATACGCTATATTATCATTCCTTTTATGTCTTTGTGCAGGAGCCTTTTCACAGTCGGAAGTTGAAACTCCCAACTACGATGAAATAAAGATGTCAACCTTTGACAAGAATTCACCTTTGTATTATCCAAAACTTATGAATAGATTCATGGAATGCGACACAACATTAACTCTTGAGGACTATCGTTCGCTATATTATGGGTTTGTTTTTCAAGAGGACTACAATCCTTACAGAGTGAGTCCCTATTCTTTAAAGGTAAAGGAGTATGCAACACAGGACGCAACCAACAGTATAGACTGTGATTCTATAATAAGTTATGGATTGAAAGCAATGGATGATTTTCCATTTGATATAAGAACAATGAATATGTTGGTCTATGCATATCAATGTACAAACAATGAGACTGAAAAGTTGAAATGGTCATACAAATTAAAAGGAATTATTGATGCCATCATTTCTTCCGGAGACGGAGAGGAAGAGGCGAGCGCTTTTCATGTTATATATGCACCTCACGAATATGAATTGCTGCTTAGATTCGGATTAAGTGCAAAAAGCACCCAGATAATGGATACTAACTTTGATTATATTGAAGTTGAAAGCAATAAATTTAATGTAAAGGGTTATTTCTTCAATATTCTTAAGCTTCGCGAGGTGTTTCATTCAAAGTTTAACGAAACAGTGATCCAATAGTCTTAAAGATCGCTTTTTAAATAGCTGTATTCCCATCTTATTGATATTTTGCATTAAATAGATAAAATAATTATTCTGATTATTATGACCTCAATAACTGCTCAAGAATATTTTATTGAAATAAAAGAACTTTTAGAAGATAATAAACTGACCTTGTCCCAAAAATTTAAAAGGACAAGGTTTTTATTTGAGCGGTTATGTAAACAGATAACATCAAAAGAAACAGCACAATTCCCAAATCTTTTTGCCCGCTTAAGCTGGATTCTTCAGCATATACTCACCGATGATAAAGATGCGGCAATAAGACTCTCCACATTGCGTATTCATCTTAACAGAGTTTGTAAAGGTGAAGTTGAGCCTAATCAAGATGAGCTTGAAGATGATTTGAGAACTCTTGTAAAAGCTGTTTCCATTTTGCTCGATGAACCGGTAGATACCGCACTTCAATCGTTTGCTTCAAAAAAAAGAAATGCCTACCTGCCTAAAGAATATAAAATAAGCAGAATTAAAAGGATAAGAGCCCGCTTTATTTCTTATAAAGACAATGTTTTAAAAGTTATCCCTGAGGAAAAAGAGGATAATGAACCAATAAATGTAAGGCTTAAGTCCGAAAATGACGGCACTCAGCCCTTTAAAGGTACTTTGGAGAATCTTTATCCCGGGGCTCAAATTAATCTTGTCGACACCTATTTCAGTGTTGAAGAGAATATGATTGTTGCAGACATGGTAATACTTGAGCCTGATTTTCTTTTGGACATCAGTGCCATTGCAGAGTGTTATCAAGATTATGGCAATCATCCATTAAATTATTTTTACAGCCGTCTTAATGAGACTGTCAACAGCCGTTACATAATACTGGGAAATATCGCCAATCAATTTCTTGATGATATAATCAACGAAACAGAAGATACTCCTGCTGATTATCTGCTCTCTATGAAAAAGGCTTTCGGCGATTATCCTATCAATATTGCAGCTTGTGAAGAGCTTGAGGACAGTAAGATTTCAAAAGATTTTTTTCAGGAGACAAAAAATCAGTTCTTCAATATAAGGAAAGTCGTAAATACTCTATTCGGTGAAAATTCAATAGACCCTTCAAAAGCACTTCTCGAACCATCTTTTGTTTGTGAAACACTTGGAATACAGGGTCGTTTGGACCTTTTGCAGGAGGACTATACAAAGTTTATAGAACTTAAGTCGGGAAAAGCAAAAGAAATATTTGGAACAGACAAAATAATGAATAAGGAGAATCATTATGTTCAGATGCTTCTTTATTATGCCGTTTTAAAGATTAATAAGGATGTAGACCCCAATAAAATAGATGCTTATCTGCTGTATTCAAAATATCCTCTTCTTTATAGGATGCCGCATTATCAATATCTTATTAAAGATGCTTTAAATCTAAGGAATATGATTGTCGCTTTGGAATATCTTATCCAAAAGCACAATGATTACAATTATTCAAAGTCTGTTTTAAGATCGATCATTGCCGATACATTAAATACAAATCATCTGACAAACCGTCTTTGGACAGGATATATAAAGACAAAAATCGATAAGTTTTCATCTTCGCTTTCCGAGCTTACTCCGATAGAGGATGATTATTATTATTCTCTTTTTACCTTTATAACAAAGGAACAGTTTACTTCAAAAGCCGGTAATCCCGATAAAGAAAGCAATAAAGGAAATACTCTTTTGTGTAACGGCACTTTGGATGACAAGAAAGATGCCGGGGAGATAATTGTGGATTTGAAAATTATCGATTCGTCTATAATAAACTCCAAGCATTATCTTACTCTTTCCATAAACCAATTGCAGGATGATGAGTGCATCCCCAATTTCAGGACCGGGGATTCTGTGATACTTTATCTTAGGGATGATGAGACAAAAAATATAAGCAACAGTCAGGTTTTTAAGGCTTCAATAGATGAGATTGATGCTCAAAAAATCAAGCTTTGTCTCAGGGTTGTTCAAAAAAACAGTTCAGTGCTCCCCAAAAAAAGCCTCTATGCAATGGAAAGAGATTACATGGATGTCCCTTTTGCTTCTATGCTTAAAGGTTTGTCACAGTTTTTGTCTGCTACAAATGAACGCAGGTCCTTGCTTTTGGGTGAAAGAACTCCACGTTGGGATTCAACATTGGTGAAGAATGCGTATGACAATGATGTAGACAGAATAGTTGACAAGGCTTATGCCGCTAAAGATTATTTTTTGCTTGTCGGGCCACCGGGAACAGGCAAAACATCTTATGCACTTCGTCGTATGGTTGAGCGGTTTTACTCTCAACCCAATTGCAATATTCTTTTGTTGGCTTATACAAATAAAGCAGTTGATGAAATATGTCATTCCATCAGCTCGATTGCTCCTGATTTCCCTTTTGTAAGGATAGGGCAGGAGGCGGCTTGCGATGATGCTTTTAAAGACAGGCTTTTGAAAAATGTAATGCGTGATTCAACCAACAGAATACAGGTAAGAAACAAGATTTCCAATTATAGGGTTTTTGTTGGTACCCTATCATCCGTTAGCCGTGAAACTCAGCTTTTTCAATTGAAGAGTTTCGATGTTGCAATTGTTGATGAGGCAACTCAAATATTGGAACCTCAAATAATAGGTCTTCTTTGTTCAAAAGACAAGGCAGGAAAAGATGCTGTTAAAAAATTTATTCTTATTGGAGATTATAAACAGTTGCCTGCTGTTGTTGTGCAGTCGGACGAATCTTCATTGGTTAAAAGCGATAGGCTTAATGCCATAGGAATAAATTCTTTAAAGGAGTCTCTTTTTGAAAGACTGTATAGGCTTGAGAAAAAGTTGAATAGGAATATGTGCTTTGATATGCTTACTCGTCAAGGAAGGATGCATCCGGAAATAAGTGAGTTCCCATCAAAATATTTTTATGCGGGCAGACTTACCGAAATTCCGGTCGAACATCAGAAAGAGAGTTGGAGTCATGAAGCCAATGTGTACGATTTCTCGATGATGGTTAAAAATAAAAGACTCGCTTTTTTCCCTGTTGAAAAAAAGGAACATCTTACATCAAATAAAATAAACCCACAGGAAGCAAAGGTTGTAGCTGATATTCTTAAATATTGGCTGATGTATAATGTTGACAAGAAAGGCAGTATTTCAGATTATGTAGGAATAATCACTCCCTATAGAAGCCAGATTGCAATGATAAGAAAGGAGCTTCAAAACAACAATATTCCTGATGCGGCAAATATTGTGATCGATACTGTTGAGCGTTTTCAGGGAGCTCAAAAGGATTTGATGATTTATTCCTGCTGCATTAACATGGCATATCAACTTGAGGCGCTTTCCAATACAATAGAAGATGAAGGGCTTGTTGTCGACAGAAAACTGAATGTCGCTTTAACAAGAGCAAGACGGCAAATGTTTATAGTTGGTAATCCTGCTATACTTAAAAGGGATAATATTTATTGTAAGCTAATAGATTATATACAGAGTAAATCTTCAATTTTCTTGGGAGATTATCCGGAACTGTAAATTGTGTTATAATAATTAAGGGCTCGGTAATTAAAAATTAAATTACTGAGCCCTTATTATATATTTTAAGAGTATAAAGACATTAGTCTTTTATAGTTCACGTCTGAAATATGAAAGTACAAAGTCGATGTTCTTTAATAAAAGTTCTTTTCCATTTTCTCCCGGAAACTTAATGCCGGGATATTTATTTTCAATTATTGCATTTTTTAAATAGTCTGTATTTATTCCGTCGCAGAAAAACAGAGTCCATTCAAGTTCTTCTTGATTGTCGTCAGGATTCTCTTCTTTTTGATATTTAAGATAGTTCTGAGATATCTTATCCTGCTGCTCCTCGTTGAAAGGAAGATCAGGCCTTTCATTAAACAGATTTCTTTCATCCTCAAGAGCTTCAATCTCTTTGACCAATTCTTCTGTGTTTTCGTAACTTCTCAGGTCGCCGATAAACCACCATTCACTTTGCCATTGCACAAAGCCTGCAAAAAGAATAACCTCTTCAGATTTCATGTCTTTAGGGAATCCAACAAGAGAACGATTGGTAACATGCAAAATTTCTCCTGTGGCAACATGGCGGAATTGAGCATACATTGAATCCTGTTCCACAAAAACAAAATAACCGGATTTCTTTTTAGAAAGTTCCATTAAAGGCTCGTAAAGAGAATTTTCTTCTCCAAGAATTTTTGCCAGCCATTGTGGAGATGTAAGGTTGAAAAACTCAGTAACATTGTTGAAAGAAAAGTCTGTCATAACCATATTTGCCATTTCAATAACCTTGTCTTCAAGATTGTTTTCTTTTGCAACTTGGGTTACATCATTTAATTCTTCTGTAAGGTCAAGACTGTCAAAATGGAATAAATATGTTTCAATACACAATTGATAGAATTTTGATTGTATTGTGTATAAATTCTCATCCTCCTCATTTAATTCAAACAGCGCTTTTAGCTTAGTGTTTTCAGGAGCCTCTTCAAAGGCATTGTCAAAAATAGGAAACACTTTATCTGCTATCTCATCAATAAATGCTTCATTAGGAGAGATTGAGATATAACCTTTGTTCAATTGTGTCAGATAATGCCAGCAAAGGAATTTTATATCAATCAGATTAATCTCCTCTTCATAATATTCCTCTGTCTGATAAAACGGAAGATATGTGCCGTATTTCTCTTTTGAAAGACGAACAAAAGTGTTCCATATATTGGTCTCTGAAATAATATCTTCAAAATATGCTGTTAACAGGCAGCTTAATGTTTTCTTTTCCTCTTGTGAAAGGAAAAAATCATTTTCATCGTCAAAATTCACCGATGTTTCATCAATTGCATATAAAACTTGGTTGGCAAGCTTTATATAATATAAGTCAGTATTGCCCGATTGTTTATATGGATGACATTCCAGCCAGTCGGGGCTGAATATCTTTTGTTCCTGTTTTTTCATTTATAAGTAATAATTTATTTTTTATGCTAAGATATAAATGCGCCATTTATATATCCTTTGTCAGGTGTTTCATCTTTTGATGAGTTATGGCGATTTCATTTATAATATATTTTTTCTATTGGCGCAAATGTAATATATTATTTTAAATGAGCACTTAATAGAATTATTGCACCTATGTTTTTATTGCAAAAGGCTATGTTGAACAATTAAATTAGCTGAATTATTTTTGATATTATTTTATTGAAATATAAAACAAAATGATTGATATTATTAAAAAAATAGATAATCTTGATTGAAAAACTCTGAAAATATATCATATTGATTAAAACATGTTAAATTTCGACTTGTTGTAATAGTATTGTTTGGAAGATATAATATGACTGTATATATTTGTTGAAGTTTTTCATGGTATTAGATTTAAGGTTAACAAAGGTTGGTTGTCGTGAGACAACCAATTTTTATTTTACGGTATTTGTAATTTGAAAATTTATCATTCTTTTGACATCTTCCACTCAATAAGGCAATTGTTCTCAAAAGTTATTTATCCTTTCAGGATCATCTTTATTAATATAAAAATTGAATTACTCTCTTTATTCATTGATTATTATAATCCTAAATATGTTTGATAGTAAAAAAGATATCCCTTTCTAATCTCCATATATAAATAGAGTATTAAAAAGGGAAATCAGTATAAAATATAATATCTGATATGATAAAAATCTTATTTTAAATCAAAGCTGACTTTAGATTTTATATCAGCTGAAGATGCACCGATTAGTATTTCAAACTTGCCGGGCTCTGCAATCCAATCATGCTTTTTGTCATCAAAGAATGAAAGCTCATTTTTAGTTATTTCAAAAACGACCTCTTTGGTTTCATCAGGATTAAGATAAACTTTTTTGAAACCCTTTAATTCCTTAACAGGACGAGGCAAAGATGACTTCAAATCACTGATATAAAGCTGCACAACCTCTGCACCTTTAACAGAACCGGAGTTTGTGACAGGAATAGTGATTTTTATTGTCTCATCTTGAGTGATAGATTTCTTGTCTGCAGAAGCTTTGCCATATTTAAATGTAGTATAACTCAACCCATATCCAAATGGGAAAAGAGGAGATGTTTTTTCTTTGTCAGCCCAACGATAACCGACAAAAAGTCCTTCATTATACTTTTCATCTATTATATTACTTCCGTCATTTCTTTCAATACCGAGATATTCTCCAAGTTTATGAGCGCCGACTTCTTCTAATGATGCAGGGAAAGTAAAAGGAAGTTTTCCGGAAGGATTGACATCACCAAATAAAACAGATGCAATAGCATTACCGGCTTCTGAGCCTAAATACCAAGCCTGAAGAATGGCTTTCGTATCTTTAATCCAAGGCATAGTAACAGCATTTCCGGAGATGTTTACAACAACTAAGTTTTTGTTTGCTTTTGCCAAGGCATTGATAACCTCGTTTTGAGTGTATGGAAGCTCGATTCCTTTTCTGTCAGAGTCTTCACAATCCTGATTGTTGCTTTTATTTAAGCCACCAATAAAAATCACATAGTCTGCATCTTTTGCCGCATTGACAGCTTCAGAGATTAATTCCTCAGAAGAGCGGTCATCCTTAAGGTTTTGACCTGATTTGACACCATTGTATTCGCCTGTTGGGTCACCAACGTAGCCTCTTGCAAATACAATTTCGGCATTATTGCCTGCTCTTTTAACTATGCCGTCAAGAGGTGAGATTTCATATTTGACTTTTAATGAGGAGCTGCCTCCTCCGACTGTCATCATTTTGATTGCGTTTTCTCCAATTACGGCTATTTTTTTGTTTGTAGACAAATCAATAGGAAGAGTGTTGTCTTTGTTTTGAAGAAGAACTATACCCTCTTCTCCAATTTGCTTTGCTGCATTAAAATGAGCCTGTGAACATAAAGATCCATAGGGACGCTTGGAGTTCATAGTGGTTCTAAATGAAAGTCTTAGAATTCGCTTAACTTTTTCGTCCAATTCTTTTGTGCCAGCCTCTCCTTTTTTAATCATTTGAAGATAAGGGTAAGCAAGGTAATAGTTGTCGTAGGCACTCTTGGTGCCTTTGGATAAACCATTTGTCCAACTGCCAAATTCCATGTCAAGACCATTTGTTATAGCCTCTTTTGTGTCGTGAACACCGCCCCAGTCAGAAACGACAACGCCGTCAAACCCCCATTCACTTTTAAGAATATTGTTTAAAATATATTCGTTGTGACAAAGGTGCTGATTTTTGTATAGATTGTAGGCGCCCATTATGCTCCAAGCACCACCTTCTATTACGGCAGCCTTGAAAGCGGGAAGATAGATTTCATAAAGAGTGCGGTCGTCAATAATAACATTTGTATTATGGCGTTTAACCTCTTGATTGTTTAATGCAAAATGTTTAACACAGGCAGCCACTCCGTTGCTTTGCACGCCCTTTACATAAGGCACCACCATTTTGCTCGATAAGTATGGGTCTTCTCCCATATATTCAAAGTTTCTTCCATTTAAGGGTGTTCTATAAATATTTACTCCCGGTCCAAGAAGAATATCCTTTTTGCGATAGCGAGCCTCTTCACCGATACTTTTGCCATAGAGGTAAGAAATTTCAGGATTCCATGTTGCAGCAAGACAAGTTAGTGCAGGAAAAGCCACACAAGAGTCATTGGTCCAGCCCGCTTGGTCCCATTCATCCCAAAGAACTTCAGGTCTTATTCCATGAGGACCATCAGTTGTCCAAAACTCAGGAATACCAAGACGGGGAACTCCAGGAGAGCTGAATTTAGATTGGGCATGTGTCATTGCAATCTTTTCAGAAAGTGTCATTCGTGAGAGAGCATTCTCAATTCTTAGTTCAATGTCTTTTGTTTCATCCAAATAGATTGGAAGATTATCCTTTTGAGCCTGCATTTGAGTTGATAATGCAAGAATTAAAATAGATAAAAATGTTTTCTGTACGGTCATAATTTTAAAAGGTTTTATTTTTAGTAACTTATTTACTTTGTTGCAATTTATTTGTTTGAGAATTATTCTTTCCTCTTTTATTATATGTGAATTATTCTATAAGACCGTTGGCGGCATCATTATTCTCTTGAAGATAGATTTTATATAATGAGAAAAATGTTGGTGCATCCAAAAGTATGATATTAGGATCTTTTGTTTTTAAGCATTCCACAACCTCTTTATACCAAGTAGGAGTTTTTAATATATTTCTAAACCAATGAAATGGTATGTTTCTTGATGATATCCTTTCTATAATAAGGTCGGCTGCTTTGCATGGATCACTGTCTGTTATGTCATAATCGGAACGCATAACAGGCATATCTTTATATAATAGAGTAAGAGGCGATTTTTGAGGAATAATACCGTTTTTGCTGAAACTCCTGTAACATTCCAACCCCTCATTATCCAATCCGGGAGCATTGCCATCGATAATAAACCCGGTAATAGAGAGATCCCAACGGTCGTAATATTTTTTGCAATGATTTTTCCACACATCAAGACCCGAGGGAAGTCCGGAAATAGGGCGGGGATTTTGAAGCATGCCGGGATTTAAATAGCCCGCACCATTGTCTGCCGCAACAAAATAGTCATTCTCTGTTGCTGTTTCCCTATAATTGTCCATAACCATCGGCATTCTTTCCTCAAGAACCGGGCTTATTGCCCACATCATTGGTATAAGGCCTCTATTTGTATCATCCCAAATTGAATGTGTTGTATGAGCTATCCAAGATGAAGAATCATAGTCGCCGACATAAAAAATAATAAGTTTTTTATTTCCAATATTTAGTTTTCCATCTTTTGTCAGATAACCCTTTTGTTTTAGCTGTTCTTCAGTTATCCATTTTTGAGGATATTTTTCCTTTAAAGGAAAATGCATCCAAAAAGAGGAATTGGCAAGAGCACCAAGACCAATTGCATCGGCATCTTTAAAAGCATTGTAAGCTCCTATGATTTTTGAGAATTCCCATTCTGTTGCCACCGGCTCATGATTGCCACCAATATTATTCCAATCGGTATATTTAAATGCCCAAGCAGGAAAACCGCCTATATAACACATTTCTTTACCTTTATTATTGTTGTATGCACTAAGAAGAAGGGTTGTAAGAGTTCTGAAATCTTCTCCTTTTATTTGTCCGGGATCATCAGTGGCTTTTTCATCCTCCCAAGGTGAAAGATCAAAGAAGAATGCTTTTTTGCTCACAAAAAAATCGTGATTGGTGAGTGTGTGATGATTTTTGGTAGAGGCATTTGGGTTGTCCATCCATTTTTGGTCAATGTAATAGGCGGCATACTTGGTATTGCACTTTCCTTTTTTAAGATACATTTCATTAAACCATAAATATGCATCGTTTTTGGCAGAACCGGTAGACTTTTTATTTATATCGGGGATTATTTCAGAGCCGAATTTGGAGGACCCGTCATTGTTGAGAAGCGAAACCTTGACTTTAAGCTTAATGTTTGAATTTGTAAGCTTATTATATAATGAATTAGGGGCAGCATCATAACGAACGGCAATCAAATTTTCAATGCCGGCAATAGATGATGCCAGATTGCTTGTGGCTGCAACGTTTGGGTCGTACACTACAAGCCCGTTGATGTCATTGATGAAATAATAGATTACATCCTCTATGCTTTTAAGCTCTAAGGTGTCTTTGTTGTAAAGCCATTTGCCGGGTTTCCTATACTTATTCCACCAATATTCGTCAATGCAAATATTATTCTCATTTACATATTTAATATACAGGCGCGGTTTTACTCTATTGACAATGCCTTGAAGTGTTGAAACGGCATGAAGCTCATCCCATACCTGTTTGACTTGATTTTGATCGGAATAATCTTTTTCAAGAAGGTATCTCATGTCGAAAATAACTATTGGCTTTTCCTTTATAGTTTTTGCAAACATGAATGCAGGAGAAAAAAATATTATTAATGTTAGGAGCAAATGTGATTTCATTGGGTATTGTTGGTAAATGATTAACTATTAGATGCCAAATGTAATTATTTCTATTTTTTTATTCTATGAACTTTAGAAAATAGATACTTGTTATTTAAAAAAGAAAGGAACTTAAATACTTTTATTTATGAGAATGATGAGAAACTTTGTGTTGTTGATGCTTTGTCTTAGCTTAATTGTACCACCAGGCTGTCAGTCGTTTCAAAATATGAATAAAACCGGACAAAATGCAGTAGTTGGTGGCGCTGCCGGTGGGGCAGTCGGCGCAGGTATAGGAGCTTTGCTCGGAGGTGGTAAAGGAACTTGGATTGGTGCTTTGATAGGTTCGGCAATTGGTGCGGGAGCCGGAGCGGCAATAGGAAATCAGATGGATCGTCAAAAGAATGAACTCGAAAGGGAACTTGCTCAGGTAAAAGAGCTTGCCTCTCAAAAAGATACTACTGTGATTATTAAGACAATTAAAGATAGCAATGACCTAAAGGCTATTAAAATTGTTTTAGGTGATGCCATACTTTTTAATACCGGTTCTTCAACTTTATCTCCTTTGGCTGAATCCGCTCTTTCCAGAATAGCATATAATTTATCTAAAAACCCAAATACAATAATGACTATTGTAGGTTATACAGATAATACAGGAAGTTATGAAACTAATATGCGGCTTTCTCAACAAAGAGCTGATGCTGTGAGAAATTATCTTATCTCTCAGGGAATTTCTTCGTCAAGGCTTCAGGCTATTGGTAAGGGATGGAACGATCCTATTGCATCTAATGCAACCCCGGCAGGAAGAGCCCAAAACAGACGTGTGGAAATGTATATTACCGCCGGAGAACAAATGATTAAGGATGCTCAGCAAGCATATTGAAAAGAAAAAAGTTGAGAGTCCTTGTCGTTTTAGGCTTTTCTTACAATTGAATGTAGAGTCGCTTTTTTACAATTGGAGAGAAAATAGAATGAATTGTCAAATTGTAAAAATGTAACTGCATAAAAGCTTTGATTGTCCTGCTGTTATTTATTTAAAATGTAAGATTGTATATAAAGGTTTGAATTGATTTGGTTTTTAATGATTTGATTGATTTGGTTTAGTTGATTTAGTCTATAGAAAATGTTTTTCCGGAGAATAGATTTTCAATATTGATTGTCGATTTACAATTGTTTAAAATCTGAAAAGCATTTTCTCCGGTGCAATGTCCGGTAAATAGACTTAAATCAGGGTATAGAGAGTTTAGGGTTTTACTTAAATTCTCTATATTTTTTTTTGTTTCCAAACTATCATCGTCAATCAGGTGAAGCCCTCCAATAAAAGCTTTTATTTTTTTTATTCCGGTAAAGTCAATGCACGAATTTATAATATTGATTATTCCATTGTGCGAACAAGGAGAAACAATTATTAAAGAATCATTGTCAATAATTGCTATAGTTATTTCGTGATTGAAAGAATCTAACGAGAGTTCTGAGTCATTTACTGAAAATCCATTGTCGTAATTTGTTTTTTTGTTGTTTAAACAGGAATTTGAATAAAGATATTTGTTGGCATGTGGCTTGGAATAGGAATTAAACTTGTTGAAAATTAAAGCTACGTCGTTGGATATAAAACAATTGGCATCGATCTGCTTAATTCTGTCTGCATTGTCGTTTATAATGTCATGACTATTTCCAATGTTCTTTAGAATATTGTTGTGTCTTGTTGAGAAATAGTTGTGCGAGGCAATCTCTTTTGAGAGATATACAGGAAGTCCTTTAAAGTTTTCTAAAAAATCGCTTAATCCGCCAATATGGTCTGAATGTCCGTGGGAGACAACAGCAAAATCAATGGTTGAAAGATCGATGTTCATTTTAAGAGCATTAAAACGGTATTTATTACTTGCTCCCATATCAATAATAAAATGTTCTTTATCATCCTTATTTATAAAGATTGAAAGTCCATGCTCTTTTAAAAGTTCATTTTTGGAAATTTTCAATTCATCATTAGGCTCATAAACAATGGAGTTGTCACTTAAAAGCACGCAGTTAGAATTATTAACCACTCCTTTTGTATCATTGTCCAAGTAATCGGCTTTTAATTGCCCGCTATTGGAATTGTTGTCTATGAGTATTGAAATTTGTACCATTATTAATGATTTCTTAAAGAAATAAAATCTAAAGATATTAATAAAGACTTTAATTAATTCACAATTAAATAATACCAACATGGATTTCTTTTTTAAATTCGCAAAAAAAAATTACGTTATGCCTTTAAACTTACCCGATAAATTGCCTGCAATTGAAGCATTGAAAAAAGAAAATATATTCATAATGGATTCTTTTCGTGCTTCTCAACAAGATATTCGTCCTTTGAAAATTGTTATTTTAAATCTTATGCCCATTAAAATAACCACTGAGAATGATTTAGTAAGACTTCTTTCAAATACTCCTCTTCAGGTTGAAGTGGATTTTCTTATGATAAAGGTGCATGTCTCAAAGAACACTTCAATGGATCATATGGCGGCTTTTTATAAAACTTTTGACGAGATAGAGTCTCAAAAATATGATGGAATGATAATTACCGGTGCTCCTTTGGAACAAATGGATTATGAAGAGGTGAGCTATTGGAGTGAACTTCAGATAATCTTCAATTGGACAAGGACCCATGTCACTTCAACAATGTTTATTTGCTGGGCGGCTCAGGCATCTTTGTATCATTTTTATGGAATACCAAAGTATCCTTTGGAAGAAAAAATGTTTGGAATATTTAAACACACCATATATGATCATAAAAATCCTCTTTTTAGAGGCTTTGACGATGAGTTCTTTGTTCCTCACAGCCGTCACAGCGAAATAAGAAGAAGCGATATAGAGAAAGTCAAAGACTTAACTATCCTTTCCGAGTCGGAAGAATCCGGAGTTTATATTGTTATGGCAAGAAACGGCAGGGAAATATTTGTTACCGGTCATTCTGAATATGCCCCCTTAACTTTGGATGGTGAATACAAAAGAGACAAAGCAAAGAATCTTCCTATTCAAATTCCTTTGAACTATTATAAAAATGATGACCCTGAACAAGGAGTTATTGTCAGATGGCGGGGACATGCAAACCTTTTATTCTCTAATTGGCTTAACTATTTTGTATATCAGGAGACACCTTATGATATAAAGGATATTAAATAGAGTTCATAAAAGGAAACTTGTTTTGTTTTATATGCTTATAGATATATTTTTGTAATACTTTTAAACAAAGATTTCTAACCCCCTGATTGAGTAAGTTTATATTTGTTTTGCAAACAGAATCGTAATTTAAGGCAAATCAGTAGATTGAAGTTTTAATTTGATTGTTTTATCTCTAAAATTTTCAAATCAACAATTAGGGTTTAATGAGAAAACCATATCTCTATAATTTAATAAACTTTGGATTATAGATTTCTTGATTTATCGCATTAACTAAAAGCATGCAATCATGACAAGAAAAATAGAGCTTTTAGCTCCTGCAAAAAATGCTGATATTGGAATCGACGCTATTAACCATGGCGCAGATGCAGTCTATATTGGTGCCGAACAATTCAGTGCCCGTTCCTCTGCCGGCAATTCAATTGATGAAATTGAAAGACTTGTAAAATATGCACATATTTACAATGCGAAAGTTTACGTTGCTTTCAATACTGTACTTACTGATGACCAGCTTTTGCCAGCTCAGGAGCTTATTCATCAGCTTTACAATATTGGCGTTGACGCCCTTATTGTTCAGGATATGGGCATTCTGAAACTTGATATTCCTCCGATTGAACTTCATGCCAGTACTCAAACAGATGTAAGAAGTGTTGAAAAAGTAAAATTCTTTGAGAAAGCAGGCTTTTCCCAAGTTGTGTTGGCAAGAGAGCTTTCTTTAAATCAAATAAAGGAGATATCTTCACAAACAAACGTTGCCCTTGAAATTTTTGTTCATGGTGCTTTGTGTGTAAGCTATAGCGGGCAATGTTACATCTCCGAGGCTTTGAGCAAACGAAGTGCAAATAGAGGAGCCTGCGCTCAATATTGCCGTTTGCCCTATGACTTGACAGATGCAGACAACAATGTTTTGTTAAAATCAAAGCATCTTCTTTCTATGAAAGATATGAATCAGTCTGACTATCTTGAACAACTTATTGATGCCGGTGCTTCCTCATTGAAAATCGAGGGAAGATTGAAAGATGCCTCTTATGTAAAAAATATTACTGCTTTTTATAGAAAAAAAATCGATGATGTCCTTAAAAGAAGAGACGATTTAAAGAGGGCATCCTCCGGGAAATGTACTTTCTTCTTTGAGCCAAACCCGAATAAAAGTTTTAATAGAGGTTTTACCAACTATTTTCTTAAAGAAAGAGGTGCGGATGAAGTTTTCTCTTTTGATACTCCCAAGTCTATTGGTGAGTATATTGGAACAGTAAAGGAAATTAAAAAAGGTTACTTTACTGTTGCCGGTTTAGTTGCCCTTCACAATGGTGACGGCCTTTGCTTTAAAAATGAAAATGGGGAATTTGAAGGTTTTAGAGCAAATAAAGTTGAAGAAAATAAAATGTTTCCTGCTGAATGGCCTCTAATAAAGCCAAAAATGAAGCTTTATAGAAATTTTGATCATGAATTTGAAAAAGAACTCTTAAAGAAAACATCAGAAAGAAATATTTCTCTTTCAATGACTCTTGTCAATATCGATAACGGATTAAAGCTTGACGCTCTTGACGAGGATGGTAATAAAGAAACTGTTATTAAAGAGATAGATCTTCAGGAGGCAAAAAATCCTCAAAAGGAGAATATTCAAAAACAACTTTCAAAACTTGGAAATACTATTTTTGAATCAAACGATATTGATGTCAAAATGGATAAAGACTATTTTGTCCCATCATCTTTATTGGCTGAGATGAGAAGAGAGCTTGTTGAAAAACTGCAAAATAAAAGAATAAATCTTTATAAAAGAAGAGAGGCTGCTCCAAAATCAAATGATAATCCATTTGTTTCAGAGACGCTTACATATCTTGGCAACGTCACCAACAGTAAGGCTGAAAGCTTTTATTTGGAACATGGTGTAAAGACAATTAATCCGGGCTTTGAATTGAAAGCAATTGATAATGTACCATTAATGTTTACAAAACATTGCATTAAGTATGCTTTAGGCTGGTGCAAAAAATATCAAAATTCATCCTCCACTCCCAAAGAACCGCTTCATCTTGTATATAAAGAGAATATTTTAGAGCTTCGTTTTGATTGCAAAAACTGTCAAATGCAAGTGCTAAGAAAAAGTTAATCATTAATGGCAAACAAATAAGATAAAAAATAGTTGAAAAAAGAATCATTTTTCTTGAAAGAAAAGAATATACTATTCATTTAGAAAACAATATTTTGTATTTTTGCCTATCCAAAAAATAAATTCTGTTAATATGTCTGAGAGCAAGAGAATTAAAACCGCATTGGTTTCTGTTTATCACAAAGATGGCTTAGAAGAGATTTTAAAAAAACTTCATCAAGAGGGTGTAAGTTTTATCTCTACAGGTGGAACACAAGAATTCATCGAATCATTAGGAATGCCTTGTGGCGCAGTTGAAGATCTAACTTCATATCCTTCCATATTGGGAGGAAGAGTAAAAACACTCCATCCAAAAATTTTTGGAGGTATTCTTTGCCGTAGAGAAAACGATAGTGATCTTGCGCAGATTGCACAATATGAAATTCCGGAGATTGACTTGGTTATTGTTGATTTGTATCCATTTGTTGACACTGTTGCTTCAGGAGCAGATGACAAGTCTATTATAGAAAAGATTGATATAGGTGGTATTTCCTTGATTCGTGCTGCTGCAAAAAATCATAAAGATGTTGTTATTGTTGCTTCAAAATCACAATATGATGCTTTGGCAACAATCCTTAACGAGAAAGGTGCTCAAACAACCCTTGAAGATAGAAAATGGTTTGCCAAAGAGGCTTTTGCTGTCTCTTCAGGTTACGATACAGCAATCTTTAATTGGTTTGACAACAACGAAGGAAGTTCTTTGCGCCTTGCTGCTGACAATGCCAAGATTTTAAGATATGGAGAGAACCCTCATCAAAAAGGTGTTTTCTATGGCAATTTTGAAGATATGTTTGAACAGCTTCAAGGCAAGGAGATATCCTACAACAATCTTCTTGATATTGATGCTGCTGTTTCCTTGATTTCAGAATTTGATGAACTAACTTTTGCAATATTAAAGCATAACAATGCATGTGGCTTAGCATCACGCTCTTCAATGGTTGAGGCTTATAAAGCTGCCTTTGCGGGTGATACTTTGTCAGCTTTTGGCGGCGTTTTGGTTACCAATGGCGTTGTTGACAAGGCAACAGCTGAAGCAATGAACAGTTTGTTCTTTGAAATAATCATTGCTCCTGACTATGATCTTGATGCATTGGAAATTCTTTCCTCAAAGAAAAATAGAATTATTCTTATTCAGAAAAAAGCTTTCCAGCCCGTTAAACAATGTCGTACTCTTTTGAACGGAGTTCTTGTTCAGGACAAAGATACGCATATTGAAAAAGCTGAAGAATTGAAAGTTGTTACTGAAAAGGCTCCTTCAGAAAAAGAAATTGAAGACATGCTTTTTGCAAACAAAATTGTGAAAAACTCAAAATCCAATGCTATTGTTCTTGCTAAGGACAAAACATTGTGTGCAAGCGGTGTTGGACAGACATCCAGGGTTGATGCTCTTTTACATGCAATCGATAAGGCAAAAAACTTCGGTTTTGATTTAAATGGAGCTGTTATGGCTTCTGATGCTTTCTTCCCTTTCCCTGATTGTGTCGAATTTGCAAAGAAAGCCGGCGTTACTTCAGTCATCCAGCCGGGTGGCTCTATTAATGACAAGTTATCGATAGCATATTGCAACGAAAATGATGTTGCAATGGTTACTACCGGTATTAGACATTTTAAACATTAAGAAAATTTCAAAATGGGATTATTCTCTTTTACACAGGAAATAGCAATTGACCTTGGTACTGCAAATACAATTATTATCCATAATGGAAAGATTGTTGTCAATGCTCCATCTATTGTAGCATTAGACAGACGTACTGACAAGTTGCTTGCTGTTGGTGACCGAGCACAACAAATGCATGGCAAGACTCATGAGAACATTCGCACTATCCGTCCTTTAAGAGACGGAGTAATTGCGGATTTCTACGCTGCAGAGCAAATGATTCGCGGTATGGTAAAGATGGCTTTCAAAACAAGCCGTTGGTTTTCACCATCACTACGTCTTGTCGTATGCATTCCTTCGGGCAGTACGGAGGTTGAAATTCGTGCTGTCAGGGACTCAAGCGAGCATGCAGGCGGTCGTGATGTATATATGATTTATGAACCGATGGCTGCCGCCCTTGGTATCGGTCTTGACGTTGAGGCACCTGAAGGAAATATGATAGTAGATATAGGAGGTGGCTCTACAGAGATTGCTGTAATCTCTCTTGGTGGAATTGTTTCAAATAAATCTATCCGTATTGCGGGTGATGATTTGACAGCTGATATTCAAGAATATATGCGTCGTCAGCATAACATAAAGGTCGGTGAGCGAACTGCGGAACTTATAAAGATAAATGTCGGTTCTGCCATGACTGAGCTTGAAAATCCACCTGAAGATTATGTAGTTCATGGACCAAATCAGATGACAGCACTGCCAATGGAGGTACCTATTTCTTATCAAGAGATAGCTCATTGTATAGAAAAATCTATTTCCAAGATTGAAGCAGCCGTTCTAAGTGCATTGGAGGGTACTCCTCCCGAACTTTATGCCGATATAGTAAGAAATGGTATTTATCTTGCTGGCGGAGGCGCTTTGCTTAGAGGATTGGACAAGCGTCTTAGAGATAAGATAGGCATTCCGTTCCACATTGCAGAGGATCCGTTGCTGGCTGTTGCAAAAGGAACGGGAATTGCACTGAAGAATATTGACAAATTCTCATTCTTGATTAGATAAAAAAGAATTCATATACAAGGGGGCTTTCTCATAATGGTTTTTTTTATGAAATACTATTTTGAGTTGCCCTTTTGTTTTTTAATTATTACAGGCATGTCATTTTTATGCGTAATCTGATTCAGTTTTTTGTTAAGCATTCTTCTTTTTTCGTATTTCTTTTCTTTGCAATAATAAGTTTTGTTTTACTGATTCGTTTTAATTCCTACCATCAGAGTGTATTTTTCAGCAGTGCAAATTCTATGGTTGCCAATGTGTACTCCATATCAGGAGATATCTCAAGCTATTTTGGATTAAAACAAGTCAATGAGGACCTTTTGGAAAGAAACCTCTATCTGGAAAAGAAGCTGCTTGTCCTTCAGGAGATGCTCGATGAAAATAATATTCAGTCCGAGCTTGCCGATGAAGATTTAAAGTATGATTTTATCCCTGCACAGGTTATTAATAACAGTGTTACAAAAATCAAAAACTACATAACTCTAAATAAGGGTGTTAAAGACAGCGTTGAGGTAGGGATGGGTGTCGCCGATCAAAATGGCATTATTGGAATTGTAGCTTTGGTCAGTGACCATTTTGCTGTTGTCAATTCTATTCTTAATCCCAAATGGTCTTTAAGTGCAAAGGTGCTTGGAAGCGACTATTTTGGCTCATTGGTTTGGGACGGTGAGAACTCCCAATATGCAGTTCTTGAGGAGCTGCCACGCCATGTGGAGTTTGAAAAAGGAGACACCATTATTACCAGTGGCTTTTCAACTGCTTTCCCGGAGGGACTTCCCGTTGGAATTGTTGAAGGCTACAACAGACAAAAAAACGACAATTTTTATTCTGTCAAAGTGAAGCTTTTTGCCGACTTTAATAGATTGAAAAGCGTCAGGGTTATTAAAAACAAAGACAGTAAAGAGCAACTAAATATTGAAAAGGAGGTGAATAATTAATTATGCGTGAGCTTGTACAATATATATTCCTGTTTGTCGCTCTTTTATTATTGCAAGTATTTGTACTTAATAATATCCACATAGCCGGATGGGCGACTCCTTTTCTATATATCCTGTTCTTTTTGAAGCTGCCAACAGAGATGTCACGAAATTGGAGCATTACGTTAGGTTTCATCTTTGGGCTGATAATTGATTTGTTTTCAAATACTCCCGGCTTATTTGCACTGTCAACCGCCTTTCTTGCTTTTTTAAGAAATCCGTTGATATATCTTTATGTGCCAAAAGATGATGTGAAGAATGGCGCACCGAGTTATCAAACTATTGGTATCGGCGCTTTTTTAAAGTTTGCCATTACTGCATCTTTGATTTTTTGCTTCACAATTTTCTTTGTTGAATCATTCTCTCTTTTTAATCTTAAACTCCTATTATTGAAAATCGTAACAAGCACGATACTTACTTTTATACTTATAATTAGTATTGAAAGCATAAAACCTATCAATAAGTGAGAAAAAATTACGAACTGGAAAAAAGAAAATATCTTATCTCAGGAGGCGCACTTCTGATAGTAATGATATACATTATAAGGCTTTTTACATTGCAGGTGCTCGACAGCGACTATAAACGTTTTGCCGACAGTAATGCTTTTCTAAAAAAAACTATCTATCCTTCAAGAGGAATGATTTATGATAGAAACGGCAAACTCCTTGTTTTCAATCAGCCTGCCTATGATTTAATGATGGTGATGAGGGAGATTCAAACTTTTGACACTCTCGAGTTTTGTAATACTATTAATATCTCCAAGGAACAATTTGACCAAAGAATTAAGGATGTTAAAAATAAAAGAAAAAATCCGGGCTATTCATCCTATACTCCTCAGGTGTTTATGACACAGCTTTCTGGCAAAGATTATGGAATACTTCAGGAGAAGCTGTATAAATTCCCCGGTTTTTATATCCAGAACAGAACTATCCGTCAATATAATTTTGCAACTGCTCCCAATATATTAGGAAATATTAGAGAGGTTAAAGCCTCGGAAATAGAAAAAGACCCTTATTATACTCCGGGAGACTATACGGGTGACCTTGGCGTCGAGATGTCTTACGAGAAATATCTCAGGGGAGAAAAAGGAGTTGAAATTCTTCTTCGTGATGCTCATGGACGTGTAAAGGGAAGATATGAAGATGGTCAGTACGATATGTCTCCTATTGCAGGAAGAAATCTAAAATTAAGCATAGATGTGGAACTTCAGCAATATGCCGATTCTCTTATGCAAAACAAAATCGGAGCTGTTGTGGCAATAGACCCGTCCACAGGAGAAATCCTTGCAATGGTATCTGCCCCATCTTATAATCCTGCTGATCTTATTGGCCGTGAAAGGGGTAAAAACTATTATAAATTGACAAAAGATCCATATTTGCCTTTGTTTGACAGAACTATTACTGCAACATATCCTCCGGGCTCTACATTTAAGCCTACTCAAGGGTTAATCGGACTTCAAGAGGGAGTAATTACCGAATCTACATCTTTTGGTTGCAGCATGGGTTACCATGTTGGAAATTTCCGTCTTGGATGCCATTCTCATGCTTCCCCTCTTTCTGTTGTTCCTGCTATTGCAACATCGTGTAATGCATTCTTTTGTGCTACATTTAGAGCAGTTGTCGATAACAAAAAGAAGTATTCGACAGTTCAAGAGGGTTTTGACAAATGGAAAGACTATATGGTGTCAATGGGTTATGGATATAAACTCGGTATAGACCTTCCCAATGAGAGTCGCGGGCTTATTCCAAATAGTAAATACTATAATAAATATAAAACAGATAGATGGAAGTCTCTTAATGTAGTCTCTATAGCAATTGGACAGGGTGAAATTCAGGCTACCCCTCTTCAAATCGCAAACCTTGCGGCTACAATTGCAAACAGAGGATACTTTATTACTCCTCATGTAGTAAAAGAGATACAAGATACAGTACTTCCCGAAAAATATTTGGAAAAACATTATCCAATGGTTGATAAAAAATATTATGAGATAATGGTTGAGGGAATGGCTGCCGCCGTTACAGGAGGTACCGTTAGAAGTGGCGCTATTAAGGACATTGAAATGTGTGGAAAGACCGGTACAGCTCAAAATCCCCATGGTAGAGACCACTCAGTATTTATGGGTTTTGCTCCAAAAGACAATCCCAAAATTGCTATCTGTGTCTATGTGCCAAATGCGGGCTTCGGGGCAACATTTGGTGTTCCCATTGGGAGCCTTATTATAGAGAAGTATCTTAAGGGTTATATTCCTGAAGAAAGAAAATGGATTGAAACAAATATGTTCAATGCCAATACATTGATTTATAACAATTATAGAAAGTAACATAGTGAGATCACGTGCTGTTAATATATGGAGGAGTTTAGACTGGTGGGTCATTGCTATCTACGCAGTTATGGTTTTTGCCGGTTGGGTAAGCATTTATGCCGCCAGCTACAATTATGATCACACAAGCATCTTTGATTATGCCAGCCGTTCTGGAAAACAGTTGATTTGGATTTTCCTTGCCTTGGGACTCGGCGGATTTATTTTGCTTATAGATACAAGAATCTTTGAGACCTATGCCCCCTTGATATATTTAGGCATGATAGCGCTGCTTGTCGTCACCATTTTTGTTGCTCCCGATGTTAAAGGTTCACGTTCCTGGCTCGTCTTGGGCCCTGTCAGCCTTCAGCCTGCAGAATTTGGCAAATTTTCTACCGCATTGATGCTTGCATGGCTTTTCAATACCTACAATTTTAAGTTTACAAATGCAAAAAACTTTATTAAGGCGGTGCTAATTGTCATGGTGCCTTTCTTTCTTATCATCTTGCAAAAAGAGACCGGGTCTGCTCTTGTGTATTTGTCTTTTGTACTTGTTTTCTATCGTGAGGGAATGTCCGGACTTGTCATGATTGCAGGCATTGCCTCAATAATATTTTTTGTTATAGGAGTTAAATATGGTGGAGATATTGTCGGCATCAGCAATTTAGGTCCAAGTATTGTACTTCAGCTGATAATTTTGCTTGTTGAGGGGATGCTGTTCTTTTTTACTGAAAATAGAAATGCGGCTAAATATCTTCTTCTTGCCCAAAGCGTTATTTTTGGTATATGCTATTTGATTAATATCTGGTTTCCTATAGACTTTGTTTATGTCGGAATCTTTATGTGTGCTGCAACATTAATTTATGTGCTCCTTCTGTACATTCAAACCAGATACAGCAAATATTTGGTTATCGGATTGTTTACAGCCTTTTTTGTCGGATTTCTTTTCTCTGTGGAATATGCATTTAATAATGTATTGGAACCTCATCAACAAATAAGAATTAAAGTTGCTCTTGGTATGGAGGATGATCCCCGTGGAGCAGGCTACAATGTAAACCAGGCAAAAATTGCAATTGGTTCGGGTGGCTTGTTTGGTAAAGGATTGCTCAATGGAACACAAACCAAACTTAAGTATGTTCCCGAACAGGATACCGATTTCATTTTCTGCACTATTGGCGAAGAGGAGGGATTTGTAGGGTCTGTTTTTGTGCTTTTGCTTTTCACGGCATTGATTTTAAGACTTATCCATCTTGCCGAGAGACAGCGTTCTATATTTTCAAGAGTTTATGGCTATTGCGTGGTCTCTGTTTTTTTGTTTCATCTATTCATAAATGTTGGAATGGTGATTGGACTATGCCCTGTTATAGGCATACCGTTGCCTTTATTTAGTTATGGAGGTTCCGGGCTGTGGTCATTCTCAATTCTTTTGTTCATATTCCTTCGTCTTGATGCATCAAGACTTGAAAAATATTAAAAAAAAGGATATGGTTTATTTGCAGTAAATCATATCCTTTTTTCTTTATAATATTGCTTCTTTACATTATAAAGTTGACCTTTGAGCAAAATAGAATTCATTTTCTATTTTTTCTTTCCTGTTGTTTATAATAATATCGCACAGATTTTTGCCAAGTTTTTCAAAATCAGTAGAAATAACACTTACTCCTCTGTTTAGAATTTTCCTTATAGGTGTATCATCAAAGCCTATCAACCCTATATCTTTGCCCAATTCCCAATTGTTTGAATATGCCTTCTCCATCACTCTCACCATGCACACATCTGAAACAACCAGATATGCTGCCCCTTTTACTATATCTTCATCATTCAGCGGATCGCATATTTCATACTTGAAGCCATAGTCATTGCAAAAATCTACATACCCTTTAATAATACTGTTTGGCGTAAACTGAAACTCCCTGTGTATCGATATTTTAAAAGAATTATATTTTCTTAAATCGGGAAGAGCCTTAACCAAAGAAGAATATGTCTGATGATAAAATGGCTGAACAATGGATGTATAATTGTTTTCTCTTGGCAAATCTCCATCTACAAGTATTATTTTTTCCTGAGGAATATTTTTTATTATATCTGAAATGTCATTGTCAAAAAATGGCATGATAGCATAATGAGTGTAATTGCCTGCATTGTCCTCTATTAGCCTTTTGAATAATTTTAGATTATGATAATGAAAATGTACATCCACCAACGCCCTTTCTCCAATGCTATCTACAAAAGATTTATAAAAAACCTCTTTATAGGGTCTCATTGTATCCATTATTAAAAGTATATGGTATTTATGCTTTACATCGTTTGTCAATATATAAAACCCTTTTCCGGGAACAGAAACAATATATCCCAATTCCCTTAGCTCATACAAAGACTTTATTACGGTATCTCTTGAAACATTCAATGATGATTGTAATTCATTTATCGATGGCAGCTTGTCATCGGTCTTTAAGATCCCTTTTTTTATATTCTCTATTATCGACTGAACCACGGATTTATATAACGGCATTTTCTTGTTTAAGTTGAATTCCATATTCCTTTATCGATTATCGGCTCTTCTTTTTTGAATAATGTTGTAAATGAATAAAGTTGAGCATACCCAGTGTGCTCCTTTTATTGTGATAAGCTATCTGTTTCAATTGTAATGTGGTATATGAGATGATAAAAAATTATCAGCTAATGTCACATACTTTTCTTACATATCTCAAAATTAAAAAGTTAGTTTAAATATTCAATTAAATTGTTTTTTATTTATTATATGAAGCTCATCTATTCTGCTGACAATAAATTAATTTCCTTTGTCAATTTTTTTATTTTGATTGTCAAAAATGTAAAAATACACTAATATAAACAAATAAATACTATAATGTTTTATATAATATATTTAAGTGTTTGTTTTATTATACTTGAATGCACTACAAAAATTGATGGCAAAAATAAAAAAAATGCTGATCAAAATGTATGAATTGACGATATCATTTAGAAAAGTAATAATTTGAAAATATATATGTTATAATTAATATCAAGTTAATTAATTTATATATTTGCATGAAACATAACAGTGCATAACAGATTAGGCAGTGAAAAACAGACTATTATTACCAATTATAATATTTGTTTAATATGTCTGCAACTGCGTGGAGGAAAGGAGGAACAAGAAAATACAAATTGGAGGAATGTCAAGTATATTGCCATTGGAGATTAGGAAACCGAAATGTCCTGTTACTCAATAGTCTATTTATTAAATGAAAAGGCCTGTAAGTATAAAAAATATAATAAAACTGCCATAAAAACATATTATTATGAAACACATATTATTAAAATCTATAATGTCGTTGTTTTTAAGTTCATCGTTGAGCTTAATGTCCCAGAATTCAATGCCAGATATTCAAATATCTGAAAACAAGCATTTTTTGCAATATGAAAATGGAAAGCCTTTTTTCTATTTAGGAGACACGGCTTGGGAGCTTTTTCATAGGTTGAACCGAGAGGAGATGGACAATTATTTTTCTGTAAGAAAGCAGCAGGGCTACAATGTTGTTCAGGCGGTGGCTTTGTCTGAGGTTGATGGACTTAATGTTCCCAACAGATATGGTTTTCTACCTTTTAATGAATTTAACCCTGAAAAGCCAGCAGTTAAAGATGGCGACAACAATGATTATTGGGATAATGTAGATTATGCAGTCGAGAAGGCAAACAGTTTGGGCATTTATATTGGACTTTTGCCTACTTGGGGAAGATATTGGAATGATGGAAAGCCACTGTTTAACAAGGATAATGCATATAAATATGGCCGTTTTATCGGCAGCCGTTATAAAAACAAGGGCGTTATATGGATTCTCGGAGGAGACCGCCCTGCAGACAATAAGAACAAGAAAGAGATTCTTAGAGCCATGGCAAAAGGTATCAGAGATGCAGGCGCCAAGCAATTAATGACATTTCATCCCTGCGGAGGGTGTGGCTCCTCACAATGGCTTAATGATGAGGATTGGCTTGACTTTAATATGCGTCAAAATGGTCATGCAGTAAATTACACCGGAAGATATTCAAATACGATAAACGATTACAATTTAAAAAGAGTAAGACCTGTAATCGATGGTGAACCTGTATATGAGGATCATCCAATAGATTTTAATCCGGACAATCAGGGCTTTTCTACATCAGCAGATGTAAGAAGAGCAATTTATTGGGATCTGTTTAATGGTGCTTGCGGACATACCTATGGTCATCATGCTGTTTGGCAAATGTATGATAAAGAAGCCGGAAGAGGTCCAATCAATTCTCCGCTTCTTTGTTGGAAGGATGCAATACATCAGCCTGGAGCCACTCAAATGGTTTATGCAAAAAAGCTTGTTGAAAGCCGTCCATATTTTACCCGTGTTCCGGCTCCTGAAATTATAGTTGAGAGTGAAGTTAGAAATTCTGTTCCGGGGGCAGGGAGATATCATTTTAATGCCACTAAGGATTCTAAAAATACCTATGCTTTTGTTTATGTTCCTGTCGGACGTCGTTTTGAAATAAATCTAACCGAGGCTTTGTCTGATAAGAATCTTGTTGCATGGTGGTATAACCCAAGAAATGGAGAGGCTAAGAAGATCGGTAAATTTAAAAATGAAGGCAATTTGTCATTTATATCTCCAACACCTGGTGAGAACCTTGACTGGATACTTGTTGTGGATAATGCTTCATCAAGATATAAAGTTCCGGGTAAACATAAAGAAAACAAATAATTGGAAGTTATGATAAGGCAATTGATCTTATTTTTCCCACTGTTGATAAATTGTTATGACTCGGATTCTACTGTCTCGGATGAAGTTGAGCCTATTGATAAAACTTTTAAGGAGTACACAACATCATGGATTGGCAATGACGGAGGAACTCAAATGACTCATATCCCTCACGATATGCTTAATTTGTATGTGAGTAATGATGGATTGGCTGCTACGGTATGTCAATGGGATGAGGGTGGAAGCAATGTCGTGGTGTTTAAAAATGGAGAAATATTATCTGTACCAGAGGGTTCGGGAACCGGAGGCTGGGGCCGTTTCTCGGAAAGATATGTTGCACTTGACAAAAAATATACCTATCAACTATTATCACAAAACGGATGTGACGGAGCAAACAAGGATAATAATAAAAACGGGCTTCCGCAATACCCTGATTGTAATGATGAGTCTTTGTGGAGAACCGTAAGACGATATGAGATAAACACCGGGAAAGGAGCTCCATTTAAAAATGGCTATGGTTATAATGGCGATATGCTGATCGTATGTCATGGGGAGCAAAGAAAAATGGGCGGATTGGCAATTACTGACAATGATTTGTTTGTTGCAGTTTCAAAATCCAATTCATCAATGAAAGATTCTATCTTTATTTTTGATAAGGCATCAATGACAAAGAAAAATCGCTTTGCGCTAGATTTTATGCCTGATGATATACATGCTGATTCTAAAGGATTATTATGGTGTTTGTCAGATAATAAAATAATTACCGTCTCACAAAAAGATGGAAGCAATAAAAATATTGTCATTTCTTTGCCAAAAGAGAGCAGAAGTTCAACATTTTGCATTGATGAGAATGGTCAAAGAGCATTGATTCCTAATTGCGGGGTTGACATGGATATTTTAATCTTTAAAAATATATACAATAATCCCAGACAAGATGTATCATTTGGTGTAAAAGGCGGTGTTTTCGCAAAGGAGAGGAATTTTATTCAAGGAGAAGCCGGACCTTTAAGATTTTCAGGTCCTCGAGGTGTTGGCATCGATGAGAATGGAAATATTTATGTTGCCAATCAATTTATTGGCGGAGGCAGAGGTACAAGTCTTGAGTGCTATAATGAAAAGAGCAAGAAACTTATATGGAAAAAGGAGGGCTTGATATTTACCGCTACAGCGGCATTTTCAAAGACAGATAAGAATATTGTTTATTCTCCTGAGAAGATACATCGGTATGAAAATACTGATAAAGGAGTGCGTCAGGATAAACTGATTGGTTACACTTTAAATCCTTTTAAATTTAAAAATGATGAAAGAGGCATAAAGGATGGAGCGTTTATAACCTCAAGTTTTACCTCACAGATTAATGGCAAAGATTTTCTTTTTGTTTCCGATATGTATGGCGGCATGATTGAGGGTTATCGCTTTGATAGAGAAAAGGAGGGTTATATCGGCATACCATTTTTAAATATGTATAATGGCGATCCGGATAAAGATTATCCGATAAAGAGTTGGGTTGATAGAAACGGTAATTCTATAAAAGAGGATAATGAGATCGAAAATGTTAAAGAGCCAAATCAATATTCAATGAGCTTTTGCGCCGATGTAAATGGAAATATCTGGCGTGGAACAAGAAATAAAGGCTTTATGCTTTGGAGACAAAAGGGATTGAATGAGAATGACATACCTGTCTATGACAAATGTCATCTTTTCCGGTTGCCGCAAGGAATAACAGATTCGAAAAGAATTTGGTATGATACAGAAAAGGATGAATTGTTTTTAGCAGGCTTTTCAGATAAATATCCTGATAAACAAGATACTTGGTGGTGTATGGGCAGCACAATCGTAAAGTTGAAGGATTTTCTTAAACGAGTGGATTCAGGAGATACTGATGTCCAAAATTGGAAGCCTGATATGGCGGTTTATATTCCATTTAATATAGAGGATGGAAGCAAAAAAGATTACACCAATGCAAAGGCATTTACAGTTTGCGGTGATTATATTTTTGTTGCCATAGCAAGAGAAGGCTTTGTTACTGTCTATGACAGAATAAATGGCAAATACATTGGCAAATTAAAGCCGGGAAAAGAGGTTAATGAACAGAGTGGTTGGAGTGACTTTAATTATACTCTCAATGTAAAACACAATTCCGATGATTCATATTCTATATTTAATGAAGAGAATGCATTTGGTAAAGTGATTAAATATGATATTAAAAAATTCGATTAGTATGTGTTTTATGATTCTTTAAAAATAGCTGATTTATATAAAAGAGCCGGAAATTTTATCTGATGATTTTTTCGGCTCTTTCTTATTATTATTAAATGTGATGGCAATTGTGAAAATAATCAGATAACAATTTAAAAGATGTTCTTAAAGTAATAAATATGTTTCTACCGGACGCGTTAATGCCTGAAAGAAAGCCGGGTTATTGAGATTCATGAATATTTTTCAATCCCAATTGCAGTGTCATATAATTTAGAACATTGTATTCTGCCTTTAAATTTAATGTAAACCATGCCGAAAATTTCATTGCCCTCTTTACCAGGATTTGTGGCATATTGTATATTGCTTTCTCCATCCGAATTATATCCGGAAAGACTTTTCCTGTCATTAAAAATAGAATAAAGAGAAACTCTGTATCTGTTGTTGAAAGATGCATAGTTAAAACCTGTTTTGCCATAAAGAGGAGAAATGTAATCCAATGGAGCTTTTGAATGAGAAACTATCTGATCAAAACAATAATTCAATGAAAGTACTGAACTGAAGCCTTTGACAATATCTGTATTTACAGTGGTGGTCCTGTCGGATGTATAAGACCTGCCGATATCCTTTTTTTCAAAAAGCTGTTTATCTCACCTTAATACATTATCTATTCTTTCCCATTTAAAAAAGTCTATTCTTCTATTTATTGCTGTATAATTAAAAAAATAAATCTAATAGATTATTATGCAAAATCAATCTTAGATTCTATATTGTTTAGAATATCATGATATGTATCACAATATAAAAATTAATAACAAAAAATCCGATTGAACATTTAGCAATCATTTGCAAATGTTCAATCGGATATATCTATTAAAACAATAATTTTAATGACAATAAGCCCGTTTCTGTTCTTTTAAGCACACTGAATAATCTAAAATAAATAAAGACTATTCTTTGGATATCTTCAGATTAATGCTTTCAATACCATAAATATTATGATCTTTCATTGCTTGACGAACAACGAATAAATAATCTCCGGAAACAGGAAAACTATATTTACTTTTTATCAAAGTACTGGAATTAATTAATGAGCCCCAACCTTTTTCTTTCCATTTGCCATCGTCATTTGTTAGTCTGATGTCGAGAGTGTCCTTGTATAAAACAGAGTCGGAGGAATCAATAATTGTGAATTCCAAACCGATATTTTGATATTTATAATTATAATCGTTGCGAATACCAATACCAATCTCATAAAAAGAGGCAGAATCATTAATTGAAGCAATCCATTTTAGTGAATCAGTGTGTGTCCATCCTTTTGGATAGGATACCAAACTTTTATTATAGACTGTATTCTTGTCTATGCAGGCTGCAAAAAGAGATAGAATAAACAAAAAGATTATTCTATTCTTGAACAGGTTTAATGTTCTTAGCAGGGTTGTCATTATTATTGCTATCTCTATTTTTATTAAAATGACGTTTTGGAGGTTTTCTGAATTTCCTATTAGAACTATCTGTCGTTCCCTCTTTTTTATTGATTGAAGAGCCATTTTGAACGTCATTCGTTGCCGATAAATCTTTAGGTTGTCCGGAATTATTCTTTTCTACAATTTTACCATTATTAGGTTGTTGGCTTCCATCATTAGGACGCTGTCCATTATTACCCTTATTGGAAAAATCCTGATTTGAACGCTGGCTGCCACCATTGGTTTGTGGATTACCAACACCGGCCTGTCTGTTGCCACTGATAACAGGTTGGGTTACGCCATTATCCTGCTTATTTACGCCATTGGAACGCTGTACTCTTAAGCCTTTTTTATCGTTTTGATATTGAGGCTTTAAATTTCTTTCACCTTTGCCATCTATTTCATCAGTGCCATTTTGAAAACTTTTATCAGTGTGAGCATCATTTAGAGAATTTTCTTCAGAAAGCTCATTTTGATTGCCGCGATTATCCTTTTTTCTTTTCTTGTTTTTTGCCAGCTTGCTTTTATCAAAACGAGTAAGAGAATCTTGCCCAACAATATCTCCGAATTCCTTCTTAACCTCCTCTTTTTCATCAGGTATAGCCAAAGAATCAACCTTAACACCTCTTTTGTTAAGAGCAATAATTTCAAAAGCTCTTGATGCGGGAATGGTAACAAGGTTGGCAGGGAAATCTTTGTTTGTCGAATAGCTAATCATTCTCTTGTGAATATCAGTCTTGAAATGATAATATTCACCATCCTTAGTAAGAAGCGCAATTTCTCTTGATGGAAGTTGCTTTTGTGCTTCTACATAAGTGTCGACTTCATAGTTAAGACAGCATTTTAATTTGGCACATTGGCCGGCAAGTTTCTGAGGATTTAAAGAAATATCCTGATATCTTGCAGCAGAAGTGGCAACACTTACAAAACTGGTCATCCAACCTGAACAACAAAGCTCTCTTCCGCAAGGACCAATACCACCAATTCTTCCTGCCTCCTGACGTGCGCCGATTTGTTTCATCTCAATTCTTACTCTGAAATTCTCTGCAAGAACTTTGATTAACTGACGAAAATCCACACGGTCATCAGCAATGTAATAAAAGATAGCTTTATTGCCATCGCCCTGATACTCCACATCTCCAATCTTCATATTAAGATTCAAGTCTTCGGCAATTTTTCTTGCACGAAGCATAGTATCATGTTCCTTGGCCTTAGCCTCTTCATATTTTTCCATATCCACAGGCTTAACCTTGCGGTAAACTCTGCGAATATCAGGATTGTCGAGACGAACGTTGTTTTTCTTCATTTGAAGAAGAACAAGTCTGCCTGTAAGAGTAACTTCTCCAATGTCGTGACCAGGATTTGACTCGACAGCCACCATATCGCCTTTTTCAAGGCTTACATTGTTGGAATTTCTAAAGTATCCTTTCCTTGTATTTTTAAACTGAACTTCAACAAAATCGCTGTCATTAGAATCCGGGATATCCTGAAGCCAATCATAAACGTTCAGTTTTTTATTAGAACTGTATTTACAGCGGGGACAAGTCCCATGTTTACTGCAGCAGCCCTCTTTTTTTTCGTTTACATCCATAATAAGTTTACTAAATTACTTAGCGTAACTTACAGCACGGGTTTCACGTATTACTGTAATCTTAACCTGTCCCGGATAGGTCATTTCATCTTGAATCTTTTTAGCAATTTCACCTGAAAGCTTCTCTGTCTCGGTATCGTCAATCTTATCAGCGCCAACAATAACGCGAAGCTCCCTTCCTGCCTGAATAGCATAAGTTTTAAGAACGCCCGGATAAGAAAGCGCCAACTGTTCCAAGTCGTTAAGACGTTTAATATAAGCTTCAACAATCTCACGACGGGCTCCAGGGCGAGCACCAGAGATTGCATCACACACCTGAACCAAAGGAGCAATCAAAGACGTCATTTCAACTTCATCATGGTGAGCTCCGATAGCATTACAGATATCCGGTTTTTCTTTATATTTTTCAGCAAGCTTCATACCAAGAATAGCGTGTGGCAATTCCGGCTCATCATCAGGCACTTTGCCTATATCATGAAGAAGACCCGCTCTTTTTGCTTTCTTAGTATTTAGTCCAAGTTCAGAAGCCATCACAGCACAAAGGTTTGCAGTTTCTCTTGCATGTTGAAGAAGATTCTGACCATAAGATGAGCGATATTTCATCTTGCCTATCAATCTTATAAGTTCAGGATGCAGTCCATGAACGCCAAGATCGATAGCTGTACGCTTACCTGTTTCAATGATTTCCTCCTCTATTTGTTTTCTTACTTTAGTAACAACCTCTTCAATACGAGCCGGATGAATACGTCCGTCTGTTACAAGTTGGTGAAGAGCAAGACGCGCTATTTCACGTCTTACAGGGTCAAATGCTGAAAGAACAATTGCTTCTGGGGTATCATCTACGATGATTTCAACGCCTGTTGCAGCCTCCAAAGCGCGGATATTTCTACCCTCACGACCAATAATTCTACCCTTTATTTCGTCTGATTCAATATGGAAAACAGTTACTGAATTTTCAATTGCTGTTTCAGTAGCCACACGTTGAATAGTTTTTATTACTATACTTTTAGCCTCCTTGTTGGCTGTCATTTTAGCCTCATCCATAATATCATTGATATAAGATGCAGCTTCTGTTTTAGCCTCTTCTTTCAAAGACTCAACAAGTTTTTCCTTAGCTTCTTCTGCAGAAAGACCTGCGATTTGTTCAAGTTTAACAATTCCCTCTTTATGAAGTTTTTCAAGGTCTTGTTTTTTATTGTCGATAATTTCAAGTTGTTTCTCGAGATTTTCCTTTACAGCATCCACCTCCTGACGTTTTCTTGAGATGTCTTCTTGCTTTTGATTCAATTGCAGTTCTCTTTGTTTGAGTTTTGATTCAGCAGATTGCAGCTTTGAGTTTCTTGCATTTGCAAGTTTCTCAACCTCAGCTTTCATTTGAATACCCTTCTCTTTCACTTCAAAGAGTTTCTCTTTTTTTATAACCTCAGCTTCTTTATTGGCGCTCTCTATGATAGAGTTATATCTCTGTTTTAAAAGGTATCTGACTGTAAAGTATGTTAGTCCACCTCCTAAAATCAGACATGCAATGGCTGCTAGCACTATTGTTGTCATCTTCTAATTTATTATTGTTAAAAAAAAGCACCACAAATACTTCTCTAAGGAAGTATTAGCAGTGCAGAATATTATAATATGTTTTATAAACTTACTTATTTTTAAGAAATTCCTCTACATCCCGAGTAATCTCCTCAATTTTCTCTCCAAGCGAGTCAATGCCTTTGTTTTCATCAACTTTAAGGTATTTAACTGCAAATTCAAGAGCTACAAAAGAGAGAAAATGATTATCATCCAAATCGATGTTTTTATATTTCTCTTTATAATCGGCAAGTCTTTGATTCACCAACTTTGCAGCTTTGCGGTAAAGCTCTTCCTGATCTCTATTTATAGTTAAAGGATGAGAAGATTCCGCTATCTTTATTCTAATTGTAAATTTATCGTTCATTGCATCTATTCATTAAGTAATGCGATGCATTTATCGATCTCCCGCACTAATTTATTAAACCTAAGTTTAGTTTCTTTCATATCGGTAGGTTCCCCCGATAATGCATGCGCTGCTTTTAGGTTCAGATATTTGGTACTATATTCTTCTTTTTCGTGAATAACTTTCATTAATTGAGCTTCTTTCTCATCCAACTTCAAAAGAAGATCCTGTTTTTGTTCTTCTAAATTATCACAAAGAAACATGAGTTGTCTAACTCGTGCTTCAAGAACATTCAATAATTTTTTAGGATCATCAGCCATTTTCATACCAAAATCTACACAAATGTAGAAATAAACGCGGAATTTTAAAATTATTAGGAGCCTATTTTAGGATAATTACTCTTTTTGTCCCCTTTTTTATTCTTTTTCTCTTTATTGAAGCTTTCTATTTAAATTAAATATTTATAAAAGTCGTAAATATTATGCCAATTATAAAGTCTTTAGCGAAAATATCTATTTTTTCTTCATGCATACTTTACAATTAAGTATCACTCTTAAGTTTTTTATTAATACTGATTTTGTATATTTGAGCATTGCGGAATCGATTTTTATTTAAACAAGTTCTAATGCCAATAACCAATAGTTTAAATAAACCATTATACTTTGAAATTTTTACTTTAACAACTTTTTATCAAATGAATGAATTAGAAAATGGCTATCCTGTAAGGAAGTATAAAATGCCGATTAAAAGATACTGTCAGACCTTAACACTGAATTGCGATAATGAGAAGCTTGAAAAATATATTTCTGCTCATTCTCCACAAAACATCTGGAAAGAGATTCCCCAAGGAATCAAACAGGTTGGAATACTTAATATGGAAATATTTATAGATGGGCATTTACTTTTTATGATTGTTGAAACTCCAATTGATTTTGATTGGAATGTGGCAATGAAAAAGCTGGCTCAGCTTCCTCGTCAGGCAGAATGGGAAGCTTATGTGGCGTTGCTTCAAGGTGTAGATCCTTCGGCAACATCTGATGAAAAATGGAAACTGATGAAACAAATTTTTTCTCTTTAAAGAAAACCTTAACTATTTAATCAATTATAAATATGGAAAACATTACACAAGAATTAAGCTCTCAAACTGATATCGCTATCGAAAAGAAGAGCCGGCATGAAAAAGAATCTTTGTTTGTCAAGGATGGTGTTAACTATCTGGTCCCTTTTATACTTGTTACATCTTTATTCTTCATATGGGGACTTGCAAACAATATGACAGACACTCTTCTTTCTGCATTTAGAGAGATTATGTCGATGTCTTCTTTACAAACGTCATTTATTCAGATGTCTTTTTACGGTGCATATTTTTGTTTTGCACTGCCTGCAGCTCTCTTTATCCGCAAATATTCATATAAATCAGGGATTGTTCTTGGACTATTGATGTTTGCCACGGGAGGCTTCCTTTTTTATCCAGCAGGTTCAATGGCAAGTTATCCTTTCTATTTGATTGCAATATATATTCTTGCTGCAGGATGTTCAATACTTGAGACAACCGCAAATCCATTTATTCTTTCAATGGGCCCGGAGGAGACCTCAACAAGAAGGTTGAACTTTGCACAATCTTTTAATCCTATTGGCTCTATAACAGGTCTTCTGATAAGTAAATATTTTATTCTCTCTGCGCTTGCAACCGATACTGAAAGAGATTCAATGAGTGAAATTGAGATTTTAAAGAATCAATCCGGTGAGTTGTTCGCCGTAAGCGCTCCTTATATGATTACGGGATTAATTATGTTTGCAGTAATGGCGGTTTTTATTTTTTATCCTCTTCCCAAAAGTTCAGATACTGATAAAAGTTCAATGTTTGAGGTCTTAAAAAGACTTTTAAAAAATAAACATTATTCATACGGCGTAGTAACTCAGTTTTTCTATGTAGGGGCTCAAATATGTACTTGGTCATATCTTATACAATATATTTGTTCTGACTCAACATTAACACCCGAAGAGGCTTCGACTTTCAGTGTAATATCATTGGCATTATTCACAGGTGCAAGATTTCTGTTTACATATCTTATGAAATTTTTTAAACCTGCATTGTTGCTTTCAGGGTCTGCCGTGATGGCTGTTTTATGTACTGCAATTGTAATCTTCAGCTCAGGCACTTTAGCCATAATAGCAATAATCGGAATATCATTCTTTATGTCATTAATGTTCCCAACAATATACGGCATAGCATTAAAGGGAATAGGAGAGGATGCAAAAGTTGGAGCTTCAGGACTTATTATGGCTATTTTAGGAGGAGCCTTATTCCCAATAATTCAAGGATGGATTGCTACTAAAGCAAGTTTTACAGATCCTTTAACAGGAGAGGTTTTGGAAAATTTCAAACTCTCATACATAGTTCCTTTTGTATGTTTTGTTGTTGTGCTTTTTTATGGCATGTTCTCATTGAAAAATCACAGAGAGTAAATTCTATTTAATCAATTCAATATAGCTTATAAAAAAAGCAGATTGTCTCAGGAGAAGAGACAATCTGCTTTTTTATTTGTGCTATTATTAAACTTCAAGTTTATAAGGATGACGATATTGATACCAATATAAACGGTGGTTTTTAGCCTCCTCATCATCAATAAAGCTTTTAGTTGCAGGGTCCCATTTAACAGGACGATTAAGTTCTCTTGCAATGTTGTTTAGGCAGCAAAGAGTGTTTGTGCTGTTCCCAACTTCAACAGGCGCAACCGGATTCTTTCTTGAACGAACGCAATCGATAAAGTTTTGCATGTGGGAAGCATTGATTTCGTAGCTTCCTGATGTCCCGCCGTTACTCCTTTGACGAGCCTCAGCATCGCGTTTCTTCTTTTCCTCTTCCCATTTTTTGCGCTCTTTGTCACTCATCGGACTCATGTGCTTAACATTGTCAGGAATTTTAGAAGGATCGGAGCAATTGATATGACCGCGTGCTACAGTAATCCATCCGTTGTCTCCAATAAATTTGATACCTTGAGCCCCTTTGTTTTCTTCAAGATATGGCTGTTCTGTCATAACAATACCGTTTGCATAGATCATTGTTGTATATTCTGTGCCTTTATATCCTTTTGGAACAAACTCAACCGGACCTGAACCATCCATTCCTATTGCTGCCTGAGCGATATCAAACATGTGAGCGCCCCAATCGGCAGTAAATCCATTGCCTGTTTCCTGATACCAGCGCCAACCGCCCCAGAATTGTTCGTTTTTTTCAGGATCTAAAGATACCGGAGGACAAAGCTGTTCGTTATAATGAATTTTCGGATCGTTTAGAGGGCCTAACCAAAGGTTAAAGTTTAGACTCTCCGGAACATCCTGCTCAGGAAGAGTGTATGGCGTAGGAGGTTCACCAACTTTTGCATATATTTTGTTGATGTGTCCAATTTGACCACCTCTAACCATTTTTATTGCTTGAATAAATTCCTGACTTGAACGCTGTTGACTGCCCATCTGAAGCACTCTGCCATTTCCTCTTACAGCTTTTGCAATTGCGTCACCCTCTGTGATTGTATATGCAAGAGGTTTTTGGCAATAAACGTCTTTTCCTGACTGAGCTGCCCAGATTGCGCAAAGAGCATGCCAGTGGTCAGGAGTTGCAATAGAAACTGCATCGATATCTTTTCTGTTTAATAACTCTTCAAAAAGTTCGTATTTATCACAGCGCTGATTCATTTTGTTTTCAGACTGCCATTTTGTTACTCTTCTTCTAAAACGTTCAGCTTTGATACTGTCTACATCGCATCCCGCTGCTATTTGTACTCCCGGACACCCTGTAAAAGACCAAAAGTCTGACAATCCTTGTTGTCCTAATCCAACAAATCCCATAACGACTCTGTCGCTTGGTGCAATTTTTACTCCGTCAATAACAAAGCTTGGCAATATGGTCAAACCTGTTAAGCCGAGAGCTGACAATCCGAGAAATTCTCGTCTTGACATCCCTTTTTTTGAAATTTTCTCCATTTAATATTGTTTTTATGGTAAAAAGATATGTGATGTTGCTTAATCGATTAAATTAATTATTTCTCAAACGATGGCATAAAAATAATAAACTAAATTTATAAAAAATAAACAAAAAACATTTTTTTAGTGTTGTAGCTCATTTAACTGGTAAATTAACTCTTAAGATCATCATTATGAAAAACTTCTGCTTGTTTTATCCTTTATTTGTGGCTTTTACATTAATGCCATTTATAAACTATGGCAATAATAATGAGCTGAATTTCCTCTCTAATGAAAAATAGGAGAATTCCATAAAACAAATCAGTAAAGTCGATAAAAAAGCTGCTCATTTAAAGAATGAAATTTTAAACTCCAAAACCAAGGTTAAGATCAAGGGGGTGTCATATTATGTTTCTGCCATAGGAAATGACAATAATGACGGGCTATCAGCTGAAAAAGCTTTTAAATCATTAGATAAAATCAACAATTTAAAATTAAATCCCGGCGATGGCGTATTTTTTAAAAGAGGAGATTTGTGGAGAGGCTCTGGTATGGCACAAAAAGGAATTACTTATTCTGCTTATGGCAAAGGGGAGAAACCAAAAATTTATGGCTCTCCTTTTGATGCCGCCAAACAGTATAAATGGGTTCTTACCTCTGTGCCAAATGTTTATTATTTAGACTATGATCTTAACAAAGATGTTGGAACATTGGTGTTTAATGGGGGAGAGGCTTGTGCCTTTAAAGTTATGAAAAGAAGAAATCAAACAACAGGCGAGACATTACATATTGAAACAGGCGAAAAGTTTGACAATTATAAGGATTTAAAAAGAGACCTTGATTTTTTTCATGACTATAATGGTACAAAGAAGATTTATCTGTGTTCTACAAAAGGAATCCCGTCTGAAAGATTTAATTCAATAGAATTGCTTGAAAAACAAAATATATTCTCTGTAAGACAGAATGATGTGTGGATTGATAATATTTGCCTTAAATATGGAGGAGCTCATGGAATTGGCTGCGGCAAGGTTGACAATACAAAATTAAAAAACTTAAATCAAAGTCCGATATGTAGTTCTAAAATTTGATACTATCATTTTCTTTTGATTTTTGGTTTTTGCAATTTTGTAAACATCACAAAATCAGGAGTATATAAATTAGCGCTGAATTTGATTATTGAAAAGTGAAATTTCATTAGTCAAAACGAAATTTTCATTATAGAAAATTTAATTTTGATTATCGATTTTTTAATTTTCAACAGTCTTTTTCAGTTTATTAAAATGACATTGATTTTTTCTCAAAAGATATTTGTTTTCATATTTATAAAATCACGATTTTGACTAATTGAAATCTATTTTCTTATTTATAAAAAACATCTGAGCATGTATGTAATTGTATTTGCAATATATAAGCTTTTTTATTGAATACTCTATATTATGCATTCGAAAAAAAAGAATAACAATATGCGGTTTTAAATTTAAATCAATTTGTCTGAATATGTTTATCAGTACTTTATGAAACTATATATATTTGCCGGTATTAAACACGTGTTGTACTTTTTTCCTAATATAATAAATACCATAAAATGAAACATCTGAAAGTTTTTCTATTGGCTTTATTTGCCGCAATAGTTGTCAATGTAAATGCAGCTGATGAGAGCCGAATTTTTAAATCAAAACCCTATTTGCAATCTTTATATAATAATGGCATCACAGTCTCTTGGATAACCAATGTTCCTTGTTACAGTTGGGTGGAATATGGTATTGATAAAAACGACCTTCAGGCAAAACATGCTGTTGAGGATGGTATTGTGATAGCAAACAATAAAGAAAATGCAATAAGACTTGAGAATTTAACTCCCGGAGCTACCTATTATTATAGAGTGTGTTCGAAAGAGAACAAAAACTATCAGGCTTACAGCAAAACATTTGGAGAGACAGCAGTTTCTGATATCTATTCTTTTAAAGTTCCTGAATTGAATGTGAAAGATTTTACAATCATTGTTTTTAATGATATTCATAGAAACAATGCTGTATTGGAAAAATTGTACAATCAGGTAAAAGATATAGATTATGATTTTTCGGTTTTTAATGGAGATGACCTTAATGATTGTGAGAATGATGAGGGGATAGTTAATGAAGTATCTGCAATTACAAACATTGTAAAGGGCTATTCCAAACCGATTTTATATGTTAGAGGCAACCATGAACTTAGAGGCTCTTCGGCTCTTAACATTAAAAACTATGTAGACAGAATAGGAAATAAATATTACAGCGGTTTTAGCTGGGGTGATACAAGGTTTGTAATTTTAGATTTAGGTGAAGATAAGCCGGATGACAGTCCTGTGTTTGGAGGTTTAATAGATTTAAAACAATATATTGCCGATCAGTCTGAGTTTTTAAAGAAAGAGGTAAAAAGCAAAGAGTTTAAAAAAGCTCAAAGAAGAATTCTTATTCATCATGTGCCTTTCTATCATAATGAAGATACCTATAATCCTTGTGCTTTTTATTTGGATATTTTGAAAAATGCCCAAATTGATATAGACCTGTCAGGACATACTCATACATATAAATATTGGTCTAAAGGAAAAGATCAATTGTTCCCGGCTTATATCGGAGGCGGTCCTAATGAAAATCCTGAGTCAAAAAATTTTGGAACCGTAGCAATACTTAAAAAAGAGAACAAAAGGCTAACTCTAAGAGTACTTAAAGTAGATGGCAGTGAGCTCCTTAATGTTGAATTGTAGATATTTAAAGGTGTTATGAAATATATAGTGGTTTAAGTTTTCTCAATGCATTTTAAAAGATATGCTATTAAAAAAATAAGAGCAGTAAGATTTGATCTTGCTGCTCTTATTTAGTATATTATAATATCAATATTACAATAAAGCGTCTATTTTAGCTTTAAGTGCACCCTTTTGAGTTGCTCCAACTTGTTTGTCAACAAGCTTGCCATCTTTGAAGAAAAGAATAGTAGGAATATTTCTAATGCCATATTCAGCACTAAGATCGTTTTCTTCGTCAACATTGTATTTACCGATTTCAACTTTACCATCATATTCAGAGGCAAGTTCTTCAATAATTGGAGAAACCATACGGCAAGGGCCGCACCATTCTGCCCAGAAATCAATTACAACAGGTTTTCCCGAAGCAATAATTTCTTTAACGCTATCATCTTTAAATGTAGTAGCCATAATTGTTAATAGGATATATTTGTTAATAATAAATTCTCTTCGAACCTCCCAAATTTAGCAATTTTCATATTAAGAAATATATACATTCATCTAAATGTTGCACTCATTTTATAAATATAGATATTCATAACATCTATTGATTTGGTTAATTCTTTGGCTCCATGCCGTTTATCTTATAGTATAAATGATCGTTCTCCTGAAGAAAGTAAATGAGTTTTTTATTTACAGTAACTTTCTTTGATCTTGAGAACAGGTTTACTCTGTAGTTTGTCTCGGGATCAAAGATCTCGAAAAATAATTCTGCCTTTGAATCCTTGTCGGAAGTAATTATTTCGTCAATAGTTTCAACCATCACTTTATGAACCTCCTGAAGAGGAATGCCGATTGTTATTGATTCGATCAGACGGTCTTTAACATCCGGAAGAAGCTCTATAGTTCCAATTTTAAATTCAAGTTCCTCTTTTTTAAATCTCTTGGGAGTGTATTTACCTTGAATGAAAAGATACATTCCATTGTATCCATATTTTCTAAATTCAACAAAGTCATTTCCAAAAAGAGGAATCTCGAATGAACCTGAATAATCCTCCAATTTCATAATGCCATAAGGATTCCCTGTTCTGGTAATGCCTTCACGAAAATTTGTAACAATACCGCCCATTCTAATCTCCCTGTTATAAAGATTCTCAGGAGCGGCAAACTCTGCCAATTGTGTATTGCACCCATAGTCAAGAGCTGTTTTGAATTCATCGAGAGGATGGGCGGAAAGGTAAATACCTACATATTCCTTTTCTTTGTTAAGTCTTTCCAAATCACCCCATGCAACATATTCAGGAAGAGCGGGACGTGCCACCTCAAAGGCTTCGGTACCTCCGAAAAGAGAGTTGACAGAAATGTTTTTATCAGCCTGAAACTTGTTCCCATATCTTACCAAGACCTCAAGGAAAGTTTCACCTTTATTGCTTTGTTCAAAGAACTGCTCTCTTTTAATCTCTTTAAAATTGTCAAAAGCGCCGGCAAGAGCCAGAGCCTCTATGGATTTTTTATTTACAGCTCCAAGATTCACCCTTTCAATAAAGTCATATATTCCTGTAAAAGGTCCATTTTCCTTTCTTTCATTTATTATATTGATAACAGCATTTTCACCAACACCTTTTATGGCAGCCATTCCAAAACGAATGTTACCGTCATGGTTGACAGTAAACTTGACATTACTCTCATTAACATCAGGACCGAGAACTTGAATCTTCATCATCTTGCATTCGTCCATGTATTTCACAAGCTCGGTGATGTTGGAAAGATTTCGGCTCAAAACAGAGGCCATATACTCGGCAGGAAAGTTAGCTTTCAAATAAGCTGTCTGATAGGCAACCCAGGAATAGCATGTGGCGTGGGATTTGTTGAAAGCATAGGATGCAAACTTTTCCCAGTCGCCCCAGATTTTTTCCAGAATTTTTGGATCGTGACCATTTTTTTTCCCTCCTTCTATAAACTTAGGCTTCATGTGATCAAGCTTTTCTCTAAGCTTTTTACCCATGGCTTTACGAAGGGCATCAGATTCACCTCTTGTAAAGTCGGCAAGCAAACGGGAAAGAAGCATGACCTGTTCCTGATAGACAGTAATACCATATGTGTCTTTAAGGTATTTCTCCATTACCGGGATGTCGTAAACAATAGGTTCAGCCCCATGTTTACGTGCAATAAACTGAGGAATGTAATCCATCGGACCCGGACGATAAAGGGCATTCATCGCAATAAGATCTTCAAAAGTCGAAGGCTGAAGCTCCCTAAGATATTTCTGCATTCCGGCAGATTCAAACTGAAAAGTACCGGTGGTGCGCCCATCGCCATATAGTTTATATGTGGCTGGATCTTCAATTGAGATTTTGCTGATGTCAAGGTCAATGCCGCGTGAAAGCTTAATGTTTTCAAGAGCCTCTTTAATGATAGAAAGAGTCTTTAACCCAAGAAAGTCCATTTTGATAAGACCTGTATCCTCAATCACGCAACCTTCATATTGGGTAACGAGCATTTTCTCCCCTGTTTCCTTATCGTCTGCTGTGCTCACAGGAACCCAATCGGTAATATCATCACGACCAATAATGATTCCACAGGCATGCACTCCGGTGTTTCTGACATTACCCTCAAGCATTTGGGCATATTTCATGGTGTCTGAAACAAGCTGGTTGGGAGAGTTTACAGCCATCTGAAGCTCAGGCACATTCTCAATACAGTTCTTGAGATTTATTTTAAGTGACTTCCCATTAACCTCAGGCAAACGGTCAGGAATGAGCTTTGTAAGCCTGTCTGATTCGGAAAGAGGAAGTTTCTGAACCCTGGCAACATCCTTAATGGCAAGTTTTGTCGCCATAGTGCCATAAGTAATAATATGGGCTACCTTTTCATGTCCATATTTTTCTGTTACCCATCTTAAGACTTCGCCACGTCCGTCATCATCAAAGTCAATATCGATATCTGGAAGGGAGATACGGTCAGGATTAAGGAAACGTTCAAACAGAAGATCATATTTTATTGGGTCAATATCGGTAATCTTAAGGCAATAGGCAACAACAGAGCCGGCAGCAGAGCCACGACCCGGACCTACAGAGACACCCATTTTTCTTGCAGCGGCAATAAAATCCTGTACGATAAGAAAATATCCTGGAAATCCCATGTGCTTTATTGTAGCAAGCTCAAAGTCAAGTCTGTCTTTTTGTTCTGGAGTCATTTCACCCCAGCGCTCCTTTGAACCTTCGTAAGCAAGATATTTTAGATAGTCATCATCGTTTTCAAACCCCTCAGGAAGAGGAAAGTTGGGAAGAATGGGACCATGGTCGATTGTATAAAATTCAACTTTGTCAACAATTTCAACAGTATTGGTTAATGCTTCAGGAATGTCACCGAAAAGATTGTTCATTTCTTCAGTGGTTTTCATCCATTCCTGCTTTGTATATCTCATTCTGTTGGGATCATTAAGATCTTTGCCGGTATTTAAACAGATAAGACGGTCATGAGCCTCGGCATGCTCTTCGTTTACAAAGTGAACATCATTTGTACAGATTAGTTTGACGTTGAGCTCTTTGCTTAATTCAACAATAACTTTGTTAACCTCCTCTTGGATGGGATATACTTCGCGGTTTGCATTTGGATTGTTAGTCTTATGACGCTGTATCTCAAGATAGTAGTCATCGCCCCAAATATTTTTAAACCATTTGATTGTATCTTTGGCTCTCTCTATTTGTCCGCTGTGGATAAGCTTTGGAATTTCACCTCCAAGACAGGCTGAAGACACAATTAAACCCTCAGAATATTGTTCAAGTATTTCCTTGTCAATTCTTGGTCTGTAATAGTAGCCTTCCACCCAACCCATAGATACCAACTTGATGAGATTATGATATCCCTTGTTGTTTTTCGCCAATAAAATAAGGTGATGACCGCTTTGATCCTCCTTGCCATTTTTGCTTTTACGACCACGTCGTGCCACATAGACCTCACATCCGAAAATCGGTTTGAAAAGTTTTTGCTGAGCCTGAGAAATCTCATCTTTAATCTTGCTAATCTCCTCTAATGGAGGATTTCCCTCTTTCTCAAATTCGGAGAGCTTCTTTTTTAAAGATTTTATTTCATCATTTACCGCACCGTTTTTTTTGTTGGTATAATTGAAAAACTCTTTAATACCAAACATATTGCCATGATCGGTAACGGCAATTCCTTTCATCCCGTCTTTAATAGCTTTGTCAACTAAAGCAGGAATGGAGGCTTGACCGTCAAGTATAGAATATTGGGAGTGAACGTGTAGATGAACAAATGGATACATAGTAGATGCTTTCTTTTAATAGAACGGATATAACATAATACGGCAAAAACAATTTTTTGTTTGAAACGATAAACAAAATATTCAAGTACCGGCAATTAAATCAATCATTGACAAAGGTAAGAATTATCAACCCTTACTCTAATTAAAATAATTAAAATAGATTCTTAAAGATATTGTTTTGGATTGAGTGAAATAACATTAAATGCAAAATTTATTTAAGATAAAAAAAATAGTCTGTGTTCGTTATATAAAATATCGAACACAGACTATTTAAGTATTATAAAAAAAATAAGGAGACTATTTTAAAAGAGAAATAGCCTCTTTGATACGTTTCATTGCTTCAACAAGATTTTCATCCGAAGTGGCATAAGAAAAGCGAAGGCATTCGGGCGCTCCAAAAGCATTGCCTCCAACAGTTGCAACAAGTGCTTTCTCAAGCAAATACATTGCAAGATCATTGGAATTGTTGATTACCCATTTGTCGTAAGATTTGCCAAAAAGAGAGCTTACTTCAGGAAAAAGATAAAATGCCCCGTCAGGCATGTTTACTTTAAAGCCAGGAATCTCTTTAGCAAGATTATAAACTAATTTTCTACGACGATCAAATGCTAAACGCATTTCTTCTACACATTGCTGAGGACCGGTATAAGCGGCAACGGCAGCCTTTTGAGCAATTGAAGAGGCTCCAGAAGTATATTGACCTTGAAGTTTATTGCAGGCTTTTGCTATCCATAAAGGAGCGGCAATATAACCGATACGCCATCCTGTCATTGCATATGCTTTTGAAACTCCATTTACAATGACAACTCTGTCTTTAATATTGTCAAACTGAGCAATGCTTTCATGCTTGCCTATATAATTAATATGCTCATATATCTCGTCTGCAATAATAATTATTTTTGGATATTTGGCAAGTACATCGGCAAGACCTTTAAGCTCCTCTTTGCTGTAAACGCTTCCTGTTGGATTTGAAGGAGAACAAAGAATAAGGGCTTTGGTTGCAGGAGTAATTACACTCTCTAACTGTTCTGGAGTGATTTTAAAGTCCTGTTCAATGCCCGCTTTAATGATAATATTTTTGCCATCAGCAAGTTTTACCATTTCAAAATAACTTACCCAAGCAGGGGTAGGAACGATAACTTCGTCGCCTGCGCCAATAATACTAAGAAGAGTGTTGCAAACCGACTGTTTTGCTCCGTTTGATACAATGATTTGTTCAGGGGCATACTCTAAACCATTTTCATTTTTAAGCTTAGCACAAATAGCCTTTCTTAAATCCATATATCCGGGAACCGGAGAATAGAAGGAAAAGTTGTCGTCGATGGCTTTTTTGGCAGCTTGTTTGATATGATCAGGTGTAAAGAAATCAGGTTCCCCGACGCTAAGATTAATAACGTCAAAACCTTGTGCCTTTAACTCATTACTTTTTTGAGACATGGCCAAAGTCTCAGAAGGAGAAAGGCTGGCCAAACGAGCAGATACTTGATCCATGCGTAAAATGATTTAATTTTTTTAGTTATAGCTTAAGTCTGCAAATGAACTAAAAAAGAGTGAATAAACAAAAAAAGCAAAAGAGTTTTGACTTTTATAGTGACAAAACTCTTTTGCAGTTTATTTTGGGCTTACATTTATTGCTGAAAATAAGAATGATAAAAGACGAATGCAATCCTTTGTCCAGTTTTAATTGCAGAATGAAATGTAATTGTTCTATTGTGTACAATAAAAATGAAACTATTATTTTACGCTTTTAAGGATATGCCCCATTCTTTCCTTTTTTGTATGCATATAAAATTCATTATATTTATTAGGCTTGATTTCTATAGGCACATTTTCAACAATTTCAAGGCCATAACCCTCAAGACCAATTCTTTTAACAGGATTGTTGCTCATGAGTCTCATTTTTGTAACTCCAAGGCACTTTAATATGCTTGCTCCAACACCATAGTCTCTTTCATCGGCATCAAATCCAAGATGAAGATTGGCGTCAACAGTATCCATCCCCTGCTCCTGAAGTTTGTAGGCTTTAATTTTGTTCATAAGACCGATACCGCGTCCCTCTTGATTCATGTAAACAATAACGCCTTTTCCCTCTTTGTCGATAGTTTCCATAGCTTTGTGAAGCTGCTCACCGCATTCACATCTCATGGAGCCAAAAATATCGCCGGTAGCACATGAGCTATGCACCCTTACCAATATAGGTTCATTCTCGTCCCATTGACCTTTAATCAAAGCAACATGTTCAAGTCCGTTTGACTTTTGTCTGAAAGGTATAATCTTAAAATCTCCATAGTGAGTTGGAAGATGTACCTCTTCACCTTGCTCGACAATTGACTCCTCTTTAAGACGATATTTGATAAGATCGGCAACTGAAATGATTTTCATGTTGTTTTCTTTGGCTATCTCGACAAGCTGAGGCAATCTTGCCATAGTGCCATCTTCATTAAGAATTTCAATTAAAACGCCAACAGGATTTAAACTTGCAAGACGACAAAGATCAACGGCAGCTTCTGTATGGCCAGCTCTGCGAAGGACGCCTCTATTGCGCGCTCTTAAAGGAAAAATGTGTCCCGGGCGACCTAAATCCTCAGCCTTAGTAGAGGGGTCGGCAAGATATTTTAGAGTAGTTGCTCTATCATAAGCGGAAATCCCTGTTGTGCAACCATGAGTCAAAAGATCTACTGAAATAGTAAATGGAGTGGCGTGCAAAGATGTATTTGAATTAACCATAAAAGGAAGTTCAAGGCGGTCAGCAACTTCTTCACTCATGGGAGCACACATTAAACCTCTTCCGTAGCGAGCCATGAAGTTTGCTTTTTCAGGAGTCATAAGTTGGGCACAACCAATGAAGTCTCCCTCATTTTCTCTATCCTCATCGTCAACAACAATGATAAGGTTACCTTTTTTGACCTCCTCAATTGCTTCGTCTATAGTATTGAATTGAAAATCTTTCATTTTTATGTAATTTATTTTTTTAACATTAAGGCGTAAATGCGCCATTTATATACCTTTTGTTTAGTAAACCAATATAGATTTGGCTATGGTAGTTAAAACTTTATTCATTTATCTGTAACACAATTCCTTAAATATCTCTTTGAGAACTAATCAAGTGAATATGTTTCTTTTATAACTTGAATTAATTCTTTGTTTTTTTCAATTATAGAAGATATAGCCATTAATCTTTTCTTTCTCTTATACATAGCAAATATATAATATGGTATGCTGAAAGGTAATAAAAGAGCAATAATTATACCTAATTTATTGTTATGTGTTGGAGAACCAAAGTTAATTTTAAATAATACAGGATAGTCGGATAATCTTAAAAGAATTTTATTATTGTCTGCATTACTTCCTGTTTCAAAGAATATATTATATTTTACAATCAAATCGTCCCATCCTTGAGCCTGATGTTTGTCCTCAAAGAAATAAATAAAATTCTTTGACATTTTGTTCGTCGATTGTTCAATATATTTCTCGCACACTTGATTAAGAGACTCAATCTGTGCTACATATTCTGAAGGCTTGACACTTTCAATGATGACCTCTTTCTTTTCAAAAAGTCTCTTTTTCTGAATGCCAAAAACATTTCTCATAAAGTTTAGATAGGTGTCAAAGCTGAATAAGACAGAATCGTTTACTGCCTTATAGGTAAAGAAGATTCCCAAAGGAAGAAGTATTGCAGAACTCATCCACATGCCTTCCCAAACAGCCATGTTACCGTCTCTTGACATCTTGACTCCGGTGTTGTCGATAACATAATAAACTATGAAAAGAAAAATTGAAACAATTACCGGCATTCCCAAACCGCCCTTTCCTATAATGGCTCCAAGCGGGGCACCAATGAAAAAGAAAACAAGACAGGCAAAAGAGAGAGAAAACTTTTTATGCATTTCTATTTCATGTCTTCTTATGGTTTTATTGTCATCTCTTTGTATGGTCTCTTTGAAGCCATAATCCTGACGAACGTTGTTGACCTTTTGCTGAGACTTTGAAAGTATTGATTCCTTTGTCTTTATAGAAAGTGAATTGTATATGCTGTCAAGACTTAAATCCTTAATATCTGAAGAGGCAATTATAGAATCATCTTTGGCATCAAAAGAGACATTTGTAATATATGTGGAATTTACCAAAGCTGTAGCATAAGTTCCCGTTATTGAGTCTCTTTTTACAGTTAATGAATCAATCGATTCCTTTAACTTGGCAATGTTTTTGCCAACATATTGACCTGCCATGACAGATTCATCCATTCTGTTGAAATTGGCGTCAAACTCAATTAAAACCTCTTTTTTGGAAAAAGATTCTCTCCTATATGGAACGTTGGATTTGGAGCCCCTTTGGTCTTTTAAATTCTCAAATGACTCACCATTGTAGAGGGTTAAATAAAGAAACTGCTTGTCATCAGTCATCTTAAGCTTGGCAGAGTCGGCAACATAGACGCCGGCATCTTCAAAGCTTCCGCTATAATTATAAATCATAACATCGTAAAGCATCCCTGTCTGGGGATTTTTTTTCTTTACATATATATTATAGCCGTCAATCTCTTTATAAAAAACTCCCTCAGGAATATCTAGTTCAGGTGACTTGTGTCTCATTGAAAAGAGCAGGGAAAACATTTTAACCTGAGCCCTTGGAAGAACTTCATTCTGAAAGAAAAATGCCCCCACAGCAATAAATGAAACCACAAGAATTAGTGGCGTCATTATCCTAATAAGAGACACTCCGGCAGCTTTCATTGACAAAAGCTCGAGCCTCTCTGCCAAATTTCCAAAAGTCATCAATGAGGCTAAAAGAATAGCCAAGGGAAGTGCCAAAGGTGCAAAACTTAAACCGGCATAGAAAAAAAGTTCGGCAAGAATCTTCATGTCAAGTCCCTTGCCAACCAAATCATCTACCTGCTGCCAAAGAAATTGCATCAGGACAATAAATAAGCAAATGAAAAATGTCATGCAAAAGACAGGTATAAATGTCTGAAGCATGAAAGTATCTAATCTTTTTATGCGAAACATATCTTTTTTGATTGTACGCAAAAGTAATTTAATTTTTTGAATCCGCTTAAACAGGTTTTTCTATTTATATAAATAATGGTAATTAGAGTCCAATTTTTCTTTTCAAACTTTCAATTTGTAGATTCCAAAGTTCAATAGTCTCATCTTTTTCATCAGGCTCACTAAAATCTATTATTTCGAGAATGGTATCTCCCGTTAATTCCACCTGAAGTATCCTAAATTCAAAATATATTCTATTATCAGTCTCATCATCCCATCTGAAACGAATGAATACACCTGTACGGCACCCTATTTGCTCTGCGCTTTGAGATGTCTTATCCCAAATAAAGGTGAACTTTTTCCCACTTATCTTGACATCGTCGGCAAACCAATTGGCAAGTCCCGAGGGAGTGCTTATGTAACTCCACAAGACAGTCGGAGAAACTGTTAAAAGTGTATATTCAATGTTTATCTTTTCTTTACTCATAGTATGTGATTTTTCGCAATATAGAAATAAAATTATATATAGGCAATAAACATAAAATAAATGTGAAAATAATATAAAGACATATTATTAAATATCTGTATTTCAGTTAAATATAAAACAATGAATTTAGTTACAAATTGAAAGTGTTTTTTCTTTTTTTAGATGATTATTAATTAAATTATTCATTTTCTCAAATAGATTATTCTTGTCTATATGCTGATCTTGCCTTAATTATGACATATAATACTTTTTTTTATTAAGTAAGTTATTGATTTTTTATTGTTTATTTTTTTTCTCCTTATAATTATTTAAATAAGTTTGTCGCTCTTAATTAATATTAATTCTCAAATTTATCACATGTCAACTGCACAAACATCATCAGCATCTTTTTTAGATTCCAAACCGCATTACAATCTTCTTGACGGATTAAGAGGGGTAGCGGCATTAATGGTAATATGGTATCATGTTTTTGAGGGCTTTGCCACAAGTCCCACTGATCAAAAATTTAATCATGGTTATTTAGCGGTAGATTTTTTCTTTATTCTATCGGGCTTTGTAATTGGTTATGCTTATGATGACAGGTGGAAATCAATGAAACCAAAGGATTTTTTTAAAAGACGACTCATTCGTCTGCATCCTATGGTAATATTAGGCGCAATATTTGGTGCAATAACATTTTATATACAGGGAAGCGTGAAATGGGATGGCTCTTCGGTGGGTATTTCTATGATTATGCTTGCACTTCTTGCAAACCTTTTCCTTATTCCTTCAGCCCCAGGCGGAGCAAGCGAAGTAAGAGGCAACGGAGAAATGTACCCTTTAAACGGACCAAGTTGGTCTTTGTTTTTTGAATATATAGGAAATATTCTATATGCATTGTTTATCAGACGACTCTCAACAAAAGCTCTGACAGTATTGGTGATTCTCTCAGGAGCAAGTTTAGCTTCCTTTGCATTATTTAATATGTCAGGATATGGCCATATCGGAGTTGGCTGGACATTGGCTGACTACAATTTATTGGGTGGTTTTTTAAGAATGATGTTTGCATTTTCTATTGGAATGCTGATGTCGAGAAAATTCAAACCTGTAAAAATTAAGGGAGCATTCTGGATATGCAGTTTATTTGTAATCGCTCTTTTATCAATGCCTTACATTGGGGATGAAACCACTCCTTGGATGAACGGTATCTATGATTCTGTTTGTGCTATACTTATTTTCCCTATCTTGGTCTATTTAGGTGCATCAGGAACGACCACCGATATTAAATCTACCAAAATATGTAAATTTCTTGGTGACATCTCCTATCCTTTATATGTTGTCCATTATCCATTTATGTACCTGTTTTACGCATGGGTATGGGCAGAGGAATTGTCTTTTGTGCAGGCATGGCCGGTAGCTGTAGGTCTTTTCTTTGGAAACATCCTGTTGGCTTATGTTTGCTTAAAAATTTATGACGAGCCTGTAAGAAAATACCTTACAAAGCGTTGGCTTCAATCGGAAAATAAATCAGTTGCTGCCCAAACGGTAGAAAAAACTGTTTAATATCTCTATCCTATAAAATAAAAAAGAGCGTCTTTTGAAATATTCAAAGACGCTCTTTTTTATTATATCTAAATAGATTTTTTAAACATACATAATAGAAAGCATTTTATAATATGAATCCTTTTTAATTAAGAAGCTATCCTTAAAGTTTCAAATACTTCCATTATTGCTTAAAAAAGTTTTTTTCTTAATCAATATATTTTATTGATTCAATAACAACAGGACCAACCAAACCGGAAGGTTCAAGAGGTGTTTCAGCATTCCATTGCTGAACGGTCATCCAAATTTTTCTTTGATCCTCAGGCAATCTTAAATCGCCGACGATTCTATTAACCCAAGTGTTTACCACCTCAATTTCAACATCATTCTCTCCTGTTTTAACAAAATTGGAAATATCAAGTCTGTAAGGCTCTGTCCAAACTCCACCGGCATATTGACCATTAATCTTAACCTTAGCCATCACATACACCTTGTCCATATCAATAAAAATATTGCCTTCAGGTTTTGAGTCAAGATTAAACTTGTTCTTATAGATAATATTTCCTGAATAATATTTCACATCATCAATTTCACTCTTTGATAAATCCTGAGGCTCTGTCATTTTTAAAGATTCCTTTGGCCCGCGCTTGTTTTCATCCAGCTTAACCTCCCAGTCGGTAATTGAAGCTATAACTTTAGGCTGAGGATAATTCATGTTTACATCGATTTTTGAAGAAGATGACGATTTTTCATTAAATACAATAAATGCACTCTCAAGAGATGCCAATTTCATTGGTACTATTGTTCCGGTTTCTGTCTCTGAGTATGAGGGCAGTTCTCTTATTGAACCCGTTGTTGCATCCCAAAGTTGAGGTTTCAAGCCTTTTACCCTGAATTCAGGGGCAATTTCAATATCGCCATAACTTTGATTGCTTACAAAATAAATCTCTTTTCCATCAACTGTGCGGTGCCCATAAAGGATTGGATCGTTGTCTTTTGTCTTGCAGTCAGGCACACATTTAATAAAATCGAGAGCCTCTTTCATATCCATGCCATTTATTACCATTCCATTGCCAATCTTTGCAGATTTCACATTTGTGCCATCAATTTCTTTCCAAAGTTGCGCAGCCATCAATTTTACCTGATTGTCTGCCTGAGGATAATTTTGCAAACTTGGAGAATACTCAGGAGCAGGTCCAAGAATTACCGCACCTTGCTCAACAAGATATTTAATCTTTTCCAAAAGAGCAGGTCTCATTGTCATCAGTTTAGGCAAAACAAGTATTTTGTACTGAGTGCCATGAGGCAATGTCAGTAATCCATCCTTTACAGTCATGTTCTTTTCGATAACCTCTGCATTGATATAATCAAACTGGTATCCTTTAGGAATTTCAGGGTCACGAACACCTGTCATCTTTGGCGCATCCTCGCCAATAAAGTATGCTACATCAGCAACGTTCAAACCTTGCTGAAGCATGAAATTCACTCTTTTTAGATAAGAGGTAAAAAGGTCAATTTGTTCAAACCAAGTGTTGTTTCTGTTAAACTCGGTTCCCCAAGGAGCATTTACTCCCGGCAGCCTTGACTCGTCATAAGGCTGCTCGATATATACATGCAATAAAGTATTATTGATACCTTCAGAGAAGAAGCGGTCTCCGCGCTGTTTCATCATGCCTGGATATCTTTTAAAAGGAGCTCCTCCGCAAGTAAATGATTCGGCAGAGATTTTTGTTTTTCCATAAATGTGACCGCATGAGGATGCTGCACGGTTTTCAATATTACCCAATTCTCCTTCGCCCCAATATTCTCCACCAATCTCATCGGATTGACCGCCATATTGAAGAAATTCTCCCGGAAAACCCCAGTGTCCGTAATTTTCAAGCCATGTTGTCAACCCATATTTATGAGAAACATCTCTTAATCCTCCTACATAGTCATAAGCCACCTTATCTGCGATTAAACGCCTAAGGTCCCACAGAAAACGGTCAGAGATATCCTCGTTTTTTACAATCTTTCCTGAAAATACAGGAAGGAAAGGTATAGGGTCATAACCATACACCTCTTTAAATTCTTCAAGAAATTCGTCAGTGAAATTCTGACCACCGGTTTCATAGCTGTCCTGAACAACCACTTTCCAGCATTTGCGGTCCTGTTCAGGTATTCTTCTGATTATTTCACCCATATATGCGTCAAAATGAGATTCGACATGCTTCTTGCTCATCTTGTCAACTTCAAGACCAACAGCTTCTTTACTTGCAGGGCCGTTAGTTACGCCCGTTGTTCTCATTCCTGTTCTTAAGATTACCCATTTTCCCTGAGGAGCATCCCATTTAAGATTGTCCCCGTCAAGGTTTGCCGTCAGGTCAATGATTGAATCGGGATTGATAACGCCTTTTCCATCTGTCGTTTCAAATTGTCTCGGCCACTGGTATTCATTCCAATAAGGAAGCGGGCTTTGAAACATTTTGGCAAGTGTTTTTTCAGGATATCTTTCCAGTGCAGGAGCATCGGAAAGAACTATTTGGCGAAAGCCGTTCCCCGGATTCTGACCCTTAATTATAAGGCGCACATCTTTTGCCTGTGTTGGAGCAAAGGAAACAACAACCGGTGCTTTTGCATCAAAACCGACATTTGAGGCTGAGTTATATCTATCTATCTTAAACTCAGAGATTGTTGTGTAGTTGCCATCCGAATTTTTTACCTGAAGTCGGGCAGGAGAGTTTATAGCCCCATCATTTACATAGAGCTTTATAGAGCGAAGCATTACAGGCTTTTCTGTGCTGAAGTCAATAGTCCAGTCACTGCCCGGGGTGCCATCAAAATTGGCTGTCGTTTCCAAACTGCCATCGATAAGATTGTTCAAGTCTTTAACGGCAGGGGTGGATTTAACTCTTGAATTGCTTGTCCGTAGTATTGTTCTCGCACTCTCATTGAAAGCGGGATATGCCAAAACTCTGACATCTTCAAAATACCCCTCAGGTTTTGAAAGAGTGATATTAACCTCCTTGCCGCCATCAACTTCTGTTGAAGTTGAAGCAAGATATCTCATTGCCTGCTCAGGCTTAATCCAGGGACCTCCCGACTGACTCCAGCCCGGGGAATTGAAAACGCCGAGTTCTATATCCAAATCGGTGGCTGTTTTCATAGCTGTGTGAAGAATTTTCCACCATTCTTCAGATCCGAACTTTACATCTCCATAGGCTACCTCATTATCTCCAAGACCGATGTTTCCAATAAAAGCACGGTTTATGCCCGCTTCTTTCATTGACTTTAAATCTTTGATAACTCCCTCTTCAGAGATATTATCAGATACCCAATACCAATAAACGGAGGTTTGAATACTTTTTGGTGGATTCTTAAATCCTTTTTCCATTTCACCATCCTTAGAGCAGGAAGAAAAAAACGAAAAAGCTGTCAATGCTAATGAAATTGACAATAAGCTTAGATTCTTTTTCATGGTAATAATCTTTCAAACTATATACTATAATAAATTTCTGAATACATTCTTTTTTACATGGTTCTCTCCAAAATATATATACATTTTATACAAAAGTAAAAATATCCGATATCTAAGATGTTTTAAATATGACCTATCACTTGTTATTTTTGATAATATTTTTTCTTTTTTGATTAATAAATAGATGGTTATGTAAAATATTAAATTATTTGTTGAAACATTTTATTACTAAAATAATAAATTTGTGAATAAATAAGCGTAAAAGATATTTTCTTAAACATTTTATAGATCTGATTGGTGCTGATGGAATTTTTGAAACAAGAGATTTATATTTTTTTAAATCCTATAAATAATTACCGATGAAAAAGACATTCCTTTTAATTATGGCGCTCTTTGCAATGAATCTTGCAAATGCCGCTATTAAGCTTCCAAAAGTTATTGGAGACAATATGGTGCTTCAAAGAAATTCAAATGTAAATCTTTGGGGCGAAGCCTCTCCAAACAAAACAGTAAAAATTAAAACATCCTGGAACGGTAAACAATATTCCGTCAAGTCAGACAATGATGGCAATTGGAAAGTTGCTGTTGTTACCTCTTCAGAAGGGGGCCCCTATACAATAGAAATCACTGACGGTGAAAAATTGGAACTTAAAAACATTCTTCTTGGAGAGGTTTGGATCTGCTCAGGACAATCAAATATGGAGATGCCTGTTAAAGGGTTTGTTAACCAACCTGTTGAGAATGCGGCAAAATATATTACTGAGGCTTCTCAATATCCTCAGATAAGAATGTTTACCGTAGAAAGAAATTCAATTGATGAGGCTCCTCAAAAAGATTGTAAAGGAGGAGAATGGCTTACCTCAACACCAAAAAGTGTGGCAGACTTTAGCGCGACAGGCTATTTCTTTGGATATACACTAAATAAAATGCTGAATATTCCTATTGGGCTTATAACAACCAATTGGGGAGGGTCAACTATTGAAACTTGGATGACAAAAGAGTCGATAAGCTCAATCCCTGGTGTAAATATGGAGGTTATTTCAAACTATAAGAATGATAATGCAAGAGCACAGGCTTTATATAATGGAATGATCAACCCGATAAAAAATTTTACAGCCAAAGGTTTTATCTGGTATCAAGGCGAATCAAACAGAGGTAATTATTATGATTATGCGTCTCTAATGAAAAAAATGATCGAGCTTTGGCGCACTGAATGGAATGACCAGGAGATGCCTTTTTATATGGTTCAGCTTGCACCTTACAATTATGAGGGAGCTCAATATCGTAGTCTGCCTTTGGTTATTGAAGCTCAATATAAAGCAGCTTCAGAGCTAAAACACTGTGACGTTGCCGCTACAACAGATATCGGTCATCCTCAGTGCATTCATCCGAGTCGTAAGCTTCAGGTTGGTCAGCGTCTTGCTTATCTTGCCTTGGCAAATGACTATGGCATTGAAGGGCTTCCTGCAAATTCTCCTACATATAAATCTCTTGAGATTAAAGATAATAAAGTTGTTTTATCATTTAACAATGTAAACAATGATAATAGTTTTTGCGGTTTCTCCACAACAGGAGTTAATAGTTTTGAGGGATTTGAGATTGCCGGAGAAGATCAGGTGTTCTATCCTGCACAAGCTAATCTTGTATGGTGGCAAAATAAAATGGAGGTAAAAAGCGACAACGTTGCTAAGCCGGTTGCTGTCAGATATGGTTTTGCAAACTTCAGCACTGCAAATGTGACAACAGCCTTGGGACTTCCATTAGTGCCTTTTAGAACTGACAACTGGGACATTCCACAAAACCAGATATTCAAATAATAGGTGATTTAAGTCTTTATTTTTATTTGAAAGACTATGTTTTTTGATATTTGAAATTGTTTTATAAAAATAATAAAGAGAGGAAGAATATTATTAATGATATTTCTTTCTCTCTTTATTATATATAAATAGTCTTTGTTACAGAACTTGTGAAACTGCCTCCTCTTTTCTTGTTTTAAGAACAACCAATGCCACTGCAATAAGAATTGAACAAATGCCAAATGCATTGCTGAATCCAAAAGGTTCTTTAAAAACCACCACACCAATAGCAACTGCAGTTAATGGCTCCATACATCCAAGAATTGAAGTAATTGTAGGTCCGATATATTTTACTGCAAGAATTAATGTTAAATCGGAAATAACTGTAGGCAGAAGCGCAAGCAGAAACAAGTTAATGCCGGCAGAGGTGTCGGGTATCATTTCAATACCTCCGTCTAAAAGTGCATTAATCAAAAAGAATATAGAGCTTGAAAACAGAATGTAAAATGTCAAGGCATATTCGTTGAGGTGCTTTATATTGCTCTTTTGCAGCCCTACAATATATAGTGCGTAGGTAAATATTGAACTAAGTGCGAAAACTATCCCCATCGGTTCTATCTCTCCAGCTTTACTCCAGCTTAATACTGAAACTCCAATCAATGATAGGCCTATTGCGGCAATAATTGATGATGAGGTGCTCTCTTTAAAGAAAAATATCATAATTAAAGCAACCATGAGCGGATAGAGAAAGTGTATTGTTGTGGCTATTCCGCTTGGAATTTTTGTGTATGCTACAAGCAGCAGCAATGCCGTTGCCGCGTAAAAAAATCCAAGTATAATGATTGTGAAAATTTCCTTACTGGAAATCTTCTCAAACTTTCCTTTGAAAAAGGTGATCAATCCCATGATAATTGCTGAGAGTATAAATCTGTATGACAATACTGAAGATGTGCTCATCCCTGTGTTTAACACCGGTAATGCAAGAAGCGGTATCAAACCGAATGTTGCAGAAGAGGCAATTGCAAAGAATAATCCTTTTAGTCTTTTCATTTATTTATTTCTTTTATCTAATATTTTTTACATTAATGTACAAATGCGCCATTTATATACCTTTTGGTGGGTATCTCATCTATAGGCAAGTTATGGCGGTTTCATTTGTGAATATCTTTTATCTAATATTTTTTACATTAATGTACAAATGCGCCACTTATATACCTTTTTATTGGTATCTCATCTATAGGCAAGTTATGGCGGTTTCATTTGTATAAAATTCTATTTTTTAATTTTAGTACAAATGCGCCATTTTTCAGTCTCTTGTGTTGCGTATCAACTTTTGGTGGCTGTGGCGATTTTATTTATTAGCAGCTATTAAAGTTTATGTATAGAAATAAAAAAAGACCTGCTATAAAAATATAACAGGTCTTTATTGGTAGCGAGACCGGGGCATGATCCCGGGACCTCATGATTATGAATCATGCGCTCTAACCAACTGAGCTATCTCGCCGTCAAAACATTTTTGTTTTTGATTGCGGTGCAAAGATAGATGTAATATTGATATGTGCAACTATTTTTGAGCGAAAAATATTTTACCAATACTTCTCCGGTGCTTATGCCGATGGCTTTTGCCTTAATATTCAAAGTTATAGCCAAAGTATTAAAAAATTAAAAAATCATTTTTGATTTATTTAAAATGCATCCTACTTTCATGAACTTAATTTTATCGCCCATTTTATACTTACCCACGTGCTAAGATGGTTAATTGATTGTGGGTGCTTTTTGTACTATTTAATTCTTTTTGTATATAGATTTTTTATCTTCGATGCCTTATGATCGTTTTATATGTAATGATTGTTTTTAGTTATTATAGTACACTTGTTTATTTTAATTATCAAATTTTTAATTTTCATCAAACAAAAATTTAATATACTTAAGTTGTTTTTACAAATAATATTAATATCGTATTATAAATACTTAAGTCTTTGTTATAAAATATTCAAGTAATTTAAAAAATATGTTGTGGAAAAGTTGAAAAAGACCGTTCAAAATTAATTAATTGATGGTATCTATTATAAAATAAGCTAAAGACTTGAAAAAAAGGCTGTTTGTTTGAGATGAATGATAAAAGAATTTAGAAAGAGGTTGCTTTTGATGGCTTTTGAGGATTTTATCTTAATTTTTAATGTTGGAGTGTATACAATAAATAAAGCCTGTTTAAGATAAATTTTTGTCTTAAACAGGCTTTAAATTATTATGAAAACAAAAAAATATTTAATCCAACTCTTTTATTATTTTATTACATTTTACATCACCGCACACACTTGTTCCATATCTGCATTTTTTAGAATTTATCTTTTTCTCTTCAATAATACCTTTATCGTTAACGGTGTAATTATAATAGTCCAAATCGCCATCCAAAATGCAGCTATCTACTGTATTAACTACATATTCCAACATTGTACCATTTTTAATATTAAGGCTTAAAAGATCTTTGTTATTTTCACTTTTTTCAAATTCCCCGATAGCAAAATGTTGATCACTGGATTTGCCTATTATTTTTTCATCTATAATTTTACCTGATTTGTCATATACTATCATGTAAAAATAATTAATCCATAATCCAAACTTTGTGGTACAGTCACTACAATTCATATTAAAAATAGCTATAGTGTATTTGTCAAATGTAAATTTGAATCCGTAAGAATAAAAATTGGATTTATTAACTTTTTCACATGGATACTTTTCTGAGCAAATAAATTTTAAAACATATTCTGTTGAAATTTCAGAGTTGTCATTTTTTGATTTTTGTAGTTTCTTGTCATAACGAGAAAAATAGTTACCCAAAGAGTCACTGTTGAATTCCATAGGAAGCTCCCTCTCTTTGAAGTTGTTTATATACTTTTGAAAGTTGTCTTCCTGAGCCATTGCAACAAATTGGCAAAAGACCAAAAGAATTGTCAGAATTTCGGTTCTCATATTTGTATTGGTATTAAATATATTAATAACTAAAATTAATAATGGTGTTTTTTTATTATATTAGTTGTCATAACATTTTAGATATGATGTATTCGGTTTTAGATGTGAGGGTGATTCCACTTGGAAATTCTAATGTTATTGTTTATTAACCTGTTACTGTTTTGACAGCATTTCAATTTAACCTTATTTTTAATGCTTATGGGAAAGCGATTTAACCTTATCATATATCTGACTATACTGATGTTTTGCTTCAATACGGTTTTAGGATAGAGAGATTCTGTTTTGTATAGGAACTTGGTAAATCAAAACAATGGATATATTCATGAAAAAGTTTATACAATGACAGACCGCGGATATTATTATGCAGGCGATATAGTTTGGTTGAGAAGCTTTATTGTAGATGCGGCAACAAATCGGCTTTTAAACTCAAGCATTTATAATTATATTGATTTGATAGACTGGAGAACAAGAAAGACTGTAAGGTCGGTTGTTGTCAGGCGCAGTGACAATGATATATATAAAGGCTATATAGCTCTTGATGATACATTGATGAGCGGAAAATATCTGTTGAAGTCTTACACCAAATACCAGCTTTCAGACAACCGGGCAAATTGTCTATTTTATAATAATGATATTGGCAGGTATGCCGACTTGCTTATGATGTTGGAGGAATGGACAAGTTATAATATTGATAGGGCATTAAAAGGAGAAATTGAAAAGCCGATGATGTCGTTTGAAAGTAAGCATCCGTTGATATCGATGAACAGGGAATAAGTATTATATTTGAAAATAAATTTTTAATATCACTTGGTGTTCCCAAATTTTCATAGATATGGGAAATATCAGAGGTACACACATAAAACGCATGAATTCAGTTTTGTTTGACTTCTATAAAAAACACATAAAAAAACACAAGGTATTAACATTCATCATTAAATGGCAATGCCTGTCTGTATTAACAGTTGTTCTGTTCTGGCTTTTATGGGCTATTATAGACTTTAATGAATGTATGCGGGAGGGGGTCTCCTTTAAAGTTGTAATATTTGATTACATTTACTGCACCGTATTTACATTGTTTGTGATTCAGATATGCAAATTTATTCTATTCATTTTCTCATCAAGGATAAAAAATCGCTTGGTATATTTGTCTATTTCCATCATATATATAGTAGTAAATGTACTATTGGCTCTATTGTTTGAAAAAATCACCAACCTTTTGTTCTTTAATGAACTTGAAAGTAATGTGTTGGTTGAAGGTTTCTATATTTTTAGCTTGATATCAACATTGTTGTCTATACTTATATTGTCGAACCATCACTATAGTCTTTATATTATGGAATTAAAAGAACGTCAGAAAACTGAACTTCTAATTCTAAAACAGCAACTGGATCCACATTTTATGTTCAATAACTTAGGCACACTTGACGCATTAATGGAATCTGACACTGAAATGGCGCATTTATATCTCAACAAATTGTCTCGTTGTTATAGATATATTACAGATAACATCAATGTTGATAGTATAGAAATACGTGATGCAGTTCAATTTATAGATATGTATCTTGACCTCTTGCAAACAAGTATGCCTGGACATATCAAGGTTGAAATTGAGAAAATCCTTAGACAGAGTTATGACAAAATAATTCCAATGTCACTTCAGATACTAGTGGAAAATGCGGTAAAGCACAATTGCCATTCAACAAAGGTTCCGTTGTATATAATCATAAAAAAAGACGGAGGATATATAACTGTTACAAACACATACAACCCTATAAAGCATTCAATTACAACCTCTAAGTCCGGCTTGTGTAATCTTGTAAAAAGATATCAGTATATTACAGGCGAAAAATGTATAATAAGCAGTACAGAAACACTCTTTACAGTTAAAATACCCATAATAAAAGACTCTAAATGAAAATTCTATTAATTGAGGATGAGAAATATTGCTTTGAGAATTTATGCTGCATCTTAAAGCAAATTGAACCGGAAGTTGAAATTGTCGGTCCTGTCTCAAATATTGTTGATATGTATGACCATTTACAAAGGCAGGAGGATTATGACATAATATTTTCTGATATAAAGTTGGAGGATGGAATATGTTTTGAGGCTTTTGCTGATATTCCGGAACTTAAAACTCCAATTATTTTTCTTACTGCTTACGATAAGTATGCAATAGATGCATTTAAAATTGGAGGATTAGCTTATATTCTCAAACCTATAGATAAAGAGGAACTTATATCGGGGATAAATCGTGCATATAAAATGAAACTGGGAACACAAAATATGGATTTGATATTGCAGTCATATGGATTAGCCTCTAAAAAGCAATATATGTCAAGACTTCTTGTGAGAAACTTTGATGGATTGTCTGTTTTACCAGTTGAGGATATAAGCTATATAGTTTTTGAAAGTGGTAAAAATAATGTATATACCAAAAACGGTTCTTGTTTTGCCTTGATGGATAGAACATTGGATTCAGTGTATAACCGTCTTAATCCCGGAATTTTTTTTAGAGCTAACAGACAATACATTGTTCACATCGATGCTATAAATAAAATTCATTGGAGCTTTAGGCAAACAGCAAACCTTGAATTGAAACTGTTTAAAAATTTGCGAATCAATTTAAGCAAGTTAAAGGTCTCAGAACTGCAGAAATGGATTGAATCAATGTAATGTATATTTCCAATTTATAAGTATAGTCACATTAAATGAAATAAAATATATTTCATTTATCAAATTAGTCGGTTAGATGTAGAATCTATTGTCATAAAACAAGCGTTAAATTAGTTTTGTAATAATTTATAAATGTCTGTACTAATATTTATTACACTAATTATTTTAATATGAAAAGAACTATTAATTTTATTGGTCCTGCTGTTTTTAAGGAAACATTATTTGAGGTCTGCTTTAGAAGAAAAAATTTTTGTTGGAATTTGGTATAATTATAAATCAGAAACATCAACGGAATTAAACGTAAATAATAGAATTTACAAAATGGATAAATCAGGTTTCTCTTCTCATGATTATCTATTCCCAAGAACTTTTGTTAATGGGAATATGGTTCCAATAGATGGTTGTATAGATATTAAATACAGTCCTATTCCTGATACTTTTAGAGTAATAATACATCAATAAATATAAAAAAATGATTATGAAAAAATTATCTTTAGTTATACTTCTAAGTTTAATGTATTTAGGAGTTTTTGCCCAAATAGGGATAAATACGGAAATTAGTTATGGCTTTAAATTATCAAATACAGATTATTCTAATGTAAGAATAGAATTTTCACCGGGCTATAATTTAAACAATAATATGTTTTTAGGGTTGGGTGCCGGATACATTTATATGCTTAAAGAAGCAGATTATTTTAATATGAGTAAGAAAAACTATAATATGGGAGCGATACCATTATATGCTCATATTAAATACTCACCATGGGGTAAATATTCTAATATGCCGTTTATCTCGTTTAAAGCTGGTTATGTGTTTATAAATAAAAATCATGAATATACTTCAGATAAAATAAATATGTCTACAAAGTATAATGGTTCTGTATATTTGTCCCCAACTTTAGGCTGGAACTTTAATTTAAATAAAAACAATATATCTTTAGGTATAAATTATAATTTGATTGGTTGCAGAATAAAAAACAGTGAAAAGAATAATTATATCAAAGATTTAAAAAGTAATGAAAACAGCTCTACTATTGGTGTGTCTGTAGGTTTTGAATTTTAAATTATATAATATTCTGAAATGACAATAGTTCGTTAAAAAATAACCATAGCTGCATTGCTATGGTTATTTTTTAACGAACTATTGTCATTTATGATTGAAATGTTTTTCGTACATACTTACTTTCTAAAAAGCATTTACAATCATAAAATATATTGAAAAAGGCAAGTCTAATAATCTATGTTACTTTAATATATAGATAACATTTAAGAGAACTATTTTAAGCTTGTGTTTCAGAGCGATTTTCCCATAATGTTCCATATTTGAAAAATTAAAATATTAATAATAAGAAGTTGTATCTTATTAAAAAAATTAAATTTAATTGATGTTAGAGTCGTCATAATAAATTTATTGAGCTACGAAAACATTTAAAATCATCTTTTTATTTTTAATTTTAGGAAGCACATACGCTTTCCTCTGTCAAATTGTTAAAGAAATGTTGAATCTCACACTCCGTTTGATGCCTTAAATGTCTATACCGATGATTGGGAAACAAGGAATATAAAAGGTCTTGATTTTGCAAAAGTTATAGAAAACTTGACGCTGAGAAACTATAATCTGCCGGAAATTGATGTTCTTGCAAATAGGATAGAAAAACCAAAAGTCCCGGTAATAAGCAAATTCAGCACTGTTGTGCCCAACTCATTGTTGGAGAGAAAAAGAACTCAAAGACTTAAAGATGTGCTAACGTCGAGTTCTTCAGGCTTTTTTATAAATACTCCTGTTGTTATTAATGGGGAAATAGGTGAAAAAAACAATAGACAAATAACAGAGGAGTTTACACATTTAAGAATGCGCTTCCGTTATAGAGCGCAATTTTGCAGGCTGTATATAGATGGAGTAATGCAGCCGGAATTTATGGAGGAGTTTTTGTACAATAATCTTAGAGGGGATGGAATAGAACAAGTAGAGATTATGGATGCAATTTCAGCAAATTCATTTAATAGTACAGAGGGCACATTCCCAATTGTTTATGTGACTTTAAGAAAAGGTGATGTGGAGAGAGATATTTTAGCCCCCAATTTTGCATATAAGCTTATCTCCTCTTTTCAAAAGCCTGTTGATTTATTATCTTATCTTTTCAAATAACAAGTTTTTTATTTTTGTAGCGAGACCGGGGCATGATCCCGGGACCTCATGATTATGAATCATGCGCTCTAACCAACTGAGCTATCTCGCCATATGTCTTATTTTCGATTGCTGTGCAAAGATGTAGCAAGCCGAACTCAATAAGTATTTGAAAGTGCAAACTTTCAAAATAATATTGATGAGGCGAAGCTTATCTTCTGTAAAGATGTAGCAAGCCGAACTCAATAAGTATTTGAAAGTGCAAATTTTCAAAATAATATTGATGAGGCGAAGCATATCTTATTCAAAGATACGAAGAATAATTGAGAATGAGTGAAAATCGAGGAAAGAACGTTGCAGATAAGGCGATTAGATGATTTTAATCAAATGAAGGCGAAGCCAAGAAAAGTAGTGAAAAAGCAAACTTATGACAGAGTTCCGTTACTATCCCGTTACTCTTTCCAAGGGCGAGGCACTATTTGAAAGGTGGTCGGTAAATGATTGAAACAGCAGTTTTTAGCCTGTCTGTGATTGCAAATGTAACCGATAAATTCGGTAACGGTGCATGAAACATGAAAAAAAGTAATGAAGCGGATGCGATTGCACAGATACGCTGCGATTTGCTTAGAGCCTTTCAACTCTACATGAACTAATTTTGCAACCATTAAAAATGTAGAGTATGAGCAGAAGCACTTTTAAGATTTTATTCTATCTCAAACGGAACGCACCCAAGAAGAACGGTCTGATTCCGGTAATGTGCCGTATCACCGTAAACGGCAAACTTTCCCAATTCAGTTGCAAGCTGGATGTGGAGGAAAAGCTGTGGAATGTGGAGCTGGGCAGATTGTCCGGTCGCAGCAGTGTCGCGCTGGAGGCAAACCGTGTGCTTGACAAAATCCGTGTGGGCATCAACAAGGCATATCAGGAGATTAGCGACAAGGACAACTATGTGACCGCCGAGAAAGTCCGTAATGCCTTTTTGGGCATGGGACAGAACCACAAGACACTGCTTGCCGTGTTCAAGCAGCATAATGAGGACTATGCCAAACAGGTCGGCAAGATGAAGAGCCAACGCAGCTACTGGAAGTATTGTGTGGTCTATAACCACCTCTCCGAGTTTATCGAGCAACGCTATAAGGTAAGCGACATAGCTTTGAAAGAGCTTACCCCTGCCTTCATCACGAACTTCGAGCTGTTTCTCCGCACGGAAAAGAACCACTGCAACAATACCGTATGGTCGTATATGATGCCGTTCAAGAGTATCATCTTTACGGCTATCAACAACGGCTGGCTGGAAAGGGACCCGTTCTATTCCTACCATATAACCAAGGAGGAAACGAAACGAGGCTTTCTGACCAAAGAGGAAATAACGCTTCTCATCAACGGTACGTTCAAGAAGAAAAGCTATGAACTTATCCGTGACCTCTTTGTGTTTTGCATCTTCACGGGATTGAGCTGGACGGACATGAACAACCTGACAACGGAAAATTTGCAGACCTCCTTTGACGGGCATTTGTGGATAAAGACCGAGAGACAGAAGACCGGAGTGGAAAGCAATATCCGTCTGCTGGATGTGCCCAAACATATCATTGAGAAGTACAAGGGGCTGGCAAGCGACAACCGACTGTTGCCCGTGCCCTGCTATCCGAACTGCCGTCATGGTATCAAGGCTGTTGCGAAACTGTGTGGAATTAACAAGAATTTAACTTGGCATCAAAGCCGTCATAGCTATGCGACGACGATATGCC
>JAUNSR010000055.1 GCA_030539115.1 Bacteroidales bacterium
AAAAAAATATTTTGACCGTCGGAAATTCAATTTTGACCGTCGATTTTTAAATTTTCATTGTCGATTTCTTGTTTATATATATGATATAATTTTATTGTGACCAATCATTGTGGTCAAAGGAGGATAAAAATTGAGTTTTGTTTGGTTGAAATTAATTTGTTCGGGTTGAAACGAGTATGAAAGTGGTTCAAACTCTGCATTTGTCCGCCTAAGACGCTTGCGCAATTTAAATTCATCATTTTGGGAACTCTTGTTTTCTTTGCCTTGATTATACAGTGTGTTTTTGAAACTATACACATTATATATAGTATAGAATATTTAGTGTTGGAATGTTGATCGTAAATCGCAGTTTTCAAATAAATGATTTGTTTTATAAGCAGATGCTTAATGCTTGTTTCTTGGATGACAGGAGAGAATCTCTTCTTTGATAAAGCTGCTGTCAACATGAGTGTATATTTCAGTCGTTGTAATTTTTTCGTGACCAAGCATCATTTGAATTGCTCTAAGATTAGCCCCACCTTCAAGCAGATGAGTCGCAAAGGAGTGACGAAGAGTGTGAGGACTGACACTTTTTTTTATACCCGCCTCTTCACAGTAACGCTTGATAATGTAAAAAATCATTATTCTGGTAAGTTTGCCTCCTCTTCTGTTAAGAAAGAGTATATCTTCAGAACCCTTTTTTATATCCATGCTGTTCCGATAATTCATATATAACTCTATCTCTTTTATTGCGGAATCGGCAATTGGAACCATTCTTTGCTTGTCGCCTTTACCCTTGACGATAATAAACCCCTCCCTTTTATATATATTTGAGATGCCTAAATCGGTAAGTTCAGAGACGCGCAGACCGCAGCTGTAAAGAGTTTCAATGATAGCTCTGTTTCTTTGTCCCTCAGGTGTGGAGACATCGATAGCTCTTATTATCATGTCAATCTCCTCAACGCTTAAGACATCAGGAATCTTTCTTCCCAATTTAGGTCCCTCAAGAAGGTCTGTGGGGTTTGTCGAGATATATTCCTCAAGCATTAGGAATTTGTAAAATGATTTTATTCCCGAAAGAATGCGTGCTTGGGAGCGGGGATGGATTCCCAATTCATGAAGTTCACAAAGAAAAAGGGTAAGATCTTCTTTTGTCAAATCTTTTACTCTCTTTGAGATTGTCTGCGAGAAGTCGTAAAGCTTTGCAATATCTTGAAAATATGCCTCTACGCTGTTTGTTAAAAGCCCTTTTTCAAAGACCAAATAGCTGTAATATTTTTTAATCGTTTCGTCCTTAGTGCACTTATATACTTTGTTGATATTCATAATCTAAATATTTTGCTAACTTTGCACATCTTTAGCCTGGGTGTGTATATCTTTAGGTTTAATTGCCGAAATTGTGCTCATCTTTATGTAAAGATAAGTCAAAATAATATCAGCGAACCATTATAAAAGATATCATTTATGAATTTATTGATTATAAATGGACCTAACTTAAATTTATTGGGTACCCGAGAAAAATCAATTTACGGAGAGTTGTCGTTTGAAGAGTATTTTATGCAATTGAAAAAGATGTTTCCAAACGTAGAGTTTGAATATTATCAGTCTAATATAGAGGGTGAAATAATTGACAAGCTTCAACAAAGGGGATTTTCAGTTGATGGAATAATATTAAATGCGGGAGCATACACACATACTTCAATAGCAATTGCAGATGCAATAAGGTCGATACCGGCGCATGTGATAGAAACTCATATTTCAAATGTTCATAAGAGAGAGGAATATAGACATCATTCAATGATTGCTTCAGCTTGTAAAGGTGTTATAGCAGGATTTGGTCTTGACTCTTATCGTTTGGCAATTCAATCATTTATCTTACCATGTTAAACCTAATGCCCTAAGGGCTGTTATCTTATTAGGTGAAATTTTTAAGAATTATATATTATTAGATTATATGTCAAAGCACACTAAAATTGTAGCGACAGTTTCAGATTTACGCTGTGATGAAGATTTTATCCGCGCACTATTTGAAAACGGGATGAATGTAGTTCGTATGAACTCTGCACATCTTAACGAGGAAGGTTTTAACCGCATCATTAACAATGTAAGAGCAGTGTCAAACAAAATTCCAATTTTGATGGATACCAAAGGTCCTGAGTTGAGAACCACTTTAATTGAAAATGAGGGAAAAATTGAATATTCAACAGGTGATGTTGTCCGTTTTATAGGAGATGCAAACGCACCTACTGTAAAGGAGCAAATAGCTATCAATTATCCAAATTTTGTCAATGACCTTAATGTTGATGGGTATATTCTTATCGATGATGGAGAATTGGAGTTTAAAGTTACAGAAAAGCATGATGACTATCTTGTTGCTGTGGCTGAAAATAACGGAGAGCTTGGAGCACGTAAAAGTGTAAATGTACCTGGAGTTCGTATTTCTCTTCCATCTTTAACAGAAAAAGATAAGAGAAACATCCTTCACGGGATCAAAATGAATATAGATTTCATAGCACACTCTTTTGTCCGCTCTAAACAGGACATCCTTGACATTCAGGAGATACTCGATGCTCATAACAGCAAGATTAAAATTATTGCAAAGATCGAGAATCAAGAGGGTGTTGATAATATTGATGAGATTCTTGAGGCTGCTTACGGTGTTATGGTTGCCCGTGGTGACTTGGGTATTGAAGTTCCTCAGGAAAAGATTCCGGGAATACAGCGTATTCTTATCAGAAAATGCGTTCAGGCTAAGAAACCTGTTATTGTTGCAACACAGATGCTTCATTCAATGATTAAGAATCCGCGTCCAACTCGTGCGGAAGTTACAGACATAGCAAATGCAATCTATTATCGTACTGATGCGCTTATGTTGAGTGGAGAAACAGCTTATGGTAAATATCCTGTTGAAGCTGTAGCTACTATGGCTAAGATTGCAGAAGAAGCAGAAAAAACTAAACTTCAGGAAAATGATATTCGTGTGCCGATGAGCAGCGATGATGTTGATATCACAGCCTTTCTTTCCAAGCAAGCCGTTAAAGCTGAAAATAAGCTTGGCGTAGCCGCAGTTGTTACTGACAGCCATAGCGGAAGAACAGCAAGAAATATCGCCGCTTATCGTGGCAAAGCTCCTGTTTATGCTCTTTGCTATAATGAGAAGGTGATGCGTGAACTTGCTCTTTCTTATGGCGTTTTCCCTCTTTATCAGGAGGAGAAGCAGACGGTAAGAGAATTCTTATATATTGGTCTAAACAGACTTATCAATAAGAATCTTATTAAAGGTTCTGATATGATTGCTTACCTTGGAGGTAGTTTCGGTGAAGGTCAGGGTACAACATTTCTTGAACTTAACAAAGTTGATAAACTAATGAGCAGATACAACGATTATATGCTCCCTAATTTGGAAGAGGTTAAGTGATTAATGACGAGCATTTAGAGAATTATATTCTTGAACATATTGATGAGGAGGGCAGACATCTGAAGAAGGTGAATCGAGACACATACGTAAAGCTTCTTAGACCGAGAATGTGTTCCGGACATCTTCAAGGAAGAATCCTTAATATGATTTGTCAACTTGTCAGGCCAAGATATATTCTTGAATTGGGTACTTTCAGTGGCTATTCCGCTTTATGCATGGCTGAATCGTTGGCAGATGACCCTCTTGCCGAACTTCACACTATTGATATTGATGATGAGTTGGAGGAGTTTGCATCCTCTAACTTTGAAAATTCAGAATATGGAGATAAGATTCATTTACATATAGGTGATGCGATAGAAATTATTCCAACAATAGATAGGATATTTGATGTCGTTTTTATTGATGCTAACAAAAGGATATACAGCGAGTATTATGATTTGGTTTTTGACAAAGTAAGAAAAGGCGGTTTAATTATTGCCGACAATACTCTTTGGGACGGAAAAGTGATTCAAGATCCTCTTCCTAAAGATGCTCAGAGCGTAGGAATTCTTAATTTTAACGATAAAATCAAAAATGATGATCGTGTTGAAAAGGTTATTCTACCTCTTAGAGATGGAATGACTCTTATCAGAAAAAAATAAATTTATATGCGGGTTGCAAATCAGAAAGAATTTTCCTTTCTTGTGGTATGCAGCTCGCATTACATTTAAATTAAACTCTTTTATGGAAACTACAAGACAAAGTAAGATAGGAAGACTTTTGCAGAAAGAATTGAGCGAAACTCTTAGAAGAGAAACGGAAAAAATGCATGGGGTGTTGATTTCTGTAAGTGCTGTAAGGGTAACTCCGGATTTAAGCATTGCAAAAGTTTATTTAAGCATTTTCCCTTCAGAAAAAGGAGGGGAGCTTTTAAAAAATATTCAATCGAATGCCAAGACAATAAGACATGAGATTGCTCAGACGGTTAGGTATCAATTAAGAAAAATGCCTGAACTTGTGTTTTATATTGATGATTCTCTTGATTATATCGAAAAAATAGACTCTCTTTTAAAATAAAGGACACAAAGAATGAATTTACCATTAGCACTTGCAAAGAGATATCTTATTTCAAAGAAATCACATAATGCAATTAACTTAATCTCTCTTATCTCTGTATGTGGGGTTGCTGTAATAACTATGGCAATGGTATGCACTCTTTCTGTATTTAATGGCTTCCAGAATATGGTAGCCTCTTTTTTTTCATCTCTTGACCCTGAACTTAGAATCGAAGCTGCTAAAGGAAAGACCTTTTTAATAACTGATCCGGATATTAAAAAGATAGAGAGTCTTGCTCAAATAGATGTTTTTACACAAGTTCTTGAGGAAACGGTTTTATTAAAATATGGAGACAGGCAACTCCCTGCTATAATGAAATCTGTCTCCAATAATTTTAATAAGCTTACATCTATAGACAGTATTATTGTTGGCGGTCAATTTATTCTTAAAGACTCTGTTGTTAGTTATGCCATTTTGGGTATTGGTCTTTCCAACCAACTTGGTGTAAAAGCCGGTTTTTTACGACCGATAGATGTTTTTATTCCACATAATAAAGGGAAAGTAAATTTGCTAAGGCCTGAAGATGCTTTTAGCTCAGGCTTGTTGTTTGCGGGAGGGGAGTTTGTGGTTAATCAGGCAAAATATGACGATAATTTATTTATTGCTCCGATAGAGTTTGGAAGAAGTTTGTTGGGGGAAAATGATATTGTTTCTGCTATTGAGCTAAAACTTAAGCCCGGAAGTAACATTGACAAGGCAGAAAAAGAGATTCAGTCAATATTGGGAGATAAATTTATTGTACTAAACAGAATGGAGCAGCAGGCTGACTCTTTTAGAATAATGCAGCTTGAAAAGCTTTTTTCGTATATAATGTTGGTATTTATTCTTCTTATTGCATCTTTCAACGTAATTGGCTCACTTTCTATGCTGATAATTGACAAGAAGCAGGATATTGTAACTTTGAAGAATATTGGTGCTTCTGATACTTTTATAAGGCATATATTTCATTTGGAGGGTTTTCTCATATCACTTTCCGGTGCTGTTGTCGGCCTAATAATAGGGGTGGCATTGTGTGTTATCCAACAAAAGTTCGGAGTTATAAAACTTGGAAATGATGTCGGAATGTTTGTAACCGATGCTTATCCGGTAGCTGTAGAATGGAAAGATATATTATGGGTAACTTTAGCTGTCTCAGTTTTGGGATTGCTTGCTCCGATTTATCCTGTAAGAGTTTTGAGCAATAGAAAATAATTTGTATAAAAAACAAAAGCCATCACATTATTGTGTAAAAACAATTGTGTGATGGCTTTATTATTTAAGTTTAAATAAATTCATCTCCGTAATTTACTTTCACATCTGTAGCAAAGTTCCTTATTCTTTGTTCCTCCTCCTTTTTACATATAAGAAGAACATTATTGTCTTCGGCAATAACATAATTCTCCAATCCCTGAATAACAACTAAATGATTGCTTGGAGTCGAAATTATGTTGTTGTGACTTTCATAAGCAAGAGTTTTGCATTTTAAAGAAACATTATTGTCTGCATCTTTTTCAGAAAGATCGTAAAGAGCGCCCCAAGTTCCAAGGTCAGACCAGCCAAAAGCAACTCCGTGAACAAAAACATTGGATGCCTTTTCCATTACACCAAAGTCAATAGAAATATTAGGGCATGCAGGAAAGTTTTCATTAATAAAAGTCATCTCTGAAGATGTATTATAGTAAGACTTGCCATTTTCAAATCGAGTATGTATTTCAGGTTGGAATTCCTTGAATGCGTTTAGAATGGAATTTACATTCCAAATAAATATTCCTGAGTTCCAAAGAAACTCTCCGCTTTCAACAAAGACCTTGGCTAATTCAAGGTTTGGCTTTTCAGTGAATGTCTTTACTTTCATAAAACCCTCTTTTTGCTCATCGTCAATTTGAATATAACCATATCCAGTTTCCGGATGATTAGGCTTTATGCCTAAAGTAAGAAGAACATTGTTTCTTGAAACAAAATCAAGCCCCTTTCTTATAGAATCAGAGAATTCGGCATTGTTTAAGATAAGATGATCTGCCGGAGAAACAACAATGTTTGCTTCGGGCTCGAGCGATTTGATATGATAGGAGGCCCAAGCAATGCAAGGAGCAGTGTTTCTTCTTTGAGGTTCAAGTAAAATTTGATTTTCTTTTAAAAGAGGCAATTGCTCTTTCACCAAATCAAGATATAGCTGATTGGTGACAATAAAGATATTTTCGGTAGGAATAATTGAATTAAATCTATCAAATGTCATTTGAAGTAATGAACGACCTGTTCCAAAGAAATCAAGAAATTGTTTTGGAAGTTTGGTGCGACTCATAGGCCAGAATCTGCTTCCGACTCCACCTCCCATTATCACACAAAAGTTTTTACTCATGTTGTATAGATAAGTTTATTATTATACAAAGAAATAAAACTTTTTTGTTTTACGGCTAATTAAATCCTCAATAAAACCAAAAGACGGATTTTTAATCTTTATTACCAAATCATTGAAAATCTTTTGATTTAAAAATTGGTTTTTCTTTATAAAGTTTAGATGTTCAATATAAAAATAAAAGCCCGAGACCGGGCTTTTATTAATATTTTTAAAATGAAATCGCCATAACTCACTCAAACTTCATATACTCAAAAAGAGTGTGTATAAGGCGCATTTGTATCTTGGTGTTAAAAATTTAAAGTATGTACAAATGAAATCGCCATAACTTACCTAAAGATGAGATACCCAACAAAAGGTAAATGAAATGCGCATTTGTACCATATACAAATGAATTATTTATCATCATCATCATTAAATGAAGGTTCGTCAAAAAGAGACGGGAAAATTATCTGATTGTTTTTTGATGACTTTCTCGGACTCTTAGCTAATGACTTTGTAGATAGTTCGTCCTCATCATTAACAGATCCTTTTATTCTAATAGGTTTATTATCTGATGAAGTATCGCCAATTTCAATAGCTGTTTCATTTTTGTCATTTGTCTGATTAATATCAGAATCAATTGAAATGGCATTGTCACTTTCTGATAATATTACACTTTCTGAGAATAATTCCTTTTTTTTATTTTCAGGCTCAATAGAATCTGAATAATCGGCATTCACTTTATTGGAATTTTTAATAGGGTTCTCATCCAAGATTATCGTCTCATCATCATCCTTAGCAGCCTCCTTGTCGTCAACAACATCTTGGCTTTGAACTTCGATTTGTTTCTCATCCAAGATTATCGCCTCATCATCATCCTTGACAGAATCATTGTCGTCAACAACATCTTGGCTTTGAACTTCGATTTGTTTTTCATCCAAGATTATCGCCTCATCATCATCCTTAGCAGCCTCCTTGTCGTCAACAACATCTTGGCTTTGAACTTCGATTTGTTTTTCATCCAAGATTATCGCCTCATCATCATCCTTAGCAGCCTCCTTGTCGTCAACAACATCTTGGCTTTGAACTTCGATTTGTTTCTCATCCAAGATTATCGCCTCAACATCATCCTTGGCAGAATCATTATCGTCAACATCCTCGTTGCTTGGAACATCAATTAATTCTTCATTAATAATATCCTCGCTCAAAGAGTTTCCATCCGGAATTTCTGATGCGGAAAAGTTTTCAATACTATCAACATTTGGTTCATACTCAATTTCTGGAATAGGAGATTCTTCATTCGTTGATTCTTCCAATGCATCAATTAATTCAATTGAATTGAAATTTTGATTTATCTCTTCATCAGACAAAGGACAAATTTGTTCATCGCCATTGGAATCGATTGTGCAATTGCTCAAATTGTTTTGAGCTTCTTCCAAAGCCAACTTAAACTCACTATCAGAATTAATTCTTTTCATAGTGGCTTTAGCTGCATTTTGTTGCGACTCTTTTTTTGAATAACCGGTGCCAATCCCGGCTGCAATACCACAAACAATAATCTGAGTTTGAAACACAGGATTATTGTCATTATCAGTAAAAGATTCAATAAGTTCGAAATCGACAGCGACTTTGTTCTTTTGACTCCATTCTATAAGCTTTGATTTGAAGTTAACCTCCTTATGAGCAATCTGATTAAGATTAAGGAATTGTTTAATAACTTTTTCTTCAATAAACTTTTTGCATACATCATAACCTTGGTCAATGTAAATAGCACCAATAAAAGCTTCGAATGCGTTCCCATACATATAATTATTATGAGAGCTCGTTCTTGTAGCAGATACAACAAGTTTATCAAGACCTAATTCAACAGCCAGCTTATTAAGAGTTTCTCTTTGAACAATTTTAGAGCGCGTGTTTGTAAGAAAACCCTCTTTCTTTGATTCAAACTCATGAAAAACAACATCTGCAACTACCGCATCCAATACGGCATCACCTAAAAATTCAAGCCTTTCATTATTAATCCATTTTCCTTTTTCCGTTTTTATAGAAGAAGAACGATGTAAAAATGCCTGTTCATAAATGCTTAAATCATCAGGTATAAACCCAAGTATACGATAATAAACAGAATAAGGCTCCTTCGACCTTAGCCGTAAGAGCCTTAATTTCTTTTTTATAGCCTTTAGCACAATAATCTACTTTACGAATTTTTTAACGATAATGCTGGCATTATGCCCACCAAATCCAAATGTATTCGACAAAGCTACATTAACTGTACGTTCTTGTGCCTTATTGAAAGTAAAGTTTAGTTTGTAATCTATCTCTTCATCATTGTCACCATCTTCATGGTTGATTGTTGGAGGGATTATATTACATTCAACAGCTTTTATACAAATCATAGCCTCTAAAGCTCCGGCTGCACCAAGAAGATGTCCTGTCATTGATTTTGTTGAGCTAATATTCAAATCATAAGCGTGGTCACCGAAAACATCGATGATAGCTTTTGATTCTGAAATGTCGCCAACAGGTGTTGAAGTACCATGTACATTGATATAATCAACCTCTTCAGGAGATATGTTAGCATCTTCCAATGCATTTCTCATTACCAATTTAGCTCCAAGACCTTCCGGATGAGTGGCTGTCAAATGATAAGCATCTGCTGACATTCCTCCTCCTATGATTTCAGCAAAAATCTTTGCACCTCTTGCTAAAGCATGATCAAGCTCTTCAAGGATAAGACCGCAAGCACCTTCTCCCATTACAAATCCATCACGGGATTTACTGAATGGACGTGAAGCTGTTTCAGGAGATTCATTCCTTGTTGAAAGAGCATGCATTGAATTGAAACCACCAACGCCTGCAGCTGTTATTGCAGCCTCTGCGCCTCCGGTAACTATTACATTAGCTTTATTTAGGCGAATAAGATTAAATGCATCAATCAAACCATTGGTAGATGAAGCACATGCAGAAACTGTACCATAGTTTGGACCATGGAAACCGTGCATAATCGAAATATGTCCGGCTGCAATATCTGCAATCATCTTTGGAATAAAAAACGGATTAAATTTAGGGCCTACTTCTTCGTTGTAACCACGAACTTCTTGTTCAAAGGTACTGATACCACCAATTCCTGCTGAAAAGATTACGCCAACTCTGTCTTTGTTTACTGTTTCAAGGTCAAGACCTGAATTAGACAAAGCTTCTTCAGCTGATGCAATTGCAAGCTGAGCATAGCGATCGTACTTGCGTACATCTTTTCTTTCAAAATATTTCAGCGGATCAAAGTCTTTTACTTCACAAGCAAATTGTGTTTTAAACTTAGAAGCGTCGAAATGAGTAATAGGTCCGCAACCACTTACTCCGCTTAACAATGCATTCCAAGTAGACTCTACATCATTGCCAAGTGGGGTAATTGCTCCAAGACCCGTTACTACAACTCTTTTTAACTCCATATTAGAAATTTAGAGTATAATTATTTCGCGTTAGCTTCAATATAAGAAACAGCGTCACCTACTGTACCTATCTTTTCAGCTTGATCATCAGGAATAGTAATATTGAATTCTTTTTCAAATTCCATGATTAATTCTACTGTATCCAATGAATCAGCGCCAAGATCGTTAGTGAAGCTTGCTTCTGGTGTTACTTCTGATTCTTCTACTCCTAATTTATCTACGATAATTTCTTTTACTCTTGATGCAATTTCAGACATAACTTATAGTTTTTAGTTAATTAATAAATTTACTTTTCTTATTTTTGCAGTGCAAAGAAATACATTTTTCTTAATACAAAGCAAATATTTACCACACAATTTACTTAAACTTGCACATTTTTTTATCTTTTGTGCAGCAATCCTTGATAAAATGAAGATTAAAATAGCAATTTTTGCTTCCGGCTCAGGTACAAATGCTGAGAATATTGCTCAATATTTTGCTCATAATGAAAAAATTGAGATTTCTCTTATTATTTCAAACAAGTGCGATGCCTATGTTCTTGAACGAGCAAAGAAGCTTGGCATTAAATCGGTAATTATAGCATCTTCGCAAATGAAAGATGAAGATTTTGTGCTTTCTTTATTAAAAGACAACAATATTAACTTCATTGTCCTTGCCGGTTATCTTTTGAAAATTCCATCCTATCTTATTTCTCATTTTCCAAATGCAATAGTTAATATCCATCCTGCCTTACTTCCAAAATTTGGAGGAAAAGGAATGTATGGAGACAATGTTCATAAAGCCGTTGTAGAGGCTAAAGAAAAAGAGTCTGGTATTACCGTGCATTTTGTTAATGAGAATTATGATGAAGGGACGACAATTTTTCAAGCAAAATGTCCAGTTTTACCAACCGATACATTTGAAGATGTGGCATCTAAAGTACATAAACTTGAATATGCTCATTTCCCTCACGCTATAGAAAGCGTATGTTTGAAAATGATTTAAATATGCATTTGATTAAGCAGCTTTTTACTGATCATCAGTCCTGCTTGTAAAAAAATTATAATAATATAAACGCTAACTGGATGAATATGTTATGTGGAATAATTTCCATATAAAATATATATATCCAATTAGCGTTTATATTATATGTATTTTTTGCTTATGACTTTTCTTTGAATATTCAAATATTTCTTTTAAAATAAGAGATAATAATTACAGCTTTTATAAAAATCATTTTCTAAAATCTCAAAACAAAGAGCCATTTTCAGGAAATCTGCTTCTTTTAAGATGTGTATATGCCAGTTCTGTAACTTCTCGTCCTCTTGGAGTTCTTTTTAGAAAACCCTCTTTAATCAAAAATGGCTCATAAACCTCTTCCAAAGTTCCAGGGTCTTCACCAAGAGCAGTTGCTATTGTTGTAAGTCCTACAGGTCCTCCTCTGAATTTGTCTATTATTGTTGTAAGAATTTTGTTGTCTATTTCATCAAGTCCATATTGGTCAATATTAAGTGCTTCAAGAGCATATTTTGCAATATGAATATCAATCTTTCCACTTCCTTTTACTTGAGCAAAATCTCTAACCCTCCTTAACAAAGCATTTGCAATACGAGGAGTGCCACGACTTCTTAATGCTATCTCTATGGATGCCTCTTCTGTGCATTTTACATTAAGAATATGGGCAGACCTTGCAATGATTCCTGAAAGTACAGAATTGTCATAATATTCCAAATGAGAATTTATCCCAAATCTGGCTCTTAAAGGAGATGTAAGAAGTCCGCTTCTTGTTGTAGCCCCAACAAGTGTAAAAGGATTTAAATCTATTTGTATAGAACGGGCACTCGGACCTTTGTCAATCATAATGTCTATCCTATAGTCCTCCATAGCAGAGTATAAATATTCTTCCACAATAGGACTAAGCCGATGAATCTCATCTATAAATAAAACATCATTTGGATCAAGAGAGGTTAATAGTCCGGCAAGATCCCCCGGTTTGTCAAGTACGGGACCTGAGGTTACCTTAAAACCAACTCCAAGTTCATTGGCAATAATATTAGAAAGTGTGGTTTTCCCAAGACCAGGAGGCCCATGAAGAAGGACATGGTCAAGTGCTTCTCCTCTCATTTTTGCAGCCATAACAAAGATGCGAAGGTTGTCAACAATCTTCTCCTGTCCATTAAAGTCTTCAAAGCAGAGCGGGCGTAAAGCTTTCTCTACATCCTTTTCTGCTCCATCAGGCTGCATGTTCCTTATATCGAATTCGTTGTTCATTAAAAGCAAATAATTGAAATTTAATAGTCTCGTATAATCATCAAATTATTATTCACAAAGATAGGAAATAAAATTGAGACTAAGAGTAGAACGCAGTAATAAGACTGATGAATAGCGGTTTAGGTAATAAAAAGGAAAAAGCAGCAAGCCATCCGAAACCAACAAAAAGCCAAGTGAGGACAGAGTTACATTACTATCCCGTTACTTTCTTTTAGCTGGTAGATGATTTTAAGATGGTTTTCAAAGAGCTGATTTACATGGATTTCAGACACTATTTACTTGTAAATGTAACCGAATTTTCGGAAAATGGCAGTGATAGCATGAAAAAAGAAGTAAATCCGATTCTTTTGTACTGATTGGCAGTGTTTTGCATATCAAGAAACAACTCTACAGGTAATAATTTTGCAATCAAAAAAATGTAGAGTATGAGATCAACATTCAAAGTTCTATTTTATCTCAAGCGCAATGCTCCCAAGAAGAATGGGCTTGTGCCGGTCATGTGCCGTGTGACTGTAAACGGCAAAGTTTCCCAATTCAGTTGCAAGCTGGATGTAGAGGAAAAATCATGGAATGTCGAATTGGGCAGATTGTCCGGTAGAAGCCTCGTTGCACAGGAAGCTAACCGGATGCTGGACAAAATTCGTGTGGGTATCAACAAAGCTTATCAAGAGATATGCGACAGGGATAACTATGTAACTGCCGAGAAAGTCCGTAATGCTTTCTTAGGCATAGGAATGAAACACGAAACCCTGCTTGCAGTCTTTGCCCGGCACAATGAGGATTACGCCAAACAAGTAGGGAAAATCAAGAGCGAGCGCAGCTATTGGAAATACCGCACTGTGTATAACCACTTATCCGAGTTTATCAAGCAACGCTATAAGGTCGGTGATATAGCCCTCAGAGAGCTTACCCCCGCTTTTATTACCGACTTTGAACTGTTCCTAAGAACGGAGAAAGACCATTGCACAAATACCGTTTGGTCATATATGATGCCATTGCGGAGAATTATCTACATGGCTATCAATAATGGCTGGTTGCAACGCGATCCGTTCTACGGGTACAGCATCACAAAGGAAGAAACCAAACGGGGTTTCCTGACAAAAGAAGAAATTACACAGCTCATTAATGGCACGTTCAAGAAGAAAAGCTATGAATTGATACGTGACCTGTTTATTTTCTGCACATTCACAGGGTTAAGTTGGACGGACATGTATCACTTGACGAAAGAGAATCTGGAAATCTCTTTTGATGGTCATCTGTGGATTAAGACAAATCGCCAGAAAACAGGTACAGAAAGTAACATCCGTCTGTTGGAAGTTGCCAAACATATCATTGAGAAATACGAGGGTATGGCGAAAGACGGCAGGCTGCTGCCCGTCCCTTGTTATCCCAACTGCAAAAACGGCATCAAAGTAATCGCAAAGCATTGTGGTATAGAGAAAAACGTTACGTGGCATGCCGCCAGGCATATTGAATTTTCTTATCAACTGAATTTCAATACATTGCAAAAGAATATTGCTTAATAGGTAACGATTTAGAAACGAGCGAACTTTACTACTCCGCTTTGTTCTGCTCTATCATTTAAAGAACGCTTTAACGGTTGCAAAGGTATAAA
>JAUNSR010000017.1 GCA_030539115.1 Bacteroidales bacterium
AATAACATTTTAACTAACTGAATCAGAAAGTGGTTTCAACTACTGATTCGCATTATTAATTATTTCAAAGTATTAAAATCAAATACTATATATTAACTATTGACTTTTCTTTCTGATTATACTGTTTAAGAAGTATTGTTGCTCCATCTTTAAATTGCTCTTTTGAGCCATTGATTTTAATAATTTTTTCTTCTCCCGGCATCAATGTTATATAATTATCAGATATTATTAAAGGCAGCAATCTCTCTTTAGTCTTTTTATTTATGAGTCTAATTCTATTAGAAAAAGCAACTCCTTCAGAAATGTTCTTTATTGATATTGTTATTTCTCCCTCTTCTAAGTTACTTGCTATAACTTTACTTGCAATTTTTGCTTCTTTAATTAACTCAAGATCCTTATAATCATATTCCTTTTCGCCGTTTCTCCAATAAAGGTTTTCTGAAAGAACATTCCCATTATTATCTTTCAAGGTCAAAGAAATAAAATTGATTGGTGTGGTATTATCTTTTCCTTTGAAATCCAAAACAAATGCCTCTTTAATATTACTTGCTTCAACATTTACGACAGCTTCTTTAAAACATTCCTTAATCTCTACTCCATTAATATTGAAGACTTTTGCCTGAGCAACAACATTTTTCAATTCATTTTTAGTAGTATTTATTACTTTAATACTATTGTTTAATGCATTCCATTGTATATGATTGTGTTCACACGCCTTTTTTGCTCCCCAATAAGCACCGGTCGGATCATAATAATAATCATATGTCTGCCAAACAAATGAAGGATAAGCAGGATGGCTCATCCAAAGAATAATTCCAGTTGCATCATTCCACATCTTATCATTCCAAGCTTCATACATTCCTTTCATTACTTCAATATTTAAGAGCTGTGATTTTTCACAGAATTCTTCTATTCCTTTTGATTCTCCATATTGCTCGTTAACTGAAGTTTTATAACCAACAGGATTTGCATTTGATGCCTCTTTTCCAAAAAAATGTCTGTTCCAAACATTTTCATCATCCTCTTTTAATTGTTCATCAGTTGGTAAAGGCCACAATGATTTCTTTGGAATAAAAAGTTTCACGCTTTCATAAGTTGGGAATGTAGCCATTCCAATTTCTGAGCGCATTCCATATCCATAATTAGTTCCATAAGGATAAGAGGGTTTACTAAATGCCAAATTACTTGCCGATGTTTCAAAATGATGCTTTGGTGTCATATTCTGCCACCACCCACTACCGGAAAGGGCATCTTGATTTGAACAAGATTTGTACATTCTGTCATTATGGTCTTCTAAAGCCACAGCGCTTCTAAGATAATTGTCAAGGTCATAATTAGGACTTGTTTCATTGGCGCCACACCATAAAGCAATTGAAGGATGATTCCTTAAACGTCTTATTTTATCTTTTGCATTTAACTTGAAAGCTTCCGGCTGAGCTACTTCATTATATGCGACATACAACCAGAAGTCATTCCAAACCATTATGCCGTACTTATCACAATAATCATAAAACTCATCATCTGTAACACATCCTGTCCATAATCTTATCATATTATAATTCATATCCTTGTGAAGTTTAATCTTTTCTTCATATTCTTTTCCATGACAGCGTAAAAGATACTCACTCATTCCCCAATTGCCTCCCTTTACAAATATTTTCTGTCCATTAACAAAAAAAGTAAAAACAGGGAAACCTACTTCATTATATGCAATGCTGTAATCATATTTCTTGATTCCAAAGGTTATCTCCTTCTGCTGAGAAATATTACCATCGATTTCACAACTTAAAACACATTTATAAAGGTTTGGATCTCCGTATCCATTTGGCCACCATAGTTTGGGATTATCAATTATCAATTCTGCAATATTACTTTTGTCAAATATTACGGTTCCCTTTGCTTTTGCCTCCAAATTGACTTTTTTAGAAAACTTAATATCGCCGGGGGTAATAACACCTTTTATTTCGATCTCTTTATTATTATTTGAGACATTAACCAAATCAGCAATCACCTCTATCTCCGCACTCTTTAATGACCTAAGATCGGTTCTAACCCAAGGATCATCAAAAATTACATCACCTGTAATTCCCAAATAAGCATTTCCTGTTATTCCTGCCAGTCTTCCGGGTATATATGGAATCCAATCCCAACCCGCTCCCGCAAGATAACTTGGACTGCAAGCTACTCCATAAGGGTCTTTTGCCGTTCTAGATTTTTTTTGATCACAATCATATATTAAAACGGCGATAGCATTATTGCCCTCTTTTGAGAGTAAATCTGTTATATCATATTTTGTTCTAATCATATGACCGCTTACATCCTTAGTTGAACCTTCACTCCCTGATATTTTTTTGCCATTAAAATAAAAATCAGCAAAGCGATTTGTATTATCAAAACAAATCCAAAGACGTTTACCATCTTTCAACTCTTTTGGTGTCTCAAATTCGCATCTATACCAAAAGGGACGATTAAAAAAAGATTCATCAACTTTATATATATTATCACCAAAATCAGGATTATCAACTAATCCGGCTTCAACATAAGAGGTAAATACAACTCCGGGCACTACTCCTTTTATCCATTTCTCGATATTAAAACCTTGAGTGGATATTTTTTCTCCTGAAACAAGTTCCAAATCTGCTTTTGGAATAAGTTTCCAATCAATATTATTGCTGTTTAATGATACGATATTTGTTTGTGAAAAAGCCACATTAAAACTTTCAAGTATAATAATTATTATACTTGCTATATTTTTTATTCTCATGAAATATTATGATTTAATAGATTATATTTTTATTCATTATTCCTCTTTTTCAGCTCTCTTCCCATATAAAGTTCAAGAATTCCACCTTTTGAAATATCAGAAAAATTGATATTGCTCTTATTATATTCTTTGCCGTTTAAAATCATTCTTTGTATATAAATATTCTCAGCACTGTTATTATAGGCTTTTATTACAAACTGTTTCCCCTTATAATAATTATTATCAAGTTTAAATACTACTTCATCAAATACAGGAGAAGTAATCTCCATCAACCCATCGCCGGGACATACAGGATGAATACCTGATGAAGACAATACATACCAAGCAGACATTTGTCCTACATCTTCATTACCAACTATCCCATCAACTTTGTTATGATATCCATGTTCACAAATAAATCTTGTCCATTTTTGGGTATTCCAAGGTTCTCCTAAACGATTAAATAGATATGGCACAAAATGGACAGGTTCATTCGCATGGTTATAATATGAATTCCAATGCATATCCTCTGGTGTGTTATTAAAGAAATTGTGCAGTTCTTCCAATGCTTTTTCTTTTCCGCCAATTAAAGATACCATTCCCTCAATATCATGAGGAACAAACCAACCTTGTTGATATGGGTCTGCCTCGATACATCCATACCATTCTTTTATTTTTGCATCTTCCGGCCATTCCACCCAACTACCATCACTGCGTTTTGGTCTAAACCATCCCTTTTCAGTATCAAAAACTTTTTTGTAGGCATTCGACAAACTATCATAATAATGAGAATCATCTTTCTTGCCCAAATTATTTGCAATTTGTGAAAGACACCAGTCTGCATATGCATATTCAAGAGTATATGAAATACTTAACGGCTCAGGAGTATATCCTAATTCTTGATTACCAAATTTAGATGATGAATTTACAGCGCACTGATATGCCTTATCAATATCATAATTTCTTATTCCCTTGCTATAGGCATCTGCTAAAACAGAGATTGCAGGATTTCCAATCATACATCCGCTGTAAGCATTTAGAAATTCCCATCTCTCAAAATAATTTTTATTAGTTTCTTCAGCTAAATTTATCAATGAGTTAATTTCATCATTTACAAGAGATGGATTGATTAAAGTTTGAAGCGGAAATTGACTTCTAAACACATCCCATCCGCTAAATATTGAACGCCGGTTATTATCACCTTCCGATTCATGGATCTTCTTATCTCCTCCTATATATCTTCCGTCATAGTCAGAAATAATCCTTGGATCTATCATAGTATGATATAAAGCTGTATAAAACACTACTTTATCATCTTCTGTTCCACCTTTAATTTTAATCTTATTAAGATTTACATTCCACAAACTATCACTTTCAAACACTACATCCTCAAAACTTTTATTCTTAATCTCATAATTGTAATTTATCCTTGCGCCATCTATTCCGGTCAAAGATATTCCTGCTTTTAATTCGACTTTTTCATCCTTAACAGTTTCAAATTCACTAAAAAAACCGAGATGTTTACCCTCCATTTCATCCTTGCCTTTAATGATATCTGAGTTTTCAACAATTCTTTGATATTTATCACTCGTCACCTCTTCTCTTTTTCTTACTATGCTGTCAGGAATATTTGCACTCCAAAATCCATAATTTAACAATGGCTTACTAAATGTTGCATAAAAATATACTGTATAATCAGCTCTTCCATCTCCATTTCCCCAACCACCACCTTCTGGAGGACATTTCATCCAGCCCTCTATAGTACTGTCATTTATCACTTTTATATGTTGCAAAGTGGATGTCCCTCCGACCCTTCTTGCCAAATCAATCTGAATTCTTGAATTATTGCTCTCAGGAAAAGTGAATCTTAATATACCACATCTTGGTGTAGCACTACATTCTGTCTTAATTCCATAATCAGATAAAAAAACAGAATAATATCCTGCCTTTGCTTTTTCTGAGCTTTTATCGTAAAAAGACCTATATCCTTTCAAAGAACCGTCTTCACGCCCTGCTATTGTTTTAATATCTCCTGTTGTTGGCATAACAAGAAAATTACCTAAATCTCCATACCACCCTATTCCACTCATCTGAGTAAATGCAAAACCCTCAATACTCTTATGCTCATCGCTATATCCCGGACCATTATCTCCTCCGGTTATTGTATTTGGGCTTACTTGAACAAGTCCATAAGGAGTAGTAGCTCCAGGAAAGGTTTTGCCAAGTCCATGATAAACACCGGCAGCCCCGACACTTGTGCTCGCTCCAATCATAGGATTAACATAACACGTTAGGTTCTCATTTTCGTCAACATCATTATTTGTTTTACATGATACGAAAAGGAATGTTGCCGCCAATAGTTCGCCAAATATTATATGAGTAATTAGTTTTTTCATTTTTATATTTTTTTATTCTCTGCCAATAGTAATTAGAAATGTTTTTATTCCAAAAGGAGGTATCGTCAATGCTAATCTATTTTCAAATAAACTATTCTCGACAATATGATCTTTTATGGTATTTAAATTTAAATCAGTTTCCTCTATTTTTTCGACAGGGAAATTAAATACCACCGATTCATCTTGTATTTCCATCTCATTATCTTTTGATATGCCGGAATTAAAAAATCTAACCAGCAGTTTTCCTTCATGTTCATAAGCAGCACTGATGATTATTTTATCATCCGACACATTTATCAATGATTTATCTTTAGCTTCATTGCAGATGTCTATTATTGAAGCCACTAAAGGCTCTCTATATGCATTGCTATAATTCTGAATCTTTCCATCTTCCCAATCCACTTTATGAGGTAAAATTGCGAATTGCATATTTGTTTTTTCATCTATTTTATAATCTCTTCCCCAAAGTCCTGTTCCCGAATACTGAATAGTAAGTCCAAGAGGAAAATTTTCACCAAAAAGATAACTTGTCGTCTGATTGCTAAAAAGAGACAATCCCATATTATCATCTTTTGAATATGCATCAACCCAATTCAGTATTATGTTATTCTTAATTGTACTCCATGAATTAAAAAATGTGTCTTTAAGCTTACTCTCGCAGACATCAAAAGGTGCATCTTTATATATTCTTTCGTTTTTAAAATTTGTTGGAAATAAGATTGAAAGTTTATATCTGTCATCACAATATGCTCTTCTGTCCTCTCTCCAATTAGTTTCTTTATATTCGCCTATTCCTTGATTTTTCTTCCAGTCTATTGTCAAGTCATATTTTATTATAGGGCTTTTATTATCGAGGATTACTGTCTGTAAGAAATTGTTATTTGAAATTTTTCCTCTTATTTCAACTGTTGTCTTATCATTGCCGTGATTTATTACAGATATTTCTGCCGCCGAATCTGTTGAAGAATGATAACAATTGTCTTCATAAAAAAAGCCTCTTATTTCCCCCAAACCATATTTTGAGTTTTTGTCTACAAGATCTCTGTTATTCACTTTTTTCATCACCAGACTGCTTATGACACCACCTTTTTTAGAATCAAAAACTATCTTATAAAAGTCATTTTCTATGACATACTTACCATCTTTTTTATTATTTGAGAGAATTCCTTTTTTTGCACCTCTTTTATTATCCGACTTTATCAACCTGTAAATTGAATATCCAAACGATGGGACATTAGCATAGAAACAAATCCTATTATATCTGTCAATAAACCAATCATCTATTTCATTGCCTTTGGAATCTTCAATCTTTATATAATTATCTTTATAATCTTTGGGCTTATCGACACTTATCATCTCCATTCTTTTAAAAGATAAAGTATTAAAGACTATTATATTCTTTTCATTGTTTCCGGCTTTGTGCACCTCACCATCTTCAAAACGTTCCAATGCTCTTTTTATCTCATTATTTGAAATACTTACACTATTATCGGTCCAAATATTTATATTATCAGCCCAAGTCCCTTTATTATTTAATTTATTATACGGCACAATCCAAGAATCATGGTGCTGAGAAAGCATTAACGTTCTCCAACCCTCATCTATTAAATCTCTGTCAATTTTAAAACCATTATCTATAAATGATATTGATCCTATTTTTTCTGCTGTCAATAATCTGTTTTCAGCTTTTCTAACCTGAGCACCAATAACATTAAGAACCTGACTGCCCCACATTAGGTTTACTAAAACATCCTCCTGAGTGAAATGATATTCCGGATCATCTGAAATTTTTGCTTTTTTCTCAATATAATCGGTCCATAAAATATTCTGTGTTTTGGAGTCTTTCCCAATCCATGGACCATTTTTCCACCCTGCATCTTGAAAGCACATTCCAACAGGATTTGCTATATTGGCATTTCTACAGCTTTCCCAATATTTGTCTGAATCCTTCCATGCAATCGTCTGCCATGTAGAGTTGTCTTCCAATTCTTCACATTCATATCTTGGCAATGCTTTCATTTTTGTTCCATCGCTTCCAACCAAATTAATATAGCCATTGCCAATACCTTTAGTATAGCCTCCCCAACATGTATCAGGGCATTTTAATGAAATATACTTAAAGCCAAATTGATTTAGAATCATTGGCAGACAACTTGTAAAACATGGCTCTTTTGCAGAGTAGGTATTAAAAGCAATTGAAGGAAAGTGACTTTGCAATTTCTTTATTCCGTATCCAAACTGTCTTATTAAACTTTCCCCCAAAATATTATAGCAATACGGTTGCGAATATGTTGGATTGGTAAATTCTATTTTGTCACTTTCTAAAAGTTTTTTAAATTCATAATAATCGTTTGGTGTCTTTACTTGTACACTATCCCATGTCTCCGGCTCTATTTCAAGTCCAATTCTCCATTCCGGATTAGATTTTAAATTCTTATTAATAAATCCTGTAAACCAAATAGGATAATGACCATATATTCCACCATGATAACCATCAACAAAATATGTTGACTGAGCATTAATCATATCTGCAATGAAAAGATGCATTAATAGAATAAATATCTTTATATATGTTTTGTTACCCATTTTCATCAACCCCAACACTATATTATTCGATGCACTACATAACATTTTCAGCATCTTGAATAATAAATTTTTATAAATTATCTTTTTCTCTTTCTGATATAAATTCCAACATCTTCTCTCTAACAATTGCATCATCATACTCAGGATTAATCCAATCCATTAATGAATGCACTGCCAAATCGCACGATAGTTCATTAATCTTTTCATTATCAACAGATAATAATTTGTCATTTTCTTTTTTATCCATACTAATGTACAAATCATATTTAATTAATATCTGATGATAAATTATTCATTTCTCAACAAATATTGACCGTTACTTATTTCCTCTATTCCTTTGTATAACGATTTCCAATTAAACAACCACTACAATTAATTGAATATTTTTCTCTAAAATATGATTATTATGCTTTTTGACATAAAATAGGCTGACTCCAAAAAGTCAGCCTATTTTATATGACAGGTCATTTCAAATGACAAATATTTTAATTATACCATTTCTTATTTTAATATTTAAACCATTCACCCCATCCCATTATTACGCTTGGAGCGGTAATTTCTTTCATTTTCTTATAAGTAAGCCAAAATGCCTCCCTATGATCTATTGTATGCCCCATTTCATTTTCATGGCCTGAAACAACAATTTTGGGATTAAATCCTTTAACTAAATCGGGCAAATTATATGTCCAACAATTAACTATCAATATATCCAATGGTTTTATATCTTTATTAATGTCAGCTATCCATAATAAATCTTCCTTATTATATTGATCGCCAATCTGTGCCACACTAACCTTCTCAGGAGTAGTGACAACATAAATATTATTATCCAATTCACTTTGATGTCCCGGGAAAATCTTAACTTTTATGTTTTCGCCACCGTTTAATTCAATGTTTTCTACAATCATTTTATCACCTCTGACATGCTTGATATTCTTCCTGTCCATCAATATTCCGGTAGTTGCAACAACCGGTTTATTGGAACTAAGAAAAAGATCCACAACATAAGGATCTACATGATCACCATGATTATGTGAAAGAAATAATACATCACACTTATCCACAATTTTCTTCATATCAGAATCTGATATTAAATGTCTGCCTCCACTGACACCTCTTACAATGTCAAAGCCAATCGATACTTTTTTTGTTTTTGCAATAAAGCCGTCATTATACAATTTATAAACCTTCATTTTGGATATCTTATTGCTGTTTAAATCAGCAATAACCTTATTTATCCTTGAAGACATAAACAAAAAAAGATTCTCATTCTTATCATAAATCGTATCATGAAGCATTGCATCCAGACAATTTAATGCAAGTTCCCTGTTAATATTATATACTATTGAGGGTTGATATTGAGTTAATGCCCTGTCTATAACATTAAAAACAGAGACGGACTGTTCATTTAGATAAGCATCACCTTTATTCCAAAAAGCAATATTCTTATCCTTTTCCTGAGCTCGCAAAGTACCCGAGGTAAATAACGCCACAGCAATAATAAAAAATGAAAAGGGGCAAATTTTTATTCTCATTATATAATCTATTTTTTATATTAATGTATAGATGTATAAAATTCAAATACATTCTATTTCGTATATTTTTTGATGCAAATTATAAAATTCTCATAATGGCTATTAAAAAATATACAAACCGGCAACTAAACTTACCGGTTTGCATTCCCTTAATTAATGTTACCAATCTGAATTTTGAGTCAGGTTCGTATTTCTTTCCATCTCAACAAGAGGTATTGGCCAATTTTCATGTCTTGTCTGATAAGCACGCTCATACATCAGCTCCCCATAAATATCATAGGCATTCTCAACCGACGACTTCAACATTCCCCAACGCCTTATATCCCAATACCTTTGACCTTCACCGGCAAGTTCAAAAGCTCTTTCATCTCTGATTCGCTGAGCCATATCATTTTTACCGCTTACTGCCATCCATGGTTTTCCTGAATTCAACTCAGGCATACTAACTCTTCTTCTAATTTTATTAACTTCAACGACAGCCTTATCAACGCTTCCATTTTCATTGTAGGCCTCAGCCAACATCAAAATCACATCCCCCAATCTAATTAAAGGAAACTCATAAGGAGTTCGGCTGTATTCTCCCCAATAGCCTTCCAAGTTTCCTGTAGGAATCCATTTTCTCCATAAATAAGAATTCCAGCCCTCTGAATTACGAATAAAAGCAAGTGCCTCCATAGGAGAACCGCCCTTGGTTGGGTCTGCAAGGACAAATTGCTTTTCCATGGGCTTTGAGCCGGCATCAGTTCCTAAATAATGAGAATACGGAGTTATAATATTTAAGCATAAACGCGGATCTCTTTTGCGATAAATATCCATTACCTTTGTTGTATCGCAATTTAAAACATCTGTGACAATAGTGCTGCCCTGGTCAATGGCAACGCATAAAATATTCCTGCGGAATTTTGAATCTCCCTCATTATACCCGGGATAGATATCATTCCAATTAAATTTTGTTCCATCCAAATTCTCATACATGTCAATTAACTTTGTTGATGGAACTATTAAATTACTTGCTATAAGTCTCATTGTAGACTTGTTTCCGAAATATGAAACTATATCCAATGCATATCCCGCTACATTTCCATCTATCGATTGGATGGAAAAAATCATCTCTTTACTCTGTTTTCCATTGTATAACCTAAACAATTCATCATAATCAGGGTGAAGCTCATACCCGTAATTGTTACTCTTATTATAAACAACCTCCTCAAAATCACTTATTGCCTTAGTCCATTCTTTATTAAACAAATAAACTTTTCCTCTTAGTGCATAAGCCGCTCCCTTTGTTGCTCTTCCATAATCAGCAGTAGCCCATGCTACAGGCAAAGCCTCAATAGCATCGGTTAAATCGTTTAATACATATTGACGTATCTCTTCGGCAGTCTTACGAGGAGCTGTTACTGTAGCAAACTCTTTATTGATATCACAAGTTTCATCATAGTAAGGAACGCCGCCCCAACAATTCAACATTCTGAAATAAGCCATTGCACGAAGAAATTTTGCCTCTCCAATAACTTTGGTTTTTACATCTTCATCAATATTCATCTGTTTTACATTTCTTATCACTGTGTTTGAGCGGTGAACAAGCTCATAGAGATACTGCCAATGATTTTGTACACCTCCGCTATTTGATGTAAATGTATTTCCTCTTGACACATCCGACCAAGGTGAAGTTCCATCTGCAATATCACTGCACATATCAAATGTAAATTCCATTCCAAAACACCAAGGTTGCTTCATTGCTGCATAAAGTCCTACAGCAGCCTGTTTTGCGTGTGTTTCTGTTTGCCAAAATGTTGAAGAAGACATCTGATCCCCAGGTGCATAGTCCAAACTCTCGCAACTAAATAATGCAAGCATTGAACTGAAAATTATGAATAATATATTTTTCGATTTCATTTGTGTATAATTTATTTTTAACATCAAGGTACAAATGCGCCTTTTATTTACCTTTTGTGAGGTATTTTCTATAGTGAGTTAAGGAGATCACATTGTTTCCTGTTTTAATACATTAATAATTTAGAATGATATATTTATTCCTAAAGAATATTGACGCAAAGATGGATATCCAACATTAGCAGCAATCTCAGGATCCAAGCCGGGGAAATTTGTTATTGTAAACAGATTGTCCAAACTTGCATATACTTTCAATCTTTCAACAAAAAACCTGTTTGTAATCGATTTCGGAACTGTATAGCCTATTTGTAAATTCTTGCATCTTAAATATGCCGCATTGTGTATAAATGCATCACTGGCTATATTATTCTTACCATTGGCATTATTCCTTAATATAGGATACTTTGAATCATAAGGATTGTTTTTAGTCCACGCATTATCCGTAATATCCTTTATTAACGATTGTCCTAATACTGTTACGAACCTAAATGCCTGATTGTTATAGTAAACTTTATAATTGCCAACACCTTGCAAAAGCATATTGAAATTAAAATTATTCCATTCCAAGCCAAGGTTTGCACCATAACTAAATCTCGGACTGTTGCCTTTACCAATTTCAACCCTGTCGTCGGTATCTAATTTTCCATCCTTATTTGCATCTGCATAAAGAAAATCACCTAACTCAGGTCGCTGATAAGTTGCAAAATAGTTTGGGTTCTTATCAACCAAAGTCTGAACATAATCCAAATCTGATTGATCGCGAACTATCCTATCAACTGTAATAACATATAATTGGTTTATCGGCTTCCCTTCAACAATCTTATAAACACCGTTGATTGATGGGACATTCCCCTGAAATTTTGTAACCTCATTGTTCACAAAACCCATATTGATGCCTGCCTTGTAAGTTACTGCCCCGATCTTGTCGGTCCAGTTAACATCAAAATCAAAACCTTTATTTACAACCTCGCCGGCATTCTGATTAGGCACATTACTCACACCATGTTCCAATGGTACAGGAAGTGAAATCAATATTCCTTTTGTCTTCTTATTATAAACTTCCAACGATCCTGTAAGTCTGTTGTCCAAAAAGCCATAATCCAAACCTAAATTTGTCATATAGGTGGTCTCCCATGTCAAATTTGCATTTGATAAGTTTGTCTGCGACAATCCCCCCACAATGGCTCCATTAAGTATATAATTGGTTGTGGAGAACAAAGACTGATACATGTAATAGTTGGATGTGGCATTATTTCCCAGTGACCCGTAAGATGCTCTTATCTTCAAAGAACTAAGCCATGACTGATAATCTTTCATGAATTCCTCCTGAGTGATACGCCAGCCTAAAGAAACTGAAGGAAAATATCCCCATCTGTTGTCGGATGAAAATTTTGAAGAACCATCTGTTCTGAAGTTTGCCTCTAACATATATTTATCATCCCAAGCCAAATTAACACGTCCAAAATATGAACGCATTGCCCATTCATTAAAGTTTGCACCCTCAGGACCGTTTGTTGAACCTGCATCCATAGCAGTAAGCGATTCGTCAAGCAGGTCATATCTTCTTAAATATTCATTTTCATATTTATTGTATTCCTGGCTTGCTCCAATCATTGCCGTTGCATCCAACTTACTAACTTTGAATTCATAACGGGCAGTAACGTCTGAAGTTCTAAATGTATTTTTATAGTTGTAAAATCTAATATATGTCCTTACCACTCCCTCTCTCAGCAATACAGGTCCATCAAGAGTAAATCTATATAGATTCCTGTCACAAAGATGCTGCTCTATTTTTCTATCCCAATAGTTATATGAATAGGATCCCTCAATTGTTAATCCCTTTATCGGTTTTATTCTTCCATACATTTTTGCTACTGTACGGCGTGTCTTTGTTGGAAAATCACTCTTATAAAACCACATACGACGATAAGGATTGGCATTACTGACATTTACCTCCTCAGGATTCTGAATACCTCCGTAAAGACCCGTTGCCTTATCATAAAGAGTCATTCCCGGCACTGTGTTAAAAGCGCCATAACCAAAAATTACATCCCCTCCCGCTGCAGCATTGTCAGCAGAAGGATTATTTGAATCTAAATATCCAAATAAATTTGTACCAACGCTTAACCATGGTTTAATATCTACATCAACATTTGTACGAAGCTGATACCTGTCATAATTGGTATTATATATCATTCCGGGATTATCAATATAACCGAATGATAGGTTATATCTCATTGTCTTTGAACCTCCTACTGCTGACAAAGTATGATTCTGAACTACAGATGGATGACGGTAAATATGATCCTGCCAATCTGTATTGGGATAAACTGTTGGATTCTTTCCTGCGTCATTTCTCCACTCCTTAATTTTGCCCTCAGAGAATCTTGTTGCCTGACCATTTGCACTTAAACCACCATTTTGAATCTCCATGTAATCAGCATAATCTGTTACAAGATTCAACCTCTTTGCTACATTCTCAAATGAAACATTTCCACTGTAAGTAAGTCTTGAGGTTCCCTCTTCACCTTTTTTGGTGGTAATTAAGATAACACCATTGGCTGCCCTTGACCCGTAAATTGAAGAGGATGCTGCATCTTTTAATATTGAAATGGATTCTATATCCTGTGGGTTAATATCGCTTATCGAACCGCCTGTCAATCCATCAATTACCACCAATGGACTTGAGTTATTCAAGGTTCCCTGACCTCTGATACGAATTGTTTGAGATTCATAACCGGGAGTGTTGCCTCCTGAGTTGACTACAGAGAGACCGGCTGCCAACCCGGCAAGTGCATTGGTGGCATTAGTTACAGGACGGTCTCCAATGGCATCAACCTTAACTGAAGAAACTGCCCCGGTAACATTAACCTTTTTCTGTGAAGCATATCCAACAACGACCACCTCATCCATGAGCTCTGTATTCTCCAACAATACTACGGTCATCTTTGGTGAGGCTTTTATTGACTGACTTTTAAATCCTATATATGAAATGTCCAAAACCGAATTTTCCGGTACATCCTTAAGTATGAAATCACCGTTTTCATTTGTAGTCGTACCTTTTGTGCTCCCTTTTATGATAACATTTACACCCACTAAGGGCTGTCTTGATGAATCAGTGACTTTTCCGTTTATTGAAATCGTGCTTTGTTCTACTGTTTTGACATCTTCAGAAATGCTTTTTTCATTCTTTGCAACAATGACCTGTCTGCCTTTAATCTTATAGGCAAATCCATTGTTGGCAAACACATCTTCAATAATCTGCTCTATTTTCTTGTCTTTTATATTTATTTCAACCTCTTTCTTCAGCTCTTTCTTAGGACCTTGATAGATAAATATATAGTCACTGTTGTTCTCTATATACTCTATAAAATCTCCAACGCTCTTATTTAAAACCGGCGCTAAAGCCTCATCATAATACCTATTGCTGTCAACAAATGAAGAGGCTGAAAGATTCACTGAATAAAAGAATAAAGAAATGCATAATAATTTAAAATAATTAAGCCTTTTTTTTGTGATTAATCTCTTTTTCATTATACTTTTGATTTGTGTTGTCTGTAATTTGTTTATGGATAATTTTATCGATCGGATAATATTGGTAGTATTGTCCGATCTTTTTTATTTCTACTATATCATAGGCAATGATTTTTTAGTTAGTATCTCGTATTTATTATTTGTCCATTATTAAAAAACACTTCTCATGACCATCTATATTCAATTTGTTTATGCTTTCTTCCAATATTTCAATCACCTCTTCTATTGAATCGCACAAATCGAGTTTGCCTGTAAGTATTTGATTAGATATCTCATTATCACATCTTATATTCCTGCCATAATATCTTGATAGTTGAAATATGACCTCATTTATAGTCTTGTCATCGAGTATCATGATATTATCTTTCCAACTTATAAATCTTGAAACATCAATATTGTCTTTAACCAATCTGTTCTGTTCAAATTTCGCAATCTGTGAATTTGTCAACTCAACCCTTTCATTCTCCGATGTCGTTACTTCGACTTTTCCTCTCACAAGAACCACATACGGAGATTCATCCCTATATGAAGAGACATCAAAAGTCGTTCCTAAAACTTTGATATCCATCTTTTTTGTCCTAACTATAAAAGGCGCATCTGCATTATGAGCTACATCAAGATAAACTTCGCCGTCAACCTCAATCTCCCTAATCTGCTTGTCAAAAACAGATGGATATGAAACGTTTGTGCCTGCGTTTATATACATTACTGTGCCATCAGAAAGAGTTAAATTAATATGCTTTCCATTAGGGACCTTAATGTGGTTAATTACACTTTTAGGCTGATTGACAGACACATCCAAATCATTCAATTTGTTATTTACTTTTATCTCACCATTTTTATCGTAAATAACGGATGCATCATTGTCCAATCTTATTTTTTTATTATCAGTAAATAATATGACATCATCCGCAGAATCATTATCATACAATGCAAAATCATCAGTTGGCTTATACTCTTTACAGTCGTTGTGATTTAAATGGATAACGCTCATCGCTATCAATGCAACGATTGAGGCTGCAACAGAGAACGGAACTAAATATTTTTTCCTTCTCAAAACAGTCTTTTTATCTATGTCCTCCCTCTCAAGCGCCAATTTCACCTGATTCCAACCCTCATTTATTGAATCTTCATCAATCCTCTCTGCCTCTTTAATCAGAGATATAAGGTCCTTCACATTATCATTAATATCGTGTTTCTTCTTTCTTGAATACATATCTACATTATTTGCAGGTAATTATACTTTTCTTGCAGCTATATAACTGACGCTGTCAAAAACATAGCCCTTTTAAATAAAATACATTTACTTAAATACATTTCATCACTTTACAAAGTACTCATCCCTCTAAATTTTAACTTTATTCTTTTTTGATTCTTGCTCAACAAGAAGTGAGCGCATTTTGGTCAGCGCTCTGAAAAGAAGATTTTTGCTCGATTGATGATTGATATTGAAAAGGTCAGCTATCTCATCATGCGACAGCTCCTTTATATAATACAGATATATTATCTCCTTTTGACGCGATGGCAAGGAATTATAAGCTTTTAGCAGGCTTTGGTTCTCTTTATTGGAAAGTATTTCTGTTGATAAACTACTCAGCGACTCCTTTTCTATCAGCAATTCATTCGGGTAAAACCGGAATTTGTATTTTCTCAGGGCTTCTGACTTTAAGGTGTTTAATAAGGTATTCCTAAAAGACTTGATTAAATAGAATTTCACCGATTCTGTAGAGGAAAGATTCTGATAGTTATTGATTAGCTTTACGAATAAATTTTGGATACAGTCTTTTACGAGATCATTATCATTACATATCTTAATCCCGTAATTGAATAATAATTCATAATATTTTTTATAGAAATATTCAAATGAATCTATATTTCCCTTTAAACATAGCAGCCAAATATCCTCTTCTTCCATAAATTCAATTAATAATGGAATAAATATTTAAAACCAAGAATATTCATTCGTTGATAAATATAATTAATTTTTCATTTATATATTATTTATTTTTAACACTAAGGTATAAATGCGCCTTTTATATACCCTTTGTTGAGTATCTCAACTTCAGGTAAGTTATGGCGATTTTATTAATTAATATTTATATTAACATTAACACATAATCTTCTTTTAGCAATGATTATGAATAAACAGAACAATTTTTACCGAACTTTTTAACTTTCAATATCTTAGTTTCTAAAACCTAATATTTATTTCTTCAAATTTATGTAAGAATAATTCAAATGATATTACAACAATAATAAATTACTGATTTAATGAGGATTCTCTATATTGCATCAAATCGCTATACATTTTGCTCAATTAAAGTCTTAGGCTCACAGTGTTTTTATTCCTCTTTACCAACTATTTAATCTTTCCAACCCTGAACACCTCTTTGCTGCCGTCACTTTTAGACTTGGCTCCGATATAGAAATTGCCGGCATCTTCAACCCTAAATGTTATTGACAGAGATTGTGGCTTAAAGGTTGATATATCCTTTAAAACAACTATATTCTGTTTGTTGGTATCCTGCATAGGAGTTGCAGGCGTCATCTTGAGCAGCTTGTCGGTTGGAATCTTCTCCACATCCTTTTCAACAAAAATTTCGCCCTTACCCTCACAATCAACATTTATTGTATGCTCACCTTTTTCAAGCCATACTCCCTGATAAACAATGCCACCCTCCTCGATAAGACATACGTTATCTATGACTTTAGAGTTTTTGCCGGTCCAATAGGACATATTGTTTTTGAAATCGCTGTTTTGAATTGTATCGCAGCTCTTAATACCGCAATCGGTGATTATATCAGATATTGTTATCGGATAAAGGCTGCATTCACTTCTATATACATTATTATATATCCTTACTTTTCTTACAGGTGAATAGTCGTCAATCTCTCCATTGTCGAAAGGCTGACGTCCAAAATATGGATTGTCAGGCCAAGTGCCGACAGAATAACCACCCTGAAGGTCGCAGTCATAAACATTGATATTGTCAATCTCCTGCCTTGACTGATCCGGATTGTCCGTACCCCATGGTATAAAGGCTATTGCCTTTCCACCGCCTGAATGGATATAGCTGTGACTAACCTCGACATTGCTTATAGAATTGTTGTTGTCCGGCATTGATTTCCACCAAAGAACACCTCTCGGATCATCATAGCTCGACCATAACACTACACCGTCATCATTAGATTCAAGAAACACTCTCTCAATCTTTACATTCTTTGTTCCCATGCCAATGCCCATGCCATCACCGCTGACACATTTCACCTCATGCATCTTTACATTGCCTATAAAAACATTCTCACATCCATAAAAAGCAGTGTGATAATTGTTTGTCCTTACTATATCGAGGTTGCTCACCTCAACATTCCTACATCTGAAAATTCCAATCGGAATTACATGTATCCTGTCATCACAATTTGACCTGTAGTCCCCGTATTCCGGATTAAGACTCTCAATATCCAAAGAGCGTATCTTTCCGGGACCTGTAATCTTTATGTTTTCAGCACCGGATGCCTGAACAAGAGGAAGATTCGAGACATGCATATTATGTGTCCAATTGATTCCCGGAATCACTCCTTCATGACCATATTTAGGCACATATTTGTAGTCAGTCTCATTCTGCGACTGCCAAAGAACAGCATTTTTACCAATATTAAACTCCACATTGCTCTTTAAAAGTATGTTTGTGGCAATATACCTCTTCCCATATTTCTCATCACTGCCTGAAAGGACAACCTTTCCGCCGCCTCTTTGGCTGACATAATCAACAGCTTTTTGTATTGCATCAGTATCATCGCTAAATCCATCACCTTTTGCGCCAAACATTGCAACATCTACCTCAATATGAGGAAGCTCAAACTCATATGGATTATTGCCGAAATCGCTCCAATTCTCAATATAAAAACGCGGGGAAATCTTCATAAAATCGTTGTCAGAATTTTTCACAACTGCCAAAAGTTGAGAACTAAGAAGAGATATCTCTCCCCCAACCAAAGATATGTCATCTATAGAGAACTCCTGTGTTAGAGCTATCTCCTTTAAAAGCTCCATTTTTGATATATCATCTTCACCTTGTGCCATGGAGGTTTTATAGATTGTTATATTGCTGTATTGCTTTAATAAATTTTTTTCTATTTTACCCCTTATTACAACTTTACCATCTTTTGTCACACATTCAACAATGTTTCCCGCAAACGGCTCAATTTTGTCCTCCTGTTCAAAAGTTATCCTATCAATCTCAATCCGTCCCTCCAATTTTGATTTTTTTTTCTCATTCTCTATTATAGGCTCAAACCTTAACCCCCTTAGTCTGCCTTTTGCATAGTCATTGTCTGAGATATTAAAAAATACGCCTTTCATCTTCTCAGATTTGGGTATATCAAATACCTTTGATTTCTTCAAATCATAAACAGAATCCTCCTCTGTGATAAAGCTAATCTTTATTTTATCGGCACTGCTCAGATTGTTCATAACTACAAAAAGAGTGTTTCTCTCCTCCAAATGAGGATTATAGACAGAATTTCTGCTTCCCTTTAAATCGGGTGTCGAAAACCTGCCATCTGTAAAGAATGAGAAAACCAATTTGCCATCCTCAATCTCTATTTTGCCGTTTTCTACCGTGCAATTTTTTATTGCCTCATCACTGTCGAAAGTAAAATCTATCAAGGGCAGATCATCATATCCCCTATGAGGCGTTTTGTCTATGCCCGCATTCAAAAGATTTGAAGAGCAGACCAATGCTGTTGTAATAAATATATATTTTAAAATCTGTGTCATGGTATCACGCTTAATTTTTCTTTCAGCTATATTCAGGTCACTCTATTCAACCCGTTCAAATGGAATATCGTTTAACCCATTCCATTTAAACAGCTTAAGCACTCCTCCATCACCTTTCTCAGTCTTGTTGTGAAGAGTAAAATAAAACAAGCCATTGCCAAGCGGGCAGATTCCGGTAGTACCGTAAGGATAATGCCAACCTCTTAGGAAAGGCTTTACAAAACCTGTTTCCATATAACTCACCCCATCCAAAGGTTTCTTTACAACCGGCTTGTTCTCGTCGACAGCAAAAAGCGTGTAATTTGGATAGCCCGTTTTTTTACCTGCATAACATGCCATAAACCAGAGATTGGAGTTTTTGTCAAACGTGAGATTCTGAACACCATAGGAGGTATTGCCGGTTTTTACAAAGCATGTAAGATCCGGATTCCGAGGTCCGTTTCTATGCATATTCCCCTGACTTAGAGGTCTCTCATATTTCTTCCATTTTTTGGTATCATACTGCAAAAGCACCTGATAGTCGTTGTCGGTTCTGTTGACATCGCCATAAACGCCATAGGCTACGGTAAGATACATCTTGTCATCAGCCTGATTTAAATGTGGTCCGAACGACACACCGTCGATTCCACTGCATCCAAAACGATGTTTGACACTATTGCCACCAAAGCTTACATCTGCATTATAATCGTCGAGTACAGTCGGTAGATTCACAGTAGTCATAATGCCATCTTTCTCAGCACTCATATCTTCCTCGGTGATTTTGTCGACATCAAAAATTGCTATATAAAATGCACTACCGTTAAGAGCCGAGGCATTTTTGCTTTTTAAGATTCCCTTGCCAATCTCATCATCCTTATATTCAAGCGAGCCGTAAACTCTGCCCTCCTCCTTATTGAATGTAAGACAGCCAAGATGTCCCAAAAGCCCTGTCACAGAGCCAAGCACACGTCCATTCATATCGACCTTTACAAGCATGGTGGTATAGGAAACATACATGCAATTGTTTTTATCATCATAGGCAATCCCTTGGATATGGCCCGACTTGTATGATGGAAGAGTTATTTCACTTGGAAAGGACTGAGCTTTGATATTGCAATTGTAAGATGAGATAAGGGAAAAAAGAATTGCAATAAAAACGGTGTAAGTTTTTATTCCCGACATTTTATTAACATGTTTAACTATGATATTACTAATTACCTGATGCAAAAGTATCAAAGTTTAGTTTTATTCGCTATCATTCTCATCTTTTAATCTTCTGTGTCTTGAAAAATCCATGCTGTTCATTGACTCCCGAAGCTTCTTGCTTGGCACAAAACAGATCTTCTTAACCTTGAGATTTCTTGGATTAGATTTGTAGGTTTCACAATTGTCAGCCTCCAATGTTACTGAAAAACGCCCCAGTTTTGGTATATACACTTTGCGTCCCATCATCAGATTGTCAATTATCGACTGATAAAGCGCCTCCATCACACCCGCAATATCGGCTGTCGTTACAGAGCAGGATGAACTGATGTTTTTGCATATCTCATCCTCACTTGCCGGCAACACTTTCAAAAGTCTTGGGTGGTAACCTGATTTTCTTGTACTATTATCCGGATTTTCGAATAGATCATACTTTGCTGCCATAATATCAGATTTAAATGATAAATACTTATTTATATTGCCCTCTATTGCAACTCATTGAATATCAATAAACAAATATAATATAATTATCCATTTTTTAATTGTAATCAATCATTTTTTTATGAATGTAAAGTATGTTATATTAATAACTTAAGTATGTATCTAATGTATCTTAAGATACTTTGCAAACTATCTTTAGTAACTTGTTGATGTTACTTGAGTCAGAAAGAAAAATTGACAATGAAAAATTAAAAGAGAGGGATGGAAAAAATTTTAAACCCGATTAAGATAAAGCACAAAACAAAATAAAGCATTTATGTTTAAATAAAGCAGCAAGAAATAATATTTTAGTATTAATGCCTTATTACTAAACTATAATGATTCAACATATAATAAAGTCTATTCAATGCTTTAGCATTCATAGATTGGTTTACCAATAGTGATATAAGATTAATGACAGAGAGACATTCATGAATGGCATTGATTATTCTTATTATAAGAACAGCAAGATTAATGATTGAATACAAATACACAACCCAAAATAAAACTCAAAAGATTTTACAAGAGTTTGATATTATTTATAATTCATATAATTAGATCTATATAACTCTTAATCTACAACATACTTTATAACAATATTTTAACAGCCAAACTCTCCGTCTTTATTTTTGATTAGTAATTTTGTATAAAATTATCAATCATCATGAAGAAGCAATTAATATTTTACATCAGTTTATTTTTCATGGCTGTATCATGTAATGACGATTACGAAGCCATTGATTCAGATCCTACCAAACTCGACACAAACTTTACATTCTCCACAAGGAAAGAGATAACAATCGATTTATTGGCATTAAATCCATTGGGTGAGAAATCAGAAAATGTCCTTGTAAGTATTTATTCCGAATCGCCATACAAGGAGATTTCAAACGAGAGCGATGATGCAGATTTAAAATCTGATGTCAGTCCCGTTTATTCAGGCTATACCGATGCTGCCGGTAAATTAACAAAGAAGATTTCAATCTCTTCGTCAACCTCCAAACTATATATTGTACCTGTCACCTTAGGTTTTGGCTCCATGAAAGAGGTCACTATATCAGAACTTGGTAAAGAGATTGTTTTGCAGGGCAAAACTGCTGTATTGAATACGGGTGTTAACTCTACAAAAGCCTCAAATGAAATATTCAGAGACCAAATTTCTGTTGGCAGAAACTATAAGTTTTATCATTATTTCAATGAAAGTGAATTGAATGTCAGTGACGGGTCGTTAAACTTAAACTCCGGAGTGGTAAGCTATGAAAAACTTTCTCCTGAGTTTCTAAACTATATTGACCATTATTTCCCTGAAAAAGAGCAGAACTATTCAGGCGATGAAGAGGATACTGATTTTAAGATCACCGATGAAAATGGAGCAGAAATATGGATAACCTATATAGGCGATGGCGGATTTACCAACAAAAACCCAAAGGTGTGCAACGGATTATACTATTACAGCTATACCGACAGCAATATTCCCGACAAATCTTATTCTGCCAATTATATTGCCAAATCTGATTATGCCCTGACTGCAATTTTTCCTAATGTGAATCCGGGGTATATCGTACCCGGCACAAGGGTTCAGTTATTGTACTACAATAAAGAGACAGGGAAATATCAGAGCACATTTCCTAAAGGCTCGTATGTGGGTTTTGCCTTAAATCACATGGGCTACAATTACAACAATACAGTCAATGACATTCTTGGTTTTTCATTGGCACAGACCAATAACAATCCAAGCTGCACGACAAAGAAATTTAATTCTGACAAAAAGACTCACGGCATTATCCACTGGGATATAAGCCACAGTTGCTATATTCTTGGAATGGAAAGAAAAGGAGATGATAATGACTTCAACGACTTGGTAGTGAAAATCACATCCAATCCTATAAGACTTGGTCAAGTGGGAAGTGTTGACCCTGTTGACAACAATGAAATATCATATTCCCGCGAAGGAACTTTAGCATTTGAAGACAATTGGCCTCAAAAAGGAGATTATGACTTCAATGACTTCGTAACGAACTATAAATATTCATTTGTAAAAAGCGAAAGCTCCAATAATATCACTGCTATTGTGCTTTCGTTTAAAGTTGCGGCAATAGGCACAGCCTCAACAAACGGCTTTGGCATTCAAATCCCTTTAAACCGGAATTTGATAAGCAATGCGTCTGACTTTAACATCGAAGAGGACAATGGAAAATCGACACTTATTATCTACAATAATGTAAGAGAATCATACAATAATGCAGGAGGTATTATAAACGCCTCTAAAGGTTCAGGAACAAAAGAGGGCACAGAGAAAACTATAAGATTAGAGTTAACAATGCCTATTCATGAATCCTCGATATTGTTTGATGACTTGAACCCATTCCTTTTTGTTCAAAACAGGGAAAGAGAAATACATCTTGTAGATTATAAGCCTACATCAAAAATGGACATGTCTCTTTTTGGGACCAAAGACGATAAGTCGTCAGTAGAAAACAATGTTTTTTATCGTATGGATAATCAAAAACCTTGGGCTTTGGATATTTGTGATAAAAACTGGAGATGGCCATACGAGAATCTTTCAAATGGCATCGAACTTGCCTATCCTAAATTTGTCAGCTGGTATACTGAATGGAAGAAAGGCGATGTGGTTAATTGGACCGGAGAGGCGAAAGAGGAGTATTTGTGGTAGGAAAGAATTAATTAATGAACAATTTTTTAAGGGGGAGGGAATATTTTATTTAACTATTTCCCCTTTATTATTTATTTTGGTCCAATTGTCTTTATAGAAAAAAGGGCTGTCATCTTTATTTAAGACTTTAGATGGACAAACTATAATCTTAGAGTCTGTCTCTCCAAGAAAAGCTCCCCACCATGAGAATGTAGAATTAGCAATAATAATATGGTCTGTCAATGACATAAGATACATATCCCAAAAACTTTCTTTCCCATTATTACCATCTATATATAAATATTCATTTATTGATAATCCTGCATCTTCAAGTAAATTTGATGAATATTCTTTATCGTCCGAAAAGACAAAAAATTTTATTGGTTTAGATGATACCTTTATTTTCTGTTTTATATATTGAATTGCACTTTTGTAATAAGCTTTAGTTGCTATATTACCATAAAGGTCGTTATTAGTAATATAATCTCCTCCCCTTATATGAATGGATACAGATTCATATTTACATATTTCTTTCTCCATTTCGATCACATATAGTGTTCTAAATTTAACAGGGAAAGAAAAAACAGATCTAATGCGGGCTTCCAATTTAGAAAAATAATTATATGACTGCCAATACCCTATATAATAGGACAAGAGATATTTAGAGGGCTTTGGTTTAAGTATAAGAGTATTTACATCTTCAAAAACATAATTGAACAACCTATTTAAAGTAAATCTATTCAAAAGCAATCTTTCAAATAATGGTTTTGATGATGGAAGATTAATATTAAATATGGTTTCAAGTTCAGAACCATATCTTTCATGCTTTGCCGGGTTTATGGGCCTTATAAAAACTGTATTATTATTTCTTTGCTCTTTTAGTGAGAGATAATAAGAATATATGAACATTTGGTTGCCAAGACCTCCCTGCATCTGAACAATTATATAATTTCTCATATGGCTTTACAGTTTTTATTTAACATGAAATTTGTTTTGAACAAAAGTGATGCTATATTTAACAAATGCATGTAAGGAGATAATAGCCAATATGGTAATAATAATGACAATACAAAACAAACTCTTGTAATATCTTTATTCAATAAATATTTCAATATCAATGGTAAATAAAAAGGTTTTATTTCCTTTCTATAATTTATTATTAAAATTTTATCAATATTATTCAACAATGCTTTCTTTATATCAACAAAATAGCTATCTAAAATATACGAATATATTTCTATATTTTCATATTGTATGGAGATATCTAACATTTCAAGTATCCCAAGCATTTCACCCTCAAAATTTTTTTTATTATAACTACTCGTTATAGAATTATCCCTTTTTACATAATAATAGGTTGATTTATTAATTATGTACATTGAATCAGCTTTTAAGGCTAACATAAATGTCCATAAGACATCTTCATGAAGAATGCCATCTTTAAAAAACAATTTATTATCTAAAATAAAATTTCTATTCAATAGTTTATTCCAGGCAACTAAAGGCCAATAATTATTTAAATATTTACTTAGTATAATTTCATTTCCAATAAATGCTCCATTAGCTGAAAGAGGTTTATGAACCAATGATTTATTCTCCAATAATATAGAATGCTCTCCTAAAACTATATCAAATCTATTATTATCTATTTCTTCAGCCAATGTACTAAGACAATCTTTTGTAATAATATCATCACTATCCATAAAGAATATATAATCTCCTGAAGATAATTCAATTCCCTTATTTCTGGCAGCCGATAATCCTTTATTAACAGCTTGTTCAAATAATACTATGTTTAGATGTCTTGTCGTTTTTATTATTTCATTTATTATATTTAAACTATTATCCTGTGTCGCATCGTTTATTATTATGATTTCATAATCATTATAATCTTGGTTTATCAGACTTAGAAATGATTTATAAACGAATTTTTCCACATTATAAACAGGGAATATTACAGATATTTTCATTCAAAACAATCTATCTTTACTTTAAATCACAAATATTACATTTGTATACCTTTTATGCATGTCTAATCTTTCGATAATTAGATAGAATCTTAAAAAACATCAAAAGTATTAAAACATAAGGCATCTATTATTAATCAATCAATAGGTTTTAGTTTACGTAATGGCGTAATGACTTTAATTAAATATATTCAAATATTTAGCTCTAACATTTTCACTCGCATAATTATTAATAAAACATTCTCTGGAATATAAATTAAAGCTGTCAAACTTTACACTTCTTAAATAATTAATTCTATTAATAAAATCTTCGCTTGAATTGCATTCATAACCAACCTTTTCAATGTTAATATCATACCCTTCAAAAGCTTCTTTTGTTCCTAAAATATTTTTTCCATACATTAAAGCTTCACATGTTTTTACTTTCATTCCACTTCCTCCCAATATTGGATAGATCATATAATCAGCATTAAATATATACGGAGTTAAATCTTCAACAAATCCTTTAATATGAATATCGTTTGATTTAATTAATAAATCTTTTTCTCTGTCCATTCCATTTCCAATAATAGTCAGATCGACATTGACTTTATCAAACACTTCATTTAGAAACCATTTTAATCCTAATGTATTCGGAGGGAAATTACTACCAATAAATAATAATTTTAATTTTTCATTTTCATTATGGATATGATTGTTATTGCGTAATAATTCATTATTGACTCTATCAGTCATTGAAATCGGAATTATTAATGCAGGTTCTTTTCTATAATGTTTTTTTAAAGATTTTCTGTCCCTGTTGTTTAAACAAGAAAAAGAAGAAGAATATAATATTGCATTTTTCTCACTTTGTTTAACAAACCATAAATGTAGAAATTTAATTATGGGATTAATCTTTGAGACAATTTGTAAAGAATAATCATATTCGCAGTTGTGAAAGAATGTAAATATCTTTTTTTCAGGGAATTTATCGAACAGAAATTTTGCTATACTCCCATTTAAAGAAGAGTCTATAAAAAAGCAATCTATGTCTATAGACAAATTGTATAATTCTTTAAGATTATAATATGGAGGCTTATTACTAATTAGCTTATAAAAGCTCATCAATTTATTTTTTAAAGAATTGTTTTTATATTTATTCAAATAAAAATAAGAAACGTTATCGTTACCATAAACACTTTTTAATAAATTAAAATTCTGGCAAGAGCAAACACCTCCTCCATTTACATTATCATTCTGAGATCTATTTGTGATAAACAAAATTTTCATTTGTATATATTTTTATTTTTTTCATTAAGGTACAAATGCGCCATTTATATACCTTTTGTCGGGTATCTCAACTTTGAGTGAGTTATGGCAATCTTATCATAAGATATATTAGTCCTTTATTCTAAATAAAACTTTAAGAATAACTATGAGACTCCTACTATTTATAATTCTCAAAAAAAATTTCTCTTTTATATCCGAAATTTCATATTTTTTCAATGGATAAAGATTCTCAGATTTTATTACATCAATTGCATAATTCAAATCATTAATAGAATACTCTTTAAATCTAATTAAAGAAAAGAAAAAGCCTTCAATAAAATGCCTAAACCACAAATACATTACATCTGAAATATCTTTTGGCAGCTGCTTGTTAAAATTATTAATAAGTTGTATTTGTGATATTGAATTATCGTATAAAACTTTCATGTGAAGTTTATCTCTTTTCTGACATATAGAATTTTGTGTCAATCTATAATTGTAGCAAATAGTTTTAATCGAATTTAAGGAAGAAATAAACGTCAATAACTTATAGCAAAAAATAAAATCTTCACCTGTAGTAAAATTATCAAATGTTAGATTATGATCTTTTATAACCGATAATTTTATTACTTTATTCCATAAAACATTCTCATAAATTTTATTATTTACAATTAGATATCCCGGAGTATTTTTTTCTTTAAACTCCTTTTTAGCAAAAGGTATTAAATCGTTGTTTACATGTTGGTAGCCCAATAAGAACAATTCATCTGAATTATTTCCACTAATATTTATTATGTTATTCAAAGCATCTTTTGAAATAAAATCATCTGCATCTATAAACCAAATATATTCACCCTTAGCTTCCTGCAGCAATCTATTTCTTGTAAAAGCGACTCCTTTATTGTCTTGGGTTATAATTATTATATTGTTTGATCTATATTTCTCTAATATCTTAGGCGTATTGTCAGTAGAGCCATCATTTATTATAATAACCTCAATATTATCATCTATTTGACAAATGATTGAATCAATACATTTTTCAATATATTTTTCAACATTATATGCGGGTATTAAAATTGATAATTTCATAAAATAATTTATTTTAAAAACAGCTCTTCATATTTATTTAATTCAACTCTTCCGGATATTTTTCTTGCAAAAAGATCCAATGAATCACTTAAATGTTTATAATCGCTTTCATCCAACACTTTTGGATATTCAGGTCCTGTTTCCCAATCTATATATCTTAATTGCGACTCACATCCTTTTTCTAAATAGAGATTATCTTTAAAACGGGAATTAAAAATAATTGTATGAAATATTATCTCATCTCCGCAATGACTCTTTTCAAAAGCTTTAAGATAATCAGGATTATCATTTAGATAGTTTAAGATATATCTATTGCAATTGCCGGATATCGTAAACCAATTGGCTCCTTTATAAAGTTTTGGCAAAGATTTGAAATAAGGATTTTTTCTTAAAAAAGGATTACGATGAATAAATGGCAATCTATCGGTAAAAAGTATCCACAATGTCTGGTAAAGATGCCTATTCTTATTTGAATAGTATGAAGGATAGATATATTTTACTCTTCTTTCAATCATATCGTTATCAGGGACAGCAGAGACAAACTCCTTATTTTTATATTTTTCAAAAAAATCTATTATAAATGAATTTGTTTTTATTGGCATACATTCACCCGACATCATAGATATAAAATCATAATTATTCTTTTGATCAGCCATTCTAAGAAGTTCTATATCCGCTTCTATCTGAGGGAAACCTGCCCAGCGGACAGCAATTCTATTTTCTGTAAATGTCACAATATCTTTAATCGAGTGAAAGTCCTCAATATTTGCTCTATTATCAACATGTACAATTATATCACCTATTTGAGACAATATCTTAACAGAATGTTCCAAAACAGGTGACATCTTGTGAACCATATAACAAAAGGCAAGTTTCATATTTGATATCTAAATAAAAAATGATTTATATAATGTGATATATTTATCGGTACATTTATTTATATCATATAAAGCAGCTCTTTCCAAACATTTTGAAACAACCTCATCTTTATACTTACTGTCGCTTTCAAGCTCAAGTATCTTATCTGCAAAATCCTTTGGATTTTGATGTTCAAACAAGATACCGGCTCCATCAACAATCTCTTTTAGTCCACTTACATTACTTGCAAGAAAAGGTTTGCCTGATGCCATTCCCTCTATGCATGATAATGACAAACCCTCATAATGAGATGAAAGGACATTATAGTCTGACGATTTAAGCAATTGTGAAATATCTTTTCTTACTCCAAGAAAGTGGACACGTTTGGAGACAGATTCATCTTTAGCAAGATTTTCAAGCAATGCTCTTCTTACTCCATCGCCTGCCAAAGCCAAATGAAAATATTCAGGTAAATATTTTAAAGAACGTATAAGCGTGTCCTGATCCTTTTGCTCTCTAAATCCGGCTACACATAAAACAAGTTTTATATTCTCAGGCTGATTAAGCAATTCACTTTTAGTATATGGTAAAGCATCGCTTATTTTAGACAAGTCTATACCATTCTCAATTAAAATTAGGTTGCTTTCGTCATTAAGGACAGATTGCATCATCTCATAAGTTGGCTTTGAGATGCAAACCACTTTATCATATCTTGAAAAGACAAATTTGTCGATTAAGCCCAAAAGTTTATTTTCGGTTCTTCTATTAATGGAGTTATGCTCTGTAGTTATGAGTTTGATATCTTTTTTATACAACAACTTTGCAAATAGAGTCCAATACTGAGCAGCAAAAAGATGGGTATGAACTATATCATAATTTTTAAGGATTCTGCCTATCCTGAATATATGTAAAGGATTGTAGACAGTTATTAAAGAGCCGTTACTTAAAGATATAACATTAATTCCCCTGTCTGTCAATTCATCTTTAAATGACGACGACAATCCATTAAGCAGCAGGACATCAGTTTCTATTCCTTGCTGATTAAACCTTAGAGCAAATTCTTTAACAAGATTTTCTGCTCCTCCAATGCCGAGAGATGTTATAACCTGAAGTATTCTCATATTCTTTTTTTATCTCTTTTGTACATTAAATAACCTATGGGCATCCATATTATTTGAAAAAAACCAATCTGTTTTAATAATTCGGAATATTTGTTCCTGCTCCAAAATGAAAATCTCCAGAAGTTTATTGCAGCTTTTATTTTCTGTGTCAAAGGAATATTATAATGATAAAGTTCTGAATAATGCACTGTTGAAGCTGTTGGATTTTCACATCTTAGGCGCACAATCTTTGCAGTAAGACCATCGGGAAGATAATCGCAGAAATAAATTATATCATTAAAATATCTCATTTTATATTTTTGAGCTATTCTATTCCAAACCAATGCTTCAGGACAAAACTTTTCATTCTCATATTCCGGGAAAGGAAACTCCTTAAGGACATCGGTTTTAAACACCTCGGCACGATCTCCCTCTATTTTATATTTCATACGATAGGAAAGAAGATCGGTATTTATTGCTCTTTTTGGAAGATATTTTAAAGGAGTACCTGTTACTTCTCCTGAAAAAAGCGCTTTAAGGCCAACAACACCTGCATAATGCTTTTTATTTTTAACCTGATTCCAATTGTAGTTAATAAGATTAACTGCATTATAATCAAGTCGGTCGTCACTGTCAACAATAAAGCAAAACTCACCTTTTGCCATATTTACAGCCTTGTTTATAGCACGGTGCTTTCCTCCATTTGGAACAGAAATCCAATTAATCGGTATTACATCCTGATCAACAAAGCCTTTTAGTACATCAACTGTGTTGTCGGTACTGCCATCGTCAACAACAATCCATTCAAAATCCTGGTCAATCTGAAGCACAAGGCTTTTAAACAGTTCTGGAAGCAAAGAAGCTCTGTTGTAAGTTGCTGTAAGTATCGATATCATTGCTGTTGTATTTGCTGTGGTTTAGCATATTTAAGAGTATATTCTCTATCAGTCCAAATAGTTGGACGCTGTGTGTCAGAAAGAAAAGTTTGGTATGGCATCATATCTCCACTGTCCCAAATCATCAATAAACGAAAATGAAGAGCCGAAAAATATATGAATATTGTTACCAACACCGCATTTCTAAGTGCAGGAGAATCTTTAAAGCAATATGCCAATGAAGAAACTGCATATACCATTCCTATCATAAAATACCATACAAGACGAACACCGGTAGCATCTCTCATAGTAATAAAAGTGCTGCAGACATAGCATATTGCAATATTAAAAAACAGAGTACTTATTTTAGATGAATAAAATTTTTCTCTTGTAAAATAAAGTCCAATTCCAATTATTGCAGCCTCTATTGCATAATATATATTTACATCTCCTCCACTTACATTGGCATATACAGAGGCTTTTTCAAGATCCATTGCCTCTCCAACTGTTCCAAGAGCAGATGAAAAGAATGATGTTGTAAGCCCTAATACAAAAGAGCCAATAAGAGCAATAAGAATAACAGGCTTTTTATATGTGTTTAATCCCAAGAAATACAATGGAAGGAATATCAATGAGCTGTTATGAATAAGGAATGCTATAAGCATCAGTAAAAAGAATTTTATAATATCGCGGTTAATAATATATGGTATTGCTGCCCAAACAATACTCATTGCAAGCATTTGACGTACATAAACAAAGCTCATCAAAGTAAACTTGCATGAGAATATAAATATTGCGAGAAACACGAATGGCATATATTTATTGAACGCTTTGAAAATAAGCATATAGCTTAACACGCTTAATATAAGAAAGAAAGTATATCTGCTGTCATCAAAGAGTTTTACTATACCGCCAAAAGCCAAGAAGCCCGGTTCAAGGATTTGAGGAAGAGAGGTATCCTCTCCTCTGACAATTTTCATGAAACTATCGAAAGAGGTGATAGCAGGCGTAATATCGAAGATTTCACCATATATATAAACATCATATCCTCCAATCATATCTCTTAATCCAACAAAAAGAGACAAGACCAATGCAATTAGAAATACAAATATATTCCTTTGGTTGGACGATATTTCAGTTTCGCGGACATCATAAGATGTAAAAAGAAGCACAAAAAGAAAAATAAGCAGATATGGGATCATTGTTTTTTACGGCTAATTTTTATTAATAAAAAATATAGACTCTCAAAATTAGCAAAAAGCCACATTATTTTGCGTTTAAAAGAGATTTGATTGATCCTTAAATTTAAAGGATATAGTTTTTTCCTTTTACAATCTATCAAAATATGTTTTGAAAAGTCATAATCCAAATATTTATCATGAAATAATGAAATCATCATGTTCATAACAATTAAATTTATCCTTTCTTTCATAATTTTTGAAATATAAGGATAATCAGAACTATATTCGGATAGAAATTTATTAAAAGAATCTGCAATAGTTACTTCAGCACGAATAAGTTTTTGTCTGTTTTCTATCGATTCGTTTTTAGTAATAGAGCCCTCCCTTTCATAATAATAGTATAATAAAAGAGGTAAATAGCAAATTTTGGAAGCTAACAGAAATGCTCTACCGGTAAATTCGACATCTTCCCTATAAGCACAAATATTAAATCTAAGATTAAAATTATCAATAAATTCTTTTTTATAAAAAGCCGAACAAGCTGAAGTCGGTATAAATCCGGATCTAAAAGATTCTTCAGCAGAATAATTTCTTTCAGGTATTAAGCAACACTTTGAGATTGATCTATAATTAGAATTTCTATCAGCTCCTAATGCCATATCAAATGTAACAATATCACTATTATTATTCTTTAAAAATTCAATTGCCTTATTAAGATTTATAGAATCAACATAATCATCCCCATCAACAAACCATATATATTTACCTTGAGAAAGGTTTAAACCTGAGTTTCGTGCCCCTGATAAGCCTTGGTTTTTCTGATGAAGCACTTTTATATTATTATAATCTAACGATATACTATCTATTAGTTTTTCTACACCATCTGTAGAGCCATCATCTATTAACACTATCTCATACAGATTACTATCTAAAAGAGCAGCAGATTCAATACAACTTTTTATATATTCTTTTATATTATATATTGGAATAATAATCGATAATAGATATTTATGATTTATATGTACCATTCTCATTTATTTAAAGATAGCGCCATAAACGATTAATTTAAAATGATAATAATAACATTTAAATACCTTAGTAACATCAGAAAATAAAATTTTTCTCTTAGTATATAATATTGAAGGAATTGGTATAAAATATGGGTCAAACAAATTATTATAAGGGACATAAGGTTTAAAATCTTCACCTTTCCCTATCCAAAATTCAGCATTCCATCTTCCATAATCTAAGAAATTGATTGGGGGTAATGTTTTTATATACTTAGAACTTGCCCACCAAAAATTTCCTGAAAAATGATTTCCTTTATTATTTAGTCTATATATGACTCCATAAGCATTAAAACCATTATTAAGGGAATTAATAGCAATATTAAATTTATCTATTTGAAAATATTCCATTAAAATGCGCCACTTTTCATTACAATCTCTCATAAAATCAAATGAAACATTATAGTGAGGATGCTTCAATAAATATCTATCGCAAGCACTATCATTAAGCGAAACTCCTTTTGTATGAAAATAAAATAGAAAAAAATCTTCTGACTTTGATTTCTCCCAAATATAATTAAGTATAGGCATTTCATAATCTGATGGATTTTGAGAAATAATCACAATTTCAAATCTATCAGAAAGTAAATTTTTTAGATATTTAATATCTGATTCCTCATTATATATTACACTTACATATATCTTATTTACATATTTATATAATTCGGATTTAATGAGTTTGTTTACTTGATTTTTAACAAGATTTTTCCAATTTCTTGAACAAAAAATATGATATGCTCCATATATTGGCAAAAAATTATCTTTTATTTCTGAATCAAAAACAGAATTATTATTTAAACAAGATATTTTCTTTAGATTTTTAATTTTATCTACAATCATAATTAAAACAAATATTATTTCATTAAAGCATCAAAAACCGAGCACCATTTATTAGCGATATTATCAATATTAAAATCTTTGATAGAATTTATGGCATTATTTTTCAAGGATTCTCTGTAGCTATTATTTATAATTAGATTTTTAAGTTCTTTAGCATATGCTTTCTCATTAAAAGGTTTAACAAGTATTCCATTATTATTTATAATTTCTTTAGCACTTGAAAAACTATTAAAAAGTATAGGGACAGTTTCATAAGATAACGCTTCTAATAATGTCATAGGCCATCCTTCATATGTTGATGTAAGGCAAAAGATAGAACTTATAGAATAATAATACATGGGATTTAATTTATCTTTAAAATAAATTCTTTGTAAGTTTTCATTTATTGCAATTTGTTTACATTTATTCTGTTCCGGTCCATAGCCTATTAAAACCAATTTCCAATCTGGTATATCTTGATAGATAGCTTTCCATATTCTAATTAGTCTTTCAACACATTTTTCTTTTGCAAATCTGCCCACAAATAATACTATGTTCTGTTTTTGGTTATGGGCCATATTTATCTTTACAGGATTATTAATCACTTCTAATTTTTCAGAAGTAAAAGGATACCGCAAGGCAAATTTATTTTTTGAATTATTATTTAAAAAAATAATCTTATCAAATTTTCTTATAATATTTAAATAATGTATATATCTTCTATATCTAATCCCTGCGTACGTTTTTAAATTAATTATTATTTCTTTTAAATTGATATGCGAAAAACTAACATTTGATAAAAACTCCTTTTCTATACAATTTAAATCACTATGAAACACAGCAATTTTTTTTATATTTTTTAAGCAATTATCAGAAAAGAAATATACATCTTCAAATAATGACTTCTGACAAATAATAATATCAACACCTAATTCTCGTTGTAAATCAATAAAAAAATTTACATTTTCTGTGGAATACAATCGATTATTTGGCAAGAAGAAAGTAAATTCATCTTTATATTCATCTGAACAATTCTGATTATAATGTAGAGAATAAACATTATGGCCTAATAATCTAAAAGATTTTATTAGATAATCTGAAACTCTTTCTACTCCACCATTTAAAGGATTAAAAATAGAAGGGAATATGAACAATATGTTATATTTATACTTCATTTATTTTTTAATAAGCGCCTAATTTTTTCTATTATAAGAATTAGTTTATAATTTCTATCAATCATGTTTAATAAGGGATATATATAATTCGGAAACATTTTATTAAAAATGTCCTTTCTCTCAATATATGCTGAACTTGAATTGTTACTAATCCCAGTCGCATCAAATTTCGATATAATTAAATCTTTATAAATATAAGATTCACTATTTAAAATTATACATATTATAAAGAATTTCCAATCTGATGCTATTTTATATTTTGTATCATATAACCCATATTTATCAAATAAAACTCTTTTAATAAATGTAGCTTGATGTGGCAAAGAGCTTTTATAAAAATCCCAAATACTTAAGACTTTATTTCTTGAATTTATATTAAGATTTTTTTCTATTATTTTATTTGTACAACTAATTTTTCCATATATAAAATTTTCAGTTGTATCAGTACTAAATATAGTTGAAAGAGTTTTATTATTATATAGGGTATCACCACTATTAAGAAAAAGCATATATTCACCTTTGGCCATTATTATACCCTTATTCATAGCATCATAAATTCCATTATCAGGTTCAGAAATCCATTTCGTTATATTATTACTTTGGTCTTTAATTATATCAACGCTACCATCTTTACTATTTCCATCTATTATTAAGTATTCAAAATCTTTATAATCTTGACATTTTACACTATTAATAGTATTTGAAAGACCAATTTTGTTATTTAAATTAACCGTTATAATAGATAATTTCATAAAATAGATTTAATAAATACTCAATTACACAATGATAGAAATAAATCATTCCATTGATTCATAATCTTTTCTTCTGAGAATGTTTGAATGGTTTTATATGCTTCATGTCCAAACTTTTCTCTCAATCCAACATCACTCATTAGTTCATTCAATTTATCAGAAAAATCAATTACATTTTCATGTGGAATTAAAAAGCCATTTCTATTATTTTCGATCATATCAGATGGCCCACACGGACAATCAAAAGAAATAGCCGCCATGCCAATTGACATAGCTTCTGCTAACACTAACCCAAAACCCTCAAATCTTGAAGTAAAAAGAAATATTGAAGAATCATAAAATAAATCTTCTATATTATCCCTTTCATCTAAAAATTCTATGTTTTTTATATGCATTTGTTCAGCCATCTTCATATATGGAATTTTATTTCCTGGTCCACAAATTAATAATTTCCAATCATGATGCTTATGGATTGTTGTCTTCCAAATTTTCAATAATAAATCAAATCCTTTTTGAAATACAAATCGGCCAACTGCTATAGCTTGTTTTTTTTGATAATTATTAAATTTAAATGCAGGAATTTCAATAGGATTAGAAATAACTATACCATTTTTTAAGTTCCACTCAGATAAATCTTTTTTGGTCAGAGCGACAAAATAATTATAATTAGAAAAAGACCATTTGTAAACTATATTTATACAATAACTATATATTTTCTTAAAATAGCCAACATTATATAAATTATATTTTTGGATTGCCATAGAATAATGAAATTCTTGGATAGTTTTATAATTTCTACATATAAATGGCAATAAAATTTCTTCTGGATTATTATTAGTAGTTATTATAATATCTGGATTAATTTCGTCTATTATTTTTTTAAAATTAAATCCAAATGAAAAAATGCCTCTGATAAGGCTTAATAAGAATATTACTTTCCCAAATATTAAATTGGAATAATTTAGATGATGTATTTTGACAGATTCATTCAATCTAAAAGATGGTGACTGTCCATAAAAATTATTCACAATAATATGGACATCATACCCATAGGTTTCAACAAGATAATTAATTTTCCTTAATGTAACTCGCTGAGTACCGCCCTTTGAATGAATATCATCTATATTATAAACTATTTTCATTTCATATATTATTAAAAAGATTTACCCACATTTCCATTACATTTTTCATCTCATATCTTTTTATATTCAAAGAAGCTTTCTGACTCATTTGGGTTCTTATATTTTTATTTTCAATTAAAAAACATACTTTTTCAATAAGAGCATCCATATCTAATTCTTTTACAACAAAACCATCTTCATTATTATTAATTATTTCGGAAGGACCTGCTGGACAATCTACTGATACACATGGCAACCCGCATTGCATTGCTTCTCCTAAAACCAAAGGAAATCCTTCATATCTTGAAGACATTACATAAATAGAAGATTTCTGTAAAATATACTCCACATCTTTTACAGGAGGCAATAGACTAATTACATTATTTAAATCATATTTTTTAATTAATTCCCTATAGAGAAATTCATCCTCTCCATAACCGTAAATTTCTAATTTCCAATTTGGAAATTTATTTTTTACTTCAATCCATTTCGGAATAAGTAAGTCATATCCTTTCTGATAATTATATCTTCCTAAAGAAACGACAATATTTTCTCTTTCTACTGCAGACGAAGGGTTTAAATAAATAGGATTTGGAATAGAATAAATTTTTTGTTTATATATAAGTTGGCGCTTAGTTTTATCTTTCTCTGTTAAACTTACAATATTATAAAATCTCAATTTTATATTAATTTTGAACCATTTCTTAATTTTTCCTATTAAAGAAATATCACTTTCTAAATAAGCACAATGATATTCTAATATTCTCTTTATATTAAATGTAAATAAAATAACAGTAAAAGGTTCAATATAATCTCTTACGGTAACTATTATATTAGGCTTTATCTTTAATATTAGTTTGATAAAATCAAATCTAAATTTTATAAATCTAATAATTCTTCCAATTAATGGGATCTTTAAATATTTATCATAATCATCTTTAAATAAAGAATGAAATATTATTTTATTATCATATTTATAATCAGATATTATGCCATGTCTATCATCCATACATAAATTATGAATTTCATATCCGTGATTAACTAAATAATTTTCTTTACAAGAAGTTACTCTATTAATTCCTCCGAAGCCAAACCAATCTTGAATATAAAGTATTTTCATAATATTATCATTTAAAATATTTAATTCGCTCTTATTTTTCTTATAATCTTTCTTGTATTATTATCAACAGCTTTTCTATTTAAATGGAAAGGAAAATCATAAAATAAAGAATCTTGATATATAAATTCCTGAGGTGAATAATCTAATGACAACTTATCTTTGTTTATCCATGAACTTATTTCATTAATTTTATTCTTCACAGCATTATATGAAGTATTATCTAAAGTTGGAGGTAAAATAAGCAAAGATGCATTCTTATCAGTGATATAATTTTTAAATTCTTCTAATTCATTAAAGAATTTTGAATTTAATTTATCAATAGAATTATCTTTAAGAGGGATATATTCTTGCTTATTCTCTAACCACTCAGTTCTTACATCACCATATTCATTAAAAGAAGATCTTTTATAAGGACCACTGCCAGATGTTTGGCCTGTTAATTTATCAAGTATAAATATTGTAGGTAATTTAATTTTTGTAATACCATATTCCAAGAATTTACTTAATAAAGAAATACGTTGTTTAAACGGAATAAATTGCTTAGATGATGGATTGCCATCAATCATTAAAGCGACTAATTCTATATTGCCTTTTGAAACATTCCCTGCAAACTGAGTATAATCGGGAATGAACACCACAATATCACCTCTGTTTACAAACGGTTTTATTTCTTCCATCATAAAGTCAGCTCCTAAATTGCCATGAATTGCCATATTCACAACAGGCATTTTAAGAGAATCTTGGATCATTTTACTATTTACACCAAAACTCACATTTGATCCTCCTATAAATATAATTTTAGGTGAACTTAAGTTTTGAAGTCTATTTTGTTTATCTTTATTTGCATATAATAAATTGTCGTAAATATTATAATTAGGCATAAAAAAGACAATTAATAATATTATTACAAATGAAAAAAAACAAAATTCCAATATATTAAAAATATACTTTTTCATTTATTAGAATTTAAAATATATGAATTCTCTTTCTGGTTGATCAAAAAATTGAAATAAAGAAAAGAATAGAATCATATAAATCCCCCATCTTATTGGTTTGTATTTAATATTTAAACTTTCTAACGCAAATTCCTTATCTTTTTGACTCCATTCAAATATCATAGTTATTAATATCAGAAATAACATTAAAAAATCAAATCCTGTAGTAGGATATTTAAATATTGAATAAGAAAAAAGTCCTTTCAAATAAACAAAAGCCAATTTTACAGAATCTGCTCTAAAAAAAACATTTGTAATCATTACCAATAAAAATGTCGATAACATTGAGAAGAATTCCTTTGGAGTAGGGAAAAAATTATTAGAATTAAATTTTTTCTTTTTATTCATTTTTCCCGCTATTATTAATGGAATAAAATATAATCCATTTAATAATCCCCACAAAACAAATGTCCAATTTGCTCCATGCCATAAGCCGGAGGATAAAAATGTAAGTATAATCCCCAAAATAACTGCCTTATTGCCCCAATCTCTAAGTTCAATAGATATAGGAGTAAAAATATATTCTGTTAACCATGATGTAAGTGATATATGCCATCTTTTCCAATAATCAGCAATATTTTGTGAAAAATATGGATAGTTAAAATTTCTTGCCACTCTAAATCCTAACAATTTAGATACTCCTATTGCTATATCTGAATATCCAGAAAAATCCATATATATTTGAATAGTATAATAAAATAGCCCTATCCATAACGAACTTGATGGTAATGAAGCAGAATTATTAAAAACAATATTTACATAATCAGAGCAACCATCAGCAATAACCATTTTCTTGAATAATCCCCAAAGAATTTGTTTAGTTCCTTTGACAGCTAATTCATAATTAAAAGTAGATATATGTTTTAATTGTGGAATTAATTTGTTAGCCTTATCAATAGGACCGGAAATAATAGTAGGGAAAAAAGACACAAAGTTTGCGAATATTAATATATTTTTTTCTGGTTCAATTTTTTCATTATAAACATCTAATAAATAGCCAATAGATCTAAATGTATAGAAACTTATTCCTAAAGGAAGTATTATATTTAGTGGAGTCCAAGGTAAATTATCTTTTAATCCAAAAACATCTATAAATGAGGAAATAAAAAAATTGAAATATTTACAATAAAACAACGTTCCTAACCCCTGAGCAAGCCCAATGGTCAGAAATATTTTTTTTAATTTTTCATTTTTAGCTTTTTCAATTTTTATACCTAATACATATACAAGTACAATATTTAGAATAAGGAGGAAAAGAAATTTCCAATTCCACCAAGCATAAAAAAAACAATTTGAAAAAAGCAAAAATATATTTCTTAATTTTATAGTTTTATTAAAGAAATTCCAATATAATAGGAATACTATTATAAAGAAATACAAGAATTGAAAAGAATTAAAAATCATTTTTTTATTTTTTCTAATATTGAGTCTATCATTTCTCCTATATTATTCCATTTTCTAATTTCTTTTGAATTAAATCTTATAAAAAATTCCTTTTCTATCTCTACAATTAATTGTATATGAGTTAAGGAATCCCATTCTTCAATGTCATTAGCTGTAGTATTTTCTAATAATTCAATACCTTCATTATCCAAGATGTTAATAAAAATATCTTGTAACTTTATTAATATATCACTTCTTTCCATAAATATTATTTTTTATTTATAAAGCATTTCTTTGTTATGTAATTATCAACAGATAAGGTCCATTTATTAGTACTAGTTTCTTTAAAGCCTAAACTATTATAATGATTTGCAACAATACCATTCTTACTTGTTGGTAAATATTCCCCTATTATCGTTTTATAATTATTTTCTTTTGCATAGGTTACTAAACTATTTAGAACAAAATTTTCCATGCCTCTTTTTAAAACTCGACAACTCATAAACCATGAGTCAATAAACAAAATATCTTTATCAAGTTTTTTTAATATAACTACACAAATGAGCCCATTGTCTCCATACTTATCTTCTAAAGTAAATGCAAAAGTTGCATAGTCTGAATTATTTGAAATCTTTATTATATTATCTTCATCATATCTTATAGTCCTCAAATTGAATTGATTAGATCTTTGAGACAATTGAGATACTCTTGGAGAATTAAAACTATTAAATTCAGATATATCTGATAACATATTTAAGCTTTTCAAATAATCATCTTCATTTGAAAAATTCATTTTTTCACTAAGTCTCTTGAATTCAGTTTGATATTGAGTAGTTCTTTTTGCATCTTCCTCTGAAAAATTAGTAGTTTCAAATAAATCCAGACTTGACAGATATTGCAAATAATTTGCAGGATCTTCAGGCAAATCAGGAATACAAATATCTTCTATTTGTTCTTTAACCATATTTCGTTCAAATGGATTATCATCTACAAATACCATAGAATCAAATCCTATATTTAGGATTCTCTGTATTTGTCTTATATTATCAACTTTATTATTCCAATTTGCAATAAAAACTGCAACATCATCAAGTTTAAGAATCATGTCAGGGTGTTTCAAAAATGGCTCTTTTGCTATTGATTCTGTGTTTTTACTACACACGGCTATGATAATTCCTCTATTCTTGAGTTTTTTAATCCAATACTGAAATTCTGTAAATGCTTTTCCTATTCCTAAACTTCCCAATTGAATATTTTCTATTCCATCATCGCCTATTACTCCACCCCATAATGTATTATCTAAGTCTAATATTAGACATTTTTTAATTTTACCAATTAATGAAGATACTATCGCAACAGTACGAAAAGCGATAACAGGAAGAGACTCTATGCTTAAAACCATTTCTGTATTCACATATATAGAGGGAGAAAATAAATTATTAAATCCTATTTGATTTTGTATTGAAGATAGATCACAAACATAACAATTAGGAATCTCTATTATATAAGAAGAAAGGTTGAAATTGAGTTTTCTTATTTGAAACAGAAAAGAGCTTTCAACTTTCGAAGCGTAACTACCATACACAGAATCATCGATTTCATTGAAATTATAAATAATAATTTTTGCATCTAATTTATTATTTATTGTTGTTATTAAGTCTTTAATTCTTTGTAATTGTTCTTCTGCAAAAGAAATCTGTGTTAATGATTTATTATAAGACTGCAAAAGTTTATACGAAGAAATAAACAAAATAATATATTGAGGATTAAAATCATACAATTCTGAAGTTGGATCATATATTTGTCTTTCAATTTGATTGAAATCTGCTTCAAAAATATTAATGTTTAAATTCTCATTATAGCCTGTACCTCTTATGGCTTGAGATAACAGTTGAGTTGCACTATCACCTAATAATGCAACTTTAATTTCTTTGAATGAAGAAAAATCTTTCTTAAGATTTTTTTTTAGAGAAGAAAAATCTTTCATAATTATTTTATCAAATATTGCTTTATTAAATTCTTAATCATTGATGCTCTATTTAGCCTTTTATCTTTTTGTTGATATTTAAAGATACTTTTTTTTAAAGATAATAATAGAGCTTTAGGATAATCAGTTGGTTTACATAGATTCATTATATCGAAATCCTCTGTTGTAATTATATTGTCAAATTCCTTTTGATAATTCTGCGTAATTGATTTTCTTATAGAATACATATATAGATTCCAAACAACTTTTTTTATTTCATCTTTAAGAAAATTCATATTAATAAAGAAGTTAAAGATCTCTCTATTGATAATAATCAAGTCGTAAATCGTTTTAAATTTCCTATTATTTGTAGTAGAATTATTATGAATTCTATATTTTACAACTGGGAAATATGGTATAAAACTTATTTTTTTTGCATAAAAAAAAGTCTGCAACACAAATAAGGCGTCTTCATGGAAAAATCCTTCTTTAAAAAATAAATCATTTTTAATTAAAAAATCTCTTTTAAATACATAGCACCAAGGCACTAAGGGAATATTCGATGCTGATAATTCAAGTACAGATAATCCATCATAAATAATATTGTTATAGAATTGTAGTTCTTTATAGTATAAATTAAAATACATATCGCTATCACAAGAGATAGCATTAAAACATATTATATCTTCATCAATTATCTTAGTAATTACAAATTCTAAAGACTTATAAATTAACGAATCATCACTATCCAAAAAGAAAATATATTCCCCTCGAGCCATTTTTAATGCATTATTACGAGCATTACTTTGACCTTTGTTTGACTGAGTAATTATTGTAAAGTTATCAATATTGCTTTCAAACGATTTTAATAATTCTAGAGATTTATCTGTTGATCCATCATCAATGCAAATCAACTCATAATCTATTGAATCACAAATCTTAATAGAATTAATGCATTCATCTAAAAACTTAAAGGAATTATAAATCGGAATAATTATTGATAATTTCATTTACTTAGCTTTTGTAATAATTCACCAATTTTCAAATAAAAACCAAATAGAAATTTTCTTGTTTTTAATTTTTGAGCTATAGAATATAATTTATCATTTTTAAAAGTCCTTAATTCATCATAATCAGATAAGAAAGGTTTGAAATTTTGAGCAAAATATAATCTCCTTTCGTATAAGTTTTTGTCTTGATTTAAGGAACTGACACCAGTTGTATCGTAATCAACTACAACTAAATCATATTTTTTATAACTACTATTATTTCTAATTATAGTTTCTAATAGAAATATCCAATCAGAACATATCTTATATTGAATGTTATAAAGTCCAAATCTATCAAATAAATCTTTTTTAAAAAATAATGACTGATGACAAATATTATCAGTAAAAAAGAAATACATGTCTAATTTTAAAGGATATATCTTTTTTATTATCTTTTTTTGGTTTATAAAATTAGCATTACCATAAATATAATCACAATCATTTTCTTTTGTAAAAATTGATTTCAATACTAAATCATCATGATATACATCTCCACTATTTAAAAAATGTAAATATTTACCAGATGACAAAGTAATACCTTTGTTCATTGCATCATATATTCCTTTATCTTTTTCACTTACTAAATTTGTAATAAGATTTCTATAAGATGATATTTTATTAATAAAACCATCATTAGAACCACCATCAATAACTATCCATTCAAATTCTTTATAAATTTGATTTTTAATACTCTCAGCAGTTTTTATAAAGCCATCTATGTTATTATAGTTAATTGTAATAATAGTAAGTTGCATAAATTAATTTTTACTATTAGATTTTATAAAGCTTTCAATATTAAAAAAATTAGCCTCAACATCTTTTAATTTTTCACTTGAAAAATTCCACCATTTAATATCTAATAATTTATTTATTGTATCGTTTGAAAATCTATATTTAATAATTTTCATTGGCGATCCAACTACGACAGCATATGGAGGAACATTTTTAGTTACTACAGTGCCTGCTCCAATAACGGCTCCATCTCCTATTGTAATACCGTCTAATATTATGACATTAGCACCTATAAAAACATCATTACCAATTATTATTGGCTTAGATTCTTCAACTTTATCAATATTGGATAGAGAATATCCATTTTGTTTCTTAGTTGAATAAAACATTGGAGAAGTACTTATTCCATTGATGGGATGAATACCCCAGCCAGAAAAAAAATTTGGTCCGATAGAGCAAAATTTCCCTATTGTTGTTCTAGTAATAATTGAATTTCTAGCAATATATGTATAGGAATCTACAAATGCAGATTCTAACATAAATGGAGCTACTAAAGAAGCTTTTTCATTTATGTAAGTATCTTTTGATATATAAGTATCTTCTTTTATCCAATTCTTTAGATAAGTATTGATTCTTAATTCAAGTTTGTAAACAACATGTCTTATACACTTTATTAGATACATAAAACTCCTCTTTAATTAACTCTATCTAAACCTATAAAACCTTCGTCAGCATAAATTAAAGACCTTCCGAATTTTCCTTGATAACCTTCTGTAACTAATTCGCAGCAAGAAGGTGCTTTCAAATAAAACTCCATCATAGGTCTATGTAATATAACATCTAACATATAAACTCCTTTGCTCATAATTTCTGGTAACTTAATCTTATCCGTAATTGAAAAATTACCAGTTTTTACATCATACATTTCACCTAAATATAATCCTGGAGAATAAGTTGCTAAAACTGTACCATCTTTATCTCTAAATTTAACAGCTATATCCATCATTATATCTTCTTCTGTGTTTCCTTTTACTGTTATATCTAATGTTTTGGTGTTATTATTTAAAAACAAAGAAGACTTTGTAGAATTATTAATTAATATATTTTCTATATGAAATGTATGTTTTTGCCATGTTACATTATCAATTATATTTGAAGAAAAAATATCTGTACTTTTCTTTATATAGTTTTCAACAACATCATTTATTTTTCCTCTATAACTAATCATTCCATTTTCAAGCAAAATACCATTTTGACAAAGGCTTTTCATACTTGCCATATTATGGCTCACAAAAAGCACCGTTCTCCCCTCGCCTTTACTAACGTCCTGCATTTTGCCGATAGCTTTTTTTTGGAATTCTGCATCTCCGACAGCAAGGACTTCGTCAACGACAAGGATTTCAGGTTCAAGATGAGCGGCGATGGCAAAGCCAAGCCTTACAGTCATACCTGAAGAATAGCGTTTGGCGGGAGTGTCGAGATATCTTTCAACGCCTGAGAAGTCAACTATCTCATCAAGCTTTCTTGTAATCTCAGCTTTTGTCATTCCAAGAATGGCGCCGTTCATATATATATTTTCTCTTCCCGTAAGTTCGGGATGAAAGCCGGTACCAACCTCCAAGAGGGAAGCAATGCGACCTTTGGCAAGAATGCGCCCGGTAGTGGGAGATGTAACTTTAGAGAGAATTTTAAGAAGGGTAGACTTCCCGGCACCATTTTTTCCTATAATGCCAAGCACTTCACCCTGCTTAACTTCAAAGTCAATATCTTTTAAAGCCCAAACGTAGTCGCTTTTTGCTTTTATTGAGCGGTCATTAACCTCTCCGATTTTAAGATATGGGTCATCCTTGCCAAGCACAGAGGTCTGCCACCACCTGTTAAGGTCGTGAGAAAGAGTTTTTGTAGAGACAAGGCCTAACCTGTATTGTTTGCTTATATTTTCGAACTTAATAGCTGTTTCGCTCATTACATTTATCTTAAAAAAATTATGCTCAGATTAAACTGTATCCATAAAGCTGCGCTGCACTCTGTTGAATGTGATTATGCCTATTAAAAGCAGAACGACAGTAAAAACAAGACTGTAGAGGAGCTGACCAATAGTGAATGTGCCTATACCCAAAGTTGCGTATTTGAAAGCCTCAAAGATTGGAGTTATAGGGTTAAGACTCATTATAAATTGCTTTTGAGGCGACATGATGCTCATCGGATAAATAACAGGTGTGGCATACATCCAAAGCTGAACTACAAATGTGAAAAGTATTGTAAGGTCTCTGTATTTTGTAGTGAGTGATGAGATGATTATTCCAAATCCAAGGCTCTGGGCGGCAAGCATCAATATAAGGAAAGGCGTCAACAGAAGATATATGTTTGGAGAGACGTTTACACCTATAATAATATAGTATATGTAAACGGCTATAAACATAAGAAACTGTATTCCAAGCTTTACAAGATTGGATGTTATTGTCGAGAGCGGAGAAATGAGTCTTGGGAAATATACCTTTCCAAAGATTGACTGGTTGGTTACAAACACTGTTGAGGTTGCAGTAAGGCATCCTGAGAAATAGTTCCAAAGGCTTATTCCAATAAGATAGAAAAGAGGCTGAGGAATACCGTCGGTAGGGATACCTGCAATGCCGCCAAAAACCACCATAAACATTATGGTAGTAAGGGCAGGCTGAATAAAAAACCAAAGAGGGCCAAGAATGGTCTGTTTGTACTGAGTGATAATATCCCTCTTTACAAAGAGCATGTAGAGGTCTTTGTATTGAATGAGTTCCTTAAGATTCAGTTCAAAAATGCCATTCTTAGGCTTTATAACTATATCCCATTTTTCAGGCATGATAATAAAAATCTATTTTTTTGTATTATTGTAATAATGAACGTAGTTGCCCTGTCCATAGCTTCTTCCATAACCATAGCCATAGCCATAGTTGTAGCCATAGCCGTAACCTCTGAAGCCACCGCCACGGCTGATATCGTTAAGCACGATACCGATATTTGTAAGACGCTTTTCATGTTCAAACTCATTGACAAGCTTTAATGCCTGCTTGTCAAGTTTGTTTGCACGTACAACATATATACAGGTATCAACAAGCTTTGCAATAGAGAATCCATCAGAGACAATACCTACCGGAGGAGTGTCTATAATGATATAGTCGTAGTCTTTACGAAGCTGCTCAATAAGTTCAGCCAAACGTGGACTTCCTATAAGCTGTGATGGATTCGGAGGAACAACACCTCCAAAAAGAGCATCGAAAGAGGCAGAACCGCCTGTTTGATCATCAAGAGTTATCTTGTGAAGAAGAGGCTTATAGTCAGACTCTATACCTGAAAGGTATGAAGAGAGACCTTTATGGTTATTTTCTTTGAAGAACTGACTTAAAGATGGATTTCTCAAGTCAGCGCCAATCACTATAAGACGCTTGTTGGTGTGGGCAAAGGTTGCAGTAATATTTGTTGTGATAAGAGACTTTCCCTCACCGGGAATAGTCGATGTTACCATCATAACAGAACCAAGACCCGGAGTATTCGGAAGCATGTAATTGATTTTCTCCCTAATCATATTTCTCGACTCGATGACATCAAAATCGTTGATAAATATATTCGTCTTGCTTTTGTCAAGATGAGGTATACCGCCAAGTATTGAAATAGATGTTATCTTCTTGATATCTTCAATCACCCTGACTTTATTGTCAAAAAGTTGAGCGATATAAATAAACAGCATAGGAATAAGAAAACCTATCACGCCGGCAATGCCCATTGTTTTTGTAAAGTTGACATTCTGAATGCCCTGAGGACGAGTCTTTGAGATAAAGAGAACGGATGGCTGATATGTCTGTTTGGTTATCTCTGCCTCCTCACGTTTTTGAAGAAGATAGATAAACAGTTTCTCTTTCAGCTCCTGCTGACGGGAGATAGACCTGAACTCCTTTTGTTGTGTAGGAGCTTTGTATATCTGAGACTGAGCATTCATCTGATTCTTGACAGCAATTGAATATTGAGTCTGAAGCATTCTTTCAGCCTCATCGACAGAAAGAGCAACGCTGTTTTTTAGGTTATCGATTTGATAGGTGACACGAACAACAGCGGGAGACTCAACGCTTGCATTGCCAAGGAACTTGTTTCTTTTAAGAATCAGCTCATTATACTGACTGATAATAGATGTTATAACGCCATCTTCAACTGAAGTAAGATTGCCTGGCAACAAGCGGTAACGACCGTCACCTTTATCAGCAAGGATTTTCTTTATTGAAGCAAGGGTGTTTATATCGTTTTGAAGTTTAGTTACTGTTTCAGATGATGACTGTTTTTGCTGAAGAGCCTGTCCAAGACCATCGGTAGGAACAATAACCTGATTCTGCTGCTGGAAAAGAACTACGGAAGTCTCTGTGGAATCAAGTTCCCGGTTAATTTTCTCAAGTCGTTCATTTATGAAACGGGAAGTATTCTCAAAAACAAGCTTCTTTTTGTTGATCTCATTCTCATTGTAATTGTCGACAAGAGAATTAATCACCTCAACAGCACGGGAAGGAACCGGGTCAAGCATCGAAAGACGCAGTGTGCCGGCATTCTGATTGTCAATCATGATATTCAGCGCATTTAAAAGAGCGGCGGCAGAGCCTTCATGAGTGGCAAGTTCCACCCTTATCTCACCTTGGAAAGCCGGATTTACAAGATCTACAAGGAATTTGGCGTAGCCAAGAGTAAGAGTATCCTGAGTAACTCCGGAAGTAATCTCGGAATTGTTGTTTTGGTGGGCAGAGAAATTTCCTTTTCCATCACTTTTTATCCATACCAAGCCAAATGTAACCTCATCCTTGTTTATTGGAATAAGACGAATTGGAGTAGTGCGATAGTATTCACTGTCACGGAATTTGCCCTCATAAAAATAGCGGATATTAAGATCGAGGTCTTTGCTTACCTGTGTCATAAGAGCTTCAGAGCGCAATTGAAAAATCTCTTTCTCAAGACTTTTTGCACTTTGGTCCATACTTAGCTGGCGAAGCAGCAAGTTGTCGGAAGCGCTGCTTCCCTGAAGATCCTGAATAATCACACGCCCGGAGACTTGATAGTAGGGCATTGTTCTTTTATGATGAAGGAAACCTAAAGCCAGACAAATAGGCAAAGAGATAACGAAAAGCCACCAATATTGGGCAAGCTTTGCCAGAAATTTTTTATAATCAAATAGATTGTCATTAAAAGCGGATTTTGAAATCTCCGCACCCCCGGGGGTAGGAAAATCTTTAAACATATACTTTTATTTAACAAGAACGAGAATAATCGAAGCTAAAGATATCAGAGAAGAAATTACGCCGAAACCATAGGTAAGGATGCCGCTTGTAGAGCTGTCGTGAATTCCGCTCTTTGTTGGTTCAACATAAACTATATCGTTTTGCTGAAGATAGTAGTATTCAGAATAGAAAATGTTTGATGAACGAAGGTCAAGACGTCCGTAAGTGATTTCACCGCCTTTGTCACGGACAACAAGAATATTGTTTCTGCGGCTTTTAGGAGAGAGGTCGCCCGCCATACCTATTGCATCGAGCACGGTAAACCTTTCGGAATTGACTCTTAAAGAACCCGGAGTATTGACTGCTCCTAGCATTGTAACCCGGAAGTTGATCAATTGGATAGTTACGGTAGGATTTTTAAGCTGAGTGGAAAGCCCGCTTTGAATATAGTCTACAAGCTGGTCACGTGTCATTCCGACAACTTTAATTCTACCAAGAGTCGGGAAGTCTATGCAACCGTTTTTGTCAACGATATAACCCGGAGTAACAGTAGCAGAAGTCATTCCTGAAGTTGAGCCTGTTTGCATTGGAGCATTGTAAGGAGCGTCAACCTCAACATCTCCTGTAGAGACGATGATTGAAAGTTTGTCATCACATGTAATAAGTGTATTATAATCGGCAGAGCTTGCCAAGGTTTTTGCAGTATCGATATCCTGCAATAATACTACATTGCGTCTTGTGGCACAAGACGCCAAAAAAAGCAAAACAAAAAGTGTAATTGCGATGCCACTGACTGATTTGAATGAAAAAACAGAGTTTTGCATAATGGGTGATATTATAAATTTTACTACAATACTGGTATAGATTTACAAAAGTAGGTTTTTCATTTTAATATTGTCATAAATATTTTTAATTATTATTTAACATATCGCATAAAAAAGGCTCTGTTTAACTCTATTTTCTAATTTTACTATAAAATAACGGTAAAATTGGAGAACAAACTTAAACAAAGCCCTATTTAATATGGGAATATAAGTATTAGTTGTTATCAGCTACAAAGTTAACAGACTGATCATTGCCTTTGACATTGAAAATCTTGTTGATATCCTGAACTCTTATTTTCAATCTATCGGAAGAAACAGAATATTTGTTAACAAGGATGTCCTTAATTTTCTTCGCGCGTTTTTCTGCAAGAGCTTCATTGCTGTTGATCACATTACCGACAATAATAATTTTCTGATCAGGATTTTCTTTCATTAGCTTAGCAATCTTAAAGATGTTAACCATTTGAAGTTCTTCGTCAAACTGATCAGTGTTTTGATTGAACACTACAGAAGGGGCAAGAAGGCTGATGTTTGACTTCGTATTGACAACCTTTACGATAGGAGCCTCAGTGACATTCTTACGAAGAGACGAGACACGATTGTTAAGAGCATCGTAGCTTTCCGGAGATATAAGAGCGATTGTAGTAAATCCCTGTTTGCCTATCTTATATGAAAGTCCGGCAAAGGCAGAAACATAAATATCGCAGTGACGTCCTTTTCCAAGTTCGCCATCAAGGGCTGCATCTGTAAAGTCGGCAGACACCTCAACATTCAAGCCTAATCTATTAGTGATATTATATGTACCAAAAGAGCCAAGACGGAAAGCAACTTTGTTGTTTCTTGGCATCCCTCTCCATTCGAATGAGTGAATATACCCTACACCGGTAAACATATTCCAATCGAATGGACGGTCATAACGTTTGTATCTTCTGAAAATGTTAAACATATCGAGAGTCAAGTCAAGGTTTATGTCAAAGAATTTCATTTCCTGACGATATCCCTTGGAGGTGTCAACACCTTTTCCTTCAAGATAAACTTTAACGGGATCAACAAGAGGATCCAACCAGGAATTTCCCTGATAAAGGCCCTGCTCTCCGCTGTTCCATCCGGTTAGTCTGGCACCGCCTCCACTGATTCGGGCGCCAAAAGAGGGATAAAACTTTTTACCAATTGCGAATTGGTAACCCGGGTCGATTCTCTTTTTGAAATTCATCTGAGAATCCTCCTCTCCAATCAGCACACGGCCTCCAAAATTACCTTGGATGTACCAGTTATCGAGGAAAGAGCTTACATAACGTGTTTTATAAACAACGTCAAGGGTGTCTATTTGAAGTACTTCTTTCTCAGTTCGCTGAGCATGTACTGCAAGAGCGGAAAGAGTAACTATTATTGTAAGAATTATCTTTTTCATTTGTATATATTTTATTTTTAACGCCAAGGTACAAATGCGCCATTTATATACCTTATTATAGGTGTCTCAACTTATTCAACAATTTGCATAACCACAGCACGATTCCAACGATAATCTTCGTTGTAAAGTCTTTCCATATCACCTTTAGCCTCTGTATTAATTCTTTCAGGAGCTATACCGTAAGTATCAACGATATAATTTTTGACAGCTTCAACACGTCTCTTACTTAATTTGAGATTGTAAGCAGGATAAGCAGTTTCCTTATCGGCATAACCGGCAAGGTCAAGTTTAGCATCAGGGTTTTGCTTCAAGTATTGAGCAACTTTAAAGATGTTAAGCACCTGATCATCTTCGATATTGTATTTGTCTATACGGAATCTGACAATAAAAGGAATAGTCATATCCTCTTCAACAATATCTTCCTGAACAATTGGCTGCTGCTGATAGTAGACAGTCTCGAGAGTAACAGGATTAATCTTTTTGTAAGATTTGAATTTTGAACCACCGAAGCGGTAAGTGATACCGGCAGTTACAGTAGCGAAGCCTTCAACCTCACGGTTGTTGTCGCCTGTTTTTCCACCTACAAGACCATCGAAAGTTTCATTTACGATAACACCTTTTGCCTCAACAAAAATCGACCAGTTTTTACTGAACTTATAATCCAATTGAGTGCCGGCATCAAACGTAAATGAGTTGCCTGCCTGTATACCCTGAGAACGGAATGCATGAGCAAATCCAGGACCTGCAAAAATATACCATCCTAATTTTTTGTCATCGGGAGTAAACCATTTAACCACATCAGTAAGAAAGTCAAATTCAACGCCTGTATAATAGAAACGACGATGAACCCATTCAGATGTCGGATCGGGCCTTAATTGTGACGGTACTTGAAAGTGCTCACCTTTTTCGAATATATTGAATATTGAACCCCCATAATTGTGACCTGAAAGCTGACCGACCATAATTTGGGAACGAAGAGCAATAGCAGGAGTAAACCATTTACCACCGGTTATAGTAAATGCCGGTTCGAAACGATTATAAAATTTGTCATAAACCCTATTGGCCTCAGCATTAAGGAATCCGAATCCAACACCAACACCAATAAACCAGTTACTTGCCGGACCATCGCCTACAGTAACTACATCATTTGATTCTTCGAGTTCACGGGACACATCAGTAATTTGATTAGTTCTGATTGTATCAGTTTGGGTTTCCTGAGCAAGCACTGCTAATGGAAGAAGAACCACACACATTAATGTACTAAATACAGCTTTAAACATAATTGACATTTATTATTTACATCTATTTATATCAATTCTTAAGAAGAACACTTTACAGTAAGGTTTTAAAACAATTTTCACGACAAATATAAAACATATTAATTATAAACAAGAAATTTAATTAATATTTTATAAATAAAGAGTAGTGTAAATCAGCCTGTTTTGGAATATTTGCACAATAGTCAATTAAAAAGGATAAATAAACAGGGGCATAACCAGATAAAAGATAAAAGTTTTTACGCAACGAGTCGATTTAATCAATTTTAACTTATTTACATTTTGCAGGTTCAACATGCAATTTTCAATCGGATGATAATTACCACTTCACATATTTGACACAAGCAATTTTCAAAGTCACACAAGACGGCGTATTTTTTAGCAAACTAATAATCAAACACTTAGCACCTTAATGAATTTTTGATTTAAGATTTCGAAATTTTGACCGTCGAAAAAAGGATTTTTACCGTCGATTTTTAAATTTTCATTATCGATTTTTTGTTTACATATCTGATATATTTTTATTTAACCGATTATTATGGTTAAATGAGGATAAAAATTTCTTAATGTTTGGTTAAAATTCATTTTTTCCGGATTAAATCCTATCATTTGCAAGCAACTTCAAAATGGTTTAAGACCTATAATCGTCAACTTAAGCCACCTGCGAGACTTTAATTAACACGAGCTTTTTTCTATAGGCTTATTTTTAAAGAATAAAAAAGACTTTGATTGTTATAACAAATGCAGTGAAGCTTCAAAAAAATATTTAATTTGAGAGAATTGTGGACCACTAATAATTGATATTGCTATATATATAATGTATTATAATAATATTTAATGTTTTTTATTTTCTCTTTTATAAGACTTAAGCCATAATTTGAACAGTTATATTTTGCAAAACAATTGATAATATGTATATTTGCAGTGGAATTGGGAGAAGAAAGGAGGGGGCGGTAAGTCTCCTCCTTTTGTTCTAACTATATCATACTAAAAAAGATGATAGACAAGAATATAATTATTGACCTTGTAGAGGAAAAACTTTCAGGGAGCGAAAGCTTTTTGGTAGATGTGCAAATAAAGCCGGGCAACTGTATAGTAGTCGAGATAGACAATATAGAGGGGATAGATATTGATGAATGCGTAGGCATCAGCAAATTTATCGAAAGCAAGCTTGACAGAGACATTGAAGACTACGAGCTTGAAGTAGGTTCGGCAGGGATTACATCTCCACTCAAAGTTTTAAAACAATATCTCAAGAATGTCGGCAGTGAGGTTGATGTACTAACCAAGGCAGGTGTAAAATATCGAGGTATTTTAAAATCGGCAGATTCCGAAAGTTTTATTATTTCCACAATAAGAAAAATAAAGCAGGAGGGTTCAAAAAAGAGAGTAGAAGTTGAAGAGCAAACAACCTTTACTTACGATGAGGTAAAATATGTGAAATGCGTCATCGACTTTAAATAAATAAGAAAAAAAACAAAAATCACATATAAAAAATGGCGAAAAAAGAAGAAACTATGAGCCTGATCGATACCTTTTCAGAATTTAAGGATCTGAAAAATATCGATCGTACTACAATGGTGAGTGTTTTGGAGGAATCGTTCCGAAATGTACTTGCAAAGATGTTCGAAACAGACGAGAACTTTGATGTAATCATAAACCCTGACAAAGGAGATTTTGAGATATGGAAAAACCGTCAGGTTGTTGAGGACGGAGCCGTCACAAACGGCAATCTTCAGGTTGCACTTTCGGAAGCTCGTAAAACAGTTCCGGACATTGAAGTTGGAGAGGACATGACAGAGGAGGTGTTTTTCGAAAAGTTCGGAAGACGCGCAATATTGAATCTTCGTCAAACCTTGGCATCCAAGATTTTGGAGCTTCAAAAAGACAGCCTTTACAACAAATACAAGGATATGGTAGGCGAAGTAGTTTCTGCTGAAGTTTATCAGATTTGGAAAAAAGAGATGCTTCTTATTGATGATGATGAAAACGAACTTCTTTTGCCAAAGACAGAGCAAATACCAACAGATTTTTATCACAAAGGAGATACTGTTCGTGCAGTGGTTGCAAGAGTCGACAACAAGAACAACAATCCAAAGATTATTCTTTCGAGGATTTCACCGCTATTTCTTCAAAAGCTTTTTGAATTGGAAGTGCCGGAAATTGCTGATGGAATAATAAAAATCAAAAGAATTGCCCGTATCCCGGGTGAAAGAGCAAAAATTGCAGTAGAGACAGCAGACGACAGAATCGACCCTGTAGGAGCTTGTGTCGGTGTTAAAGGAGCTCGTATTCATGGTATTGTAAGAGAACTTAGAAATGAAAACATTGATGTCATTAACTATACAGAAAACACATCATTGTTTATTCAACGAGCCCTTAGCCCTGCCAAAGTTTCTTCAATTAGAATAAATGAAGAGGCTAAGACAGCAGAGGTATTCTTAAAACCTGAAGAGGTTTCTTTGGCTATCGGAAAAGGCGGAATGAATATCAAGCTTGCCTGCATGCTTACTGATTATGTCATTGATGTTTACCGTGACATCGACGAAGCAGAGGAAGAGGATATTTATTTGGATGAATTTTCTGATGAAATCGATAGCTGGGTAATTGAAGCCTTAAAGAGTATTGGTTGTGCAACAGCTAAGAGTGTGTTAAGCACTCCTCGCGAAGTATTGATTGAAAAAGCAGACTTGGAAGAAACTACAGTTGATGATTTACTTGCAGTTCTGCGTTCTGAGTTTGATCAATAAACTTGGATAAGGCCGATTGGTGAATCGATTGATTCTTCAAAATTATTTAATTGTTAATTCAAAAGTATGTCTATAAGATTAAGTAAAGTAGCAAAAGATTTTAACGTAGGGATTCAAACTTTGGTTGAATCTTTGCAAAAGAAGGGTGTGTCGATAGACAGCAATCCTAACACGAAGATTAGTGACGAACAATATAATTTACTTGTAAAAGAATTTAGCAAGGATAAAAATTTGAAGATTGAATCAGATCGTATAAGCCAGGAACGTCACAACAAAGATAAAAACAAAGCATCTTTATCTATAGAAGGTTATGAGTCTGAGCCTGCAAAGGATTCAGACAAAACAAAAGTTGCTCCTGCACAACCACAGGAAAAGGAGGAGGACGCAACTCAAGAAATTAAAATAGAGATTGAAAAAGAGCAAATGCCGCGCATTAAAGAGGTGGGTCGAATTGATTTGGATGCGTTAAACAAAAAGCCTGTTTCTAATGAAAAAAAGGTTAAAAGCGATGATGTTCAAAAGAAGAAACCGATTGAAAAAAAAGAACCGGTGAAAACTATTGCGGAAACCCCTATTGCTAAAAAACAAGAACCTGAAATAAAGGTCCGAGAACAAAAAGTTGCTGAACAAAAAGAGACGGTTAAGGCTATGCCTCAAGAAAACGAAGACAAGGAAGTCGAAAAAATGCAAGATAAAATACAAGAAGATAACTCACAACAAAAAGACGGAGAAGTATTCCGTCTTAGTAAGCCTACATTATCTACTTCTATTAATGTCATAGGTACTATTGATTTGAATGCCATCAATCAGCAGACAAGACCTAAGAAAAAATCAAAAGAAGAGAAAAAGAAAGAGCGCGAATCAAAGGATTTTAGAAAAGACAATCAAAAGAAACCTGCTTCCCAGGGACAGCAGCATTCTGATGACAAACAAAATCCAAACAGACCGAAACTGGTGAAAGCCGGTGAAGGTGGAGCTTCTAATAATGATCAGGACCGAAAGAAAAGAAGCCGCATAAACAAACAAAAGGTTGATGTGTCAAACAACCAGAGCCAGAATCAGAATCAGAATCAGCAGGGCAACAAAAAAAGCCATGGCAGCAATCAGAACAATAATAATCAGGCAAACCAAGACAGACGCAAAGTAAATCTTAAAAAGCCTGTAATTAAAGCAGAGGTTAGCGATGAGGATGTTCAGAAACAGATTAAAGAGACGCTTGCACGCCTAACAAGCAAAGGTGCACAAAAGAAAGGGTCTAAATATCGTAAGGAAAAGCGCGAGATGGCTGCCGGAAGAATGGCAGCTGAGCTTGAGGCTGAAGCAGCAGAAAGCAAATTGCTTAAGCTTACTGAATTTGTAACTGCAAACGACCTTGCAAACATGATGGATGTCAGCGTTAATCAAGTTATAGGGACTTGTATGAGCATCGGCATCATGGTTTCTATTAACCAACGTCTCGATGCTGAAACCATCAATATCGTTGCTGAAGAATTCGGTTTTAAGACTGAATATGTAAGCGCCGAAGTTGTTGAAGCAATTAACGTTGAAGAGGATCATGAAGATGACTTAGTTCAACGTCCTCCTATTGTTACAGTGATGGGACATGTTGACCATGGTAAAACCTCTTTGCTTGACTATGTTCGTAAGGCAAATGTTATTGCAGGTGAAGCGGGAGGTATTACTCAGCATATAGGAGCCTACAATGTAACTCTTTCTGATGGACGTCATGTCACTTTTCTTGATACTCCGGGTCATGAAGCCTTTACGGCAATGCGTGCCCGTGGAGCTCAGGTTACAGATATAGCAATTATTATAGTAGCTGCCGACGATGCTGTCATGCCTCAAACCATAGAGGCTATCAACCATGCCTCTGCAGCCAATGTTCCAATTGTTTTTGCAATAAACAAAGTTGATAAACCTCATGCCAATCCTGAAAAGATTAAAGAAGAGTTAGCTCAAATGAACTACCTTGTTGAAGACTGGGGCGGCAAATATCAATCACAGGAAATTTCTGCAAAGAAAGGACAAGGTGTTAATGAGCTTTTGGAGAAAGTTCTTCTTGAAGCCGAGCTTCTTGATTTAAAGGCAAATCCTGAAAGAAGAGCCATTGGTTCAGTCATCGAATCTACTTTGGATAAAGGAAGAGGTTATGTTGCCACAGTTCTTGTAAGCAACGGTACTTTAAAGATGGGAGATATTGTCTTGGCAGGAACTCATTTCGGTCGTGTCAAAGCAATGTTTAATGAGCGTAACCAAAAAGTCGATGAAGCCGGACCTTCCGTTCCGGTTCAGATTCTCGGATTCAACGGTGCTCCTCAGGCAGGTGATCAGTTCCATGTTTTGGAAACTGAACAAGAAGCAAGGGAAATTGCGACAAAACGTGAACAGCTTGCCCGCGAGCAGGGACTTAGGACTCAGAAACTTCTTACTCTTGATGATATAGGTCGAAGGATTGCAATTGGAAACTTCCAGGAATTGAATGTTATTGTAAAAGGTGATGTTGATGGTTCTGTTGAAGCGTTGTCTGATTCATTAATCAAACTTTCAACTCCTGAAATTCAAGTCAACGTAATTCATAAAGCCGTTGGTCAGATTTCTGAATCGGATGTTACTTTGGCAGCCGCTTCCAATGCAATTATTATTGGATTCCAAGTTCGTCCTTCATTGCCTGCAAGACGTCTTGCAGAAAGGGATGGAGTTGAAGTTCGTCTTTATTCCATTATTTACGATGCGATCGAAGAGGTCAAGGATGCGATGGAGGGTATGCTTGCTCCTGAAATCAAAGAGGAGATTGTTGCTTATCTTGAAATCAGAGAAACATTCAAAATCACAAAGGTGGGTACTGTTGCCGGTTGTATTGTCAAAGAGGGCAAAATCAAACGTTCAAACAAAATTCGTATCATTCGCGATGGCATCGTAATCTATTCTGGTGAGCTTGGTTCTCTTAAGAGATTCAAGGATGATGTCAAAGAGGTTACGACTAACTTTGAATGTGGCTTGAATATTGACAAATTTAATGACTTAAAAGTCGGCGATTTAATTGAGGCTTATGAGGAAACTCAGGTTAAAAAGACTCTTTAATAACTAATCAAATATTTTTTAAAGGCTGCTTTCGATTAATTTTCGATAGCAGCCTTTATACATTTACTTCAAATCAAAAAATGATTGATAAAGAACGATCTGCATTTTTATCTATACTTTATTAACATATTTAAAATAGCTGACACTTTTATTAATCTATTAAAATGATTTGAATTTGGGTTTTTTAATGGTTAGCAATATCTTTGTATTGGGAAAGTTTATTAAAAAACAGAGATACAATTAAATGTTTTCAGTTTAAATATCAGAATATTGCAAACTGTAGTCACCATTTACATTTGAAGATGGATATCAGACTTGTTTCCAACTTTTTCTTTTTATAAAAGTACATGAAACAGGCGGCAAATAAACAAAAGAGTATTGATGGAACAATTTAATTATGTGGATATCGTTATTCTGCTCACTGTTGGAGTTGGGATGGTTGCAGGATTAAAAGAGGGAATTATAAAAGAGGCGGCAGGGATAGCTTCTCTTGTTTTGGGGCTTCTTGCCGCAAGGATTTTTGGAGCTGAATTGCATCCTTTTGTTGTACAGTTTTTTAACACTGACGACAAATGGACTCTTCTTGTTTCATATTTTTTAATCTTTTTAGCTGTGGTTATAGCAATAAGATTAATTGCACATATCATTACAAAAATGCTCGAATTGGTTGCTCTTGGTTTCATAAACAAAATATTGGGAGCCATACTCGGCGGAGTTAAATATATAATTTTTTTCAGCCTGATATTCAATATTGTAGAATTGGCTGAAACAAAGTTCCCTATTCCCGGTGAAGAAAGCAGAAAGAATTCTGTTTTATATGAGCCTATATGTGATGTGGCAAACCAAATTTTACCTTTAATAAAAGAATTTAATCTACCGAAAATAGATTTTAACCAAGCAAATAAGAAAAACATTATATCAATATAACTTGTTTAAATTCAATACGTATCGATATAGTTTACAATTATTATATATGCAAAACGACAAATCAAATAATATAATTGAAGAGGTAACCGGTAATGAATACAAATATGGATTCACCACCGATATAGACACTGATATTATTCAAACCGGATTAAATGAAGATGTAGTTAAACTCATTTCCATGAAAAAGGGTGAGCCTGAATGGTTGTTGGATTTCAGACTGAAAGCTTTTAAATATTGGAAAACTTTAGAGGTCCCAACTTGGGCGCATCTGACCATTCCTGAAATAGACTTTCAGAAAATAAGTTATTACGCCGCACCAAAGCAGAAAAAAGGTCCTGAAAGTTTAGATGATGTTGATCCGGAATTGATTAAAACATTTAATAAATTAGGCATTCCTTTAGAAGAACAAATGATGCTTTCCGGAATGGCAGTTGATGCAGTGATGGATTCTGTTTCTGTAAAGACTACGTTTAAGGAAAAGCTTGCTGAATTAGGCATTATTTTCTGTTCATTTAGTGAAGCGGTAAAAGATTATCCGGATCTTGTAAAGAAATATCTTGGCAGTGTTGTTACATATAGAGATAATTTCTATGCTGCATTAAACAGTGCGGTTTTCTCTGATGGCTCCTTTGTTTATATTCCGAAAGGAGTTAGATGCCCAATGGAGCTTTCCACCTATTTTAGAATAAACGCAGCAAATACAGGTCAGTTTGAAAGGACTCTTATTGTTGCCGATGATGATGCTTATGTAAGTTACCTTGAGGGCTGTACAGCTCCGATGAGAGATGAAAATCAACTTCATGCCGCTATTGTTGAAATTTATGTTCATGACCGTGCAGAAGTAAAATATTCAACAGTTCAGAATTGGTATCCAGGCGACAAGAACGGCAAAGGCGGTATTTATAATTTTGTTACCAAAAGAGCTCTTTGCAAGGGAGATTTCTCAAAAGTTTCTTGGACTCAGGTTGAAACAGGTTCTGCTATCACTTGGAAATATCCAAGTTGCGTTCTTGCAGGAGATAATTCTTCCGGAGAATTTTACTCTGTAGCCGTTACCAACAATTATCAGCAAGCCGATACAGGAACAAAAATGATTCATCTTGGCAAAAACACCAAAAGCACAATTGTTTCTAAAGGCATATCCGCCGGACACAGCCAAAACAGCTATAGAGGAATGGTTAAGGTGAGTCGGAAAGCTGCAAATGCAAGGAACTATACTCAATGTGATTCTCTCTTGTTAAGTTCAACTTGTGGCGCTCATACTTTTCCTCTAATGGATATCGGCAATAAAAGTGCTGTAGTTGAACATGAAGCTACAACATCCAAGATAAATGAAGATCAAATATTCTATTGCAATCAAAGAGGCATATCTACGGAAGATGCTGTTGCTTTGATAGTAAACGGATATGCTAAAGAGGTTGTTAATAAACTTCCGATGGAGTTTGCTGTTGAAGCACAAAAGCTTCTGGCTATTTCTCTTGAAGGCTCAGTCGGTTAATAAAAAAATTGATATGTTAGATATAAAAAATTTACATGCCAATATTAATGGCAAAGAGATTCTTAAAGGCATTAACCTAACTGTTAAGCCCGGTGAAGTACATGCGATAATGGGACCTAACGGAGCCGGCAAAAGTACTCTTTCTTCTGTTCTTGCCGGCAACCCTGCTTTTGAAGTAACAGAAGGAGAAGTATCTTTTTATGGAAAAAATCTTCTTGATTTATCTCCTGAACAAAGGTCTTGGGAGGGAATTTTCTTAGGTTTTCAGTACCCTGTTGAAATACCCGGCGTAAGCATGGTTAATTTTATGAGAGCAGCCGTCAATGAACATAGAAAATATAAAAATCTTCCTCCTCTTTCCGCTTCAGATTTTCTAAGAATGATGAGAGAAAAAAGAGAAGTTGTCGAATTGGACAACAAGCTTGCCAACCGCTCTGTCAATGAGGGGTTTTCCGGCGGTGAAAAAAAGAGAAATGAAATTTTCCAGATGGCTATGTTGGAACCAAGATTATCTATTCTTGATGAAACTGATTCCGGTCTTGATATCGACGCTCTACGCATTGTATCTGAAGGTGTAAACAAGCTTAAATCTCAGGACAATGCAACTATTGTAATTACTCACTACCAAAGACTTCTTGATTATATCAAACCTGAATTTATTCACGTACTTTATAAAGGCAGAATAGTTAAGTCGGGTGGTCCTGAGTTGGCACTCGAGCTTGAAGAAAAAGGTTATGATTGGATAAAAAAAGAACTTGGAGAATAACGACCGATGGATGCAGTAAAACAATATATAGATCTTTTTGAGCAAACAAAAGAGACAATCAACAATCACAGCACAGATATAATGAATAGTTGCCGTGAAGAAGCTCTTCATATGCTTAAAAAATTAGGACTGCCAAGTAAAAAGCAGCAAAAATATGCTCATACAGATCTTGAGGACTACTTTGGACCTGATTATGGGCTTAATATTAACAGATATCCTATTCCTGTAAATCCTTATGAGGCGTTTAAATGTGATGTTCCGAATCTAAGCACAGCATTATATTTTCTTATTAATGATCAATATTACAATAATGAACCTCATGGCACAAAATATCCTGATGGCACATTTATTGGCAGTCTTAAGAAATTTGCCGAATCACATCCCGATATAGCTGAAAAGTATTATGGCAGGCTATCTTCAAAAGAAAATGATGGCAGTGTTGCAATAAATACTCTTTTTGCTCAGGATGGTTTTGTGGTTTATGTGCCAAAAAATGTACAGATAGATAAGACTGTTCAGCTGATTAATGTATTGGGGAGCGAAACAGACTTTATGATTAATCGCAGGATTCTTGTAATTCTTGAAGATAATGCCTCTGTAAAACTTCTTATTTGTGATCATGCCCTTAATGAAGTCAATTTCCTTGCCACTCAGGTAAGTGAAGTTTTTGTCGGAGAGGGTGCAATGCTCGATTATTATGAACTTGAGGAAAACCCAGCAAATACAAAAAGAATTGCTTCTACATTTATTGACCAACAAAAAGGCAGTAATGTGATGGCAAGTTCCATTACTCTGATGAATGGAAAAACAAGAAATAATACATATATTACCTTTTCAGGTCCGGGGGCAGAGAGTCATCTTTCCGGCATGGCAATAGAAGACGGCAACCAAGAGGTCGACAATTTCACTTTTATAGATCATAAATCGCCTCATTGCAAAAGCAATGAACTTTACAAATATGTTCTTAATGACAATGCTACAGGTTCTTTTGCCGGAAGAATTCTTGTAAGAGAAGGAGCTCAAAAAACAGAAGCTTATCAAAGCAATAAGAATATCTGTGCAACCGATACTTCTCACATGTTTACAAGACCTGAGCTTGAAATTTATGCTGATGATGTGAAATGTTCCCATGGAGCGACCGTTGGACAATTAGACAATCAGGCTCTTTTTTATATGAGAACCAGAGGATTATCTGAAGATGAAGCAAGAATGCTTCTTATGTTCGCATTTATGTCTGATGTTATCGACAATATTCGTCTTGAGCCACTTAGAGATAGGCTTAGAAAGCTTGTTGAAAAGCGTTTTAGAGGTGAACTTGCCAAATGCAGAGGTTGTAATGAATGTCGTCCTGAACCGAAATAATTTCTTTATCAATTAATAATATACCAAAAAACGTCTTAATGGGTTATAACCATTAAGACGTTTTTTATATAAGGTTATCTTATCAAATTACGATAAGATAAATTTTTACTGTAACTTTTACTTTGCATCTAAAGCTTGTTGTATATCATCGATAATATCATCAACATCTTCTATGCCTGTTGAGAATCTAATTAAATCCGGAGCAACTCCGGCTGCAAGAAGCTGTTCATCAGTCAATTGTCTATGAGTATGAGAAGCAGGGTGAAGAACTGATGTTCTTGCATCTGCCACATGAGTAACTATTGCTGTAAGTTTTAAATTATCAATAAATTTCAATGAAGCCTCTCTGCCACCTTTTAATCCAAAAGACAATACTCCGCAAGAGCCATTTGGAAGATATTTTTTTGCAAGAGCATTATACTTGTCGGTCTCCAAATCAGGATAATTTACCCAGGCAACAGCTGGATTATTGCTTAAATATTTTGCAACTTTCAAAGCATTTTCACAATGTCTTGGCATTCTCAAATGAAGAGTTTCTAAGCCAAGATTCAAAAGAAAAGCATTTTGAGGAGATTGCGTTGAGCCTAAATCACGCATAAGTTGTACAGTGGCTTTAGTTATATAAGCTGCTTTCCCAAATGCCTTTGTATAAGTAAGTCCATGATAAGAAGGATCAGGACAAGTTAAGCCATGAAATTTCTCTCCATAAGCATTCCAGTCAAAATTTCCGCTGTCGATAATTGCACCTCCAACACTTGTAGCATGACCATCCATATATTTTGTTGTTGAATGAGTAACGATATCTGCTCCCCATTCAAAAGGACGGCAATTAATTGGAGTTGCAAAAGTGTTATCAACAATTAAAGGCACACCATTAGAATGAGCAATTCTTGAGAATTTTTCAATGTCCAATACCTGCACCCCAGGATTGCTTATTGTTTCACCAAACATAACTTTGGTGTTTGGCTTAAATGCTTTTTGAATCTCCTCTTCGGTGCTGTCCTGATCGACGAATGTAACCTCAATTCCCATTTTCGCAAGAGTGACTGAAAATAGATTATAGGTTCCGCCATAAATAGTTGATGCACTTACAATATGGTCACCGGATTCACAAATGTTTAATACTGCAAAAAATGTAGCTGCCTGACCTGAAGCAGTAAGCAATCCTGCCACTCCGCCCTCCAAAGCACAAATTTTTGAAGCAACGGCATCTGTTGTTGGATTATTTAATCTTGTATAGAAATATCCGGGTTCTTCAAGGTCGAAAAGCTTTGCCATCTGTTCACTTGTGTCGTACTTGAAAGTTGTACTTTGATAAATTGGAAGTACACGAGGCTCACCTTTTTTGGGTTCCCATCCACCTTGAATACAAATAGTGGAGGTTTTAAATTTATTATTCATATAATGCTTTTTAAACAAATTATCTCTTCAAGTTCTGATTCTACAGAAACCTAAAGAGATAAAATTATAATCTTTGTTTTACTTTGACTTTAAATAACTATCCATTGACTGAGCAGCTTTTCTACCATCTCCCATTGCAAGAATAACAGTTGCGCCGCCTCTTACAATATCTCCGCCTGCAAAAATGTCTTCAACATCTGACTGCATGGTATCCTCTTTTACAATTATTGTACCCTTCTTTGTCACATCCAAACCTTTAATTGAATTTGGAATAAGAGGATTAGGAGAAACGCCGACAGAAACAACAACTACATTCACATCTATTGTCTCTGTTGCTCCATGAATCTCAACCGGAGAACGGCGTCCTGACTCATCTGGTTCACCAAGCTCCATTTTTTGAAGAATCATTTGCTTTACTCTTCCTTTTTCATCACCTATATATTCTATTGGATTATGTAGTGTCATAAACTCTACACCCTCCTCCATAGCATGATGAATCTCTTCCAATCGTGCAGGCATTTCATCCAAAGAACGGCGATAAACAATGATAGCTCTTTCCGCGCCCATTCTTTTTGCAGTTCTTACTGAATCCATGGCTGTATTGCCACCTCCAATTACAGCAATATTTTTTCCATTAAGCACAGGAGTTGCACAATCTGAATGGCCTGCACCCATAAGATTGATACGGGTCAGATATTCATTAGATGACATCACGCCAATCAAATTCTCTCCTTTTATATTCATAAAACGAGGCAAGCCTGCTCCAGAGCCAACAAATATACCTTTGAATCCCATTTCATGAAGATCATCATAAGATATTGTCTTTCCCACTACAATATCAGGAATAAATTCAACTCCCATTTGGCGCATAATATTAATCTCGGCATCAACAATAGAATTAGGAAGTCTGAATTCCGGTATTCCATATTTTAACACTCCTCCTATTTCATGCAAAGCTTCAAATACAGTTACTTTATATCCAGCTTTTGCCATATCGTTTGCAAAAGCAAGTCCGGCAGGACCTGAGCCAACCACCGCTATCTTTATGCCATTAGATTGGGACATTTCAGGCACTTGCATAGCGCCACTCTCTCTCTCATAATCAGCAGCAAATCGCTCAAGATAACCAATAGCCACAGCCTTCTTACCCATCTTTAAATGGATACATTTTGATTCACATTGCTTTTCCTGTGGACATACCCTACCGCAAACAGCAGGTAAAGAGCTTGTTTCTTTTATAGCTTGTGCGGCAAGGAGGAATTCTCCTCTTTCAATATTCTTAATAAATTTAGGTATATTGATCCCTACCGGACATCCTTGCATACAACTTGGGTCTGGGCAATCAAGACAACGGGAAGCTTCCAACATTGCCTGTTCTTTATTTAATCCACTATTTACCTCTTCGTTACATGTAATTCTGTAGCTTGGAGAAAGCTCATTCATTTTTACTCGCTCAATATCTGTGCGCTCTTTATTTTTTTTACTCTTGCGAAGTTCTTCGCGCCAGCTCTGAGCGCGTTCCTCTTTGAGTTGTTCTTTAGTTGCCATTATATTTTATTTCTCAAGTTCTTTATATGAATTTAATCGCATAAGCATCTCATCAAAATCAACTTGATGAGCGTCAAATTCCGGTCCGTCTACACAAACAAATTTTGTTTTTCCACCAACTGTTATTCTACAAGCACCGCACATTCCAGTACCATCCACCATAATAGTATTTAGAGATGCAACTGTTGGAACATCGTATTTTTTTGTAAGCAATGAAACAAATTTCATCATTATTGCAGGACCAATCGTAACACATAGATCAACCTTTTCACGATTGATCACATTTTCAATTCCATTTGTTACAAGACCTTTTGTTCCATAAGACCCATCATCAGTCATTATTATCACCTCATCAGATATTGCCTTCATTTCATTTTCAAGAATGATAAGATCTTTTGTTCTTGCAGCAAGCACTACAATAACTCTATTGCCTGCCTTATGGAAAGCCTCAACAATTGGGAGCAAAGGAGCTACACCTACTCCTCCTCCACAGCAAACAACAGTACCCACTTTTGAGATATGTGTTGCCTGTCCAAGAGGTCCGACTACATCAGTTATATAATCGCCTTCATTCAGTTCTGTCAACAAGCGAGAGCTTTTACCTATTGCCTGAATGACCAATGTTATTGTACCCGCTTGTGTATCTGCAGCTGCAATTGTCAAAGGGATTCTCTCTCCCTTTTCCCCAACTCTTACGATAACAAAATGTCCGGCTTTTCTTGCTTTTGCTATTAAAGGTGCCTCAACAACAAGTTTCACAACATTTTCCGAAAATTTCTCTTTTGATACGATTCTGTTCATTTATATATAATTTAATTTTTAACATCAAGGTATAAATACGCCATTTTAATATCATTTTTGGGCATATTATTTTCATATAAGTTATGGCGATATCATTTATGTATAATAATTTTTACTTCTGTATATCCTTTTAAATAAATAAAAGATAATGACGTAATTTATTCCAATAAAAAATAGAAAGGAATATTATTTTATTTCTGCACTTTAACCTAATAAATACTTACTAATAAAT
>JAUNSR010000001.1:0-47819 GCA_030539115.1 Bacteroidales bacterium
TCGATTTTTACCGTCGATTTTTAAATTTTCATTGTCGATTTTAATTGACATATCTGACACAATTTTCATATAAACGATTATTGGGACTAATGGAGGGTTAAAATATATTTTTGTTTGGTTTGAATTAATTTGTTAAGGTTTAAATTTTATCATTTGTATGCAACTTTAAATTACAAGCGTATTTATATATGATTTATAAAACACATTTTTGATAAAAATAATACCGCAATACAAGTCGAAAAATGAATTATCAATTATTCATTCTAATGCTAAATAGTTAATTTTACAGGCTCTAAAAATAAAGGCACCAAAATATGCACAAAAAAGAGCATATAAATGGCATATTAGCACTTTAGTATAAAAAAATTAATAATATACAGATGAAGAAAATTGAGATTCCAATACTTCTTTTGACCGGTTATCTTGGAAGCGGAAAGACAACACTTGTAAACCATATTCTTACAAACCAAAAGGGTATAAAATTTGCTGTTATCGTCAATGATATTGGTGAGGTTAACATTGATGCAGATTTGATTCAAAAAGGTGGTGTTGTTGGCAAGAAAGATGAAAGTTTGGTTGCATTGCAAAACGGGTGTATTTGCTGCACTCTAAAAATGGACCTTATTGAACAGATTAACGATATAGTAAAGATGAAGAATTTTGATTATATCGTCATTGAAGCAAGCGGTATTTGCGAACCTGCTCCTATAGCTCAAACAATTTGTACTATTCCAAGCATGAGCAAAGAATATACAAAAAATGGCATTGCCAAATTAGACTGTATCGCAACCGTTGTTGATGCTCTTAGACTTCAGAGTGAATTTGCCTGCGGCAAGGAGCTTACAAGAAAGAATATCGAAGAGGATGATATTGAGAACCTTATTATTCAGCAAATTGAATTCTGCAATATAATCTTATTAAACAAGGCATCTGAAGTTTCTGCTGAAGAGCTAAGCCGTATTAAACAGATTCTTACTGCTCTGCAGCCACGTGCTGAAATAATTGAATGCGATTATGCCGATGTCGATCTTGACAAACTAATAAACACCAAGAAATTTAATTTTGAACGTGTTGCCACCTCTGCAGGATGGATCCATGAGATTGAGAAAGGTATAACCGAGGAACAGGAAAAAGAGTCGAAAGAACATGAACATCATCACCATCACGAACACGAACACGAACATGAGCATGATAATGATGAGGATCATGAAGATCATGATCATAAAGAATGCTCTCATGATCATCATCACGAAAATTGCGAACATCACCATCACCACAATGAAAACGGCGAGGTTGAAGAATATGGAATAAGCACTTTTGTATATTATAGACGTCAGGCTTTTGACATTGAAAAGTTTGACAAATTTATTGCCACAAAATGGAATCGGAATATTATCCGTTCTAAAGGAATTTGTTATTTCAAACATAATAGAGATATGTCATTTCTTTTTGAGCAGGCTGGAGTACAAAAGAAACTTACTGAAGCAGGGATGTGGTATGCTACAGCTCCTGAAGAAGATTTAATACAACTGCTTCAACAGGAACCGGGATTATTGAATGATTGGGATGAGAAATATGGAGACAGAATGCAAAAGATTGTTTTTATAGGTCAGAATCTTGATAAGGAGAAACTGATTCATGACTTGGATGAATGTTTGGAATTTTAAATTATGTTTCAAAACAATCTATTGCCTAAGCAAAGTTTTTATTTCAAAGAGATAGACCATATTATATTTATATATCATCAATTTGTCAAATTAAGAGGCTAATGCTCCATTTAAATACATTTTGCGTGTATTTCATTTTTATGAGAGTTATGGTGGTTAGTATCTTTAATTTGTTATTTTTGCCAACAGTAATTTCTAAAGAAAAGAAAGCAAACTATATTAATGAATAAAAGGAGTTTCAACCAAGGGATAGTTTTACGCTTTAAAAGATGGAGCCGTAAAAAATTTGGCGCATTCTGCAGTTTGGGCAAATGTGTCATTATATCTCATGTAAAAAACTCTATTGCCAATGCATCTCTTTCCAAACAAATTGGTTCTTATTCTGAAAACGCATGTTTCTTTACTGATACGACACAGTTGTCTTTAAGTTCCATGCCGACGGATATACCATTAGATAATTTACCGGAAGAGATATTGACATATATAGTTGAAAAAGATAATTCTGATATTCCATCTTGTAGAAATTTAATTTATACAGGAAGACACCTTATTGCCTATACTTCGGTATGGCAGTTAGGTGTCTTTTTTTGTTTATATTAATGCTTAAAACATCATCACAATTATGTCTAATATAGATCAAATCACAAAGAGGATTATCGCAGGAGGAGAGATAACCTGCGATGAGGCGAAGGAGATTGTAAAGGGTGACAAAATCACCCTTTACAACTGTGCAGCAACCATTACAAAACAATGTGCAAGCAATGTATTCGATTTATGCTCGATTATGAATGCCAAATCGGGTAAGTGTTCTGAAGATTGCAAATGGTGTGCTCAGTCTGCTCATTACAAAACAGATATTGAGACTTATCCGCTTAAGGATAATAAAGAATCACTTTTTCACGCCGCTTATAATGAAAAGCAGTCAATAAACAGGTTTTCTTTGGTTACAAGCGGCAAGAAATTATCTAAAAAAGATATTAAATCAATCTGTGAAACATATACATACTTAAAAAGCAACTCAACTATAAAACTTTGCGCCTCTCTTGGGCTATTGGACAAAGAGGATTTACAGAATCTTTACAATGCAGGAGTTGGCAGATACCATTGTAATTTGGAAACCTCGCCATCAAATTTTGAGAATCTTTGCACAACCCATAGCCAGGAGGATAAAATAAACACCATTAAATGGGCAAGAGAGGTTGGAATGGAGATTTGCTCGGGTGGGATTATTGGAATGGGAGAAACCATGGAACAAAGGATCGAACTTGCTTTTAAGCTAAAGGAACTCAATATTCTTTCAATACCAATCAATGTCTTATCACCAATAAAGGGCACTCCTCTTGAAAATATGTCTTCATTAAACCAAGATGAGATATTGACCACTGTTGCAATATTTAGATTTATAAACCCTAAGGCTTTTCTTCGTTTTGCGGGTGGAAGGAGCAATATGGATAGCAAAACACAGATGAAAGCTATGATGATCGGGGTAAACTCTGCCATAGTCGGCGACTTGCTTACTACTATTGGATCGAAAGTTGAAGAGGACAAGAAAATGATTGATAAATGCGGATACAAACTTATTTGATATGAATGATATAATAGAATTTGATAGAAAACATATATGGCATCCTTATACTTCTACTATTAATCCTCTGCCTGTATATGAGGTTAAAGAGGCGAATGGAGTATATATTACACTTGAAAATGGGCAAAAGCTTATAGACGGTATGTCTTCGTGGTGGGCGGCTCTTCATGGATACAATAATCCCGTCTTAAATAATGCTGTTAACCAACAGATAAAAAAAATGTCTCATATAATGTTTGGCGGCTTTACTCATAAACCGGCGGTTGAATTGGCAAAGTTGATTTTATCGTTGGTTCCAAAAGAGCTTGACAAAATATTTTATGCCGATTCGGGTTCAGTTGCTGTGGAGGTTGCTCTTAAAATGGCGGTTCAATATTGGGTGGCTAAGGGAAAAAAAGACAAGACAAATTTTGTCACAATACGTTCCGGTTATCATGGCGATACTTGGAATGCAATGTCTGTATGTGACCCTGTAACCGGTATGCATGGTTTGTTCGGAAGTGCTCTTCCTATAAGATATTTTATTGAATCTCCTCATATCAAGTTTAATCAACCTTGGGATGAAAGCCAAATGGATGAACTTGAAAATCTTTTTAAAGAAAAGGCTGATGAGATTGCAGGGTTTATTCTTGAGCCTGTAGTTCAGGGTGCCGGAGGAATGAAATTTTATAATCCAACCTTTCTCAGCCGGGCAAGAAAATTGTGTGATAAATATAAAGTATTGCTTATTCTTGATGAAATAGCGACTGGCTTTGGCAGAACAGGCAAACTTTTCGCTTGTGAATATGCAAATATATCACCTGATATTATGTGTATCGGCAAAGCTTTAACGGGAGGATATATGACTTTTTCGGCAACCCTTGCAACTGACAATGTAGCCTCGACTATTTCTTCTGGCAATCCGGCTGAATTTATGCACGGACCGACATTTATGGGAAACCCGCTTGCATGTGCTGTGGCAAAAGCCTCTATAGAACTTCTTTTGAGCTATGACTGGAAAGCTAAGATTAAGCATATCGAGAATAAACTAAAGGAGGGTCTCTCCAAGGCTGAGGAGTTTGAGCAAGTTGCCGAGGTAAGAGTACTTGGAGCAATCGGAGTTATTGAAATGAAAAAGCCTGTTAATATGGCTGTTCTTCAGAAGAGATTTGTTGAAGAGGGCATTTGGGTGCGTCCTTTTGGAAAGTTAGTATATATTATGCCACCTTTCATCATTGAAAATGAAGAACTGGATAAGTTAATAAATGGCTTGATAAAAATCGTTAAGGAAATAAAGTGAAATGTTTTTAGATAAAATAAATCAAGAATTGGATATCCTCAAAGAAAAAGGAAATTTCAGAGAGTTAAGAGATATCGATTCAATTCTATCAAAACCGGGAATGGTAAACCTAAGTTCGAATGATTACCTTTCTTTAGGAAGCGATGAATTGTTAAGAAGAGAATTTTTAGAATATGCGCTTGAAAACAATTTAAGATTAACTTCTTCATCGTCAAGACTTCTTACAGGAAACACAAATGAATATATAGAGCTTGAAAATAAGCTTGCCTCACTGTATGGGTCTGAAAAAGCTATTGTTTTCGGATCGGGATTTCATGCAAATGAAGGTATTCTGCCCGCTGTAAGTAATGAAAAGACACTAATACTTGCCGACAAACTTTCGCATGCAAGTTTGATTGATGGGCTTAGGCTTTCCTCGGCAAAAAACATAAGATATCGACATAATGATTATGATCAGTTAAACAGACTTATAGCTGAAAACAGCTCTTTATATGAGAAAATAATCATTGTTACAGAATCTATATTCAGTATGGACGGTGATGAAGTCGATCTTGAGAGGTTAGTAGAGATTAAAAAATCATATAATAATATTTTGATCTACCTGGATGAAGCTCATGGTGTAGGTGTAAGAGGCAAAAACGGACTTGGTTGTGCTGAAGAGAAAGGTGTAATTAAGGATATCGATTTTTTAATTGGAACTTTTGGTAAGGCTTTAGCTTCAGTGGGTGCATATATTATTTGCAATAATTGTGTATATGAATATCTAATAAATAAAGTAAGACCTTTTATTTTCACGACAGCTCTGCCACCTATAAATCTTGCATGGAGCCTGTTTATTATGGATAGAATAGCGTCTATGGATCAAAGAAGAGAAAGGTTGAAAAAGATTTCACAAAAGATGCATTCTTATATCGAAAGTGCTTCTCAGCCGGTGATAAGTTCTTCGCATATAATCCCTGTAATGATTGGAGAGAGCTCTAAAGCGTGCAGTATAGCCGAACAACTCCAGAAACTTGGCTTTTGGGTAATGGCGGTAAGACCTCCAACAGTTTCCGAGGGAAAGGCAAGGTTAAGAATCTCATTGTGCGCTGATATGGAAGAGAAACAGATTGATTCTTTGATTAGGGCTCTTAAACAATTGGTTCCTCCATACGAGTAAAAAATAAAATTTCATTATAGACTTAAAATTTTGGTATGCAAACTGTCTTTCTAAAGAATAACAATGCAGAGAATTTGATTGTGTTTTTCTGTGGCTGGGGAATGGATATTGAACCGTTTAAAAACAAATTTGATTCATTAAAAAACTCCGATATTTGTTTGTGCTTTGATTATCAAGATGTTTTTTTAAATACAGATGTATTCAAAAAATATAATAATAAGACAATAATTGCTTGGTCCTTGGGTGTCTATATTGCATCTCTTTTTGCAGATACTATAAACCCGGAAAGAATGATTGCCATAAATGGAACTTTATTTCCTATTGACGATGAAAAAGGCATTGCAAAAAATATATTCTTTTCTACTTTGGATAATATTTCTGAAGAGAATATAGCTCGTTTTCAAAGAAGAATGTGCGGCTCAAAAAGTTCGTTTAAAGACTATATAGATATAAAACCCAAAAGGAGCATTGAGTCACTGAAAAGTGAACTGAAATTTATTAGTGAACTTTATGAAAACTATTCTTCAGCATTTATCACTAAAAGAAAATGGGATTTGGCTGTTATTGGCAGTAAGGATTTGATATTTACTCCGGAGAATCAGAAAAAAGGATGGTCAGAAAATTCTCAAAAGACTATCATTGTTGATGAGTCTCATTATTTTCCTGCAATTCCTTTATTAGATCTAAACTTATATGAATAAAGCAATTATAAAGAATAGATTTTCCAAGGCTTGTAAAAGCTATTCTGAAAGTGCGGTTGCGCAACAAATGATAGCGTCCAGACTTGCTTCACTTATTGGAAATATAAAAACTGATAAAACAGACAGTGTACTTGAAATTGGCTGCGGATCAGGACGATTGACACAGGCAATTTATGACCTATATCATCCGGAAAAATATATTGCCAATGATTTGTCTGCTAATTGGGAAGAACAAATCAAACAGATAGGCAATATAGAGTTTATATCGGGAGATGCGGAAAAGATTGATTTTAAAGACAATTTTGATATTATTGCCTCAGCCTCAACTTTTCAGTGGTTTTCTGATTTTGAGTCGTTTTGTTCAAAAATCAGAAACAATATGCATACAAATTCTCTTTTTGCTTTTTCAACCTTTATACCTGGCAATTTTATTGAAATAAAAAATCTGACAGGGATAGGACTTGAATACTTATCGTTTGAATCAATAGAAAATATTCTTTCAAAGGATTATGAAATAATTTACAGCAATAATGAGAATATAAGGCTTCATTTTAAAACCCCATACGATGTTTTAAATCATTTAAGACAAACAGGTGTAACAGGAATAACAAATTTTAAATGGAACAAAGAAAACCTTCTGGACTTCTACAATAAATACAATTCGGAATATAAATGCCGTGACATGGTTACCCTTACTTATATTCCTGCCTATTTTGTTGCAAGACTAAAGAAAGAATCTAAATAACTTATTTTGAAAACAAACAGAATCTAAAAATTTAATTATATACAAATGAAGGGAACATATTTTATTTCAGGAATAGACACCAATATAGGTAAAACAATTGCTACAGGATATGTAGCTGTGAAGCTAATGAAAAAAGGAGTTAATGTTATCACTCAAAAGATGATACAAACAGGAAATGTTGGATATTCTGAGGATATTGATTTACATAGAAAAATAATGGGAATCGATTATACCGTTGATGATAAAGAGGGATTGACTGCTCCTCAGATTTTCTCATATCCTTGCTCTCCTCACCTTGCAGCAAGAATCGATAAAAAACCTGTGGATATTTCTGCTATTGAAGATGCCACAAAAGAACTTGAGAAAAGATATGATGTAGTCTTATTGGAAGGTGCGGGAGGATTAATGGTTCCTGTTACTGAAGATTTTCTAACTATTGACTATATCAAGAAACATAACTATCCTTTAATATTTGTTACCGGTTCAAGACTTGGAAGCCTGAATCACACCCTACTGAATTTTGAAGTTTTAAAAAACAAAGGAATAAATCTTTATAAGGTTATATATAATAAATATCCAAAAGGAGATAGTATTATAGAGGCTGATTCGTTGGAATATATTAAGAATTATCTCTCTAAAAACTTTCCTACCTCCTCTCTTGAAATAATGGAGGAGATTAATAAATAGCTTTTATTTAGATAAAAATTTTATTATAGCTCTTCTTTTGATTATATTTGGGATGCTTTGAGTACGTATTTTTATGACTCCCTGATTTATATATCCTTATGTATAAGTCATCAATCTCTGTCATTCAAATCTAAAGCTTCAAGAAATTCTTGAATTTTTTAACTCAAAGCATTTTTACCGGTATTTCCGGTATTTAAAAACAATTAACCGCTTCTTTTGGGAGCGGTTAATTTCTTTTATATATAATTTATTATTTACACGAATGTACAAATGCACCATTCATATACGGTTTGTCGGATATCTCACCTTTGTATGGGTCATGGCGATTTCATTTATACATCTTATATTCTTTGACACTAAGAAATTTATGTACTCATAATATACATCTTATTGGTTTTTCAGCTTCGGGTAAATTATCTCTCTCTAATTTTTATTCCTTTAGAGGTTAGAAATCTTCAATATTATCGGATGGTCCGATATGACAACACTAATATTCTTAATATTCTTTTCAGTATTAAGCATCTCAACGCCTTTTGTGGGGTCATAGATATTTATAGATTTAATATTCTTATCGAAAGAGATTTTTGCTTCCTCCTCTCCTGCTGTCTTTTCACCCCAAATAATCAAGAAAAAGTTTTTGTCATTTGAAAGCAAAAGATAATGAATTTGATCAGATACATTTGTCACGTAAAACTTTGGAATCTTTACAGAAATATTGCCTGATTTTTCACTTTTTAGAATTGAAGTGAAATTATGCATATAATCGGCACTTAAACGTTTGGTAATATAATCAGATTTAAAGAAACCAAAAGCCCCGTCACCATCATCTATCAGTTCATAAATAAAAGTATAGGTCCATCCTCTTTTAAATTGAGCGAGAAAAAGATTCATATAATTACACCCCTGGATATGCTCGGTAATTTCATTATTTTCATCACCGACTCTGACTCCTGTCTCTGTAGTTACTTTAGGTACAAGATTTAATTGCGACGGTTCATACCCTTTAAAATGATTCTTCCAGGTGATGCAGTGATTACCGTACAAGCCATCTACTCTGCAATCGTTTTCAGGAGAGGCTGCATTCCATATTTGATTGGGATGTATTCCCATCCAAGAAGGATGATACATATAATTATGGCAATTTAGAAAATCAGCAAATTTCGTTCCTTTTTTAAATGGATATTTTCCATCTTTTAGAATTTCCAAGAACTGAAGACCTACATTATCTGTAGTGGCTCCAACTTCGGAGATGCCAAAGACAGGATATTTCTTTAAAAACTTGTCTTTTTTTATTTCATTGTAAAATTTTATTTGAAATTCAGCAACGGGAAGCCAGCTGTCATTTTCACCGCCATGAATATTGTTGAATACTATTCCTCCAAAATTATTTGGTTCGTTGGGACCTTCGATGGCAAGCAATGCATTTTCTTTATGAAGAGATTTAGCCATTTCCATGACCTTTGGAATATCTTCTTCTATTGCTCCGCTGCCTGGACCGATAACTGCTTTTGAATTGGTCTTTTTACACAATAAAATCAGATTATCAACATTATAATTTTTATCTGCGCCGTCTCTTACATTGTTTATTCCTATAAAATTTAAATTATCTGCAAGTTTTTCAGGATTTTGTCCGTGTTGAATATGAACGCAAACACCCATTGAACATAGAAACTCGTTTGTTGAATAAATCTTCTCTTTATTATCTGCCTTTAATAAGAAAGGAAATAATTGAATAAATAAAAAGAAAGGAAATAAAAATTTCATGGCAATAACTATTAGTAACGAAGATGTAATATTTAGGATAATATAAAACTCCTTTTCTTTTATAAATATAAATAATACAGGAATAAGAATACTATTTATGATTTAAATTATATGATATAATTTAAATCTTTATTAAACTTTCTTTATAAATATCTATTATGCGGAGAAACAATTATTTTAAAAGGGTTAGTTATTAAGCATGATATTTAGAAAATTATTACTAAAAGTTCATAATTTGCTTTTCAGGTCGGTTTAATAAATATTATTAAATAGAAAAGAGATATTATAGGATATGTTCCGATAATACCTCTTTAGCACGGGTCGAGAGGCTCGAACTCCCGACACCTGGTTTTGGAGACCAGTGCTCTACCAACTGAGCTAGACCCGTTTGACGATGACAAAAGTACTGCTTTATTTGTTTTCCACAATAGCTTTAAAAAATAAAATATGGACTGAGATTCATCCCAGACCATATTCAAAGGTTAATATATATACAACGATTTATATCACAACAACATAGTAATAAGTTACCGATTGTGTTAATATTTGTTATCTGCTGAATATTTTATCTATTCATTGACTCAGAATAGCCTTTTTAAGCAAAAAATATAATTATAGCAGTAAAGACAACACCTATCGATGCTAAAACAAGTCCTCTTTTAAAAAGTCTTGTATTTGGTTTAAACATCCAAAAAGAAGAAATAGCCAAGAAAAAAAGAATTACTCCAACAACAGTAGCTATCCAATGCATAGGACTTGTACCGATTGTCTTATGAAGAGATATAAATTTATTCATTGGAAAAATTGTCTCTTGAATATTATAAACAACTACACCTGTTGTAGCATCATAACTGCCATTTGTAAATTCAATTAAATTATTTTCATTAGAAATAACTTTCGCGCCTCTAATTTTCAAAGAGTTTAAAAGCTCATCAGGACTCATGTTGGGATTTAAAGTTTTCTCAATTTTCTTTTCTGTTTTCAAAAGACTTGTATTTCTGTAAACCAAAACAATCCCACTTAAAGAATATATAACAATAAGTCCAATTAAGAAAAAGCCTAAATCACGATGTAAAGAGCGCATTATTGTATAAACTGATTTATTAGAAACCATAAAAATCGAATTAAAGAAATTATTATTAAATTGTAAACGGTAAAAATTGAATTAATGTTTAACCAACAACCAGCCACTCTTTAAATTTAGATGCTTTAAGCTTGCTGACTATAATCTTTTCGGGAACTTTAACCACAAGATTTACAGAAAGTCTACTTCCGAACCAGAAATCGACATCCTTGACTGCTTTACGCGCAATAATAAACTGACGGTTTGCCCTTGTAAAGTCGTTGGGATTTATCATATCGGATATTCCTTCAAGAGATTTGTCTATTTCATGCTGAACCCCGGAAAAAGTACAAGCAATAGTACGTTCATTGGTTGTATAAAAATAGGCTATTTCTTCAGTTCTAAGAACTAAGAATCTATCAGACTGCATAACAAGAAAGCCTCCTGTAAAGTCTTTCTTCATAGTTTTAGTCTGAGAATCAAGATACGTCTCCAACTGCAAAGAGGTAAGATTAAGCATTTTATTTACAGCTCTCTCGACATCTTTTAAATTATATGGCTTTAAAATATAATCAATACTGTTAAGTTTAAAAGCCTCAATCGCATATTGGTCATAAGCTGTCGTAAAAATTATTGGACAATTAATTTGTACTGTATTAAAAATATCAAAAGATAAGCCATCAGGTAAGTGTATATCCATAAATACTAATTCGGGCGAGGGATTTGATTTTAACCAATCAATTGTAGATTCAACAGTATCGGTGATAGCTACAATTTCAGCCTCCAATTCCGGAATATCAAGAATCATTTTTTTTAATGTCCTAACTGCAGGCAATTCGTCTTCAATAATAAGGATTTTCATTTAATGTATAATTTTAAATTTTAGCGCCATACAATAAACTTACCATTTAAAAATACGTTTTAGGTTATATCTTCTAAATGTGATGTATGGTGATACTATATTGATATTATATTTCTATTAATTTAAGCCGCTGTTTTATATTCTAAGCATGACACTTTCTTTAAAAGCTGCTCGGTTTTAGACAATAAATTGTAATTAGTATATTAAAAACTTTACTGACATTTCGAGACCTTGTTAATGTTTGACAAGGGAGACATCAAAAAGTTTAAATATTAATGAATACATCTTTAAGCGTTCGATTTTGCACTCTTTATTGTACATTTATTGTGGTTAAATGTTAAGAAACAGGTCCTTTTAAAGGCAGCAATACACTGAAGTTATTGGAATCTTTATTAACCCTAATCTCTTTATTTAACAGTAGTATAAAACGATTATTAAGATTATCAAGACCAATACCGGAACCGCTCTCATTTCTTAATTTTGGATTTAAATTGTTGGACACTTCAAGCAAATCCCCCTGCATTCTGATGAGAATATAAAGAGGTTTGTTGAGAGTACAAGTATTGTGATTAATAGCATTCTCAACCAGCGGCTGAAGCGTTAAAACAGGGACTTTACAATTACGCATATCTTCAGGAATATGTACATCAATTCTAATTTTACTCTCAAAACGAATTTCAAGGAGAAAAGTATATGCTTTTAAAAATTCAAGTTCATCGGAAAGTGCTACCAATTCTTTTTTTGATGACTGAAGAATATATCTAAAAACAGTTGAGAGCTCATCTATATACTTGATACTTTTATCTGCTTCATTTTCAAGGAGCAGATATTTTAAAGAGTTTAGTGAATTAAAAAAGAAATGAGGATTCATTTGATTTGTTAATGCATTATATCTTATTTGAAGGTTTTCAGATTTAAGTTTCTCGTTTTCAATTTCAATTGTATTCTGCTCCTCAAAAATCTTCATTAAAAGACCTGTTAGAAAAGAAACAACTACAACAAAAAGATATCTGCTAAAAAGAATAGCATCAAAGCGTCTTTTAAACGGAAAATCATGAGGACCGAAAAAGTATTTAAAAATCATGCTTTCCAATACATAAAATATTACTACAATGATAATTATATGAACAAATGGAACAAAAAAATCCGAGGAGCTATTTTTTGTTTTAAAATATTTCTTGTTGGAAGTTATAATCAAAAGAATAAAAGAAAAAATATAATACCATAGGAACTGAAAAATCTGGAAATCAAATTTAAATTCAGGGTGCGGTTTCTTGAACTTTTCAAATTCATGCATACCGTTTTTCATAAAATCATCACCCGTATAGAATGAATTAAATATATTTGGAAAATTTACAAGAATTGTTACAATGAGTGCAGCAATCGAAATGACAATAAATTTCTTTTTATCTATAAATTTCATTTGTATATAACTTATTTTTTTAACACTAAGGTACAAATGTGCCATTTATATACCTTTTGTCGAGTATCTCATCTTTAAGTGAGTTATGGCGATTTCATTTGTATATAACTTATTTTTTAACACTAAGGTACTAATGCGCCATTTATATACCTGATATTGGATTTATCAACTTTAGACAAATTAATATGATTATTCTGTATGCAATTACATTTTCAATTCTAACAATCTCTGGTTCTTATAAATCAACTTCCGGGTTTGATTTGCACACAACTACCTTTTTAACTCTAAAGTGTCAGTGAAACAAATTTAATCAAAGAATCATATTATTGAGATACTATTAATGCCTTCTTAAGTTAGAATTTTTACTTTTAAGCCCTCACAAAGAGATTTTATTAGCCAATAAATGCATTTCTATTGAAACAAATCACTATTAACCGGATTATTTATTTCTATTAGAAGCGATTTTTAATTAAGAGGATTTGTGATTTTATCTTTTAATAATACTGCCAGTTTCTAATCATGGGATTATTGTAAAATACACTTAAATATTTTATAAAATAACATTTCTATTCCATGTTACCAAATAAGAACAGTTTTTTAAATCATTAGATGAGAACTTTTATCAAACAAGAACAAGAGCAAGAATTAATTGTTTATTAAAAGAAAGCTTTCGGATATAAAAATGACTTCTATATCTAACGATAAGTTTGTTTATTTTGACATTTATATAAAGCTCTCAGGAAAAGAAAATAATTAAATTTTTACAAATTAAACACTTAAGAATATGGAAAATCTATCTCCTGTATTAAATCAAAAATATCATTTCAGTTTTAATGGTGTTGAGTATGATATTACTTATCTTGAAAATAATATGATGGAAAGTATCTGTACAGTAGCTGATTTAAATCACCATCCTTCAAGAATAAACCAAATGAAAGTTTTAAAGATATCCTCTTTCAGAATATGTGAAAATGATATTTGCTATTTTTGGAGCACTCCTAAAGTAAGTATGGTTTACATTGTTAACTGGAAAGAGATGTCTGTTAATGCTATTATGACAAATCAAGATATGATTCAAATAAGGGAGAGCGGAACTATAACAATAGCAGAAAATAAAAAAGATAATTAAAATCTTTTTATGACTATCCATATTTCTAATTGATATAATTGCATTAATATAAAATAACCCACATTTTTGAATTGATTCATTATCGAATAATACAAAGATGTGGGTCTTTCTTTTTGTTTAGTTTTTTATTTTAATTAAAAGAAATATTACTCCTACATCTCTCTATAAAGAGATCTGTTTACCCGGTGTTATTTCCATTAAAAAAAACATTATTCTAACCATCATTATAAACACAATCTAAAAATTTTAAAAAAAGCGAAATTGATTTTTATAATCAACTTACCCCATCATGGGCATCTGTTTTGTCAGAATTTTCAGTTTTTTCTGTATTCTTTGAATTATTAAAAGCTACATCATCAGTTTTCTTTGAAACAAACTGAGCTTTTAATCGATTCCATTTAGAACGTTGAAGCACATGCTCCTCCACCCATTGCATCTGTTCATAGAAATTTGGAACAAACATAGTACCCAAAAGCCCATTGACAGCCATTCCAAATACTACTGCAACACCTAAAGAGATTCTACTTTCTGCGCCTGCTCCGGAAGCAAACATTAAAGGCATAACTCCGAATACAAAAGCAAAGGATGTCATTAAGATTGGACGAAGTCTAACATTACCTCCATCTAATGCAGCTTGACGAAGTGAAACTCCTTCCATTCTATTTTGACGGGCAAAGGCTACAATAAGAATAGAATTTTTTGCTGATAATGCTATTAAAAGGATTAATCCTATTTGAGTATAAACACTTACTGGCAATCCCCATAACAAGCACCCTAAAACTATTCCCATTACAGCAAAAGGAACACTTAATATTACTGCTATAGGACTTGTCCAAGATTCATATTGAGCAGCCAAAACGAGAAATACAACCAAGAAAGCTAAAATAAAGATCATTCCCATTGAACTTCCAGACTGCTTTTCTTGATAAGCAGTTCCTGTCCATTGATATCCATAATTATTACCTAATTCTTTCTCAATTAATTCTTCCATTGCATTAATTACTACTCCGGAACTTGAATTTGGAGCGACATTTACATCAATCGAAGCTGCAGTATAAAGATTATACCTACTTATTGAAGCAGGCGCAGTCTGACTTTCAAATGTTAAGAAAGCAGATAAAGGCACCATCTGATTATTTGAGTTTAATATACTTACTTTGAGAATATCTTCTATTGTAGCTCTTGAATTTGTTGCTCCTCCCAAAACCACATGATATACTCTTCCAAATTCATAAAAGTCATTTATATATGCAGTTCCTAAATAATAGGATAAGGTTGAAGCAACTTGTTCATAGGTTAAACCAAGAAGTCTTATTTTGTCCCTATCTATATTCAACATATATTGAGGAACATCGGGGCTATAGAAAGAATTAATACTTAAAATAGATGGTTCCGACTTCACATTTTCAAGTAAAGTTAGATAAGCCTCATAAAGAGCCTGTGTCCCAAGACTACCTATATCTTCCAGTTCAACTGTTAAACCACCGGAAGAACCTAAACCCGGAATAGCAGGAGGATTTATTGCATAGACAGTAGCTTCCGGAACTGCAATATAAGCTTCCTTATTTAGTTTGTTTACAAGACTCATTGCAGTCTGATTCTTTCCTTTCCTTTCATTCCAGTTTTTTAGAATAACCCATATCATTCCCGAATTACTTCCTCCGCCTCCCATCATACTAAAGCCGGCAATAGTAAGATAAGCATCAACCTCGGGCATATTCTTTAAGAATTGATTGCCTACAATTTGCAGAACTTCTGCTGTTCTATTTGTTGAAGAAGCATTTGGAAGCTGAACCATTACCATAAAATATCCTTGGTCTTCAGTCGGCAAGAAAGTTGTTGGTAATTTTGTATATCTCCAAAGTGCGATAGCAGCAAGAATAACAAATGCAGCCATTGCAATATAAGAATGGGCAAGCAAATATGTCATCGATTTGTTATAGAATACTTTAAATTTATCATATCCTTTATTAAACCATTCAAACAAGAAAAATTTACTTGGTTGTTCTACTTTGAGAAATAATGCGCATAAAGCCGGAGTTAATGTTAGGGAAACAAATCCTGAGATTATTGTAGATGCTGCAATTGTAAGAGCAAATTGTTTTATTAACTCTCCTGTAATACCACTGATAAAAGAGGTCGGAACAAATACAGCCATCATACAAAGATCAATTGCAATAATAGGACCGACTAATTCTGAGATAGCTTGTTCAACAGCAAGTTTAACATCCTTTTTCTCCTCCTCCATTAACCTAACAGCATTTTCAACAACGACAATTGCATCATCTACAACGATGGCTATAGAAAGTATTAATCCGAAAAGTGTTAATAGATTGATAGAAAAGCCAAGCATCGCCATAACGGCAAAAGTGGCAATTAAAGATACAGGTATGGTTATTGTCGGTATAATTACAGCCCTCCAATTCTGCAGGAAGAAAAGTATTACTATAATTACAAGAATCAAAGTTTCAAAAAATGTAATAACAACCTCTTTTATGGAATCTACAATAAAATCAGTAGTATTTAGTGTCACTTTATAATAAACATTTTCAGGAAGATATTTAGCAAGTTCTTCCATTTTGCTTATTGAAGCCTCTGCAACATCCAAAGCATTTGCACCGGGCAACTGACTTACTGCTACAAGAGCAGTTTGCTGTCCCATATAAGTTGAAATTTCTCCATAGCTCACACTGCCTAATTCAACCTGAGCTATATCCTTTAATCTAAGATACTCTCCTGTTTCAGAAGAACGGATGATAATGTTTTCAAATTGAGAGACATCTTTAAGTTGTCCCTGCGAGACAAGAGTATATTCAAACATTATTTTCTTATCGGTCGGAGGCTGTCCTACCGAACCAGCAGTCGAGCTGACATTCTGAGAAGAAATTGCAGAATAAACATCAGAAGCAGAGACCTGTCTTATTCTTAAAATCTCAGGATCCATCCATATTCTAATACTATAATTGCCTGCACCCATTGCCTGGACTTGACCGACACCTTTTACTCGAGCCAATTCATTAACGATATTCAATGTTGCATAATTGGCTAAATATAAATCATTATATATTGAATCTTTTGATAAAAGATTAAATATAAGCAACATATTAGAGGCTGATTTAGTGACAGTTACCCCTTGTTGAATAACAGAGCTTGGCAAAGTATTCGTTACTGTATTTAACTTGTTTTGCACATTTATGGCAGCCATATCAATATCAGTTCCAACATTGAAAGTAATTGTCAGGGAATAGCTTCCTTGTCCGGAAGTAGAACTCATATATATCATATCCTCTACTCCATTTATTGCTTCTTCTATTGGAGAGCCTATTGTATTGGCTACTAATGATGGATCTGCTCCAGGATAAGTTGCTGAAACATGAACTGTAGGAGGTGTGATACTTGGATATTGAGCTATAGGTAATGAGAGAAGAGAGAACAATCCTGCCAAAACAGCCAACAACGACAAAACTGTCGAAAAAATTGGATGTTCAATAAAAAACCGTGTAAATGAATTATTTTTCACACTCTTTCAAATATTTAGTTTATTATTTAAGTCGTTTAATTTAATCTCTGTAATTCAATTATTTTCCATGCTTTTCATCTTTGGAGGAAAGCATAACTGGCTTAACACTCATTCCCGACCTCACTTTCAAAAGAGCTGTAGTTACATATTTATCATTTGTAGCAATTCCGGAATTAATAATTCTATTATTCTCATCTATAAGCTGTCCAATATCAACTCTTTTTTGAACAACCTTTGAAGAGTCATTAACTATATATACATAATTTCCTAATTGGTCGGTTCCTATCGAAGCGTCAGGAATAACAATTGCATTAGTTACCTTTTTATATGGAAAAACGACTTTCACATATAGTCCATCACGAAGCAGCCCATCTTTATTCTCAATTACTCCCCGCATATTTATAGTACCTGTAGATAGCTCAATATTAGGAGCAAAATAGTCTATTTGAGCTTTATAGGATGATATATTAGTCTCAGCATTTGGAAGAATTGTCAATTCTTTATACTCTCCAAAAACATCTGTTTTATTATTTTTTATTGCAAGGCTCAAATATTGATTATCAGAAACACTAAAGTTTACATACACCTTATCATCCTGGTAAATTGCAGCCAAAGTTGGAGAGGAATTACCATTTAGGAAATTTCCTATGTCATAATTATTTTTTGATACCCTTCCCGCAAACGGGGCCTTTACATAACAATAATCCAAGTTTGTTTTTGCTGTCTCAAGCGAAGCCTTTGCATTTTTCAATGCAGCCAAAGATTGGTCGTAATTTGCCTTTGTCTGTATTACAGAAATTTCAGAAACTGCATTTGATTTAAATGCCTCGGCTGTTCTTTCATAAGTAGCTTTATTATAATCTAAAGTTGCCTGAGCTTCATTTAAAGCAGCCTCTGCCTGTGTGACATTATCTTGATAAGTAGTAGTTTCTATAATAAACAAAAGTGTCCCTTGACTGACATAGTCACCCGGTTGATAAAGTATTTTCTCTAAATTACCAGAAACCCTTGCTACAAGATTAGCTGTTTGAAATGCCTGAAGATAACCAGGATAAGTTTCAGTAAGCATAACATCCATAACTATTGGCAAAGCAACCTCAACAGGAATTTCTCCTTCCATAGACCTATCAGCATCTTTTTTTTTACAGGAATAAAGAAGTAATACACTAATGACAATTATCAAAATACTTGATATTGATATTGGAAAAATATTTTTCATAAGCCGTAATTTTTATTTTCAAATTATTCTATTATTCTTTATCAATAGTCCACCCTCCGCCAAGAGCTTGATACAATTGAATAAGGTATAATAATTTACTTCCTTGTGAAGAGACATAGGATGTTTGATAAGCAAGAAGGGATTGTTGAGCATTTAAAACATTGATAAATGCAGAAAGACCTTGTTTATATAAATCCAACGCCAATTCAAAAGACTTGACACCTTCACTTACAGCAGTTTTTAGTTCAAGATTTTCCTTAGATGAAAGATTATATGAAATGATTGCATTTTCAACTTCCTGAAGAGCAGTCAATACTACCAAGTTGTAATTAGCCACACTACTCTCAAGGGCAGCTTTTGCCGAAACAACACCATTAAACCGTTGTCCGCCATTAAAAATTGTCCATTTCATTACAGGAGCTATTTGCCAGACTAACGATTTTTCTTTAAAAAGATGGTCCATATCATGAGAAACAAATCCTATTTCTCCGGTAATAAAAAACTGAGGAAGCCAATCTGCTTTGCTTGCCCCTAATGCTGCAGCTTTAGCATTAACCTGATATTCTGCAGCCTTCACATCAGGTCTTTGTCTAAGTAAAGAAGCAGGAATATCTACCGGCACAAGTCTATCTCCTTGTGGCAACGGAGCTATTTGGGATAATATAGGTGAAATATTTGAAGGAAGAGTACCTAATAAGATAGCTATGCTGTTTATATATGTTTGCTCTGCTATTTGATAGGATGTAATTGCTGCTTTTGTATTATAATATGTCGATTTAGCTTGAGTAACATCAAGCATTGAGGCTAAACCTGCTTTATTTCTTGCCTCTGTTATTCTTAAAACCTCCTTTTGTGAGATAATATTTGCGCTTACAACTTCAAGACTCTTCTGTGTCGTTCTTAGATTTATATAAGCACTACCCAAAGAGGCTGCCATTGAAACCATTGTGGCATAATAATCAGCCTTGCTTGCCTTATAAAGATTTTTTTGTTCTCTTGCTGTTTGCCATACTGAGCCAAAAACATCTATTTCCCAGCTCATATTAACTGTTCCAGAAAAATATGAAGAAAAAGGGTCATTGCTTAAAGTTACACCAGTAGTATTTTGACTCGCCTTGTTTCTTTGCCAACCTGCATCCAAGGAAAATGAAGGCAATAATGCACCATATGCACTTCGCATTGTTGAACGGGCTTGAATTATTCTTTTTTGAGCTTGAATGATATCCCAATTCCCGCTTATTGCCACATTCATTAAAGAATCGAGCAATCTATCATCAAATGATTTCCACCATAGTTCTTCTATTGGTAAAGACTGTTCAATTATGGAATCCAGAGGATAAAACTCGGGAAGTTTTTCTTTCAACAACCTTTCTCCATTCTGAGAAAATACATTTAAATTTATAAACAATAAAAATGAAGTTGAAAAAAGAAGTTTAAAAAGTAAATTATTTAAAATAAATTTTGGCATGACGTTTAATTGAAGTAAAATAAAAAATTACTTTCTTCACTAAAACGCTCATGCCAAAACAATGTTTATTTCTTAAGATTAAAGAATTATAAAATACAACTGACACAAAAAAAGTTTCATTTTATTTGTATATAACTTATTCTTAACACCAATGTACAAATGCGCCATTTATATACCTTTTGTTGGATATCAGTTATGGCGGTTTCATTATCTCTAATCAAAAAATATAAAAATATTTATAATACCACCTCTTCGTCCGGAGCTGCAAGAAGTTTTTCTTTACATTTCTGTGCATCTAAATGAAACTCCCTAAAAATAAAATCCAAGAATTTGAACAGTTGAGTTTTATCTTCAGCCTCAACTGTAAGATTATCATGAGTATAGATACTTACTCCATTTTTCAATTGAATATCAAAATCAAATAGGCTCAAACTACCATCTTTTGAAATTGAAGGCTGAACAATGTCACGAAGATTGTCATAATCAGCAAGATCACTTACTAAATAATAGTTTTCCGTTGCATCGTCCAAGAGATACATTTCTTCTATATCATCAATTTTTACATTATCCACAACGACATCAATTACATCTCTTACTGCAAAATCTACAGCATTCTCATCGCTAATAAAAATAGCGGACAGTGATTTACTCATATTTTTTAATTTATTATTGTTTTATATAATAAATAATACTCTTTCAAATTAAACAAACACTAATTCATCCATCAATCAATTTATTTGTCAGATATCTCAAAGATTGTCTATTTAATTAGTTTATATGCTTTATCTATTAATTTTTCTATAAATATAGACTATTCTATCATCCTTATTCTTTATATGAGAATAATAAATATATTTTTATAAAACAATTTCCATACAAAATTCATAATAGCTGCTTTTCTCATATTATCAATGATTCAAATTGATTCTATTTACAACATATAAAATATAATATTGTTGTAATTTTTTATCAACACATAATCTCAATAAAAAAACCGACTGAGTTTATTAACATCAATCGGTTTCTTCAGTATAGTATTTTTTTAAAATTATTGCCTCACTTTTTAGTTTCTAAAAATCAACGGTTCTACTCTTACAGCAGCTACATATCTTGCCGCATAATAAGGTTCTGACATTTTACTTACAATCACTCCGCCTTTAACTGCTGAATGAATAAAACTTATATCAGATGTTGTAGTATCTGAAACTATCCCAACATGACCAATAGATTTCGCTTTTGAATTTCTTCCTTTAAAGAAAATCAAATCGCCCTTTTGAATATCCTTTTTTTCAATCTTTCTTCCATTAAGAATCTGAGAGCGGCTGCTCTCATTTAATTTAATTCCAAATCTTGAAAAAATAAAAGAAGTAAATCCTGAGCAGTCAAATCCCTTTGGAGTCTTGCCGCCCGAACGATAAGGTGTACCTAAATAACTATTGGCACTCTCTAAAAGCGTTTCATAAAAGGCATTTGAATTTAACTCGTCTTCATCATAGAGCAGCTCATTTTCAATTCTAATATCAGGTTTTAAGAAACGAAGGTCTTCAAGAATACTCTTTTCAAGCTGTTCAAATACTGTAAGAGTATCAGAAGAATAAGTGTTGGAGAAACTCTTCAATGGCAAAAAAACCAATACAAAAAGAGTTATTTTAAAAATCTTCTTCATTGGATATTTTTATTTATTTTTTTTCTTTAATCAATCCGCTTCTGTAAGCAACAAGCAATTTTTGCAAATCCTTTATCTGACCTACAAGTTCAACACCTCTGTCGGTCTCTCTCACCCTCATTCTTAAAGCATTAAATTCAAGAATTTTTGTTGTGGAGATGATATCATGACCTTGGCTGATTGCATCTTCCGCAGACTGAAAAGGTTCATGCTGAACAAGAAGCAGACCATGTGAATTGTAAATTAATGTATAACCCGCAATTCCAGTTTCACTTTGATAAGCTTTCGAAAAGCCACCATCGATAACAAGAAGTTTACCATTTGCCCTTACCGGAGTCTCACCCTTTGTTGTTTTAACCGGAATATGTCCATTAATAATTCTTGAATGCTGAGGACTTAGTCCAAACTCTTCAAGTATCATATCACATACTTTCTCTTCATTAATCAGGTGGTAATACTCGCCTTTCTTCTCTTTATGTGACTCCTTATCTGAAATAAAATAGCGTTCAAATGTTGCCATTTTACTCTTATTAAATAATGGAGAATCAACACCGCACCATAAATACCACATATAATCAAGAGCATATTCATAAACATCGCTCTCGGAATCTTCAAAATAAGCGACTCTTATCAACTTGTCCAAAACATCAAGCAAATCTTTTCCTTTATATTGGTTTCCAAGTATAGAGACTGTCTTGAAGCTCCCATCGCTGTTCAATGGTATAGAGGCATGATATAAAAGATTTGAATTTCTTGTCAAATACAAACTTCCCTTAGAATAAAGACATCTTATATGCTTTTCAAGTTTTTCACTGTTTTTAAATGAATGAACAAGTTTCTCCATTAAATCCTGCTCCTCTTGGGTAAGTTCATAAGGATTTGATGCATCCAAAGTTGGGAAATTTTTATCATTCAATGGATATTCAACCCCATCAACCACTACAGTTCCTTTTTCAAGATTAATGTCGGAAAGAAGATTTCTTGATGACATATCAAACTCTGGACGTCTGTTAATAATCTGTCCTTCAAGCTTAAATTGAACAATGGATATTGCCTTATGCATCTGTGCCATCATCTTCAATGTCTTATCCTTATAAACCTCTTCATCATTAATCTTTGATTTAAAACAATGACATCCATCATCTCCATATTGCTCCATTGCAAATGTTGCCAATGGCAAAAGATTGATTCCATAGCCATCCTCCAAAGTCTCAAGACTGCCATAACGAAGAGATATTCTTATAACATTAGCAATATTTGCCATATTGCCGGCAGCTGCTCCCATCCATAAAACATCATGATTGCCCCACTGAATATCAAAATCATGATATGCACATAATGTATCCATTATTATATGAGCTCCGGGTCCTCTGTCATAGATATCACCTACAATATGAAGTGTATCTATTGTCAGTCTTTGAATAACCTTGCAAATTGCAATAATAAATTCATCGGCACGATGTACATTGATAATACTATTAATAATACTATTATAATAATCATGTTTATCAGGTTCCTGCTGAGATTCATGAAGAAGTTCCTCAATAATATATGCAAAATCAGAAGGCAGTGATTTCCTTACTTTTGATCTTGAATATTTTGACGACACCATTCTGGCAACCTCGATAATTTGATGAAGAGTAATTCTATACCAATCCTCGATATTGCTCTCCTCCTTTTTTACTATCTCAAGTTTTTCTTCAGGATAATAAATCACAGTACAAAGTTCCATTTTGTCCGATTCACGAAGTGAATTTCCAAAAATGTCCTCTACCTTTCTTCTCACTACTCCCGAGGCATTTTTTAAAACATGCTGAAATGCTTCATATTCTCCATGAAGGTCAGTAAGAAAATGCTCTGTTCCCTTTGGCAGGTTAAGTATGGCTTCCAGGTTTATTATCTCGGTGCTTGCATCTGAAATAGTGGGAAAATTATTTGATAAAAGTTTCAGAAACCTTAAATCCTTTTCAACCTCCTCTAACGGTATTCTGTTACTGTCTGTCATATTTGTTTTTGTTTTAGCGCAATAGATATTCGGAACTGCAAAATTCATGTTCCAAATTCACAACATTCCATTATTCCTAAATTTGTATTATTAATTTTTTGAATCAAGGTAAAAATGAGCCCTATTTTATCCTTTGTAATATATCTTATTATAAAGTGAGTTTATGGCTATTGAATATTTGCTTTTTCCTGACTGCAAAGATACTTTATCTACTTTTCAATCCAAAGTTAAGTAAGGTTTATAAATCTAATTATGCCATTTAAAATTATACACAAACACTTAATTATATATAATCCGGACAAATCATCCAAACTTAATTGTCTTAATATACACATATTTTTATTAAATATTTTAAGCATCAATAGCCTTATAATCCATATTTCTTATTTTAACAGCCTCTTTGAACAAAACTTTTGATAGAGTTTTTATTAATAAGTTAAAAAAACGTTCCTATCTTTGCACCCCGAAAGTAAAAACAATAAAAAATATCCTCATGGACTTATTCCAAAATTCTTATTTTTCACTTTTTGTTATTGTTGCCTTAGGTTATATGCTTGGCTCAATAAAAATAAAAGGCGTATCATTAGATGTTTCTGCAGTAATTTTCATTGCATTGCTATTTGGTCACTTCGGAGTGCTTATTCCGGCAGATATTCAAAATTTCGGCATGATCTTGTTTATCTTCACAATCGGTATTCAAGCAGGTCCCGGATTTCTTGATTCATTCAAAAGCAAAGGTAGAGATTTAGCCATTCTTACTGTGATTCTTATTTTAAGTGCCGGACTTGTTTCTTATGGTTGTTCATGGCTTTTTGATATAGATTCGGCTACCGTAACAGGTTTGTTGGCTGGTGCATTAACAAGTACGCCGGGATTGGCTGCATCTATAGAAGCAACAGGTTCTTCTCTTTCATCTATCGGCTATGGTATTGCTTATCCATTTGGAGTTATCGGTGTTATTTTGTTTGTTAAACTTCTTCCCAAATTAATGCGTGCAAATATCCCCGCTATTGAAAAGAAATTTGAGAGTGAGCAGGTAAATCAATATCCGGCTCTTTCTACAAGAGTTTTCAGAGTTGAAAACGTTGCTGTTATTGACAGAACTATCGGCGAACTCAAGATTAGAACTATGACCGGTGTAAATGTATCACGCATTATGCACAATAATATACCAACTCTTCCCACTCCAAACACAAAGCTTATGGATGGCGATATGATAAAAGCTGTTGGAACTGTTGATTCATTGGATAGAGTCGAATTGCTTATTGGTCCTGAGGTTAATCAGGATCTTCCTTTGAGCGACAAGATGGAGATAGAACAGGTTCTTTTGACAAACACTAAATTAGTCAATGAAACTCTTGGTTCTCTAAATCTTTTGGGCAATTATGGAGCTACTGCAACCCGCGTAAGACGTTCTGGTATTGAGATTGCGCCATCTCCGGACTTAAAATTAAAATTTGGCGACAAGTTGACAATAGCTGCTCCTAAAGATGGAATGAGCGAAATTGCCCATATTTTTGGCAATGATGACAAGGCTGTTTCTTCAACCAACTTCTTCCCTATTGCTGCAGGTATTGTGCTTGGTGTTTTGTTTGGAAAAATAAATATTGCTCTTGGAGACGGATTATCTTTTTCTCCTGGGCTGACAGGTGGCGTTCTTCTTGTCGCAATCATCTTAAGCGGTATTGGAAAGACAGGTCCTATCATGTGGACAATGTCAGGCAATTCAAATACACTGCTTCGTCAACTTGGTTTAATTATGTTCCTTGCAGGTGTTGGCACCTCAGCGGGTCAACATATTGTAGCAACTTTTGAGCAGCACGGTATTACCTTGTTTCTTGTAGGTGGTGCAATAACCCTTATTCCTATGATTATAGCAACTTTAATAGCTCATTTTGTCTTTAAAATGAATATTCTATACCTGCTTGGCGCTCTTACAGGAGGTATGACCTCAACTCCGGGTCTGGCTGCCTGCGACTCTATGACAAAAACAAATATGCCAACAGTTGCCTATGCTACAGTTTATCCTATTGCTCTGGTAATGCTTATCGTTGTTATTCAGGTATTGGCTCTTTTATAAAAAAGATCATTCTTTATATAGATAAACAAGAAAAAGCACAGCATTGAATTTAAATATTCATGCTGTGCTTTTTCTATTTATTATAAAACAACTTATCAATATCATAAATAAGCGACTATGTTATATCAATATTTTCAGTACCATATTGAATAATTATAATACATAAAATATCACATAAACACATTCACTTTATTAAATAAAAATAAAGGAATTATTGTATTGAAAAACACAAAAGTAAAATTTCAACTTTTTACACAAAAGAGTTGTTCTTAATTGAGAAAAAGTATTAATCAATAACTTAAAACTATGAACCTTAACGTAGACCCTCAAAAGACCAAAGAAATGGTTGACCGATACAACAATGATTCTCAAAAGGGAGATATGAGCAGACGCCAATATGCTGTTCATCTGTCAAAGAACGATCCTGCATTTGTGCCTTGGTTGTTTAATTTTGAACAAAACGAGCAGCGTTCAGACATTTCAACAGGAATGACAAGAGAGGTAAACACCGCATTGGACAATTGGATTGATATTTATGACAACTACTAATTTGTTGCAATGGAAATATATGATTGGTTTGTAGGGGTGTTGAATAAATACCCTGAATGTGCAGTATATTTAGCTGTTGGATCAGGATTTATTGTAGGGAAAATAAAAGTAGGTTTTTTCTCTTTGGGAACGGTAGCGGCAGCTCTTTTGGTGGGATTGTTAGTCGGCCAGACAGGAGTGTCGGTGCCCGGTCCTATGCGATCTGCGTTTTTCCTTCTATTTCTTTTCACTACAGGTTATGCCGTTGGCCCTCAATTCTTTCAGTCTATCGCAAAAAATGGCATAAAACAGGTTACATTCGCTTTATTTGTTTGCTTTGCATGCTTTATATCAGTGTTCCTAATGGCAAAGATTGCAGGATATAATGCAGGTCAGGCAGGTGGTTTGTTTGCAGGTTCTCAAACAATATCGGGTGCTTTAGGAATAGTTCCAGAAACCATACAAGGAAATCCAAGCTTAACTCAGGAACAAAAGGATTTAATGATCGGATATGTGCCGGTATGTTATTCAATAACATATATATTTGGAGCGGCAGGCTCAGCCTTTATCCTCGGAATTGTGGGTCCAAGAATTTTGGGAGGTCTCAAAAAAGTCAAACAAGAGGTTCACGACATTGAGCAGTCTATGGGCGACCAACATGTAACTGACAATTCACCTGCTATATTTAATGCTCTTCGCCAAGTAACTTTCAGAGCCTATCATGTGACAAATGAGTGGTTTACCGAAAAAGGCAGAAAAGTATCCGAACTTGAGCTAAAATTATTAAACAACGAAGACCGTTTATTTGTGGCAAGGATAAGACATCAAAATGTAATATTCTATGCAAAACCAGACTCATTAATTTATCCTGAAGATGATATTGTTTTAAGTGGACGCCGAGAATATGCAATGAATAGTGAGGATTTTGTCGGTCCTGAAATAGCAGATTTTGAACTTCTAAACTTTTCTGCAGAAAATCTGCCTGTAATGATCACTAAAAAGACTCTTGCGGGGAAGACTGTTCTTCAACTGATGCTTATGGACTATATGTATGGAGTTTCTATAAAGAAACTCTCAAGAGGTGGCATCAATGTTAAGGTAAGACCCGGCACAGAACTAATGGCAGGCGACATGATTACAGTTGCAGGCATCCCCTCCGATGTTGAAAGAGCAGCAAAAAATATTGGATACATTGACAGGCCCACAAATACCACTGATGTTGTATTTCTTTGCCTTGGCATAGTTTTCGGCATTTTCTTTGGCTCGTTAATGATCAAAGCCGGGAAAATTCCAATCAGCCTTGGCACTAGCGGAGGCACTCTTTTAGTTGGCTTGTTTTTAGGATGGCTCAGATCAAAAAAACCGACTTTTGGTCGCATCCCCGACGCTTCTGTCTGGCTTATGAGAACACTTGGATTAAGCATGTATGTTGCTGTTATCGGCATTTCTGCCGCACCAAGTTTTGGAAGCAGCCTTAAAGAGATTGGAATAAGCATCCTTTGGTATGGAGCAATCGCTACAACAATACCTCTTATTACCGGAATATTACTTGGCAAATATGTATTTAAGTTCAACAGCCCTACAATTCTTGGGTGTATTGCCGGAAGCAGAACAAGCACACCATCTTTAGGCGCAATTACCGACCAACTTAACAGTGATTTGCCAACAATAGGCTATTCTCTTACCTATGCGGTCGGTGTTGTTGTTAATCTTATTTCTGCCCTTATATTGGTATTGCTTATGTTTTGACAAAAACTTAACTTTACAGCCTAATAAAACGGTAAAAGTTGGCTGCTCAAGAAATAGATTTAAATAATAGAGAATATCAAGATTTGGAAAACCTTATCTTCAATACTTCTCAGTCATTATTTTTAACAGGAAAAGCCGGAACGGGCAAATCTACATTTTTAAAACATATCTGCAAGACGACAGACAAAAAGTTTGTCGTTCTTGCTCCAACGGGTATTGCCGCTATTAATGCAGGTGGAGTTACCATTCACTCTTTTTTCAAACTGCCTTTTCGTCCCATGCTTCCTGACGATCCGGATCTTAGCACATTGGAGGGACGTATTTTCAAATTCTTTAAATACAAAAAGGAGCAAAAAAAACTTTTAAAAGAGCTTGACCTGATTATTATTGATGAAATATCTATGGTAAGAGCCGATATGATCGATACCATAGACAAAATCTTAAGAGTATATACCGGTAACAAAAGGATTCCTTTCGGAGGCAAACAAATTCTTCTTGTCGGCGATGTTTTCCAGCTTGAACCGGTGGTTCCATCCGATTCAAAAGAGATATTAAACAGAGCCTACCCCACTCCTTTTTTCTTCAGCGCAAATGTATTCAAGGAGATAGAATTAGTTTCTATTGAACTGAAGAAAGTTTATCGCCAAAATGATCCAAAATTTATCAACTTTCTTGATAAAGTCAGAACAAATATTGTCACCAACGATGACTTATCGATTATTAACAGCAGAAGAAACCAATTAAATACAAATAATGAAGAGTTTAGCATTACTCTTGCTTCAAGAAGAGATTCGGTTGAGCATATTAACTCAAATAAACTAAAGGAGATTGATTCTGAAGAATTTGTTTACAATGGTATTATTAAGGGTGATTTTCCTATAAGTTCACTGCCTACTCAAAAAGAGCTTGTACTTAAAAAAGGAGCTCAAATCATTTTTATAAAAAATGATTTTCATAAAAGATGGGTGAATGGCACTCTTGGAATAATTGAGAAATTAACGGAAGATGTTATTTACGTAGCTCTTGAGGATGGAACAATAGAGAATGTTGAGATAGAACTTTGGCAAAATATAAAATACAGCTACAATGAGGAGAAAAAATGTGTTGAAGAGATTGTTCTTGGCTCATTTACACAGTTCCCTATCTGTCTTGCATGGGCAATTACTATTCATAAAAGCCAGGGACTCACTTTCAACAAAGTAATTATTGACCTTGGTCGCGGGGCATTTGCCGGGGGACAAACTTATGTTGCCCTTTCAAGATGCCGCTCCATTGATGGCATTGCATTGCTTCAAAACATATCGCTTTCCGACATTTTTGTAAACAAGGCTATTATTGATTTTAGCAGAAAATTCAATAATAAAGCCGTTATTGAAAAAAGCCTTAAGGAGGCTAATTCCATTAAATATTATAAGGACACTGTTAATTCTTTTAATCATGGCGATTTTCAAGACACATTGGATAATTTCTTTCTTGCAATTCATACAAAATACGAAATCGAAAGGCCGGAAGCAAAAAGACTTATAAGAAGAAAACTTAATATCATAAATACTCTAAGAGAACAAAATAAAAATCTCCAAAAGCAAATGCTTGAGCAAAATATAAAATTAAAAAATTTGGCTCACGAATATTATCTTATGGGGAATGAATGTGTTACAAAAGCTAAAGACTTGACTGCCGCTCTTAGAAACTTTGACAAAGCTCTTGAACTTTACCCATTATTTACCGATGTTTGGATAAGGAAAGGCATTACACATCTTGACCTTAAGCAATTTTATGAAGCCTCAGTATGTTTAAACAAGGCTGTCGAGCTTTCTCCTGTTTATTTTAAAGCTCTTTACAACAGAGGACGTCTTCGTTATGAATTGTGTGACTATGAGGCTGCTCTCAGCGATTTTTTAAAAGCTGTAGAGTTAAACCCAAATCATATCACTGCAAATTCAAGACTTGCCGACACCTTTATAAAATTAAATAATACAGAAAAAGGGGAATTCTACAGGCTTAAGGCAGAAAATCTTAGAAATCAAAAAATGAAATGAAATTATTTATTAAAAAAAAGATACTGCATTTAAATTTTTCTGTCTTAATTACATGACTTTACAATATTGGCACTTCCGTTTTTTCTTGTATACCATTTCAACAGAACTCATAATCCACTGATTACCATCTTATTGCAAAACTTCGGAAAATATAACCGATAACTTTTAAATTTTGCACTACGAAAATTCAATTTTTAACTTCGATTTTTCAATTTTCTCCTAAGATTTTTTTATTTTGAACAGTCTTTTTAGTTTACATATTTGGCACTTTGAATATTCTATAATTATGATCGCAAAATCGACAATCAAAATAATAAAATATCAGACCATAAAACACGGACAACAAAATCTCTTTATAAAAATATAAAACAGACTTGTTATACACACTAAAGGATTTCATGCCAAATAAAATACTCAATTATAGTTTAACGGCATCTTAATGTAAAAGAATAAATAAAAAAATATTAAAACACATTGTAATTTTATGATCGATAATAATATCTTGGATTCTCTTTCGAAGAATCAATTGATTGAGCTGCTTAATATATACTCAAAAAATCTGATAGCCATGGATGGCGTATGGTTTCAAGCTGTTGAGAAAAGCATTGGAATGGACAATGCTATGAATTATGACTGTGAAGTTTGGAAGATTTTTTCAGTTGTAGAAGCAAAAAGAATTAAAGAATTTCTAAAATTAGACGATAAGCCGGGGTTAATCGGGTTAGAAAAAGCTCTTAATTATAGGTATAATTCATCTGTTAACAGTTATGATATAAAATATATTGATAACTCTCTAATATATCGTATCATTGATTGCAGGGTTCAAACAGCGAGAAAAAGAAAAAATATGGAGTATCATCCATGCAAATCTGCCGGAATTATAGAATACAGTGAATTTGCAAAAACCATTGATGACAGAATAGAATGTGAGTGTTTAAGCTGCTTTCCTGATATTAAGGATAAAACGTGCTGTTGCTCATGGAAATTTACACTAAAAAAGTGATATTTATATCTTTTATTAGAAATCAAAATTCAGGGAACGGATTGTAATTAAACTCTACAACATTATTTTCTGTAAGAGACTTTTTTACATCAATAATTCTTTGGTTTTTGCTGCCTCTAAAAAGAAGGTCCATATCTTTTTCTTCATCTACAAAACGTCCATCCACCAATACATCGATAAAAGGAAGCATTCTATTTAAAACTTCATCATTTAAAATATCTTCAAAAAGATAACCGGTATAACACCAGATATTTTTATTTGACTGTTGTTTAATTTTTTTTGCCAAGACAGTAAATGCATCTATCTGAAAGAAAGGATCTCCTCCGGTAAAAGTGACATTTAGCGGTGTAGAAAGTATCCTTTCCAAAACATTATCCAAGCTATACAATGTTCCATTATTTATATTCCATGATTGGGGATTATGGCAATTTTTGCAATGATGACTACATCCGGCACTATAAATTGAAACTCTAAAGCCGGGACCATCAACAATGGTATCTTCTACAATTTTCATTATAGAAATTAAATTCTTGTCTTTTACACTGCTATTTGATTCTATTTTTTTGTTATCCATAACCGGTGTCTATATTTAGAGGAAAAGATTGTTTACGATTGCAAATACCATATATTTATCAAATCGTGATGAAAGGATATGTATGTCGAAATGGCTGATTTGTTTTTTATTATAATAAACAGATTATATGTAAATAAAAATCTGATGTAAAATATCAATAATATAAGAATTACTTAAATAATATTTTACATCAGAAATAAAGCAGGTAACTTTATCAATTAAGTATTCATCAACAGATATGATTAATTATAAACCTTTCTGCAAGGAAATTCATTGTTTATAATTCATATTACGAATGTTGAACCCTATCTTTTAGCTCAGCCAATTTAGCACTGTTCCACCTATCTGTAGTACCAACCAAATATCCTGTAATTCGCTGAAGTTTATCAAGATTTCTGCTTCCGCACACCGGACAAACCTCAAGGTTATCGACAGCATCTTCATGTCCGCAATCCAAACAGCGATTTCTATTATGATTAATAGAACCATATCCCATATTAAGCTTATCCATCAGGTCAACCACTCTGAAAATCGATTCAGGATTATGAGTTGCATCACCATCAAGCTCAACATAGAAAATATGGCCGCCTCTTGTCAAGTCATGATAAGGAGCTTCAACTTCAGCTTTATGTTTTACACTGCATTTATAATATACAGGCACATGATTTGAATTAGTATAATATTCCTTATCGGTGATTCCTTCAATAATACCATATCTTTTCTTATCCATTCTTGTGAATCTTCCGGAAAGTCCTTCGGCAGGAGTTGCCAAGACGCTGTAGTTATGCTGATAGCGCTCGCTGTATTCATCAGCCCTTTGCTTCATTAAAGAAACAATCTTCAATCCGAGCTTTTGAGACTCTTCGCTTTCGCCATGATGCTTTCCTGTCAAAGCAATAAGCGCCTCGGCAAGTCCGATAAAGCCAATACCCAAAGTCCCCTGATTAATTACAGATTCAATAGTATCGTTTGGATTTAGGTTTTCAGAACCATTCCAAAGACAGCTCATGAGAAGCGGAAATTGTTTTGCAAGAGCCGTTTTTTGAAATTCAAATCTCTCATGAAGCTGACGTGCAGCCAAATCAAGCATTTCATTCAATCTAAGGAAAAAGACTTCAATTTTCTTTTCTTGATCTTTTTCGCTCATGGACTCAAGAGCCAAGCCAACAATATTAATTGTTGTGAAAGACAAGTTTCCTCTTCCTATGGATGTTTTCTCACCAAACCTATTCTCAAATACACGGGTACGGCATCCCATTGTAGCTGTTTCATACTCATATCTTTTCGGATCGTTCTCATTCCACTTTTCATGTTGATTGAAAGTTGCATCAAGGTTTAAAAAGTTTGGGAAGAAGCGTCTTGCCGAAACTTTTGCAGCCAATTGATATAAATCATAGTTCTTGTCTTGTGGAAGGTAATTGACGCCTCTTTTCTTCTTCCATATCTGGATTGGAAATATGGCAGTAGCGCTGTTTCCTACCCCTTTATATGTTGAATGAAGCAACTCTCTAATAACGCAACGGCCCTCAGCTGAGGTATCAGTGCCATAATTGACAGAACTAAACACAACTTGATTGCCACCTCTGGAGTGGATTGTATTCATATTATGAATAAATGCCTCCATAGCTTGATGAACTCTGCTTACAGTACGGTTCATGGCATGTTGGATAATTCTCTCTTCGCCTTCTAAGCCATTAAGACTTTTAACAATGTAATCGTTAAGTGGAATATTATATAAATTTTCATAAGAACATTCATTAAGCTGTGAAAGAACTTTCAATTCTTCGATAAATGTAGCTCTTACAAAAGGTGCAAAATAGAAATCTATGGCAGGAATAGCCTGACCACCATGCATCTCATTCTGAGCTGTTTCAAGAGAGATACAACCTTGAATACTTGCTGTTTCAATTCTTTTTGCCGGTCTTGATTCAGCATGACCAGCCGTAAAGCCTTTTGAAAGGATTCTATCTAATGGATGCTGAACACAAGTTAAACTCTTGGTAGGATAATAATCTTTATCATGAATATGCAGATATCCTTTCTTAATGGCAACTTTTACCTCTTCAGAAAGCAGATAATCATCCACAAAAGGTTTAGTAGTTTCACTTGCAAATTTCATCATCATTCCAGCCGGAGTATCTGCGTTCATATTCGCATTCTCTCTGGTAACATCATTTGATTTTGCTTCAATAATTTCAAGAAAAATATCCCTTGTTTTAGCTCTTCTTGCAACACTTCTTGCATTCCTATAAGAAATATAAGCCTTTGCCACCTCTTTTCTTGAACTTTTCATTAATTCAAGTTCAACAGCATCTTGAATTGACTCAACATTCATAGTTTGTGAGCCTTTTTTTGCAACATGTTCGGCAATTGTTGCAGCTAAAACAGCATCAATTCCATGAGGTGTTTGAGCCATTGCTTTTCTTATGGCCTCTTCAATTTTTGTAAAGTTAAAATCTACTGTTCTGCCATCTCTTTTTTGGACCTTTTCTATCATGATATTTTGCTTAATATATTTATTCTTGAAGTTTAAATCTGTTCCGGAATGACTACCATTCTTTATGTGATTGAATCTGAGACTCTATAAAATCTAAATTTATAACAGTATTTGTGACATAAAATAAATAGAAAATTACTTGTGAAAAAACATTTGGAATATTTGCTTATCAACAGTGTTTTTATTAAAAGAATTATCAAAAGTTTATTTCTTTATTTATAATGGGACAACCTCTAACAATTATTAAAAATGGAATATTTTGCAAATAACAAGGATTATGAATCGATTATTATACATACTTATTTAGAATGATAAAATGCTTGGAATATCAAATGGAAAATCAATCCTCTGATTTTTTTGCAAAAAGTTTTTAATCATATTTTTCCATTTTTATTTCAACAAGATAATCTCAATTTAAAATCACCTCATTTAAAATACCAGAAACATAAAATGCCTCCAATAAGCAAACTTCTTAATGGAGGCATTTATAAAAAACTCATATTTATTATCTGTCACTCTTTATATGAGTGAATCGCCGATTTATTGATATAAATATCTTTTTATACTTCTTTTTGGGGTCTTCTCAAATTCCTCATATCTTATCTTGATCTGAGATATTTGGCTGTACGAAGGTAATTGATGATTAAGAAGTGCTCTATTTTCATCCATTTTCAAAGAAATTGTTTCATGAGGGATACCCTCTTTGTCGGCATTTTCAAAATCTGGATATACTAAAGCAACAAGCTTGCCTCCCTGTTCAACAATAATAGCCTCGGCAACATAAGGCATGTTGTTCAACTGATCTTCTATCTCCTCCGGATAAATATTTTGTCCGGAAGGTCCAAGAATCATATTTTTGCTTCTGCCTTTAATATAAAGATAACCATTTTCATCAATGACACCCATGTCGCCTGTGTTCATCCAACCATCCTCTTTAATAACAAGATTTGTAGCCTCCTCATTTTTATAATAGCCAAGCATCACATTATCACCTTTAACGTAAATTTCACCGGCAATATTTTGAGGATCTTTTGAGTCAATCTTTATTTGCATTCTCTCGACAGCCTTTCCGCATGAATAAAGTTTTGACTTTTTACACTCTTCATAAGATATAAGAGGAGCACATTCTGTCATTCCGTATCCTACGGTATATGGAAAGTCAATTTTCCTAAGAAACTGCTCAACATCTTTATTGATGGCAGCGCCGCCAATGATCATTTCATGAAGATTGCCTCCAAAAGTATCCTGAAGTTTGGCTTTAATCTTACCGAAAAGCTGTTGATCAACAAATGGTACGTGAAGCATAAGTTTTACCAAAGGCTTGTCAAGAAGAGGGAAAACCTTTGTCTTAATTATTTTCTCTATAATCAATGGAACAGCAACAATAAGCTTTGGCTGAATCTGAGAAAATGCATCCATAATGATCTTTGGAGATGGAGTGCGGGTTAAGAAATGAATATGACACCCTTTGCAAAAAGGATGTATAACTTCAACCGCCAATCCATACATATGAGCCATAGGAAGCATGGAAATTGTCTTGTCTCCGGGAAGAAGAAAATTCAAATGGTCCAAGCAAAATTGAATGTTAGACCAAATATTTTTATTTGAAAGCATTACTCCCTTTGAAAAACCGGTAGAGCCTGATGTATAATTTATCAATGTCAACTTTTCTTCTTTATCTTTAAAGTAATTGACATCGCTCTCTGTAAAACGGTTAGGGAATTTCTTGCCAAACAGCTCATTTAAATGCTCTCTTGTATAATTAATTTTTTCTGATCTTGACAAAAAAAGCTCAAAGTCCTCTAAAGAAAGTACAGCATTGAGATTTTGCATCAAAGATTCATTAAGGTTCTCCCAAACATTTGAACCTGCAAAAAGAAGCTTTGCATCTGAATGTTTAATGATATGATGGATATTGTCAGGTTTAAAATCATGAAGAATAGGAACGGCAATTGCTCCATAGGAAACAATGGCAAAGAAAGATATAGCCCAGTTGGCATTATTGCGACCGCAAAGAGCAATCTTATCGTCTTTGTTTATTCCCGCTGCTTCAAAAATAAGATGAATTTTCTCAATCTTTCTTGCAACGTCTTTATATAAATGAGTAGCGCCTTTAAAGTCTGTTAAAGCAGGCATGCTCCAATGCTCTTTAATGCTCTGCTCTAATAAATTATTAAACCCGTTTTGCATATCTATTGTAGTTTTTTTAGTAGGAAAACCTACGCTATGTAATTATTGGCTGTTTACAATTATTAGTCAGCTATTTGAAAAAAATTTATCTATTAATTATTGAAAGTATTATCCCTTTACTTGTTATACGGATATTTCTAAATTTTCAACATTTCATTTCAAATAATATTTCAATCCCTAATGTGCAAATATATGATTTAATTAGCGATACAAATTTATTAAAATGACATGATTCACTCAAATAAGGATTATTTATAATCAATAATTAAAAAATCTAACTGACATATATAACCAGTTCAGTTTATTATTTCTTTTATTGTATGGCAGTTAATAACTTTTTATTCTATTTTTTCACTTAGAAAGCAATAGCCTAAAATTTATTTTTTATTGTGAAAGACAAAATATTGCCTAACCATATTGTTATTAAAACAAAAAAGGTCATCAAAAAGATGACCTTTCTATATATAGTTTTATTATAAACAAAAATTACATTAATGAGCTGACTCAAACTGGTCCAAGAATCGTTTGTCATTTTCAGAGAACATTCTTAAATCTTTAACTCTGTATTTAAGATTAGTGATACGTTCAACGCCCATACCCAATGCATATCCGCTGTAAACCTTGCTGTCAATGCCACAAGCCTCAAGAACATTCGGATCGACCATTCCACAACCTAAGATTTCAACCCAACCTGTATATTTGCAGAAAGGACAACCTTTTCCACCGCAGATGTTACAGGAAATATCCATTTCAGCCGATGGCTCGGTAAATGGAAAATAAGATGGACGAAGCCTTATTTTTGTATCAGCACCAAACATCTCTTTTGCAAAGAAAAGCAGAGCCTGTTTAAGGTCGGCAAAAGAAACATTCTTGTCAATATACAATCCCTCAACTTGATGAAAGAAGCAATGAGCACGATAAGAAATTGCCTCATTTCTATAAACTCTTCCCGGACAAATGATTCTAATTGGAGGTTTTGAATTCTCCATAACACGGGTCTGAACAGAAGAAGTATGTGTACGAAGTATTATATCCGGATTGCTTTGAATAAAAAATGTATCCTGCATATCTCTTGCAGGATGGTCTTCGGCAAAATTTAATGCGCCAAAAACATGCCAGTCATCTTCAACCTCAGGGCCCTCAGCAATTGAAAAGCCTAATCTTCCAAAAATTTCAACAATTTCATTTTTAACTACAGATAAAGGATGTCTTGTTCCAACCTCTTCAGGGTAAGATGTTCTTGTTAAATCAATTCCCGGAGCAATAGTATCCTGTTGAGCATATTGTTCCTTAAGGTCATTTATCTTATTAAGAGTTTTTTCCTTTAACTCATTCAATAGCTGTCCAACGGCTTTCTTTTCTTCTGAAGCTACATTCCTAAAGTCAGCCATAAGAAGAGAAATTTCACCTTTTTTGCTAAGATATTTGATTCTTAATGCTTCAATCTCATCAGCAGAAGAAGCAGACAGACCATCTATTTGGTCTAAAAGCGACTTGATTTTATTTATCATTTTGGCAGTGTTTTCTTATTTTTCCTGCAAATGTAATAAAACTCAACTTGAGAGAGTCTTTTTTATTGCATAATTTTATATCATTATACTTTTATGACTTTATTGGGCTCTTAATCTTTGTTTGAATAACCATGATTTGTGGATATTATGTTCTTTAATGGTTGGTTAGATATTTGAAGAAACAACAAAAAACCATGTATTTATGTTATTAAATGTGTAACACATCATAAATTGTGAAAAGACGTAAAAAAATAATTTATTATTCTATCCAATTATTTGTTTTATTTTAAAATTCAAAAATTTTTCTTTTTAATCCTTATGGATATTTCTATTTAATTTAACTTTGAAGAACCAAAATCAATGAATATTGTTATAGATTAAATGTTTCTTTAAAGTATAGGCTTGTTTTAATTGAATTATATGATTACTGTTAATTAAAATTCCGATAAAATATTGAATATTCACAAAAGGATACATTTATATCTTATTGAATAATAATAGCATTAAACAAAACTATTTAAATCAAATGATTTTTGAAGTCAAATTAATTATTTATCAATAGTATATAAATTTATGATCTTAATATTTTACAATAATTTATTAAGAAACAGAAAATTATTTTTAGAAAATATTTTCCTTAATAATTTATAAAAGCAAAAAAGTTATTCTCTCCAAATTGACTATTTATAATTCAAATTATGGATCCTGAAAGATCACTATTATCAAAAGTTGAATCGTTTATCAAAGAAAAGAAAATGTTTACTAAAGAGGCACCAATCATAGTTGGATTGAGCGGAGGTGCTGATTCAGTAGCATTATTGGATGTTTTATCAACACTTGGTTATAATTGTATAGCCGCTCATTGCAATTTTCATCTTAGAGGTGAGGAATCTGCCAGAGATCATGAATTTTCAAGAATGCAGGCTAAAAATCACAGCGCTAAATTCGAGGAAATAAATTTTGATGCAAAAGCCTATGCCCTTGAAAATGGGCTTTCAATTGAGATGGCATGTCGGGAGCTTCGTTATGAATGGTTTTATAAACTCATTGACAAATATATGGCTCAATCAATTGCAATTGCTCACCATTTGGATGATTCTATTGAAACATTTTTTTTAAATCTTCTTAGAGGAACAGGAATTGCCGGGCTAAGTGGGATAAATGCAGTGAATGATAAAGTGGTGCGTCCTTTTCTATGCTTAGGAAGGAAAGAAATAGAAGATTATCTTTCTTTTAGAAACATAGATTTCATTACAGACTCTACAAATCTTCAGGACATATATACCAGAAACAAAGTCAGGCTTCAATTGATTCCTTTATTGAAATCAATTAATCCAAATGCTTGTGAATCTGTTGTAAAGACAATAAATAATTTGCAAATGACTGAACGCATTTATATAAATGCAATTAAAAATTCAATAGAAAATATCACAAGAAATGATGGAGAGAATCTTATAATAGATATACCAAAACTGCTAAACGAGTCAGATCCAAAGGCTGTAATCTTTGAGATTCTTAAAAATTACGGCATTTCATCAAAAATGATAGATGACATTTTCAGCTCTCTATATGCAATTTCGGGAAAACTATTCTATTCAAAGGATTACAGAGTAATAAAAGACAGGGACAAGATTATTGTTACCAAGAGGTCGGTTAATGAAACACAGGAGACTTTTCTTATCAATGAAGATACCTTTAGAATTGACTACCCCGTTGAAATGATTTTTGAAAGTTTTGACAACTTCCCTGACTTTAAGGCACCTTCCGATCCAAATACCGCTTGCTTTGATACCGACATTCTCTCATTTCCTCTAATTATGAGGCATTGGATTTTGGGAGACAAATTCTCTCCTTTTGGAATGAAGGGAATGAAAAAAATAAGCGATTATTTTTCAGATCACAAGTTCTCTATTTCCGACAAAGAAAAAACTTGGCTTTTAGTTAGTGATGATAATATCATTTGGATTGTTGGAGAAAGATCTGATAATAGATATAGAGTAACTCCCAAAACAAAGCATATATTGATGGTTACATTGAAATAAAATTATAACAATGTAAAACAAAAAACGCTATTAAAAATATGTGTGCAGTCTCTTGAAAAAGCAACTTGTTTCCTTAATAAAACATATTGGCGTTTTGAGAATGCAAAATGGTTTTTCTGTTATTTGATAAAGAGGTATAATTGAAAAATTAAATCTCATTTTACAATAAATTTGTATTACTTTATTTCAAAATATAAAAAAGAATGCTATTTTTGCAATAAATACTAAGGCCCTTCCATTGGGTAAAATTACTTCTCAATTATTAAAACACGTAAATCCTTTTTTTATCGTTATTATTTTTAAACAGTTAAGAGTTCCTTGACTCTTGTTTGAATATTAATTGTCTAGTAGTAAAAAATCTGAATTGAAAATTTACATTTCCTAAATCAATGTATAACATATTAGAATTAAACGAGAAAGAACTATCTGGATTAAAGCAGATTGCTAAAGAGATGGGTATAAAAAAAATCGATTCTTTAGCTAAAGAAGAATTGGTTTACAAAATTCTTGATCAGCAAGCAATTGATTTAGCAGGTCAGAAAATAGCTTCGGAAAAAGAAAGCCCTGAAAAACCGGCAAGAAAAAAACGAGAATCGGTAAAAGATAAAAAAATTGCCAAGCCTGTTTCTTCCGATACAAAGAAACAATCACCAGAGAAAGCTTCTTTGAAAGATAATAAAGTGGAAACAGTAAAAAAGCGTGGTCCTAAAAAGAAATCAGACTTACCGGAGGTTTCTTCTGCAAAGGTTGCCGATAATTTAAAAAGTGCTCCAATCAAAAAAGACAAAGTAATTAAAAAGACTGAGTTTGACAATGCAACAACGAAGCCTGAGAATTCTCAGAAGCAGATTATTGCAGCACCAAAATCTGAAACTGAAAAAACAAAACCACTTGATGCTTCAAAAATTTCTACAGCACGAGTAAATAATGATTTAAATGTCTCAGACGACATCAACGAATCAAACAATCTTCAACAGCAGAAATCTAAAACAAATTTCAGACATTCTATTGAAGATGAAGCTTCTCAATCTATTAAAGACAAGACTGATGACGTTTCAGCTTCTGATACAGAAGAGAAACTTATTGATGAAAAAATCATTGAACAAAACAAACAAGCATTTCAGTCTTTCTTTCCTCTCAAAAACAAACCTATTTTAAATAACCGCCGTTCTCAACAGCATCAAAGGGATATTAGAAATGACAATCGCATCTCTTCCAATAAAGATGTCCAAAGCAATGACAAATCAGAGCTGAGAGATGAGAAAATCGAAAGGTTTGAAAGAAATGAGCGCATTGAAAGATCTACTGACCGCACTGACAGACAGATTGACAGAAATGACCGTTCGAATGAAAGAATTGAAAGAATAAATGATCGCTTTGACAGAAATGACAGAAACGACCGTCTTTCAAGAATGGACAATAAAACTCAAAACGACATTGTTGTTAAAGAGAAAGAAAAGCCTTACGATTTCGAAGGAATTCTTAACGGATCTGGCGTGCTTGAGATTTTAAGTGACGGCTATGGTTTTCTTCGTTCTCCTGACTACAACTATTTTACTTCCCCTGATGATATTTATGTTTCTCAGTCACAGATAAAATTGTTCGGTCTTAAAACAGGCGATGTTGTCGAGGGTCCTATACGTCCTCCTAAAGAGGGAGAAAGATTCTTCCCTCTTGTTAAGGTTGAGAAAATCAATGGACGTACTCCGGAGTATGTAAGAGACAGAGTCCCTTTTGAACATCTTACACCACTTTTCCCTGAAGAAAAATTCAATCTTACCAAAGGTTATAACGACACACTCTCTACAAGAGTTGTTGATATGTTCTCACCTATTGGCAAAGGACAACGTGCTTTAATTGTTGCCCCTCCAAAAACTGGTAAAACAGTTCTTTTAAAAGACATTGCAAATGCAATTTCTGCAAATCATCCTGAAGTTTATATGATTATTCTTCTTATTGATGAGCGCCCGGAAGAGGTTACCGACATGGCAAGGAGCGTTAATGCAGAGGTTATTTCCTCAACCTTTGACGAACCTGCAGAAAAGCATGTGAAAGTAGCCGATATAGTTCTTGAAAAAGCTAAAAGAATGACCGAATGCGGACATGATGTTGTTATTCTTCTTGACTCAATCACAAGACTTGCCCGTGCTTTCAATACTGTTTCTCCTGCATCGGGCAAAGTCCTTTCCGGAGGTGTCGATGCAAACGCTCTGCAAAAGCCAAAAAGATTTTTTGGAGCTGCCAGAAATATTGAAAACGGCGGCAGCTTAACAATCATTGCCACTGCACTGATAGAAACAGGCTCTAAAATGGATGAGGTTATATTTGAAGAGTTTAAAGGTACAGGTAATATGGAATTGCAACTTGACAGGAAATTATCAAACAAAAGAATATTCCCTGCTGTTGATATTCTTGCTTCAAGCACTCGTCGCGATGATCTTCTTCTTGATAAAGACACTTTAAATAGAATGTGGATTCTTAGACGTTACCTTTCAGATATGAATTCCATTGAAGCTATGAATTTTATTTGCAAGAGAATGGAGACAACAAGAAATAATCAGGAACTTCTTCTTTCAATGAATGATTAACAAAAGGTCATTTATCAAAATTTGAGTAAAATCATCTTATAAATTATGATTAAAGCCGGAAAAGAAACTGATCTCTTTTCCGGCTTTCTCTTTATTACTCTTATGTCCATGTTTAATAACAAAATGTTATTCTTCCGATAAACCTATCCGTATATCCAAATTTACTTTATTACGATTCCTTTTTTCATTACTGACTGAAAATTTCCACAAATTTTTTTACAATTAACAAATTATTATTATTCGGATCTAAATGTAGCCTACAATTATATGTTTAACCATTGTTTAGGTCAGAATGGTACGGCTGGAATAATAATGCCATCCTTAGTAAGATATAAGTTCCTTTTCCACCTCATCTCTTGCAGCCAAAATACAATCTTTTACATGATCAAGAACGTCAGGCGTTACGAACACATTCATCGGATAGACCTTTAATGCATAAACGACTGCCTCGGCATCTTTACCATCCTCGTTATAAGATGCATTTCTAAAGCCTGTACTATATGCCATGTGAGGAGTAAACTTATCATTTACTTTTTTACCAGAAACATACCAGTTAAACAGTTTCTCTCCTATTGCCTGTGTAAAAGCATTATATTTAAGAAGGTCGGAACGATGATTAGGATCATTCAATTCTTTGCTGAATTGATTTTTACCATCCATTCCTTTAGGATATATTCTAAACAAAGAGATAAATCCGCTGTTATCAGGATCACAGTTTGCCATTTCAGGAGCGGCATTAATAATGGAATCCATATAATATCTAACCTCAAGTATTCCACCTAAAATAGACTGCAAGCCCTCAATTCCCAAATATTTCATAGTTGCCCAACCAGCCAAAGAACCGGCAGCACTTCTTGAAACTTCCAAAGTATAATACATAGGGTTATAAGGCGTCACCTCCTGAAGGTAAGCATAATTACCTCTTCTCATTATTGTCTCGAACTCCGCAGCATCCCTATATAAAAAGCAGCTGCTTACATAAGGCGACCAACCAAATTTATGAAAATCAATACCAACGGCATCAGCATGATGGATTCCTCTAATTAGAGAAAGATTTCTCTTCAATATATTCTTTATCTCATCAGAGAATTCCATAGGATTGGCATCAAAGTCATATTTTTCAAAAACCTTCCACGACCAACCGGCAACAGCATCTGCATAAAGCAAAGCCTTTCCATAGCCATCAGGATTTGGATATTTGTCCATTAACTCTCTTATCCGAGCTATAGGGTCAAAAACACTGGCATCAGTTGTTCCCATTGTGCAAACGACTTCTATAACAGGGATTTTCTTTTCGTGGAATTCTTTCAATGTAGCCTCCAATGCTCCCAACTCCATTTGATTTGTCATAGGATCAGTAGGTATAAGCACTATATTATCCATACCTATTCCGGTCCAATCTGTTGCATTTTCCCTGCAATAATGTGATTGTGCCGATACTATCACTTTTCCATCGACTCTTATTCCCTTATTTCTTGAATCGGGAAGCACTCTTGTAAGTGCATATTTAAGACCATAAAGCCAACAGCCGCTTCCTCCATAAGTATAAATACAACCGGCTTTAGTTGGCGCCCAATCAAAAAGTCCGGCGAGCATTCCTGCGCTTTCCAATTCTGCTTTATGTACATTCCATGCATATTCTCCCTCAATGATATTTGGCATATACATCAATGGCAAAGTAGAGGCTACTATGCTTGCCACATTTGGCTGAGGCCAAACATTCGCCATTGTCAATGGACTGGCAACATTAGGCATTCCATCAAACAATGAAACAGCATCTTTTATTACCTGGTCCAAAGATTCTGATTTCTGAGGAAACTCCTTATCTTTTATATTAGGATATGTATAGGTCAATGCCGAATTATCGCCTAAATAAGCAGGTCCTCCCGGTTCAGGCCTTAAGTCATCAATTTCTTTTATAAATTTCATCATATTTTTGGCAAGAGGATCATCCTCCATTTTAAAAGGAGAAGGAAATTCACCAATCATTGACTTTCTGTAAGCAGCCCACTTGGGAGCATCGGGTTTAATCTTCCCCTGTTCATCCCAGATTTGATTTTTTTGATTAATTGTTGCCATAAGAACGCTATTGTTTATTATTAAAAGCTTTATCTCAAATATTTATTAAGACTTGATTTTATAACATTCTTACAAGAGAAAAGATTAATTTCTTTTGCTTCATTGATTTTTTTTAATTTTAAATATGTTTTCTAAAACACTTTATTTAATGAACTAAGCATCAATAATTGTTTATCACAATTAATTGAACATATCAAAAACAACTGCTGCCCGTAATGTTGGAACATTACGGGCAGCAGTCTAAAACGATATCCGCTTTATTGATTATTATATATTTATATTATCTCTATTCTATAATATCGCTCACATTTATTTTTTGAAAATTGACCAAATCTTTTGGATCTATTTTAAGCTGAAGACCTCTAACACCGGCACTGACATAAATAAAAGGATAATCCATGGCTGTTTGATGTATAAACTCAGGATATGGCTTCTTCATCCCAATCGGAGAACAGCCTCCACGAATATACCCTGTCAAAGAAAGAAGCTCCTTTACATGAATCATCTGTGCACTTTTGTTACCCGATACTTTTGCCGCCTTTTTCAAATCGACATTGGCATCTCCGGGAACTATACAAACAAAAAGACCTGTTTTATCGCCTCTTAGCACAAGAGTCTTAAACACTTGATTTATATCCTGACCCAACTGTTGAGCTACATGTGTCGCAGCCAAATAATTCTCATCAACATCATAAGCAACAAGCTCATAATTTACACCGGCTTTATCCAAAAGTCTGGCAGCATTAGTTTTTGCAAGCTTCATTATATATATTTTTTCTTCTCCTAAAATTCAGGAGAAAACCGTTAGCTATCAATAAATAAGAATATTTCTCTTTTATTTAAAAAGATTCATCAAATTCATCGGCGAGCGTTTATTTCTCAGCTCGTTTGCCATAAATTCCATACCATCTCTTGTATGTGCAAAATAGCTTCTAAGCCCTTTGCAAAGATAATTGAGATGAGCTTCACCATTTGCCGAAGTAATTATTCTGTCTTTTGGACAACCTCCATTACATAGCTTTAAGAAAGGACACTCTTTGCACTGCGAAGGAAGAAGATTCTTCTTATCCATGCCAAAATTAATCTGTTTTTGCGAAAGCATAAGTTCTGTAATGGAGCTATTTTTAATATTTCCAATTTTAAATTCAGGCTTTACAAAATGGTCACATGCATAAATTGTACCATCCCTTTCCATAACCGATGCATGGCCGCAAGTTTCCTCATAAGTACACATTCCACGAGGCACCTCCATATAACCTGCCAAAGTATCATCAAACATTCTTACAAATATCTCACCTATATCTTTTCTTTTCCATTCATCAAAAATAGAATTATAGAAATCGCCAAATTGGATGGCAGTCAATGATTGTTCCGTCATCAAACCAGTCTTTAAATCTCTCTCAACAATAGGTGAAAACTGGAAAAACTTAGAACCGGTCGACTTAAGGAAATTATATATTTCCAAAGGATAATCTGCACCATGGCTGTCAATTACAGAAAGAAGATTAAATTCGACCTTGTGTTTGATCAAGAATGAAAGTCCTTTCATAACCTGAGCAAAGCTGCCCTTTCCGTTTCTTGTCTTGCGGAAACGGTCATGTACAAATTCAGGTCCGTCAAGAGAAAGACCTATCAAGAAATTATGGTCATGAAAGAATCTGCCCCAATCATCATTCAAAAGCACTCCATTGGTCTGAAGCACATTGTCTATCCTGTATCCTCTGCCATATTTTAGCTGAAGCTTAAGCACTTTTTTATAAAAGTTTAAACCGGCAAGCAATGGCTCACCTCCATGCCAAACAAAAAGGACATCCTTTGAGGGCTGAGCTTTAATATAGGTAGATATATATTCCTCTAAAAGACCATCCTCTATAACACCATCTTTTGCAGGAGTTGTCCCAAGATAATAGCAATAATCGCAAGCAAGATTACAGCGTGAGCCGATTGGCTTTGCCATAACATATATCGGTTTTGAAAAAACTGTCTGTGTAAATGTATTATTCATAATACACAAAATTATATTAAAAAAACGAGTTCTAAAATCGTTATGCTTTTCTGATTGTATAATAGCCCATTTTTAGCTAATTTTACCATCATAAAGTTGTAAATAAAGAATAATACACATCTTTATATATTTACAATAACAAGTGTATAATAAAAACAAAATAAAATTTCATAATGGAAAAAGTTGAAAGCTTTGAGCTTGACCACAGAAAGGTTAAAGCTCCGTATCTTCGTAAATGCTGCGTTCAAACAGGGGAAAAAGGTGATAAAGTATGCAAATTTGATGTAAGATTTCTTCAACCAAATACAGAAAGTTTCGGTACAGCAGCTATTCATGGGTTGGAACATCTTTTGGCTCATGAACTTCGCCACGATTTAAGCGGAGTTATAGATTTATCTCCTATGGGATGTCGTACCGGCTTTTATCTTACCATGTGGGGCGACAGAGATCCTAAAGAGGTTAAAGAGGCTCTTGAATCTTCTCTTAAAAGGATTTTAAATGCTGAGGAAATTCCTGCTGCCAATGAAATACAATGTGGCAATTATAAGGATTTGTCACTTTTTGGGGCTAAAGAGTATGTAAAACAGGTGCTAAAAACCGGTTTTTCACTTAATATCTATGGAGAATAAAATCGGTTAATCAGATAATATATAGAATATTCTTACAAGCTTGTAAAATGATTTCTAACAAGTTTGTAAGAATTTTTTTTGTTTTATTTAAAACTGTTAAGTTACTATCTATGAAAAATACAGTTAAAATCTTTTAGATAATTATTTTATATATAAGTATGCATATATTATTTTTTGTTTCCTCAACTTAAGTACGCATTTTCGTACTTATAAAAATATATAAAATGAGAACTGCATTTTCTTATCTTCAATCACTGAAAATTTATTTTTAATCCGCAAAATAAATCATCCTCCCAATATAAAATTTAATATCATTTTTGTAAAGTAAAAATCGATGTTGAAAATTGAAAAATCGATGTTGAA
>JAUNSR010000001.1:47829-227990 GCA_030539115.1 Bacteroidales bacterium
AAATTTGATTTTCATTGATTAAAATTTAATTTTCGATAATGAAAATTAAATTATCATTGAATATAATTTTATAACATTTTCATACATCTGTGTTTCAACCAATTACAAAATTGATTATATTTTTTTAAAGAAAATATTGGTTGTGTCATATTTGTAAAATGTCTTATTGAGCAAAACGATTATTCAACATTATACCATCCCACAAAATCAATTTTATTTTACAACTCGATCTATTAATTATCAATCAAAAAAATTACAATCAAAGAATGATTTGACAAAGAAATTATAGAATAAACTTAACAATAAGTCAAATTTCTAATTACTTCAAAAAAGCATCAATAAACTTATTATTTATTTCTTTTTGTATGATTAATTGAAAAATTTTTTACTTTAGCACATTATTTTTAAAAAAATTATAGCTAAATATTATTTTTATTATACAATCATGGAACAAAAAAGATATCTTTTACCTGAATCTGAGATCCCTACTCATTGGTACAACATAGTGGCAGAACTTAAGAACAAGCCCTTGCCTCCATTAAATCCACAAACAAAAAAGCCTCTCTCTCCTGAAGATCTTTATCCTATCTTTGCGAAAGCCGTTTCACAACAAGAACTTGACTCAACACATGCTTGGATAGAGATACCGGAAAAGGTTAGAGAGATGTACAGAAATTACAGATCGACACCTCTTGTAAGGGCTTATGGTTTGGAAAAGGCTCTTGGAACACCGGCTCACATTTATTTCAAGAATGAAAGTGTAAGTCCTGTTGGGTCTCACAAGTTAAACTCTGCCATAGCTCAGGCATACTATTGCAAACAGGAAGGAATTACAAATATTACCACAGAAACCGGCGCCGGTCAATGGGGAGCTGCTCTTTCTTATGCAGCAAAAGCATTTGATCTTGAATTGGCTGTATATATGGTAAAAGTTAGCTATCATCAAAAACCGTATAGGCGTTCAATTATGCAGACTTATGGCGCTCAAGTTATAGCTTCACCTTCCATGTCTACAAAAGCCGGAAGAAAGATTTTAACAGAACATCCCAACTATCAAGGATCACTTGGAACAGCCATTTCAGAGGCAGTTGAGTTGGCAATGTCGACACCGAACTGCAAATATACATTAGGTTCCGTTTTAAATCATGTAACTCTACACCAGACAGTTATTGGTCAGGAAGCTGAAAAGCAGATGGCTTTGGCAGGTGAATATCCTGACATTGTGATAGCTTGTTTTGGTGGCGGCTCAAACTTTGGCGGAATCTCATTCCCTTTCATGCGTCACAATATCAGCGGTGAGAAAAACACACGTTTTATAGCTGCAGAACCATCTTCATGTCCTAAACTTACTCGTGGAGTTTTCCAATATGATTTTGGCGATGAGGCAGGTTATACTCCTCTTTTACCAATGTTTACTTTGGGTCACAACTTTGCTCCTGCAAACATTCATGCCGGCGGATTGCGCTACCATGGTGCAGGAGTGATTGTATCACAACTTCTAAAAGACAAGATGATGGAGGGTGTTGATATTCCTCAACTTGAAGCATTTGATGCAGCTAAGATTTTTGCAGAATCAGAAGGCATTATTCCTGCTCCCGAATCTTCTCACGCTATTGCAGCCACAATAAGAGAGGCTCTTAAATGCAAAGAGACTGGTGAAGAAAAAGTTATTTTATTCTGTCTTTCGGGTCATGGCTTGATTGACATGACAGCCTACGAGCAATATCTTGCAGGCGATTTGATGAACTATTCTCTTTCTGATGAAGAGATAGAAAAGAATGTTTCAGAGCTTGAAAAGATAATAAAATAAAAAAATATCACCTTTATATAATATAGAGGACGTTATATTTAATGGAATATAGCGTCCTCTTTTTTTAATACAATGAGGTAATTGCAATCATTGTTACTGAAAAAAATTTATTTTAAACCATTCTTTAAAAATATCAGTCAAGAATCTTAATTTCAGAACGATATTATTTTTATTAATTATCAATAAAATGAAGTTATCATTAAAGGATAAATATTTTAACTTGTTTGTTTAATATTATTATGTATTTTGCAACAAATTTGAAAGATATAGTAAGATGTTTTTTCTCTTTGCCTGAGAATACATCTGCTGGAATCTTTCATTTCATTTTTTTTGATTATATATAACTTGAGCTTTGTCATTGCAAAGTATTTGAAATTTGATCTTATGAACAAGAATAACCTTATGCCTCCAATGGGGGAAGTTAATCCGGAAATAGCGGCTATCACAGACAATATAGAATTAGAACAACTACATAAATTCATAATAACTGCCAACAGTGAAATTACAGAGGAGATTACAAATATTGTAAAAAATTTAATTGACAAACTTGCAGCAGTTTTTGGAGATGACCTTATTAAAGAAACATTGGATTATCTTGCTGTCAGCAGAAGAGGATTGCATATTTCTGATTTAGGCAAACTTCTTGGAGAGAGTTGGGATAACGAGAAATTTGCGAAAGCTTCCACTGCATTGGGCACACCCATTGTTGTTGCTTACGACAATGTTTTGATGATTTCAGCACCCTGTTTAAAAGAGGTGATATTTGGCTTGATAAATCCGGCTGAATTAAAGAGCTTTCATGAAGATATCGCAATAAGGATGACAGAACTTCCAATTAGCGACTCTTTGAGAAGCACAGAGACAATGTTTCATCTTTTAATGTCCGATCAGTTTGAAAGAGCGGCTCAATTCTTGGCTGCATCTGTTGGACAAACCATCACTAATTCGGCGGCCGCCCTTGGTGGATATTATGCAGCAAGCGATGAAAACAAAAGCAATGTTTTATCCATGTTGGAATGTAATGTAGAAAATAGATTTGAACTTTTCAGACGCTACATTAATGATTTGTTTCTTTCACTTGCCAAAAACAACACACCGGAAAACGCCTTTTCTATTTTAGATGGCGTTGAAAGCAGCCTAAAGGCTGTAATGGGTGAGAAAAACACCTTGGACAACATTCTTCTTTATTCTCTTCTTTTGATGAGAAAGGCGACTTTTGCACTTCACAAAAAAGATATGCAGGAGGTTAAAAATAATTTTGACATATCAATCGGCATGATTGAGCGACTTATGAGTCAGGATCCAAAACCGTCAGATTTCTCACTTGCAAATTGTGATGCAATATTTAATATTGGTATGATCTGTCTTGATATGAATCAGGAAAAAGGGGCATTCTTCTGCTTTGACAATGGTTTTAAGATTCTTTCACGCAGAGAAGAGAATAACACTGACGAGACACTGCTTCTTCTATCTTCCTGGTATGTAAGCGTTTGCCGTGCCTGCGAGGCGTTGAAAAACAATGACAAGTTGAAAGATTATTTCAAGCAGGGAAAACAAACCCTTAAGAAGGCAATTTCAAGCAAAGCCACTCTTGCAGCCAAAAATCCTGGACTTTATCAAATAGACAAAGATTTGATGGTAATGTACAATGACTTTGGTGACCTTAGCTTTGCAGCTCAAATGAATGAGGAGGCGCTGGCCGCTTATGAGAACGCACTAATTATAGGAGAAAGACTATCTTCTGCTCTTCCCGACTCTATTGAGATGCAGGTGATGCCCACAATTACATTTGATCGTCTTGGAAGAATGTATGACACTCTAAAAAATACCGAGAAGGCAGAATCATATTTCAAAAAATCTCTTGAAACAAGAAAAAAGCTTAAAACCAAGGCTCCAAAGGATGTCAGATTATTAAATGACCTTGCTGGTTCTTATCACAATTTGGCTTCTTTCTATCTTCAGAATGGCAGAAAAAATGAAATTAAGCCTTTTTTAAACGGACAACTTGACGCACTTAAAGATTCTTTTGAGGCTCTTCCTTCAGATCAAACCGTTATTCCTTGGATTGATGCAGTGCTTACTTTTGGAGATTTTCTTGCTTCTGAAAATTTCATTCAGGAGTCATTGAGGACTTTTCAGGATGCCATTAAGGATATGCAAAAACTTGCAGGAGCAAGAGTCAGTGAGCCTGTGTTAAACAGAATTGCCACTCTTCATTATAGAACAGGTAAAATTCAGATAACCATTAAAGAAATGGCTCCAGGAAGACAAAACTTAATGCTTGCCTCTGATTTATGGAAACAACTTCTTAATGTAACCCATAACAAGCATTATCAGGAGAGCATTGATTTGGCTCAAGAACTTATTAAAGATTTAAATTAGAATCTTATTATTGAGAATAAAAATGGTGACTGACAATCAAACGTCAGCCACCATCAAATTTACCATGAAAGACATCCTAAGATATTTCTCTTTATATTGAAGAGTTTTTTTTTATATTTTTTGTTGTTTGGCCTCTATGGACTATACAATTGGTTTCCCATTGAATAGGAGCATTAAACAAAACTTCGCTTAAGTCATCCTTTATTATATCAGCTCTCGAAGCTCTTCTAAACTCCGGATAACTTTTCTTTATCGGTATTAAAGAAATGCCATCTTTTTTTCTAATATATATTGGTTTAGATTCTTCTGTTTTTAATTTTTCCTCACCTAATTCCACATGACATTTCATCCTCTTGTTTGAAAATGATTTAAATGAGGTGATGAGTGATTTTCTTTTTTCCATAAAAACAAAATCTCCTTTATTGACATGAAAATTGTATATATTTGAGAAAACTATCCTTGGAAAGAACTTGTCTATGATTGATCTATACAAAAGCCAACTGTTATTGCTGTCTTTATTAATACCGATTTTCCAAACAGCCTCGTTATAGTTTAATCTTAGAAAAGGGAAAAATTTGCTGAGAATGTTTGACTGTCTGGACAATATCAATCTGATAGGAACTCTGTTGTCTATAACAATTGGAGTAATTCCATCGTTTTTAAAAAAATCCAACTTATTTGCCTCTATCCAGCCATCAAGCTCAAGGGTAACCTCTTCAATTGCAAAAAAAACGTTTCTCATGACAAATATGCTTTTCAAGTTAGTAAAAGAAAACTCTGTGAGTTATTTACTTTTCAAGATAGCTTATTTTTCTTGTTTAAAAAAATTTTTCTACCTTTTATTACATCTATTAGAGTTAATTTATATCTTTTAATCTCTGAATATGTAAGAAATTCAACAAGAAAAGGTGAAGTAATTAGCAATGGAAGAATGATTGTTGTTACAATTGTTTTCATACGACTTAAGTTTTGAATGAATTATAGATAATAGAAATTTATATTTTGAGTTTATAACAAAATATTATTTACAATTGTTCTTAAATTATATTTATTTTTTTAATTATTTTTCAATTGTTATTTTAGAAACAGCTATTGATTGGATGAATGATTTTTCATATCGACCTATTATACAATGCAATATCTATTTCATTGAATTTAATGAGAAAAGAAAAATTTATTCTGTTCAATAATTAATTATTACAATATGGCTTGATAATATTTTATTATTTAATAATTTTACACATCTTTAATAAAAAGAATACCATTCAAACAATTAATTGTAGTATATCAATCTGTTGTTTTATTCAATCTTAAAAATTAATGGAATTCACTCTTATTCTTAGAAATAAAATATCAATCTTCTTTTTATTTTTTATAACAATGTTTGGTCAGGTCTATTCCAATAATATAGAAAAGGCGCGGATAGACAGTTTAAATACATTGCTTGAAAAAGCTGCTGATTGGGATACGCGTAAATATATACTTGAAAATATCTTTGACTTATCCTTAAATGAATATGAAAGAAGATATAGTTCTTTGCGCAATTTATATAGTGAGGCAAAAAAAGAGAATGATGTTGAGGAACAGGTTTACTGTTTAAAGGAATTGGGCAATTATAATAATATTGATTCTTTATTGGTGTATATTAATGAATGTCAAAATCTCATGAAATATAATGCATCAATTAAAGGAACATTGATTTATCTTAACAATAAATACGAAGAAGCTTTATTTCAAACTTTGTCTCAAAATGGAAGAAATGAAAGGCTTCAAAACATCCAGAATGACTATAAGCTTTACAACAACAGTCAATACGACATTTATGACCAAATTAATATTCTTGAAAAACTTACAATTTATATCTATGAATTGTTCTCAACCTCTACCCTTCATCCTGATTATCTTGAAAATCTAGAAGCTCTTTTGGATAAAATTCCCGAGGAGAATCACTTTTTAAAGGCAAATATTTATATCCGTCTGGCAAGAGTATACACAAGATTAAATGAAAGTGAGAAAGCGGTTGACATTGACCTTAAACTGCTTAATCATATAGACAATCTTTCAAGATATTACATATCAAAGAAAAGGTATTTTAGAGACTATTCTTTGAATTATTACACCACCTATACACGACTTTTATCAAATTTTGAAGTATTAACAAAAGATCAATTACTGGAATTTTATGCAAAGGCTAATTTAATTGGCAATAATTTAGCCCAATTAAAAAATGGAGATCATTTATATAACAGACATTATTTCAATCTCTATAAAAGTCTGTTTTTAAAGAATTACAGTGCAGCTTTAAATTCAATACAAATAATCGACAGAAATAATTTCAACAAGATTCCTCAAATAAAATATCTTGAATATAAGATTAAGGTTTATAAGGAACTAAATCTTAACAAGAATGAATTGGCTAATCTTTACGAACAATATATTTATTATCACAAACAAAATGATGCTGTTCATGAAATAGACAAGCTTAATGAGCTGCAGACTTTTTATGATATAAATAATTTGAAAGAGAAAAACGCACAATTGCTTATTGAGAAAAAAGACTTTGAACTTAAGAACAATCAAAGTACTATATTGTTTAGCTTTTGTCTAATTTTCTTTTTGATTATAATGCTTATCATTGCTTTTATTCTTTTCTATCATAAAAGAAAATTCAATCATTTTCTTGAAAATGAAAATAATGAACTGCTTAAGATTAAAAAGCAACTTGAAATTGAAAAAAATAAGGCGGAAAGATCGGAACGGTTAAAATCAGCTTTTTTAGCTAATATGAGCCATGAAATAAGAACTCCATTAAATGCAATTGTTGGATTTTCTCAGCTGCTTGTTGATGAAGAAGAGAATGGATCAAAAAGAGAATTTGTAAATATTATAATGACAAACAACGAACTTCTGCTTAGAGTCATTAATGATATTTTGGAGCTTTCTAAGATTGAATCAGGGTTTGTAGAATATTATGAGGAAAATTTCAATATTTCGGAATATTTTGATGAATTGAAAACCACATTTGGCAGTAAAATAGACAAGAATAAACTAATTATCAAGGTTGAAAAGCCAATTGATAATTGTATTGTGTTTCTTGACAAAAGTCGTTTAGGACAATTAATGATGAATTTTATCTCAAATGCTATAAAATATACACCTCAGGGGAGTATAATTTGGGGATTTAAAGTGATTGATGATGGAATAAGAGTTTATGTTAAAGACACAGGTATAGGAATTGAAGAACATAAAAAAGATAAGGTATTTCAAAGATTTGAAAAACTTGACAACTTTGCACAAGGCACAGGTCTCGGATTGTCAATTTGTAAGGCATTGGTAGAAAATGCGGGCGGAAAAATAGGTTTTAACTCTACTCAGGGAAAAGGTTCCGAGTTTTGGGCAGAGATTCCATGCAGGGTGGTCATAAATAATGTTTGTATTGAGAATAGCAAGCTATAATAATCGCTGTTGTTTTTATTGAAACAAAATCTCATTTTTTCATTTTCACGGTTGACAGCTTGACTTTACTTTTCTCCAAAGCTTTTAGTCAGGCAATAATTTTCATTTATCAAGATTGAAAAACCAGTAATTATCAACTCCTTACAACATTGACAATATTTTATTTGGAAAACTAAATAAAAAGATAAAATAACAAATCCCATAATTGAGTTATTATTTATTCTCATTTATGGGATTAATTATTTGCTAAAACCCTATTAAATAAAGAAAGATCAGAATAAACGATTAAAAAATCTCCACAAAAATCACTTTTATCCTAATAAACAGAAGATTGCAGAAATCAATAAATTGAATTTAATCTTATAATCTGATTTATTGATTAAGTAAAGCCTACTGAAGCTATATCATTTTTATCTCTTTAAGCCATGAAAGAGTAAGCTGTTTCCACAATTCATGATAAGGGAAAGATGTATTATAACCCCAACCATGACCTCCACAAGGGAATATATACATTGAAGCAGGTATATTATTAAGTTTTAAAGCTTCATAAAGATCAACACTGTTGCTCGGTGGAACAGTTTTGTCATCATCACTCAAAAGCAAAAGTGTTGGAGGAGTTTTTGAGGTTACATGCTTTTCATTTGAATAAAAAGCAATATCCTCCTCAGTAATCTCACTGCCAAGAAGATTTGAGCGTGAACCTTTATGGGTATTCTCTCCAAATGTTACAACAGGATAAAACAAAACCATATAATCAGGGCGAGCATCATTGATTAGATGAGTGCCTGCAGTACATGCTAAATGACCTCCAGCAGAAGCTCCTGAGACGCCGATCTTGTTTTTGTCAATACCCCATTTTTCACTATTTTTTCTAATAAGTCTCATAGCTTGTTCAACATCATCCAAAGGGATTTGTTTATGACCATTTGGAAGTCTGTACTTAAGAACTATACCTGTGATTCCATTATCTGCAAGCCATTGAGCTATCAGAGTACCTTCATGAGTATAGGCTTCATAAACATAGCCGCCTCCGGGACAAATTAAAAGTGCAGCACCGGTATTTTCGCCCTTAGCCTTAAAAATCTCAATTGTTGGGTCAGTTACATTGCTGTAACCGCCTCTTTCATCAAAAACCTCTTTATCTTTTATTCCATTGGAAGTTGAAACCCCATTAGGATAAAGTTTTATAATTTCTGATTTTTGCGAAAAGGCTGAAAAACTTAACATGATAAGTAAAATAATAGATTTAAATCTCATAATATAAATTGTGTTTTGGTATTGACAAAAGACTTTATTTTTGTTATAGGATGAAAAAGAATTCGAATTTTAAATAAATGACTTTATAAAATATTAGATTCTAATATTTTTGATATTTGAATTGAAAACATAGCTTGAGATAGGGTTTATATTATATAAAATTCAAATATCAAGTTTTAAAATAATTTAGTCACTGTCTAAAATTGTATTTTTCATCAAAAATGAATAGGACAAAAGTATAAATTTTTCAATTGTATATAATAAATAAGGACATTTCATTTTCATGAAACGTCCTTAAAAAGTAATCAGTAGTTTTTATAAAGAAAATTTAGAAAATAACAATTCTATTTCATTATTAATGATTGAGGATATTTGCATTTTATCCATAGCTTAATATTGTTTGAGGAATTGATTGAAGAGTTTTGACCACCCATTCCTCTACCAATTCCCGGAGCTCCCATGCCTCCCCCATTCATACCTGGACCTCCCTGACCACCTCCTGGAGGAGGACCTTGCATTCTTCCTGCACCACCATGATTATCCATGTTTTCAAGAGACATTTTTTGATTTGCATTCATCTTTCCCTTTATTGGGTCCTCAAACTTATCTTTTTCAGAAAAAAGTCCTATCATTAGATTTTTGATCTTCATGCGTCTATCCGGAATAATCCTCGAAAGGGGTAATTCTATCAAGCATCTGTTTAATTTATCTCCTTTTTCAAAAATGATTCTCTCCACCACATCATTATTATTCACATCTAAAGTGAGTTCTTGGTCGTTTTCAACCCAAAAAGCCCGGTTTATTTGAGGAATATTGCTTGGATATTGATTTATTGCGCCAATTGAATCTCTTTGTAATGTTTTTTTGCTGCCATTCTCATTCATTTCCATGACAAAAAAATCATTTTCGCCTAAACCGGTTGGCTTTAAATCAGCTTTATTCTGAGCTTGATTATCATTAAGTCCATTTTTAAAATCAATATTTCTATGATTTGGAGGCATGGTACCGGGAATTTTCAAAAAAACATTTTTCTTTTTTTTCCCTTTTTCATTGAAATAGACATTGAAGCCGCTTTGAGCCATCTGCATCATCCTTAACGGGCCTGAAAACCTAAAATCAAGAATCAGCTTATCATTATCTATTGACACATTGTAGGTAATGCCCGATTTTACGTCCTGCTCTTGCTTGAGAATGGTCTGTCCAAGACTCTCTTTTGAACTGAGTGCAGCACAAACAACAAAAACAACAAAAAAATACTTATATCCCATATCTGTAAAAAACTTTCTCCTGTTAATTAATTTTCATATTACGAATATCTTAATAATAAAATCGGATTTTATCATCGAAGCTTTGAAACGACAATCATTGGCGGGGAAGTTTCTTTTATTGTTGGGGAAGGCTTTTTTATTGCAAGTAATCTTCTATTTATTGTCGGCAATATTCTTTTTAATACCTGGAAAAAATCATTAAAAAAAAACGAATATGATGTAATAATTTATTGTTGATATTTAATTACGGGTTAAATAGTGAATGATATTTTTAAACATAAATAATTCTTTAACTGCAATTATTCAAAAGATGATTTGCTAAATAAAAATACCATATTTTTATAGTAAGTTATATTCGCGTTGGAATACAATTCTGATAACAATTTTATGAATAAGCCGAACATTAAATAAAATAGGGTTGTTTTAGGATTATATATAAATGATTGAAGAGTTGTAATAAATCAATGGTTTTAATAAATAAAAAAAATAAAAGATATGGGAATTAATAAAGTTTGGATAGATCCGGGATGTATTTCTTGTGGTAATTGTGAATCAGTTTGTCCTGAAGTATTTGAAGTAACAGATGAATGCCATGTTATTGCTGATGCTCCTTTAAATGAATATGAGGAAGGGATAAGAGTCGCTGCCGAAGAGTGTCCTGTTCATGTAATTCAATACGAGGAGGGTTAATATTACCAACTCAAACAACTGTTCTTTATTTACAATAAATTCTTAAAATATAATATTATGAGTATTAAGAAAATTTGGATAGAGCCAGGATGTATTTCCTGTGGCGAATGTGAAGAAATCTGTCCGGAAGTATTCGTTGTTACAGATGAATGTCATGTAAATCCTGATGCTGATATATCTAAATTTACTGACCGGATAAAAGAGGCTGCCGAGGCTTGTCCCGTTGAAGTTATAAAATATGAAGAATAAATTCATTTTTCCTGCTAAAAACTGTTTAAATCTATAGTTTGTTTATATTTATCACTTTAGACAAGTTTAAAGAGTAAATTATTATTAAAAGGCTTATATAAAAAAGATGTATTATTAATAGTTTTTTTCTTAGAAGTCTTTACAAAAAGATCAAAAAAGCAGAATATTTTCAATTTAATATTCTGCTTTTTTTGATCTTTCTCCTCTCCTTGTCATCAACGTTATATTGTTTATCCTCTGACAAGATAAAATTCCAAATATCCGGTTTAAAATAATAACAAATAAAGCCTCAAATTTACTTATTGTATTAAGGTATTATAAGTTGAAAAAAGTCCAAATTATACTAAAAAACTAACTTTTAATTGCTTATCTGCTCCATAACACCTGTATAAGAGATCGATTCTCTATTTGAACCGTGAACTATAAGCATGAATGTTGAATCATAATAAATAGAAATGAACACATCAAAATTCTCTTTTGGAGAACCTGTCTTAAATTTCACCTCCAATACATTGCCTTTATTTTTAATTTTAAGGTCTTTAATAGGACTATCAATTTTTATTCCGGAATCCTGCATATTTGCTGTATATGCAATACCAAAAAAAGGCAGATCAGCAGTAACTTTATCTCCATACACTTTCAAAAAGCCCTCCGGCCTTATTTTATGGGTGTAAAGTATGGAACTTGTTACAATTCTATCAATATCAAGCTTATAGTATCCGTTTTCTACTATTTTCACTATTTCCGAATTATCTTTTGCTATATTTTTTGTTGATGAACAGCTCATAAAAGCCATAAAAATCAGGCACGCAAATATCTTATATACAATTTTTTTCATTACTCAATAATTAAATTTTTAATTAAACAAAATCGGGAGTTCAATATCTGAAATAATTTCTTTCCTAATACTATAACTTAATAGGATTTATATTTATTTATTAAAAAGCATAATATTCTATTTTTTCATTTTAATTATGAATTATGCTGAGTTGATTAAAAATCTGTTTATTATATAGATGTAAATAGATATAAGTATGTTGCTTTAAAAAAACCTTATTTTGATAATTATAGAAAGATGACAAAAAAATATACCTTTGCCCAATATGAAAAAGCATTTAATACCAATAATAATATTTTCAATTATAATTCTATTTTTTGCAAACTTGATTTGGGGTTCAGTAAGCATCCCAATCGAGTCTGTTTTTTCTATAATTACAGGAAAGACACCTGAAAAAAGCAGTTGGGGATTTATAATTTTGGAATCAAGACTGCCTCAGGCAATAACGGCAATGTTTGCCGGAGGAGCATTGGCGGCTTCGGGACTTTTACTGCAATCAGTTTTTAATAATCCCCTTGCCGGTCCGTCAATACTTGGCATTGACTCGGGTGCGAGCCTTGGTGTGGCAATTGTGATTCTTCTTGGTGGTGGTTCATTGGCTGTTATCGAGGGGCTACCCTTTTCCTCCGGCTATTTGGCTTTGGTAGTTTCAGCATTTATAGGTGCTTCGATAATATTGGGGCTGATTATTTTCTTTGCCTCCATAGTAAAAAGCAACACCATGGTCTTGATTATAGGCATAATGGTCGGATATCTTACCTCAGCAATTATTTCTATTCTAAACTTTTTCTCAAATGAACAAGGAGTTCATGCTTATACAATGTGGGGCATGGGAGATTTTTCTTCGGTTTCCCTTTCCAAACTTCCTATCTTTTGTATTATGATTTCGATAGGTCTTTTGCTTTCCATTCTTTTAATAAAACCATTAAATGCCCTGCTTCTTGGAGAAAGATATGCAGAAAACCTTGGTATCAATGTAAAAAGGATTAGAATCATTCTTCTTGTTGCTACAGGCATTCTTACAGCCATCACAACTGCCTTTTGCGGTCCGATTTCCTTTATAGGGCTTGCAGTTCCTCATATATCAAGATTGATTTTGAAAAGTTCGAATCAAAATATTCTAATGCCTTGCACAATTCTGTGCGGCAGTTCGATTGCTCTTCTTTGCAATTTTTTAAGTAACTGGCCCGGTTATTCAGGAATTATTCCATTAAATGCAATTACTCCTATTATTGGTGCTCCAATTATTATATATGTGATAGTTAATCAAAAGCGTATTCAATATTTTAATTGATGATTTACGATGGGAAAAGTAGAAAAGAAGAAATTGGATAATGCTTTGACAAAAGATAATATTGCGAATGAGGATAACATTAACTCTTTCTCAAAATTTGTTGCGTCAGAGGATGAGAATGTCGAGTCTGTTTCTAAATTATCGGAGCCGGAGGATGAAAATATTGTTTTAAAAGCAAAAAACATTTCAATAGGTTACAAAAGAGGCAATAAAGTTATCAAGAGAGTCCACAATGATCTTTCTTTCAGCCTTAATTGCGGAGAGCTGATTTGTCTTCTTGGTCCAAATGGAGCCGGAAAATCAACTCTTTTAAAAACAATAGGCACTTTCATCCCAACAATTGAGGGAGATATTAATCTGTATAACAAGAATATTTCAGAGTATTCTGAAAAGGAACTTTCAAAACTTATCAGTGTTGTATTAACCGACAAAACTTCAGCAGGAGGATTAAGAGTTAAAGAGTTGGTTGCATTAGGGAGACAGCCTCATACCGGATTCTTTGGTCGTTTAAATAAAAATGATTTACAAATAGTTGATAAAGCTCTGTATTCCACTGGAATAATTGACAAAAAACATTGTTTTGTTGCCGAACTGTCCGATGGTGAACGTCAAAAAGTTATGATTGCCAAAAGCCTTGCTCAAGAAGCTCCAATTATTATTCTTGATGAACCGACATCTTTTCTTGATATTCTCAGCAGAATAGAAATAATTAATCTTCTTCAAAATCTTGCTCATAATCATAAAAAAGTTATTCTTCTTTCCACCCATGATTTAGAGCAGGCTCTTTTATTTTCTGATCAATTACTTCTTCTTTCAAAAGAAAAAGGTCTAATTCAAGGGACACCGGAAGATTTGATATTCAGCAATGCTTTAAATGATTTATTTTATCATAAAGATATTTCATTTGACAGAAAAAATGGTTCTTTTCAATTGGAACCCGAATATGATATAAATATATGTATTAAAGCGAACGAAGAATTGTCTTTTTGGACAAGAAACATTGTAAAACGTTATGGATTTAATCCATTGTCTTATGATGCGACAGATAAACAATTTGAAATAGAGATTGAGTTATTCTCTCCAAACAAAATAGCTTGGAGAGAAAATAATGATAAAGAATATATTGTCAATTCGTTCTATGAATTATCCAAATTACTTAATAAGAAAAGGGAGAGCCTAAATATTAAACAGCATCTTTAAATGAAGCGATAAACAAACTTATTATTAGAATCGACTTTAGGTTTTTAATGATATTATCAGCCTTAACGCAGTTAATGTTATAATTACACTAATACCATTTTATGATATTACTGACAGATATAAGATATCACTTGCTTTTAGAGGTAATATTTTGCTATGCCGCAAAGCATTAACAATAATTACTATATTAAATATGTTTGGCAACGTCAAAATTTTGATTGACAACATGTAAACAAGAACTCTATAGAATAAATTTTTCTATTACATGGGCAACGCCATCCTCATCATTTGAAAGAGTAATATAATCGGCAGCCTCCTTTACTGCATCTTGGGCATTACTCATTGCTACACCAAGTCCGGCATATTTTATCATAGACAAATCGTTAAAGCCATCACCGCAGGCAATCATTTGCTCTTTTGTAAGTTTAAGATGTTTTAGAAGTCTCTCCAAAGATGCAGCCTTATCTATATTCTGAGGCATAAGTTCCAAAAAGAAAGGCTCGGAACGGAAAATATTCATGACTTCTCCAAATCTTTCATTCATTTTTTCCTGCAAAGGTACCAGCACTTCACCATCACCTACAATCAGACATTTAGGAACAGGATTTTTTATTTCATTTACAAAAGATGAAACTTTGCGAATAGGCATCTTATTGATGGAAGCCTCCTTAAGGATATATTTATTATCAGAATTCTCTGCAATAATATCCTTGTCTATATAGGAAATAATATCAACTCCATGCTCTTTTGCCATTTCATAAAGCATTGGAATTGTTTCTTTATCGATATCCCTTTCATGAATCACCTCCTTGGTTTTCCAATTGATTATTTTTCCACCATTAAATGAAAGAATAAAGCCCCCAAATGAAGCTAAGTCTATTTGTTCAGCAAGAGGAACAATTCCATAGGTTGGACGGCCCGAAGCAAGAACAACAATAACGCCATTTTGCTGAGCTTTCTTTAGTGCCTCTAATGTTGTTTGTGAAATTTCCTTTTTACTGTTTGTCAATGTGCCATCCAAATCCAGCACTAACACCTTATAATTCTGTTTACCTGAAGACTGCATAAAAAATAATTTGAGTGCAAAGGTAAATAATTTTTTCAAGATTCACATTGGAACTTAAATCCTTATGAATTAAGCAAAACACTCCACTATTTATAAACGCTGCTTAACAGCATACAAATTCTATTTTTTAGTTTTGGCTTACTTTCCGTCAAATACTTCCTTTATTCACCTTTTCAAGAAAAATTTGTTTGAAACTTCTCCCGATAGGAAGTTCAATATTATTTATTATAACAGAGTCTTTTAAAACTGCATTTATCTTTTTAATCGGGACAATAAAAGAGCGATGGATTCTGACAAAGGAATAATCGTTTAATTCATTCTCCATCGAAGAAAATGTACGAAGAGTCATTATTTTCCGGGTTTTCGTATGGATACGCAAATAGTCCTTCATTCCTTCAATATAAATAATGTCATCGAGATATATTTTTTCCATTTTATATTCAGTCTTCACCAGGATATAAGCCTTATCATCTTTTTCCCTCTTGGCATCAAGACATAAAACATTTGCCGCCTTGTCGACAGCCTTTTCAAATCGCTCAAAAGAATAGGGTTTTAAAAGATAATCGCAAACATTATATTCATATCCCTTTATCGCATACTCCTGATAGGCGGAAGTAATTATAACCATAGGGGGATTAACCACACTTTCCAAAAAGTCTATTCCTGACATTCCATCCATACAAATATCCAGAAAGATCAGATCTACATTATTCTTTTCAATATATTTTAAAGCACTTTCAGCATTTATAAATGTCTCGGCAAGCAACATTGAATCTTTTCTCTTTATAAAAGAGGCAAGTTTCATTCTTGCCGGCGGTTCATCCTCTACAATTATTGTTTTTATAAGACGGCTCATTACTTTAAAATGTTTTTAGAATTCAAAAATGTCAAACAAATTCAGATAAGAAAGATATTTATTTTTTAGAACTACAACTAAAAGGAATTCTTTCCAAAGTGATAATCATTGGAATTTAATTTCAACATTAACCTTAAACATTCCATTTGAATTGTCAATTCTTAAAGAATATCTATTTTTATAAATCAAATCCAGCCTTTTTTTCACAAGTATAAGCCCTCTTCCAGATTCTGGAAAAGTCTTTTCTTTAATCATATTATCCTTTCTTTTTTGAATAACATCATTGTCGGCACAGTTCTCCACATAAAGTGACAATTTCTTTGAATCCGAATTTATCTCAACTACGATTGCACCATCTTTGGCAGACTCAGTTGAATGTTTAAATGCATTTTCAATAAAAGCAATCAACAACATTGGAGCTATTTGCCTGGTTTTATCGGCAACATTGAGTTTAAATTCTATTACACCAGGATTATTATACCTCATTCTTTGAAGTTCTATATACTCAGAAATATAATTTACCTCATCATTCAATGAAACAAAACTTAATTTAGTTTTATAAGTCATATATCTCATCATATATGAAAGCTTCAGAATAGAATCCGACGCTTTTTCAGGAGAAATCCAAATTAAGGCATCGATATTGTTTAACGTATTATATAGAAAATGAGGATTCAACTGACTTTTTAATAGATTATTTTCGCTTTGTATTCTTCTAACCGATTCGTTTCTTAGTTTTTCGCCCTTTACAATCCCTATCAAGGCAGAAAAAGTAAGCAGTAAATCAGTTAAATAGAAAATAAAATCAATAAATGAGATGCTATTTTGTTGATTTTTACTTTGGCTGTATATTATTGCCAAAAATAAGCCTCCAATTACGATTAATGAGCATTTAGAAAAAAGCATCATCATGCTTTTTGAGGTATAAATCTTTCTTGAGTTCTCTTTTGTGTAGAAGTTAAAATGAAATATCTCTGTAATTATTAAAGAAACTGCAGCAAAAACCACAAGTGTTTCTATTATCGCAAGAAGAACAAAATATTCTATCTCCAATGGCTCCAAAAAGAGCTGAAAAATAAAAGCAAAAACACTTGTTCCTATTACAACTATCAACAAAGACTTAAAAATTGATATTAAAATGGGTAAAAGATTATTTTTAGAATACATAATCATTGAATATGTTTTATGGCTCTAAAGATAACTAAATGAGTATTAAATTGAGATGGGAAGGTTAATAATTCTTTGGTGTTTTCCCCTGAGTGTTATGAAAACTCCTTACTTTTTCCATAACACTCACGTAATTTGGGAACAACCATTGATTGAATCTTAAAATTACATTTTAAAGATTATAATTATTTCCGGTGATTTCAAAAACAATCTACAAACGTCATATATTTATCGACGAATGACATACTTCTAAACATAGGAGAACACGAACCAAAGAAAAATAACAAACAATTCCAATTATAATCTGATCAGAAAGATTCGGGAAATATTCGGGTCCTGTATAAAATAATAACCTTTCTGATCAGATTACGAATAATCCTTTATAAATAATCAGGGTTATTTTCTTTGCTTCTTTTCGATCTAACTTCAACTTGCATCCAACAGGCTGAATGATTTACACCTCTTTCGTTCTAAACAGTATAATATAAAAATATTATATTATCATTAAATGATCCGTGTTCAATATTTTATATATAGAAGATAGCTCTCTTGCCTCTTTGTAAATAAAACGCCGGTAAGAAGTTATAGTTCAAGTTATTATATTATGTTGTTCTATATTAATCTATCTTTATAATTCAAAGATTATTTAAGAAAAAACATACATAAATATTAAAATCGAGAGTTGAATCAGCTGATTATCAGAGATAATAAATTAGTATTTAAATACTAATATTAGCTTCTCAAATAAGGCGAGTCTATTTCTTAAGTGTAAGTTTGGCAAGATAAAGGAAGTGTTCATCCTCATAGATTTTTTCGGCAGTAAAACCCGACTGTTCAGCCTTTTCAGCCAAGGTATCAAAATCTATAAAAATCCAATCGAATGGTACGCCTTTAAAGTTTTCAAAATCCATTCTATATTTCATCTCTCCATAATATGAAGCATTCAAATCAATAAGAGCTGAGCCGTCATCATCCAAAAAGAGATAAATAATATTTGATGAATCCAACAAAATTGTTCCATTTTCATTAAGAAGAGATTTTGCCTTAGAGAAGAATTCCGGAAAGCGATCCAATTTCTGTACAATCCCTGCCCCATTCATAAGAGATATTATTGTATCAAACTTTTCATCCTTAAGGTTAAAGAAATCAATATTCCTGACATTCTTTATGCCTCTTTTCTCCATAACCTGAACAGCACCCTGAGAAATATCTATGGCAGTAACATCAAATCCATTCTCCTGAAGCCAAAGAGCATGGCTTCCGGCTCCGGCTCCAAGGTCTAAAACTCTGCCATTAACCTCATCCAAAGCTTTTTGTTCAGCCTCAGGCATATCTTTGTAAGCTCTGAAGAAAGTTGATATATCCCATCTTTCTGTTTCCGCAATATCACTGGCAACAACGAACTTTGCGTTTTTCCTCCCTTCCATCCAAGCCAGCAAACCTTTGCCGTAAGCATCTTTATCTATTACTTTCTTCATTTCTCTATAAAATTATCCGTATGCATTAAAAAAGCATAATATGCTCTTACTTTTTATTTTTCAACAAATTACTGATCATGTCATTTTTTTAAATGGCATTCAAGAGTCATAATTTGCCACAAATATACCTCTATCCAACAAGCTTACAAAATATGTCTTAACACTAACATTATTATTATTACTTTTTGCAAATACATCTAAACGAATAAATCTATTTTCCATCAAAGCAACAAGATATAGTAGATTTGTCTACAAACATTGAAACCTTTCCATCAACAGGATAAATCCTTGAAACAGGATAATTATAAAAATCATCGCTCTCACAAATTATACCCTTTACAATTTTCTTCTTTTCTTTTCCCGTGAGAAGCAAAAAAATATTTTTGCTTCTATTTATCAGTGGAAGCGTCATTGTAATTCTAAATTGATTATTATCTTTCTTTAGAGCTACTTTATATATTTGAGAATCTATATTATTTTTCAATTCATCGTTTTCAGAAATCTGATTATTATTGCACCCTCCACTCTCCAAATCACAAATATTTGGAGAATCTTCAAACTGACTTTCATTATCAAACTGATCAGGAAATAAAGAGGCAATATGACCGTCACTGCCAACGCCAAGAATTGTCAAATCAAAAACCGGCACACCACCTTCCCAAGGCAAAATCTTTCTTACTACAGAATCATACCTTTGTGCCTCATCAAATGGGTTTGACTCGCCATGAATTCTATGAATATGTTTTTCCAACAAAGGCACCTTACCAATGAGATGAACCACGGTCATGTGATAATTGCTCTCTTTATCAGTAGGGTTAACACATCGTTCATCCACAAAAAAAAGCTGAATTCTTTTCCAATCGATTTTATGAAGATATTCGTGAGCCCAAATATCAAAAAGATATTTGGGAGTTGTGCCACCCGAAACAGCAATAAACAGATCCCTGTCTTTAATTTTATGAAGAATAAAAAGCATCTCCTCAGTCAATGCCCGGCAGGTCTCTTCAATGGTATCGCTAATTACTATTTTCATCTAAATTCTCTTTTATAAATTTAAGAAATTTCAACTTCAACCCTGCAGAGAAAAATAAATTCATTTATTAATTAAACAATGCTGTTTTAAATTCTTTTAAGGGATAAGGCTGCTACAGCAAGCAATAATCCTTATTATTGGTCAGATTTTTACATGGATTAGTCCATGTTCTGCCATCTGTCATAAGTTTTTCCTGCTCTATAGGTCCCCATGTTCCAACCGGGTATCCATAAAGAGGGTTGTTTTCATCATTCTCCCATGATTTTAAAACAGGGTCAAGAAATTTCCATGAAGCCTCTACAGTATCCGTTCTTGAATAAAGCATCGGATCGCCCATTATACAATCCAAAAGCAAACGTTCGTAAGCCTCAGGAAGCCGTTTGCCCTCTGAAAGAGAATCATACTTAAAATCCATGCTAACCTGCCTAACCTCAAAGGAGCTTCCGGGTTCCTTCAAGCCAAACTCAAGCACAATACCCTCGTCAGGAAGTATTCTAATAATCAGTTTATTGCAATAAAGTCCGGTACACTGCTTTTCAAACAATTCATACGGAGTAGAATTGAAATGAATAACAATTTCCGACACCTTTGTAGGCATTGCTTTTCCGGTTCTGATAAAGAAAGGCACGCCACTCCACCTCCAATTGTCAATAAAAAGCTTCATTGCAACAAAAGTCTCAGTTCTTGAATCAGGATTAATACCATTTTCATCCCTATAACCCTTTACTGTATTATTGTCAGAGGGTGAAACATACTGTCCCCTGACAACATATTGAGAGACATCCTCCTCGGTTATTGGTCTTAAAGACTCTATCACTTTATGAACCTCATCACGAAACATCTGCTCATTAAATTTTGCAGGAGGCTCCATTGCCATTATGCCAAGAAGCTGCATAAGATGATTTTGAACCATATCTCTCAGTGCACCTGCACCGTCATAATAACCCGCTCTATCGAGAACGCCCAATTTCTCAACAGCCGTTATTTCAACATAATTGATATAGTTTCTATTCCAAAGAGGCTCAAAAATTCCGTTTGAGAATCTAAAAACCAGAATATTCTGCACCGTTTCTTTGCCAAGATAATGATCTATCCTATAAATCTGTGACTCCTTAAATATTCCGGTAAATACTTTATCAAGATCCTTTGCACTTGAAATATCCTTACCATAGGGCTTTTCAACAATGATTCTTCTCCAATACTTACCCGGCTTCTCCTTTTGAAGACTCTCTTTTGCCAAGCTTTTACAAATTTCGGAATACATATTTGGAGGAGTTGCCAAATAGAAGAGATAGTTGGGAGCTATCTCAAGCTTTCCTGTAAACTCTTCCAATTTTGAGGAAAGAAGAGAATAGACATGCTCATCTCTTGTATCCATAGCAAAATAAAATATATTGGAAACAAAAGAACTTAAGCAATATTTTTCTTTGCTGTCTATTATCGTCGACTCAAGATTTTTGTGCATCTTATCCCGAAAACTTTCATCTGAAAAATATGTTCTTGAAACTCCCAATATTACAAACTTCTCAGGAAACAGACCATTACAGTATAGTTTAAACAGTGCCGGAATTAGTTTTCTTGAAGTCAAATCTCCTGAAGCTCCAAATATTACCATAATAAAAGGAGAAGCCAAATTATTCATATCAGTGTTTTGCTATTGTTTTGTTGTATTCCAATCGACATGAAAGAATTGACCGCGGGGAGAATCTGTTCTTTCAAACATATGCGAGCCAAAATAATCCCTTTGAGCCTGAATCAAATTGGTTGGTAAGCTTTCACTTGTTATACCATAGAAATAATTCAAAGCCGAGCTATGAGCAGAAACCGGCATCTCGTGTTTAATGGCTGTTGCCACAATATTTTTCCAGGAAGCCATAGAAGCTTTTATCTCATTTATAAAAAACAAGTCTTCAAGCAAATTCTTTAATTCAGGATTATAATGATATGCATCTTTTATCCTGTCAAGAAATACAGAACGGATAATACATCCTGCCCTCCATATAGAGGCTATTGCGCCATAGTCAAGATTCCAATTATTGTCCTGAGAGGCCTTTCTCAAAAGCGAAAAGCCTTGAGCATAAGAGATTAGTTTTGAAGCATATAAAGCATTCATCAAATCATTGACATGAGCCTCATTACCCTTTATTGCCTCAATTTGCCGAGGATATGTATATGACAAATCCACTCTTTCATCTTTATGAGCCGATAAATCTCTCTCAAACTGAGCGGTTGCAATCACACTTAGCGGAACTCCCATTTCCATTGCACTCTCCACACTCCATCTTCCTGTTCCCTTTTGACCTGCCGTATCAAGAATACTGTCAATCAGATATTCATTGTTTAGCTCCTTAAATTCCAGTATTGAAGATGTGATCTCAATAAGATAGCTCGACAATTTACCCTCATTCCACTCCTTAAATATTCTCGACATCTGAGAGTTATTATATCCAAATAGTTTTTTAAGCAAAAAATAGGACTCTGCAATAAGCTGCATATCTCCATATTCAATGCCATTATGTACCATCTTTACAAAATGACCTGCACCATCCGGACCAATCCATTGACAACAAGGAGAACCGTCGGGAGCTTTGGCTGAAATCTTCTGAAATATATTCTTTACTAAAGGCCAACCTTCAATCATTCCACCGGGCATCATAGAAGGGCCCCAAAGAGCACCCTCTGCCCCGCCTGAAACGCCACAGCCGATAAATAGACGGCCCTTATTTTTTAGAAAATCACATCTTCGCTTAGTATCTTTATAATATGAATTTCCTCCATCTACTATCAAATCACCATAATCTAACAGTGGATAAAGGATATCTATCATTAAATCGACCGGCTCACCTGCCTTTATCATAAGAAAAATTTTCCGAGGCCTTTCAAGTGAATCGACAAATTGCTGAGGGGTATAAGTATCGACAAAATTTTTATTCCTGCCCTCTTTCTCCATAAACTTTCTGGTTCTTTCTGGAGTATGATTATAGACTGATACCTGATAGCCATTTCTCTCCATGTTTAAAGCCAGATTGGCACCCATTATTGCCAAACCAATAAGTCCTATATCTGATTTGTCTTCCATATTAATTAAGATATTATTGTTATGCTGTTTCCTTCAATTCAATTGTATAACAACCTCTTAAAGATTATGTTCTCAGATAATATTTTGTAATTTTTATTTCAAAGCGGAGTTTATGGCAATAAAAAAAGTCTCACTCGAAATAATCTTCGAATGAGACTTTAAATAAATTTATTTATAACAAACTACAAATTTCCTGCTTCCGCCTTTTTAATCATCGTTTCGTTTGCGGTAATGTAGATTTCTACACGACGGTTTTGTGCACGTCCTTCTGCTGTTGAATTATCTGCAACCGGAACATCATAAGCCAATCCCTCTTCAGAGATTCTTGATCCTGCGATAGACAAAGCTCTTAAATATTTTCCTACTGCTTCTGCACGTTTTTGTGAAAGAGATTCATTTATTGCACGAGAGCCTGTATTGTCTGTATGACCTTGAATAGTCAAGTCTGTATCCGGCATATCCTTCATCTTTGCAGCAAAATCAGAAAGTGCTTTTTTAGATTGTGCACTCAAAGTTGAGCTGTTTGTTGCAAAAAGAATTCCGCTTTCAAATGTAACTTTAACAGCCTGAAGATTATTTGCATCAGTAACAGTTTCAACAGTTGCTCCCTGAATAGATTCAAGTTCAGCTTTCTTTTTATCCATTTTTTTACCAATCAAAGCTCCGGCACCGGTTCCAACGACTGCACCGATAGCAGCTCCAATTGCAGCTCCCTTTCCATCTTTTCCTATCAACGCTCCAAGTCCAGCTCCTGCTGCCGCACCGCTTGAACCACCAATCATCATTCCTTTTTCAGTGTTGTTCAACGTTCCGCAACTTGACATCAATAATGACCCGCAAATTGCATACACAGCAAATGTTCTTTTTTTCATTGTCTTATAATTTTTTGTTATTACAGTGTTCTGTTTTTTATTACAGATAACATCTTAGTTGGAAGATGTTGTTTTTTTTACACTTTGCAAATATAATAATTTAGCTTAGCAGTTATTTATTACCATAAAAAAAGTTACCATTGCAACTTGTTTAACCTCTTGAAGTTAAAAATCAGACAAATTGTTATTTTTTTCAGGAAAAAAAACTCTTTTTCAATAATTATTGAGGTTCTTTTTAAGACTTTTTCTTGTTTTATACCACTTTCAAAACAAACATAATCCTTGATAAATAGATTGTTATCAGTCATAAACTCAATTTCATTCAGGAAAATATTACTATATTATAGTATCGAAAAAAAATGCCAAATATGTAAAGTAAAATCGATGGTTAAAATTTAAAACTCGACGGTAAAAATTTTATTTTCGACGGTTAAAATTTAAAAATCATTAATTAAAAATTCGGACTAACAATATATCATTGATTATCAATCTATTGTAAAATTCCAACGACAACCAAGACTAAAAAAATCCTGTGTCAAAAATGACAAATTAGCACGATACTATATGAAATCACTGAAAAGAGTTTACTTTATAATCTACCTCAGGAATCTCCTTAAGGACTATGTTATTCAGTCGATCCATAAGGTAAGAGTAAACTTAATTTAGTAATAAAAATTATAGGAAAACATATTTCAACTATTAGTATTAGCAGAGTCAACTATTTAAAGTAATAAGATTAAGAATAGTCAACCTGAATAAGGATAATACAGACGCAACACTCTAAGTTTTGCGTCTGTATTATTTAAGCAAAATAAAAAACTTTAATTCAATCTAAACATCTCACTATCCTTATTAATCTGCCCTGCTCATAATGAGCTTTCCGTGTCTGAGGTCTTTAATTGAGATAAACTTGTCAGAGAGTTTTGTCAGCAACTGCGCTTCACCCATTACAGTGATAACATATAGGCAATACTCTTCATTTAATGAATTTTTAAAAGATGAAAGAATCAAGGAGCTGTATTCGTTCTGGATTCTTGAAATTTCAAGCATAATTTCCTCCTTTGATTTATCAAACATAAGCACAACAGCCCCGGCAACGATGTGGTTGCAAAGCCATTTCTTCTCACTCATATATTTTTCGACAATAAATCTAAGGGCTTGAGAGCGATTTGAAAAATCGTTTTCCTCAACAAATCTATCAAATTCATTCAACACCTCTCCATCGAGAGAAACTCCAAATCTTTTAACAGCCATATCAATATAAATATTTATTTCAACGCGAAATCTTATAAATAACAAGCAAGAATAATTAACTGAATAATTTCAATTTATGTATTAATACAAATTTAAATAATTATTAATTTGAAGATATAAATATTTCAATTGATTTGAGTCTTATCAGAATCACAGGCAATAGATAGCTCATCCTTAAAAAATGTTCTTTTAATCTGATTTTTCACTTCATTATAGATTTCGAATAGTATTTGAACATATTTAGAATTAAATTTGTCAAAGACAAACAAAATGATTTTTATAATTCTTCTCACAGATGCTTAAATTGACAAAATTTGCCTTTTTATTAAAAAATAAGACAATAAAAATTACAGCAATAATTTTTATCATTTTCACTTTTCTTTATGTAACTGCGGGGATTTGCATCAATTATTTTCTTTCTCCCGAAGTTCTTACACCAATCATTGTAAATAATATCCATTTATACAGCAATTCTGATGTGACATTTGAGAAAGCCGAACTATCGATGTTCAAGCATTTTCCAACAATTTCGTTATCGTTCAATAAAGGAAGTATCAATGTTAAACAAGATTCTGCATCAATTATTGACAGAAATGACTCGTTATGCACATTTAAAAATCTTGAGATAAGAATTAATCCATATTCTTATCTTATGAACAAAAAGGTACATATCTCATCATTAATTTTAGATAGTGCCAGCGTCAGCATGTTTACAGATAACTTTGGAAAGACTAACTGGGAAAATATTATTCTTCAGGACAGCATTTCCTCTGACAGTACATCATCAGATATAAGTTATGTTAATTCAATTAAACTCGGGAAAATAGAATTAAACGACATTTCATTGAATATTGATGACAGATTAAATCATATCAATTCTTCAATCAAGAATTTCTCAGGAGAGCTGAAAGGTAATTTTAGTCTTACAGATAATAATCTTGACATAAATTTTAATACACATTCTATTAATCTTTCTCAAGAAAAGGCAGCTCTATTGAAAGATATGCAACTTGGTGCTCATGCTCAAATCTCTTTAAACCTTCCAAATAAGACATTAATTATTGAGAATGGTGTATTTAAAGTCAATGGCATAAGCATGAGTGCAAAAGGATATATGCGTTATGATTCTATTGCAAACAGCACTGAAGTTGAAATTTCTTCTGGACTTGAAGTTCCATCTCTTGAAACAGTTTTAAACCTTATTCCAAAGACCTTTCTCAAAGAGGGCGTTGATATGAAGACCTCAGGTGAAGCCAATCTCACGGCTGAAATCAAAGGGAATTATGATAAAACCAATTTCCCTACAATTCAACTTTTTGGAGAAATCAATAATGGGACTTTTAGATATGAGCCAATGGAAGCCGGCATTGAAGAATTAAATCTTAAGTTCTTATCAAATATTGATTTAAACAATCATAAAGAATCAAATATTTCAATTGAAAGGTTTGAATTTAAAGCCCTCTCTTCATATATATCATTAAATGGTCGTATAAACGATTTTATAGACAATCCATCAATTAAAGGAGATATTAAGGCAAATCTTGACTTTAATGAGCTTACCAAGATTTTTCCTTTAAAAGACAGTGTTTCAGTAAATGGCAAGCTTAAGGCGGACATGTCTTTAGACTTTATTGTCTCAGAGTTTATGAATCAGAATCTTAACCGATTTAAAGCTAAGGGTTCAATGCTTGGCAGTGATATAAAAATCGAGAGTCCAAATGACAGCATCTTTATTGTTTTTGATAAAGCTTCTATACTATTCAAAACAAACAGTAAGGATAATAGTATTCAACAGGGAAGGAATTTTATTGATGGGGATATTCAAATTGACAATCTTGACATAAAATATAAAAATAACATTGCTTTAATGAAGCAAGGTTATATGAGCCTGAAAAGTTCTCCTCTTAAGGATACAACAGCTATTCTCTCGCTTACATCAAATATTGATGCTAACAGATATCAATTAAAATACAATGATTCAATATATATCAAAGGTGGCAAGACAAATATTGCATTTAAACTCTCGCCATCAAAGAAAGACAAATTATTGCCTAAGGTAGAATCAAAAATCAAGATGGATTCAATATTTGTTATGTATGAAAACCATAGAATGAGAATGCTTAATGGTGAATTCAATCTTATTTCTGAGAAAGACAGCAAGGAAAATAAGTTTTGGAACAGCGAAGGCAAAATAGGATACAGCCATCTTGGCATATTCTCTAAAGACTTTCCTCTTTTGATAAAGCTTCCTAAATCTACATTAACTCTATACGACAATAAGTTAAAGCTTGATGAAACTGTTGCCATAATGGGTGAATCGCATATTTCATTAGATGGGAATCTTGAAAATATCAAACAATTTTTTCTTAATGAAGGAAAGCTTCATGGCAAATTGGACCTAAAAGCTCAATATATCAATGTCAATGAGATTATTAAAGCGCTCGAAATTTCTGATGAAGAGAAGACAGCCCTATCTTCAGATTCCATAAATAATATTTTAGAGGGAAACAATGAAAAAACAGGAAGAAGCATTGCCGCTCAGGATAATGCGACAAGCGATTCATTATCTATATTTGTCATTCCTGAAAACTTGGATCTCGTTTTAAACACAGACATAAAAGCAATAAAACTTGGGAAGCTTGATATAGAAAATTTTAATGGAGAGCTTTATGTAAGAAATCAGTGCATTGAAGTTGAGAATCTGTCATTCCATTCTGCAGCTGCCGATATGGTTGCAACACTTCTTTATAGAGCAAAGGATAAAGAAAAAGCATATACCGGATTTGATATAAGGATGAAAGATATAAAGGTGGGTGAACTTGTTAATTTTGTGCCTGCTCTCGACACTTTGGTCCCGATGCTTAACTCTTTGGATGGTGTGGTTAATTTTAATATTGCTGCAGAAAGCGAACTTGATAAAAACCTGTCTCCTGTTATTTCATCTATTAATTCTGCTATAAATCTTAGAGGTGACTCATTGATATTAATGAACGGAGATACTTTTGCAGAAATATCTAAAATGCTTAGGTTTAAAAATAAGGATAAAAACATTATTGACAGTGTGGCAGTCAATCTTATAGTCAGAAACGGTATGATAGAGGTTTATCCATTTTCAGTTTCAATTGACAGATATCAGGCAGCAATAGCAGGCAAGCACAGTTTGGAAAGCGGTTTTGATTATCATATATCTTTGCTCGAGTCACCAATTCCTTTCAAGATAGGTGTAAATATTAAGGGAGACATGGATAATTTTAAGTTTAGAATCTGTAAGCCTAAATTCAAAAACTTAAATGATGTAGCAAGACTTGCACCTCTTGACAGCACCTCGCAAATAGTAAGAAAAAATATTAAAAAGACTCTCTTGGATGAGATAAAGCAGGACACAACAGCTCTGAAGATTGAAAGTTTCTAACAAAACAAAACCGCATTTATATTTGACTATAAATGCGGTTTTATTTTTAATTTCTGATTACAAGCAAAGGCGTATCCGAATGGAAAAGCACCTTGTGAGCAATGCTTGGATTAAAAAGACGGGCAAAAATATTTCTTTTATGAGTGTTCAAAACAAGTACATCGATATTGTTATCCTTGATAAAATCATCAGTATTGCTTAGAAGGGTTTCTTCATTTACTTTATCATAAACAAAAGGGATTTCAGGATAATATTTTTCTATAAATTGTCTGCCAATCTCAAGTTTTGTCTCAGATTTCTTCTCATCCTTATCCATAAGATAAATAAATGAAATCTCTTTCTCTTTAAACCCGGGCATATTCATCAAGGAATTAAAGCCGACAAGGTCTCTTTGATCAAAATTTGTCACATAGGCAAGTCTCTTAATATCATCTATAACTTTGATAGTCGTTTTTTCAGGTATTGCAAAGACAGGAGATTTGGAAGTATCCATAACTTCAGCAGTAACACTTCCTATTAAATCTATCTCCTTTTGATTTTTTCCTCTCGTTCCCATAACAATAAGAGAAGGATGATAGTCTTTGCTCCATCTACTTATCTCCTCTTCCGGAATACCCTCTGTAATAATCATCTCATAAGGAATGTAAGGAAGAGAACCCTCTAAAATTTTTGTTCTTAAATACTTCTCGAAATCTTCCACCTGCTTTTTTACCTTCTTTTGATTTTCAACACTTGTTATCTCTGAATCCAAATCATTAATATATATATCTGCATCAGGATAAGCGCCGGGGATATATGGCATAAAATAGGCATGAAGAAGATAAACTTGGGCATTCTCCTTTTTTGCCAAATTAAAAGCGAAACTGCAAGCCTTTTTTGAATAAATCGAGAAGTCAATAGGGACTAAAATCTTTTTGGGAAGTGAAACATCGATATCTTCCAAATGCAGAGTCTTTGAAAACTCGGGAAATTCCTTTAGTATTTTTATGGCATCAAGCTTGTCCTTCTCCTGAATTTTCACTTTTACTCCCGAAGAGACAAATGGTTGTATAAGATTCTCATTCTGAAGTATAGTTTCAATGCCGGCGCTCTCAAAAATGGTCTTAAGAATATGCGCCTTTTCAAATGTTTGAACTGTAAATATTATTAGATGGTCCTGCTGTTTCATAATATAAAAAATTTGGGATGAAACATAAATATTAAATATAAACAGATTTAAAACAATTATGTATATAAAAATAGATGAAATTCGTTTGATGCGATTAATAATTATATAAACCTATTAAGTAGTGTTATGATTTAATTTTCATCCAAAAGTTTTAACCCATCATACAAATTCCTTGGCAAATCATTGTACAGTAAAAGAAGATTTATAAACATATTTATTATCACATATTAATCTTTTACCATAAAAAACTATTATGTAAAAAGAAACCCCGACAGACAAAATTCTACGGGGCTTCTTAATCTCTTTTTTCAGCTTAGGCTTCAATAGGTCGAGAAATTTCATTAAGAATTTTCTCAGCCTTTTCCAAAATTGTAGTATCATCTAAAACAACTATACCTCCTTCAGGACCGGGTTCGATGTGCAAACCGCAATTGTTTCCAACTTGATAATTACTTCCTCCGAAGTAATTTCGCACAGTCTGAACAGTGGTATTCAATTCATCGGCAATTCTATGAATTGAGCCCTCAGGAAGACTTTCTTTAATTTTACGCAATTCATTAAATGTTATAGTCTTTGTCATGGCGGTAATTGTTTTATGGTTTACATTAATATAATAGCGTTGCTTCTAATATATTATTTTTTTCTTGGCTTTCCAAATAATTGGAATCCTTTATTGCAATAAAATGTTTACAAACACATTTACTAATTTATAAACAAAAAAAGAATTGATTTTACCGAATACCATCATCTGTTTTATAACAGTATTTAAATAAATAACAGGAGCTAAAATTCCATTTGGATATTATTTAATTATTAAAGAAATATGAAACTTAAAATGATTTGATTTATCTGAACTTTTTAAATGATTATTCATTATTACTAATGAGAGCATTTATAACTGACCTATTTATTAAAATATAGATAAATTAATGTTTATGAAAAGAAATCTATTTTTGTTGATAATTCTTTTACTTGCTGCAGCATGTGATGAATGCGGTGTTGAAGATAAAGTTGAATCCAAAATTCCTATTAATTTCTCGTCTCCTCTTTTGGCGCCGACAAAAGTAACTGACTTTAGTTTTTTACCTGGAGAACAAATAGGTATTTTTATGTTAAATTCAGGCAGTACATTGAGCGCATCAACTATAGTTGATGATGTAAACAATTATAATTATTATGTAAGCAGTGTCACATCTTTTGTTGCCAGTTTTTTACCATATACAACAGATACTGTATTTTTTCCAACTCCCGGGAATGTAGACTTTATTGCATACTATCCATATTCAAACAGTATAAGTTCAACGTTCACCTGTCCTGTTTCAACTACTTCATCAGATCAAACAAATAGAGCGACAGTAGATTTTGTGTATTCCAACAATGCAACAAATATAAGCAGTGCAAATGTTAGCTTGGTGTTTAAACATGCACTGTCTTTTCTTGAATTTGATGTCGTAACCGAAACAGGCCTTGCATTAACAGAAATGGTGGGTATGACTCTTACTCTCAACAACTTTAGTACAACTGCGGATGTAAATCTATCAGATGGAAGTATAATAAATCTCAACAGCGCAACTCAGGATATAGTTTTGCCGGGAAAATATTATGCTGGAAACGAAGAATATATTGCAGATGGAATCATAGTTCCGCAGACAGTGGCTCAAAACTCTACAGTAACCTTTACTATGACTAATGGAAGAGTTTTCACTTATGATTTTCCTGATGATTTAGTTTTCGAAAGTGGCAAGATATATATATTTACTGTAACTCTTGACAGAGGCACGAGTGCAAGTTTTACCGGTAGTGTAAGTTTTTGGCAACCGGGAACACTCGAAAACAGCGATATCGTTGCCAACTAATTGAATAGTATTTTTATGAAATAAAATCAAATAAAGAAAAAGTGTTCTATTAATAAAGTGTTCTATTGGATTAAATTGATTTAGCAATCAAAAAAAGAGCTCTTAATCATTGTTATTAAGAGCTCTTTCTATATTAATTAAATTTTCACAATGTCAGCAGATGGAAGCCATCCAACCTTACCATCTGAAAGTTCTATCTCAGACCAATTGCCAAGGACATTTCTTATCTTGACTTTTGTACCCTCATGGATAACAAAAATTTCAGTACCACTATCTGCCGGCGAACCTTTAACAGTTACCGTAGGTGTGAATACTATAGCATTCTCCCTTAGTTCGAGCTTGTTCTTCTGGCTGAATGAACAAACATTGCAGAATATGCAAATAACAAGGAATAATACTCCACCGAAGAAACCGATTTTTCTTACAAATATTCTTCTGCTGAAAATATAAGTAAACAATAAAATAATAGTAACAATAAATGAAGCAACTGCTATATAAGCCCATTTGTTGCTGCTCATAAAATCTCTTACATTTTCAAACCATTGTGTAAGAAAAAAAGTATCAACAGTCTCAATCTTATCAGTTGTTTGCAGCTGAGCGAGTTTTAAATTAAATTTTGTATCCTTATTTGATGGGTCAAGCAAAAGGGAACGCTCATAGTTTAATATAGCCTGTGGATATTGTTTATTCTTAAAATAAGCATTTCCAAGGTTATAATACAAAGATGATGACACACCTTCGTTTTGCGTAATCTCTTCATAAGAGGTTATTGCAGATTTAAAATCTCCCGAAGTATAATCTTTTTCAGCTTTTTGCATTAATTCTGATTGAGCAACAATCACACTGCAAAACAAAAGAGAAATAATGGTAGTAAATATTTTTTCCATTTTATATTTTCTTTTTTATCACAAAACAAATCTTTAATGATTAAAAGATTTAATCTGTCTGATTTATTTTTTTATTACAGATTCCATTTTATTAATAGCATCTACTGTTTCATCATACAATTTATCCATTGCTTCATTGCTTTGAGCAGGCGAATAACGGGCAAATTCACAAGTTTCAACTATTTCAAGAAATTCTTTTATCAATGCATCATCAACTCCATGGCTTTGAAGTTCATTCTCTACATTATCTTTAGTTAAAGAAGAAGTAGGGATATTTAATTTATCGCTAAGATAACCCCAAACTGCTTTAAGCATCTCTTCATAAAAACTATCAGATTTATGCTCTTTAAGATATCCGTCAGCGGCTTTTAGTCTCTTTGAAGCAACTTTATTAGCCTTTTTGGTTCTCATGAGAGCTAAGTTTGCATTCTCTTTTACCTGTTTTCTGTAAACTATAACTATAATAATAAATAATAGTATAGGAAGAATATAAGATATGTAGAATAAGATACTTCCATAAAAGAAGTTGCTGCTTTTAGAGACTTTCAAATCACCGGATTTAATAAATCTCACATCGCTGCCAAGAAGTTTTACATCCTCTTGATTAGCTCCCGAAAAGTTGGTAACACTTGTTGATGCGGTTTGATCACCCTTTTCCACATTAATTTTATAAGAAGAAGTGGAGAGAGTTTTATAAGTTTTTGATTTAATATCAAAATAAGAAAAATTCATTGATGGAATTTCAAACTCACCTGCATAACGAGGTATTATTGTGTATTCGATTGTCTTTGTACCTGTCATCCCGGATGCTGAAGCTTTGATATTCACATCTACCTTTGGATCAAATGACTCAATATCTGCAGGAAGTTTTAACTCAGGGTCCTTAGTATATTTTAAATTTCCATTGCCTGAGATAACAACTTTTAGAGTTAATGCTTCATTAGCCTTTAACTGTTGAGTAGAAATTGAAGATGTCAAATTAAAATCTCCAACTCCTCCAAGAAAACTATCAGGTTTGCCAAAAGGTAACGCCTCAACCTTAACTGTAACTTTAGGGGTTTCAAGACTTTTTGTAACATTCTGATAATTGTCAAAGATATCATCAAAAATACTTCTTACACTTTGTTGCACTCTAACTGGAATATCAACATCAATTGAAGAGGATGCTATCTCAATATCGCCTGCTCTTTGAGGAAATAATAAATATTGACGAAGATTGACAGTATAATAATTACGTCCATTAACATTCTCCAAATCAAAACTCTTCTGATCAGGAAGTTCAATATCCTGAACTGTGAAGCCTTCAAAACTTGGATATTTAAGCGACGAAATCTGAGTTTGAGGATTAACAGTATATAATTTTAATGTTGCAACAATAGCTTCTCCCTCAAAAACACTTTTCTTAGATAAATTCAGTCTATAAAGGACATCGGTTGCTCCAACTCCTGAGCCGGTAGTTGATGAGCCGGTTTGCTCATTTGCTATTTCGTTTGCCTTATCTTGAGGCAGAACTTTTATAGATAATGAATTAGATGTATATATTTTACCATCAACCTTTACAGTAGCTTCAGGAATATTGTAGGTTCCTTCATTTCGTGCTAAAAGAGTAAAAGTAAAAGTTGTCGAACTTTGAGAGGAAGTTTTACCGTTAATAATGCTTCTACTAAAACTGGTAGAAGGAATAGGACCCATGAGAACATCAAAGTCTGAAAACTCCTGAGTTCTGAGATCTTTTCCTTGGCCATTAACAATATATTCAATTCTGAACTGTTGACCTGAAATGACACTTTTAGGGGCTTGTGCCTTAAAATTTATATTGTCGGAGAAGGCAAATAAAGCAGGCAGAAGAGTCAGAATAATGAAAAAAATTCTTTTCATCGGATTATATTTATAATGTTTTATTAATTCATATCCATAATAAACATATGATATAACACATATTTTTATGGGTAAAATGCACTTTAGTTATTCAAAAATATATATTCTGCAAAAGTATGCCAAAAAGAAATTATTATGACATACTTTTTAATAAAATACTTTACCAATCTTTTTCAACTTTACGTTTCTGAAGTTGCTGCATCTGAGCTTTCTTTACTTTCTCCTGCACCCCCTTCTCATCTTGATTTAACGCATTAAGTATCTGCTCGGCAGTCTCCTTAGAAATTTGATCACTTTGCTGAGGCTGTTGTTGCTGTTCTTGCTGCTGATCCTGATTTTGGTCCTTATTTTGATCTTGTTTGTCTTGATCTTGTTTTTGGTCCTGGTTCTGCTGTTGGTCTTTGTTTTGATCCTGCTTTTCTTTATTTTTATTCTGCTCTTGATCCTCCTTGTCCTTATCTTTGTTTTGGTCCTGCTGTTGCTGCTGATTCTGAAGTAGTTTTTGAGCTAAAGCCAGATTATATCTTGTTTCATTGTCAGAAGGATTTTGTCTTAATGATTGTTTGTAATATTCTATTGCCTTATCATATTGTTGCTGTGACATAAAAATATTGCCTGCGTTATGGAGGGTTTCACTAACCACTGATTTATCCTGAGTATTTTGAGCAGAAATACCATATTGCTTAATTGCATCTTCATACTTCTGTTGTTTATAAAGAGCATTACCAAGATTAAAAGCAGCCTGTGGAGAGTTTGGATTAACCTCCTGACTTTTTCTATAATCAATTTCAGCTTGAGTATAATTTTCCTTATTATATTGCTTATTACCTTTTCTTATATTCTGCCTTTCTGCTTTCTGTGAAAAAGCAGAAAATATCAGAGAAATAAAAAAAAGTGTTGAAAATATTCTTCTCATACCATAAAATTTAAAAAAGTTTTATCTTGCGAAGAACGCTGTTCTTTCTGTCAAGAATAAAAATATTAAACAATAAAAGAACAAGAACTGCCCATGCAAAAGGCTGAAACTTCTCATCATAGTCAGAATATACTCTTGATTCAAGTTCTGTCTTATTCATTTTTTTAACATCATCGGTAAGAGCCTTTAATGCACTGTTTGTATTGTCTGCTCTGACATAAATACCTTTGCCTGCAGCAGCAATCTCTTTTGCCATCTCTTCATTAAGGCGAGATACTACAACATTTCCCTCTTTATCCTTTTTAAAGCTGTTGACATTTCCGCTGTCATCAGGAACGGGAGCTCCCTGAGGGTCACCAATTCCAATAACATCAACTTTAATGTTTTTTTCAGCAGCGGCAGTTGCAGCTTCAACGGCATTACCTTCATGATTTTCACCATCTGTTATCACCACAATAGCTTTGTCACTGGTCTCATTCGGGGTAAATGAGCGGGCAGCCAAATTAATGGCAGCTCCAATAGCTGTACCTTGAGAAGAAACCATATTAGGGTTGATAGAAGAAAGAAACATTTTAGCAGATACATAGTCACTCGTAATTGGAAGTTGAGTAAAAGCGTCTCCGGCAAAAACAATCAATCCCACTTTATCATTTTGCAATTGATCGACAAGCCTGGCAAGCATTTGCTTTGCTTTCTCCAAACGGTTGGGAGCAATATCTCTTGAGAGCATGGAATTAGATATATCAAGAGCAATCATTATTTCAACGCCCTCTTTTTTAACCGTTTCAAGTTTGGAACCAAACTGAGGACCCGCTATAACTATTACAAGAAATGCCAAAGAGATTGTTTGAATAATAAATTTCCAACGTGGTTTTGACGGTGAAACATCAGGCATTAATTGTTCAAGGAGTTTTGGATTCCCGTATTTCTCAATATTCTTTTTTCTTCTTAGTAAAGAATAAATATAAAATATGATGATGCCCGGAACAACAAGTAAAAGCCATAGAAATTCCGGATGGGCAAATTTAAAATACATATCTTTTAAGTTTTTAATTACGGAATTGAACGAAGAAGAGTATTTCTCAACAATATGTGAATCAAAAGCAAAGCAAATGCTGCAAGAGCAAATGGAAGATATTCCTCCTGTTTTTTGCTATATTCACGAACGCTGATTTTAGTTTTTTCCATTTGATCAATTTCCTCAAATATCTGACTTAGTTTTCCTTTATCAGTGGCTCTAAAATACTTACCTCCGGTAATGGCAGCAATATCTTTGAGAGTAGGTTCATCAATATCAACTTTCATATCCTGATAAACAATCTGTCCATAAGGAGTCCTTGCAGGATAAGGAGCTGTTCCGATAGTTCCAACACCAATAGTATAGACTCTAATTCCAAAAGTCTTTGCAATTTCAGCAGCAGTAACAGGAGCAACATCCCCTGAATTGTTTGTACCATCAGTTAGAAGAATAATTGTCTTTGATTTGGCCTGTCCATCTTTTATTCTATTAATAGCTGTTGCAAGCCCATTGCCTATTGCAGTGGCATTGCCATCAATAAGTTCAGTATTAACATCTTTAAGAAGATTTAAGAGAACAGCCTGATCAGTTGTCATAGGACACATCGTAAAACTTTCCTTAGCAAAGATTACAAGACCGATATTATCAGTTGGACGACCATTAATAAACTGAGCTGCTACATCTTTAGCAGCCTCAACTCTATTTGGTTTAAAATCTGCAGCCAACATAGAGCCTGAAACATCAAGGGAAAGCATTATATCAATTCCTTCTGTATTACTTTTACTCCAATTATCGGTAGACTGAGGGCGGGCAAGCACAACAATCACCATTGCAATGGCACCGAGCAGAATTGCAAAGTTTACATGACGGAGATATTTCTTGTAGCTTGCTGTCATCTTACCAAAAGCACTTAATGCAGGCACCTGAAGAGAGGCTTGAGCCCCACTTTGTTTCCACAGATACCATGCAACAGCAGGCAAAAGCAGTAATAATAAATATAAATAGTTGGGATTAGCAAATATCATTTTTTCTTTTCTTTAATGTAAATTACGCCTCCTGATCTTTATTGGCTGCATCAACAGTATCTATTGTTTCAACCTCAACAGTCTGAGAAATAAACATTTTAGCATTTGCAATGCTTAGTTCATTTTCATCAGCAATAGGTTTCATTTTGGCAAACTTTACATAATCAGCCAAATCAAGGACTTGTTTTAAACTTGAAATAGAAGATTTTGTAATCTCCTTATTTTTAATTGCCTGAAGTATCTCTGAAGAGGTCATCTCAAGAGCATAAATATCAAATCTCTCAAGGATGTAAACTCTGAGAATATCTGTCAGAGCCGTATAATACTCTTTATCCATTCCCTTTTGCCAAAGCTTCTTATCGACCAAATCTTCAAGAGCCTTCATTGCTTCTAAATGTGGAGGCAGTTTTGGAGCAATATGTTCAATCTCATTTGGATGATCTTTCCTGTATTTCCATCTTTTATAGAAATATAAAGACCAAACAATTATGAATAGAAAAAATAATACACCCATAACCTCCCAATAATAATCATCAAAAACAAAAGGAGCATTTTTAATACCTTTTATATCATAAAACTCTTTGCTTTCGGTGTCTACCTGGTAAGTTCCAACTTTTAAAGCTACCTGATTAGAATGTAGAGTATCATTTCCCACTATAAATTCAAAAGGAGGCAGATAATAAAGAGCAGAATCAAAAGAGGTTACTAATAAATCCTGTTTAACAGTGATTTTATTGTTTCCAAGATCTATAGTATCATAAGGAGATGCACCCAAAACCTCAATGCCCTTCATTATTGTATCCTTAAACACAGGAAATCTCACGACATCGTTTTTATTCTGAGTTACCTCAAGATGAATACCTGTCTGCTCACCAATCATTATTGCAACAGAATCTATAGAAGCATCTATTTTAACATCCTGTGCATTTGCTCCAAAAGTGCAAACTGAGAACAATAAGATTGCAGCTGTTTTTAATTTAAATTTCATTAGATATAAATACTTAGTTATCCAAAGTTTGCCAGCCTCATTCAATGTAATAAGGATTAAGAAATAAATAACAAAAGAGACAAACTTTGAAATAATGTTATTTACTATTTATGAATCGATGTACCTTTCTCTTTAAAATATTAAAGACAATCAGTTTCCTCTTTTCTTAAACATATTTAAAAGAGCAGGAACAAAATCTTCATCAGTTGATATAGAAACAGTGTCAACACGGCTCTTATTAAACATCTCAAAAGATTTTTGAGAAGATTCTAACCACCATTTGTTGTAGATTTCCCTTGTTCTCTTAGATGAAGTGTCAACCCATATCTCCTCTTCGCTTTCAGCATCCCTCATTTTCACAAGACCTACATCAGGCAATTCCTTTTCTCTTGGGTCATAGATTTGAACAGCAACCATGTCATGTTTTTTGTTTGCTATTGTGAGGGCACTTTGAAAGTCTCCAGCATCTATAAAATCAGAAATAAGGAAAGCAGTGCATCTTTTCTTTTGAGCATTGGTGATATATTGAAGCACTTTGTTAATATCTGTTCCTCTTTCAACAGGTTGAAAGTTTATAAGTTCACTAATAATAGCAAGTACATGTTTCTTACCTTTTTGAGGAGGTATGTATTTTTCTATTCTATCGGAAAAGAATATCACTCCAATCTTATCATTATTCTGAATAGCAGAAAAAGCCATTGTTGCTGCAATTTCTGTAATCATCTCCTGCTTTGTCATATTTACAGTTCCGAATTCTCGGCTTCCGGAAACATCTACAAGAAGCATTACAGTCATTTCTCTCTCTTCTTCAAATATCTTTATATGAGGAGAGTTTTGTCTGGCAGTTACATTCCAATCAATATCCCTTATATCGTCTCCATATTGATATTCGCGGACCTCTGAGAAAGCCATTCCCCTCCCTTTAAAGGCTGAATGGTATTGACCGGCAAATACATTTTTGGACAATCCCCGGGTTTTGATTTCTATCTGTCGTACCTTTTTTAACAATTCACTGGTTTCCATAAAACACCGGTTATTAATTAATTATTTACTTTTTCTGTTTGGCAACTAACCAAAAAGCAAATTACTAAGGCACTTCAACTTTATTAAGAATCTCACTAACTACCTCTTCAGAAGTCAAATTATTTGCTTCTGCTTCGTAACTCAAGCCAATACGATGACGCATAACATCATGACTTATTGCACGTACATCCTCAGGAATTACATATCCTCTTCTTTTTAAAAAGGCATAAGCTCTGGCTGCAAGTGCTAAGTTAATAGATGCACGAGGAGAAGCCCCATAAGCAATCATACCTTTCATTTCGCTTAGTCCGTGAAGTTCAGGGTAACGGGTAGCAAAGACAATATCAACAATATACTTCTCAATTTTCTCATCAATGTAAACTTGATTTACAACTTCTCTGGCATCAAGAATCTCTTGTTTTGAAAGAATAGGTTTTAAATCAATATTTTTACCGCTGATATTCTGACGAATAATTAATTTTTCTTCTTCCTTCTTTGGATAGTCAATTTTTACTTTAAGCATAAAACGATCCGACTGCGCCTCAGGAAGAGGATAAGTTCCCTCCTGTTCAATAGGATTCTGGGTTGCCATTACAAGAAATGGAGCTTCAAGCTTATATGTCTGATCTCCTATTGTTACTTGACGCTCCTGCATTGCCTCCAAAAGAGCTGACTGAACTTTTGCCGGAGCACGGTTAATTTCATCTGCTAAAACAAAATTTGCAAATATCGGTCCTTTCTTAACCGAAAACTCTTCATTCTTTTGAGAATAAACCATTGTACCAACTACATCGGCCGGCAATAAGTCAGGGGTGAATTGAATTCTATTATATTTAGCATCGATAAGCGAAGCAAGTGATTTGATAGCCAAAGTTTTTGCCAATCCGGGTACACCTTCAAGAAGAATATGTCCATTTGACAAAAGTCCAATCAATAAAGATTCCACCAAATGTTTTTGACCAACAATTACTTGATCCATTCCCTGTGTTAGCATATTAACAAAAGAGCTCTTGCTCTCTATCAGTTCATTTAATTGTCTGATATCTACTGTCTGACTCATAGCTTTAATACAGTTTTATTTATTTGTTTATTATAATCTTTTCTTTCTATTAATTATTTCCTAATCAATAAGAGTTTTTATTGCATCTAAATGAGAATAGCCCTTAAATTGTTTTACAGGTAATCGTTTTCTTTTAGACGCCTACAAAATTAAGATATTAAGTATAGAGCATATCCCCCCTTAGATTAAAAAATGTAAATAAAGATTTAAAAAAAATTAAGTTCTTTGTTTTACATAGTACCGAAGTATAGCAAAATTCTTTTGATAACTTTAAACATATATAATTATAGCTTTATAAGAGGAGTAATTTTAAAATAAACAGAACGAATTTCGTTCAAAAAATATATTTAAAATTAGATCAATAACTAACACGAAAAAAGCCCGAAATTCTATGTATAAACAAAAATCTCGGACTTTATATGTTTAACCATGAAGAATATTTTTTATATCTATAACCTGAAGAGGTTTATGATTTCACCATTAACCTCATGTAAATAAATAAAGAATATTATTCATTTTTTATTTCATTTCATGTTCAATTGTATAGGTACCTGAACCAAGTTTATAATCAGGACGATTTTTAAACTCTCCTTTTGAATTAGGTAAATAAAGTGAAGCAGTTGTTCCTACAGGAATTGTAACCGTTATCTCCATTTGGTTATCCTCTTTTTTCCAATCTATGCCGGCTTTGCCATAAGGCGTTATCTTGGAATATTTAGCATAAGTAAGTTCTTTTGGAGGTTGTGGTTTAAAAATAATATGTTTATATCCTGGATTTGAAGGGTCGGCATTCATTCCGGCAATATCTCTATACAGATAATTTAAAGACCCGCCAAACATAGGATGATTTCTGGAATTACCACCATCCCATTGCTCCCAAGTCGTTGTAGCACCTTGAGAAATCCAATACCCAAAACTTGGAAAATCTCTCTTATTCAATGCTTGATAAGCCTCTTCAACTAATCCATTTTTAGCCAAAGTTTCAAAAAAGAATTGTGTTCCAAATATACCTGTATCAAGGTGTCCGTTATTTGCTTTTATGTCATTTTTCAAACTTTCTATCACATCAGTTTTATATTCTTCCGGCACACCAATTACAAGAGCAAAAATATTAGCTCCGTATGCTCCATAAGTTTTATTCTCCACATCATAAAACTTCTTATGGAAAGCTTCTTTTGTCTCATCAGCGAGTTTAGAATAATAGGCAGCTTCCTCATTATTACCAACTATAGAGGCGCTTTTAGATGTATAGTCAGCACACCTCCACAGAAAGAATGTATGAACCAACTCATCAGAAGGCATTTTATATGCTGGGCACCAATCACCAAGGTTCATCCAATACAAAGGAGATTCCTTTGAAGGAGACTTAGCAAAAAGTGTTTTATCTTCAGTTATAAAGTTTTGCAAATATCTGATATATCCTTTCATAGCATCATAATTATTTGCAATCATATCTTTATCCCCATATTGTACATAAAATTCATAAGGCATAATATTAATTGCTGCACCCCAAGCGACTCCTCCACCACAACCAGGCTGCCAAGGAGCAGCATTTGGCACATAACCTGTTTTTAAATTTTGGGCTTCATTCATATCCTGAATCCATTTATTATAAAAGGATGCGACATCAAAGTTGTTCATTACAGTGATACAAGAAACCTGACCATCACCTGTATAGGCAGAACGTTCCCTATGAGGACAATCGCTGGCAACACCGCCATGCATATTGTCTGTTTGGCTTCGTCTCCAAATTTTATTTATCTCATTAAAAAGTTTATTTGAACATTCAAATTCACTGTTTACATCAACATCCGTATATACAGCTTCAGCACAAATATTATCATTTGACAATTGAGAATCGCTTATTATCTCCACATTCCTAAACACATACCAAGTAAAATGAGTGGAATAATTTTCATTGCCTGAACCATTTGCAGTATAAATATTTTTCCCATTTGGGGATTCGCTCTTATATTTTATCTCAATAACATCACCCTCTTTAGCATTGATATCCTTAAGTTTTACCCAGCCTGAGATTTCCTCTCCAAAATCTATACTATAGACATACTTTTTGTTTTCTATATTTTCCTTAAAATCCACTGCTTGATGAGTTTCTTTAACTTTATCTGAAGGAGAAGTTTGGGCAACAAGTCTTCCCTCTGGAGCTTTTCTTTCTACAGCCTGAAGCCATTCAGTTTCATCACAATCTGCTTCTGCCCAATCTTTAATTTCTTGTCTTGCATCGTATTCTTCACCATAATAAATGCCATCTGCCATAATTGGGCCCTCTTTAACCTTCCATGTAGTGTCAGTTACAACTTGCTCAACTGAGCCGTCTTCATAATTAACCTGTATCTGTGCAAGTGTCCTTGGAGAACCATAAGGCATAACCCAATTTATCATTGAATTGTAAAAGCCATTGCCAAGAGTTATTCCAAGTGCATTTTTACCCATTGAAACAAGTTCTGAAATATCATAGCATAGATACATGACTCTGTAATCCTTAAATTCGTCTTTTACTGGAATTCCCTTATTCTCCAAACCCTCCCTTTTTCCGTAATTTGTTTGATTTGGCACTAAAACATCATCACTCACTTTCTGACCATTTGCATAAAGTTCAAAATAACCAAGGCCGGTTACATAAGCTTCTACATTTTTAAAAGGACGTGTAATATTGAATGATTTTCTAAATATAGGAGCGCGAGAAGGAAGTGCACCTTCGGCAATTCTTTCTTCACCTTGCCACGGAGCACCAATCCATTTAGCTTTCCACTCATCCTTATTTAATATTCCTGTATGAAAAGAGGCTGGAGAACTCCACTGTGAAGGATTGCCATTTTTATCCCAGGTTCTAACCCTCCAATAATAGGTTTTCATCGATTCAAGAGGTTTGCCATCATATCTTACAAGAGTCGATTTATCACTTCTTTGTTTATTTGTTTGCCATACATCGGATATTTCACTATTCAAATTGTTAAGCGAAGAGGCTACACTTATCTCATAAGCTTTTTGCTTTTCATTTTGAGAATTATTCAAGGCTTCGTTAATCCATGAAAACCTTGGATTAGATACATCCAACACAGAAGGATCAGTTACAAATTCGCAAGTTAAATTACCCGGAATAAGATTACCCGGTTTTTCTTTTTTAATACTTAGAATTATTATTGTCGCCAAAATCACAGCAACAAGCAATAATTTTTTGGAGATGTTTTTCATTTCGTATGATATAAAAGGTTTATTATTGATTTAGCAATTAATGTGTTTTATCGATTTTTTCAAAAATATAAATCATCTGTGTTTTTGTTTTGATAGAAATGATATAAATTTATAAAAATATGATATTAATATACCATTATGAATATTTTTTAATCTTGAATTTTTATTTTCTTCATGATTTTAGAAAAAAATATTGTAATATAGCAGTTAAAACGACGTCTTATTTATATATTTTATTTATCACCACATTGATTATATACATTTTTAAATAAAAATACAAGTATATAATTTATGACTTATCATATTTTAATCTTCTAATTGATTATGGATCACAAAAAGTTTATGCTTGAACTTCAGAAAAGGACAGGGCTTGACAAAAGCAGACTTGTTTCTTTGTTAAAGACTACTCAAGAAGTGATTTATGAACAACAAATAAATCTTAATTCAATATATCTTGACGGCATTGGAGAAATTGTGCCTAAAAAAAGACTTGAATTTATATACAAAAATCCCAGAAATCAGGAAGTTGTATTATACCCTCCAAGAATAACCGTTCATTTCAAACCACAAATTTCTAAATAATCAAAAAATGAACGAAACAGCAGGTAAAAACAGACTTAAACAAATCATTATAAACGAAAGTGGAATGGAACCTGCTTTTGTCAATATTTTTATTGACAATATGCTGGATATTATTGCCGAATCGATTGAAAACGGTGAAAATATTTCCATTGAAGGAATCGGTGAATTTCGTACTGTTTCGTTTGAAAAAGGCAACAAAAAAAGAGTTGTTTTTATTCCAGACCAAATTATGCGGTCCAGAGTCAACGCTCCTTTTGAAGCCTTTGAGCCTTTAGTTATAGAAGAAGCTCATCCTGAAAATCACATAAGCGTGATTAATTCATCTCAGGATGAGGAAGAAAATAAAATTGAGAAACTTAATAGTCAGCTTATTGTTAATAATACTGATTCTGATGATATTCTTCAGAATAATTATTCAAACAATGAGACGCCTATGGACAAAAATGAAAATGAAAGAGATCCTCATCATTCCGAAAAATGGGAAGAAAAGGAAAACAAACAATATGAAAAGCAAATCGAGGAGGTTGAAGCTCCGGTAGAGGTTTATGATGGAGATGCCAATCTCACTGAAGAGGTGGACCAAGCTGTTGTGAAGCCTTATAAAGAGATTGAAAAAGAGATCGGTTGTAAAGATGAAAGCTGTTCTCCGATTGGTTTTGGGAACAGAAAGTCAACACTTATTGGAGCGGTGATTCTTCTTGCAATAGTCATTCTTGGCGCAATCATTTATTTTGTTTATGTTGTTGAAAAAGATGATAAACCAAATCAGAATATTGGCTTAAAAGCAGAGGTCATTACGCCAAAGACAAATATCGAAAACGGAAAAGATGCCAAAACATTTTCACTTGAGGACAGTTTGTCTAATGATAAAAAACTTGATTTGGTGCAGCAGAATGCTGCATCAAATCAAACTGAAAAACAATCTGATTCAGTTGTTTCAGTTATTAAACCCAATAGTAATTCTCTTTCAACCACCGATAATGAGAATAAGCCTAATAAAGGAGATTTTAATTTTCCTATTAATATAGTGCTTAATAATGGAGGGAGATTAACATTACTTTCTCAGAAATATTATGGTCACAAAGCCTTTTGGGTATATATATTTCTTGAGAATAAGAATAATTATTCAGATCCAAACAATATTCCATCAGGTGCTGAACTTACAATTCCATCACCTGAAAAATATAATATTAATGTTCAAAACACTGCTTCTTTAAATAAGGCAAAACAAATGGCAGTTGAAATACTATCCAAATAAGTTCGAATTTGCATAAATCATATAAGCCAATAAAAGGCTATAATTATTAATTATCTTTCAATTGACCTTTATTACATTTTCAAATAAAAATCTTTTGTTAAAGAGATATATTCATTTGTGTAATGTTGTCTTTCTATCTCTATTGAAAACGTATCAGAAATTAATACAAACTCAGAATCAGAAAAAGAAAATTCAGCCAATACTCTTTTTATCGGGGAATTAGGATTGCCTTTTACAAAAGATTTTCTTTTACAAAAGAGGAGATTCTCTTTACACAAAGCTTCAATTTTCCCGTCCGCTTCATAAGGATATATTAAAGATAAAATCCCTTGAGAGGCTAATAATGAAGCACTTTTCCTTATCAAAGTTTCATAAGAAAGGGAGTCTGTATGGCGGGCCTTTGTGCGTTTGTTGCAATCAGATTTTAGAGAATTCTCGAAATAAGGGGGATTTGAAACTATTAAATCATATTTTTTTTGCTCTCTGCTCCCACTCTTATTGTTTAATTCTGCACATGCGGCTTCTAATATATCAATATTTCCATTTTGAGAAGAGTTATTTATGGGGATGAAATCCTCAATAGAAGAATTAATCACATTTAATCTCTCTTTCCAAGGAGAATTAAAAAAATTATTTTTTGCACAAGAAAAAGCATCCAAATCAATTTCCACAGCATCTATTTTTGCATTCTCAAATCTTTGAGCTATCATTAAAGATATAAGACCACTCCCGGTTCCTATATCCAGAACATTAAACATAGCATTTTCAAATTTCAATTCTTTACAAACATCACTTGTAATATTAGCTTTTTCATTATCGGCACGGCAATCTTTATAACACCATGCACCAATAAGAACACCATCAGTACCAACTTTCATTGCACAATCAGAATGATCAACAATAAACTGTTTAAATTTGAAGAAAGAATTTGACATATTAAAAATGCATATCTGTTAATAGAGTTATAACCTTTAAAACTCATTTCCAAGATGGATAAAGATTGAAATTAATCTATTGGGAAATTTTATTTTATATTTAAAATACAAAGGAACAAAAAAAATTTCGTCAACTTCATCTAAATACTTAACTTTGGCATGAGTATTGCATACTTACAATAAAGTATAAACTAATAATAACTAAATTGAAAAAAAGATTATTGCGCCTATCTCACATTATTATATAATGCTTTATTTTTAAACTTATAATTAATAAGTTTACCTCTTTAGCCATTTTTGTAGCTTATATTTAAATATTATTTACCATTTGGCTTAATCTTCTCCAACTTTTAATATAGTTCATCAAATGAAATTGCCGCACCTCACTTAAAAACGAGATGCCTGATAAATGGTTTACAAAGCGTTCATTTGTATATTAATATTAAAAATAAAATAAAAGCAAAATTAAATTGCCATAACTTAAAAAGATGATATGCCTAATAAATGGCAGATAAATGGCAGATTTATACTTTAGTGTTAAAAATTAAATTATATAAAAATGAATAAATCAGTTTATATTGCTGACAATATGACATATTATAATTCTGCAGTACACTTCGCAGATGATCTATCTTTTGACAATGATGATCAACAAGGGGCTACAATGCCTATTTTCGCTGAAATAAATGGAGAGCCTGACACCAATTGCAAAGGATTGAAAGAGGAGTCTCTTCCAATCCTGCCTCTTCGCAACATGGTTTTGTTTCCGGGAATTGCATTGCCTGTTTCGATAGGGAGAAGCAAATCTCTTAAACTTATTAAAGATGCAAATACAAACAAGAGTTTTATTGGTGTTGTTTGTCAAATTGACAGTTCTGTTAATGAGCCGGGATTAAAAGATCTTTATCATATAGGTACTGTAGCAGAGGTTCTCAAAGTGCTTGAAATGCCCGATCAAACTACAACGGTAATTCTTCAAGGGAAAAAACGTTTCAATCTTAATGAGATTGTTGACACTAAACCATATTTAAAAGGCAATATTTCTCTTTGTGAAGAGATAAATCCATCTGACATGGATAAAGAATTTGATGCTCTTATCGATTCTATAAAAGATATTACCCTTCGTATTTTTAAAAATATGACAGATGGTCCCAAAGAGATGCTTTTTGCTCTTAAAAATATTGATCATCCTGTATATCTTGTTAATTTCCTTTGTTCAAGTCTTCCAGGCACTCCTGAAGACAAGCAAAAACTTCTTTCTTTAGACAATACAAAAGATAGAGCTTTTGCTCTTTATAAAAAGCTAAATAAAGATATTCAGATTTTAGAGATAAAAGCTGACATTCAGAATAAAACAAGGGAAGATATCAATCAGCAACAAAGAGAGCATTATCTTCAAGCTCAAATGAAAACCATCCAAGATGAATTGGGTGGCTCTCAAGAGGAAGAGTTTGCGGAACTTAGGGCAAGAGCCTCAAAAAAAAGATGGAGTCCTGAAGTTGCTGCTGTTTTTGAAAAAGAGATGAAAAAGCTTGAGCGTATTCATCCTCAAATGCCTGACTTCTCTATTCAATACAACTATATTCAAACAATGCTTAATTTGCCTTGGGGTGAATATTCAAAGGATAATCTTAATCTTAAGAACGCTCAAAAGATTCTTGACAAACAACATTACGGACTTGAAAAGGTTAAAGACAGGATTCTTGAGCATCTTGCAGTTCTTAAACTTCGTGGTGATTTCAAATCTCCTATTATTTGCCTTTATGGCCCTCCCGGAGTTGGTAAAACATCTTTAGGTAAATCTATAGCCGAAGCTTTAAAGCGCAAATATGTTAGAGTTTCTTTTGGAGGTCTCCATGATGAAGCTGAGATTAGAGGACATAGAAGAACTTATATTGGAGCTATGCCAGGTAGGATAATTAATGCCATTATAAAAGCCGGCACTTCCAATCCTGTCTTTGTGCTTGATGAGATAGATAAAATTGGCAACGATTTTAAGGGCGATCCGGCATCTGCATTACTTGAAGTTTTAGACCCTGAGCAAAATTCCACTTTTCATGACAATTATCTTGACATAGATTATGACTTGTCAAATGTTATGTTTATTGCAACTGCAAATAATATAAACAATATCCAGCAACCACTTCTTGACAGAATGGAGATGATTGATATCAGCGGATATATTATTGAGGAAAAAGTAGAAATTGCAAGAAGACATCTTTTGCCTAAACAGCTTGAGGCTCATGGTATAAAGAAATCTGATTTCGATATTCCAAAGAAAACAATGGAAGATATAGTTACTTATTATTCCCGTGAATCTGGAGTGCGTCAACTCGACAAGAAAATTGCTCAAATAATGAGAAGGCTTGCAAGAAAGATTGCTTCTAAAGAGGAATATCCTAAGATTTTGCTTCCCGAACATCTTCAAGAATTTTTAGGTCAAAAGGAATATAATCCCGATGTTTATGAAGGCAACAACTATGCAGGTGTTGTTACGGGATTAGCATGGACAGCTGTTGGAGGCGAAATTCTTTTTGTTGAATCAAGTCTGACAAAAAGCAAAGCTGAAAAGCTTACTCTAACAGGTAATTTAGGCGATGTAATGAAGGAATCTGCTGTTCTTGCTCTTCAATATATCAAAGCTCATTCTTCATTATTGGGAATAAATGAAGAAGTTTTTGATAAATGGAGTGTCCACATACATGTTCCTGAAGGAGCTATTCCAAAAGATGGTCCATCAGCCGGCATTACTATGGTTACATCTTTGGCTTCTGCTTTCACCCAAAGAAAAGTAAGAGCTAACTTGGCTATGACGGGAGAAATCACTCTTCGTGGAAGAGTTCTTCCTGTTGGTGGAATTAAAGAAAAAATTCTCGCCGCTAAAAGAGCCGGAATAAAAGACATCGTTCTTTGCATCGATAACAAAAGAGATATTGAAGAGATAAATGAAACTTATCTTAAGGGATTGACTTTCCATTATGTCAGAGATATCTCTGAGGTGCTTGACTTTGCTCTTCTTAATGAAAAAGTAGACAAGCCATTAGAAATTGCCTAATTGAAGTATTTAAATATACTTTTGTCGTTTTACATATTAATCTATATAAACTTTTTAATGTTTTATTAATTGCAGAACGACATCTGCAAATAACAAAGCGGTATAAGAATTTTTATTCCATACCGCTTTGTTATTTACATTTTGTCAAAATAATAATATGCTAACCTAAAAGATTTAAAGACAATGGTCTGATAAAAATTTTTTGAATAAAACATTCTATTTTACAGCTTCATCTAACATTTTTGATATTCCTATTTCCAGGCCTCTAAGTTCAGCCAATCCTCTTAACCTTCCTATACATGAATAGCCGGGGTTAGTTTTTTTATTAAGATCGTCAACCATTCTATGACCATGATCACAACGCATCGGAATATTTATCTTTCTTTTTTGTTCAAGAATAAGCATCTGCTTCATTACTTCAAACATATTTACATCACCCTCTAAATGATTAGCTTCATAGAAATTACCCTCATCATCTCGTTTTGTACTTCTTAAATGAACGAAGCCAATCCTATCCCCACATCTTTCCATCATGCCGACCAAATCATTATCCGCTCTTACGCCAAAAGAGCCGGTGCATAAACACAGCCCATTTGATTTATTTGGGACTGCTTCAACAAGTTTCATAAAATCATCCTCAGTGCTTAAAATTCTTGGCAGCCCAAGGATAGGGAAAGGAGGATCATCAGGATGGATAACTAAACTTACATCTTCCTTATCAGCTATAGGTGTTATTTCTTTTAAGAAAAGAATAAGATTTTCTCTTAAACGAGAAGCGTCAATATCTGAATACGTGTTCAAAGCATGGGCAAATTGCTCTAGGGTAAAACTCTCTTCTGCCCCTGGAAGCCCCGCAATCATATTTTTCACCAAAAGAGTTTTATCATCTTCACTCATTTTCTCATACCTTTGAGCAGCTTTCTCTATCTCTTTTTCAGTATAATCCTTTTCAGCATTTTTTCTTCTCAATATAAAGAGATCGAAGGCAATAAAAGCTGACTTTTCAAATCTTAAAGCCTCTGACCCATCCGGCATTCTATAGGCTAAATCCGTTCTTGTCCAATCCAGTACAGGCATAAAATTATATGTAATACACTTTATGCCACATTTGGATAGATTCTCAATCGATTTTTTATAGTTCTCAATATATAATATATAGTTTCCACTTCGTGTCTTTATATCTTCATGAACCGGCACACTCTCAACCACACTCCATTTAAGACCTGCCTCTTCAATAATTCTTTTTCTTTTCATTATTTCATCAACGCTCCATATCTCTCCATTTGGAATATGATGTAAAGCATTGACTATTCCGGTTGCTCCGGCCTGTCTTATATCGGAAAGTGAAATTGGATCATTCGGACCATACCATCTCCATGTTTGTTCGCATAAATACATAATATAGATTTTAAAATTACAGCAATTCAAATAAAATGCACAAACTTTGTGTGCGCGCCCAAATTACAAATTATTTAAATATTTATTTCCAAATTTTAGAAAAATCTCACACGCTGCAATTAAAAAGATGTTATAATATATTCTATTAAAAAGAATAAGGTAAAGTTTTTCGAAATTTACTACTTAGTTTATTGCAACTCAGAAATGCTAAATTCAATTTACCGAATCATTAGACCTCACTTTAAATATGATAAATTTTTTGTTAGAGATAATATATCCAGTCTCTAAATACAGATTTGATACATGGATAGAAGCTCCAATTACAACCTAATCATAAGTTTATAAATAAAAAACTGCATCTCCGAAGTTGAAATAAAAACTTCAGAAATGCAGTTAAAAAAAATTTTGATTAATAATCAAATATTATTTCATTGCATAAAGGTTACCCTCAATAACTTGTTTGAAAGCAGTAAATCCTGCCTGAGATAGTTCAACATCCATTGTTTTACCATCAGGAAGATACATTTTCACATTAGAATCATCAATAAGAGTCATCAATTTTGTTGATTCTCCATTAATATCAATGCTCCAAGTCTTTGTTTCTTTTTCAAAAACAAGATCAAGAGATTTTTCGTTATCAAGATTAGTTATTGTATAACCATTGTCGTTTGATGCAATTTTATAATTTGCATTGTCTGTCTTGATAGTTTCATTCATTGCAAAAGCATTTCCTCCCCAGAAATCAATTGTATTGAAGATTAGGACATCAGCAAGATAAACTACCTCATAAACAGGCACGATATGCAATGCAAGAAATACTACTTCATTTAAGAATTTATCGCCAATACTTTTGTTCCATTCCCACATAGAAGTTGTTACTCTAAATGGGCCAATGCAAGATGAGAATAAAGTTGAGCCTAAAACAAGAGCTGCAACCAATTTAATTTTACTATTTTTCATAAGCTTAAAAGTTGATGAATAAATTAGAAATATTTCGCTAAATCATTAATTTACCTTTGTAATAATTTCCATTCCCTTTTTAATAGCAAGTTCATTCATTGGGATCAACTTGTGGTGACGTTCAGGAAGAGACTTTTTCAAGCCCTTAATCACATTATCATATTGTACAATAGGGTCAAGTTTAAGAAGACCACCAAGAACTATCATATTAAAAGCTTTGCTGTTCTGCATTTCAGTTGCAGCATCCATAGCATCGATTTTGTATATATTGATATCTTTTCGTTCTGAAGGATGATGAATACCATAGCTATCATAAATAAGTATCCCTCCAGGCTTTACCTTACTCTCAAATTTGTCCATTGAGGGTTGATTAAGCACAATGACAACATCATATTCATTAAGAACCGGCGAACTAATTCTTTCATCGCTAAGAATAACAGTTACATTAGCTGTACCGCCTCTTTGTTCAGGACCATAAGATGGCATCCAAGACACCTCTTTATCCTCCATCAATCCTGAATAAGCAAGAATTTTACCCATTGACAAGACGCCTTGTCCACCAAAACCTGCAATAATTATCTCTTGTTTCATCTTAAATATCTTTTAAATCTCCCAATGGATATTTTTCAAACATATGCACCTGCATCCATTTATTGGCTTGATCAGGAGACATTTTCCAACCTGAAGAACAAGTAGAAACAAATTCGACCAAAGAAGTACCCTTTTTATTCATTGAATTTTCAAATGCCTTTCTAAGAGCTTTTTTAGCTTTTCTTATAGCTGCCGCTGTTTCAACTGATTGTCGTGTTACATAGCATGCTCCATCAAGTTGAGCAATAAGATTGGAAATTTTCAATGGATAACCATTCAATTTCACATCTCTACCATGAGGACAAGTAGCCGTCTTCATCCCCTCAAGTGTAGTTGGAGCCATCTGACCACCGGTCATTCCATAAATTGCATTGTTTACAAAAACAATAACAATATTCTCACCTCTATTAGCTGAATGTATTGTTTCAGCAGTTCCAATAGCCGCCAAATCACCATCACCTTGATAAGTAAATACCATCTTATCCGGAGAGAGGCGTTTTACTGCGCTGGCTATTGCAGGTGCCCTTCCATGAGCAGCTTCAATCCAGTCAATATCGATATAATTGTAAGCAAAAACTGCACAGCCGACAGGAGAAACTCCTATTGTTTTATCCTCCATGCCCATTTCTTCAACCACTTCAGCAATCAATTTATGCACAACACCATGGCTGCAGCCGGGGCAATAATGCATAGGGTTATCGTTCATTAACCTTGGCTTGGCATAAACGATATTTTCAGGTTTTATAATTTCTTTTAAATCCATCTTTATTTCAATTTCTTGTTACAACAGATAGCGAAGAAAATAGGTAATTAATCTTACTCCTATTGCCCCAAATCCAAGATACATCCATAACCTGTCTTGAGCTTTATCAGGTGTAATAAAATATAAAACTACTGCTGCAAGAGCAAGCAAGTAGAAAATTACCGTAAGTATATTACTTATCTGTCGTTGTTCGTGGTTCATAATTTATGGTACCATTGTATTTAGATTCGAGACTGCATCATTAATCTGCTCAGAAGAGAGTGTATTAAGATTGCCATTCAATCCTGTAGACTCTTTTCCTGCACTAATATTCAGCTTATTTTTCATTGCATCCCATACTTCTGCCGGGTCAGGAACTATACCTCCCAAACGTCCATAATGTTCTACGGCAATTTTGCATTCAACAGCCAATTTTACATCTTCAATCATTTGACCTGCATTAAGCTCCATACATAAAATACCTTTAACTTTCTCAGACAAGGCTTTTATTGGTTTAGATGGAAAAGGCCATAATGTAATTGGTCTTAAAAGTCCAATTTTCACACCTTCTCCGGCTGCAATTTCGATAGTCTTTTGACAAATACGAGCAGATGAACCAAATGCTACTATCAGATAATCTGCGTCTTCGCAATTTATCTCTTCATAGCGTACTTCATTCTCCTCTATTTGCTTATATTTCTTTTGGAAACGAATATTATTCTTTTCCATCTCTGCTGAATCAAGTTCCAAAGAGGTAATTACATTGCGTTTTCTCTCTGATGGTTTTCCTAAAGCAGCCCATGGACATTGTTTTCTTATCTCCTCCTCTGTTCTTCTTGGCTGGAAATCCGGAAGTACAACCTTCTCCATCATTTGACCAATGATTCCATCGGCAAGAATGATAGCAGGATTGCAATATTTAAAAGAAAGATCAAATCCTAATTTCACAAAATCAGCCATTTCCTGAACAGAAGCCGGTGCCAGTGTAATCAGACGATAATCGCCGTGACCACCACCTTTAGTAGTCTGAAAATAATCTGCCTGACTGGGTTGTATAGTTCCCAATCCAGGACCACCTCTCATCACATTTACAATTAAGCCGGGCAATTCAGCACCTGCCATATAAGAAATACCCTCTTGTTTCAAGCTTACGCCGGGACTTGAAGAGGAAGTCATAACCGCTTTACCGCAACCGGCTCCACCATAGACCATATTTATTGCGGCTACCTCACTCTCTGCCTGAAGCACAACCATTCCTGTTGTTTCCCAGGGAGATTCTTCCATTAAAGTTTCCATGATTTCAGATTGCGGAGTGATAGGATAACCAAAGTACCCATCGCAACCATAGCGAATTGCCGCATGAGCAATCGCTTCATTTCCCTTCATTAATTTTACTTCTTTCGCCATTTTGGTTACTACTGTTTTTATCCGGACCTTTTTGATGATATTTTTTATACTTGCCAGCAACTAAACAATGTCAAATCATTTAGCCGTTGACCAATTATATTTATTGTTAATAAAGCATTGAAAAAAAACATTATTAGTTTATTGTCCGGAGTCATTCATCTTTTAATATAAAGATAAAATGATGAAAAAATAATTTATTAAACCTTTAATTCTTTGTTGTTAATTCACTTTTACTTTGTAAACAGTGATACAACCATCAGGACAAACATATCCACAACTTGCACAACCAATGCAATCGTCCGCCTTAGCCATATAAGCATAATGATAACCCTTGTCGTTGACATCTTTCGGTTCTAAGGAGAGAACATCTGCGGGACAAGCCACAACACATAAATCACATCCCTTACAACGCTCTTTGTCAACTACAACGGCCCCTTTTATTTTAGCCATAATAATCGTTTTATTGTTTAAGGAGCAACAAATATACTTTTTTTATTTGCGTTAGTATACAAATTTCTAAACAAAATAAAATTTCAATTACTTTATTATATCTATTATTTTATATTGATTGCTACGTATATTATAATTCAAAACTTTTTCTCATCCCTTTTGTTATATCCTCAGAGTTATTAATAACAACTATAAATCATAAAATTCTTATATTATGGCAAAAGGTAGTTTGGCTATTTTAAAATCTGTTATTGATGTTCAGACAGTCATTGATGAATTGAATGCTGCTCTTTCTGAAGAGTGGTTGGCATATTATCAATATTGGGTTGGAGCTGCTGTTGTTGTAGGTCTTCAAAGAAGCGAGGTAGAGAAAGAATTTCTTGAACATGCCCAGGAAGAATTCAACCACGCAAATCTTCTCTCTCAGAGACTGAAAGAGTTGGATGCCGTTCCTGTTCTTGATCCTCAGGAATGGTTCAAATTGGCTCGATGCACCTATGACCCTCCTAAAGATCCTGAGGTGACTGTTCTTTTAAAACAAAATATTATTGCAGAAAGATGTGCTATTGCACGATATCAGGAAATTGCAAAGCTTACAGAGGGAAAAGATTTTGTCACATGCGACCTTGCCAAGTTTATTCTTGCTGAAGAAGAGGACCATGAGCAAGATTTAGTGGACTTTATTACTGATATAGATTCTGCTATGGAAATTATAAAAGCTAAACTTGATATTAAATAGAATATATTTATTGAGTTAGTTTTCTATTTAATGGTTATTGTTATTATCATAAAAAATTGTGAGACATAATTCTTCTTGTCTCACAATTTTTTTATTATGTTTTTGCTGCACAATTCTTTCTACTCAAAAAAAGTCATTATTCTGGCTGGAGATTTTCCGGAGGCTATTTCAGCTGCCATAAATGTCATTGCAGGCGTTACATGATCAAAGAATTTGTAATATCCAGAGCAGTATATGTTATGACCTTTTTCTCCTGTTGACGATATTCCCAATCTGTCTTTCAAACACCCGCCGTTGCAAAATTTTAAATACCTGCATTTTTTACATTGTGACGTAAGATTGCTCTTTTTCATTTGGCCAAACTTCAATTGTTTTCTTCCGTACATCAATCCCGTTAAACTATGGTCTATCATATTGCCCAAAAAATATTCAGGATTTGTAAACTGATTGCATGCATAAAGATCGCCGTTCGATTCAGCGCTTGCTTTATGACCGCAGGTTTGAGCAAAGATACAACTGCTGGATTCATTTCTACAGAATGAATTCAAAGTTTCATCGAAAATCACTATTTTGAATTTTCCAATATCATTTCTAACCCACTCATCAAATATTGTACAAAGAAAATTTCCGTAACAGGAGGCAAATTCATTGTATTCTGAACTTTTTAAATTATCCTTATAAAAGACAGGCTTGAATTGAATATTTCTAAATGATTCGGATTTAAAAAATGAATATATCTCAAAGGGATAAAAAACATTATATTCATTTACATTTGAAATGATACTAAATCTGACACCAAATCGCTTAAGCATATTTACGCCATGCATTACATCATCAAAAGAGCCGTTTCCATCCTTTTTAATTCTGTTTCTATCATGACAATGTCTCGGCCCGTCAATGCTTATCTTAACATTAAAATCATTTTCTTTAAAGAATCTGCTCCAATCTTCATCAATTAAAACTCCATTGGTATTGATATCATTAAATATTTTTCTTCCTATACCAAATTTTTTTTGAAATTCAACGGCCTTTTTAAAAAAATCAATACCCCTTAAAAGCGGCTCGCCACCCTCCCAGCAAAATTTTACCGCACTATGAATCTGTGCATCTATATATTGCTTGGTAAACTTTTCAAGGGTTTCAACAGACATAAAATTCTTTGATTGTTCATCATATCCTCTAAGGCTGCAATATTCACAATTTAGATTACATTGCGCCCCTGATGCTTTTACTGTTACATAAATTGGAAACGCTACTGATCCGTATGAATTATCGTATTCCATATAATTACTTATAATATTTATTGCTTGATAATAGAACAATTTTAAATGCATTTTGTTCTATATGTTTTTTTTTAATCTTTGTCTTCTTGACTGTTAACAAGCAATATTTTATGTGACATATCAATAAGAATAATCAATCTTTTATTTCTTTTTACATAGAATGCTTTGATTATATAAAGAATCTATTTTTAATTTTTAATTCTTATCAGCATAATGATTAAAAAAATTGTCTCGATAAAAAACAAATTTTATCGAGACAATTTTCAATATATAAACTATCTGCAAATAAATAGTTAAATAAACCAGCTATTTAATAAGGATCTATCGTTGAGTTATTCTGATTGTCATCAACGGTATTATCAATCGAAACAGCATTTACAGAGACACTTCCAGAAGGTGTGGTTTTTACAGAAATCTTTATCCACTTAGCAGGCAAATTATTTTTCACTGTTCCCTCTATTCGTCTCTCTTGTTGAGAAGATTTACCGGTAGCTTCAATTAAATATGTTATATCCATATTTTCTCCAACATTAAAGTAGGCTATTGGAGATGAAACGGTGGAATTAGAATCAAAAACCAATTTTCTATTATCATTATTATAAAGCGTTATTTTGTAGTCAGAAAAACTCTCTGCCATAGATGAATCAAAAGAAACACTTGCTTTGGAGTTAATCATGCTGCAATTGATTTCGACAGAAGTTTCCTTAGACTTAACAATATCAAAACTTTCACTTTCGCCGAAATACCTTGGGCGTCCCCATAAATTATTATCATTTTCAGCCTCTGTATCATCGCAGTTCTGGGCTGATGCATAATAATTTGCTCCGGCTTTAAAAAAAAGATTTTCAGAAGTTAGAGTATTATATTTTTGACTAAGTCTCACAACATTATTTTGACGAATGGTAACCAAATATTGAGATATATCAGTTTCATCATTTGATCTTACAATTATTCCTGACCCATTGTTTATAGAATCATCATTAGATAATTTCAAAACCAAATTACCCACCTCATCATTATCAAACATCTCACTCTCACTACAGGAATATAAAGTAAGAGCGAAGACCAACATCAATAAATATTTATTTAATCTTAACACCATAATCAATCTAATAATTCAAATTAACATTATCAATTCTTAGAATACTTCCCACCACGTAATCCTGATTAAAAGGTGTTATATTATAACTACCCTCAATCTGAACCATTTTATTTAACGCTACATCAGTGCCCGATTGAAAGAAAACTCCAATATAGGCAGCCTTAACAAATTGATTCTTATAAACAAAATCAAGAGTTTTGTTTATATATTCAGATTGAGTTGAGGATTTAAATTCAGTAGTTTCTGCTATAATATTTTTTTCCAAGTCATATAATTTTGCATATACTATACATTCATCTCCTGATACCGGAGAATACTTATAGTCAAAAGACAAAGACAAAGGTCTTGAAGTGTGTGAAATGCCCAATGAATAAGAATCTGACGATTTGTCAAAACTTCCGGTAAAGAGATATCCTGTAAATGGCGTTCCATCACCTTGAACTGATGTTAGAATATTTGCTCTTGTCCATGATCCATATACATTTTGATTATAGAAAGCCAAGGTAGCTATTTCTGCCCCCTTACTTCCTTGAGTTGCATCTTCCACAGAGACTGTATTACTGCGCCAGCGATATTTAACTCCATATCCTGAACCTTTGTTTAATCCTATACCACCAGAATTAGCATTTTCAGCACCTAAGGTAGTTCTTTCATTTCTTGTAGACCATCCTGTGCAATAATCACAATATATATTTGCACTCCATGATCCATTGCCGGAATAAAGCTTGGTCTGAGTCCAATCTTCAAAACTATTGTTTTGAATTTGTTGAGCAGCCTCGGTTGTAACAACCTGTGAGTTTGAACTTATTATATTCTCAAATCTTGAGCGAATAGTATATGTAGTATTTGGTTGTAATCCTTTAATAACAATACGATCGCTTTCCAACTCTGATTTCAGCCAAGTAATATTATCTGAAGAGGCTTCGTAAACAATGTTTGAAATTACCTTATCAGCTATTTCAGCTTTATTTGTCATATTTTCAGATGTCATCGGAGTAATATATACCTTACTGCCCCATACATCAATATCATTTTGTTGCGGTAAAGTGAAAGCAGGAAGATTTGGAGTATAATTAATAGTGTAGCGATTTTTTAAAGCCACATTATTAACTGTGCATGAAAAGCTTTTTATCTCTCCTAATGTATTATTGCCGACAAAATACAATTTATAGCTTTTCCCCGACGGCACGAAACAATCATGATTATTTTCAACCGGTGTAAGCTTTTGATCATTCTCCTCGGATATATTTATAACAATTGATGAGGCATCAAAATAGGATAATACTTCATCAGAAAGATACGGTCTGATAATACTGCATCCTAATTCAACAACAAGATCGGAAACAGCCGTTGTCTTACCCTGTTCAATAACAAAATTCTTTGAAGCATATAAATATGGATATTCTGACGACACCACATTCTCAGAATATGAAATTTCAAGAGTATATGATCCCGACTTTAATGACAATGAGCTGAATCCGCCAACCTCATTGAATGCTATTTCTTTGGTCTCATTGTCAATAACAGTATATGTCAAATCCGAAACATCGGGTGGAGTAAATGTACCGGCTGCTTTTGTTAATAAATTATCACTTGTATCAACATTAACTGATATATTATTTATTAACAAAGTACCTTTCCCATCATTAAATGTTTCTGCATAATCATCATGACATGAAATAAAATTTCCCGCCATAAATACAAAAAACATATACACAAAAAAAATTCTTTTACTATTCATATAACAATTCAAATTCGTCAACTAATAATTCACTGCCGGTTCCAACAGAACCCGTAACTTTCGAACCTGTAAAATCACCTCCATATTTACTTGAAGTAGCAACTATAGTTATCTTGGAAGGATAGGAATTTAAATCTGAATAATTAATATCAAAACTAAACTCAGTATATTTACTCACAGTTTCTGAGCCGACAAATTCTCCATACCCTATTTCTTTATCATCCGAATTCCAAATTCTTACATAAATGTGACATTGGTCATTTTTAAGATCGGCAGGTGTTCCTACATAATCAACAGGCATGGATTTATACTTGTACCACCCTTTTAAGCCTGTTGGTCGCGCTCCTGTAAAGCTTCTTCCAAAAGTTACACTTTTGGCAGGGGCAGTCATATTTGTTTTATATTCGCCTATAAAAAGGTTTCCAGCTGCAGTACCAACCAATGTTACATTTCCAAGAGTAGTCATTTTAGCAGCCTTTCCTTTTACCACATCAGTTAGTTCAGGCTGTGAATTTGCATCTCTTGAACCTGCAAGAGCAGATGTCACGCCATCATTTCCTGTTGCCCAAAACGAATTTGCACCATCCTCATTCGGATACCAACTTTTCTTAAAGTTTCCGGTAGGATTTTGTGACCAATTGTCAAAATTCAAATTTGGAATATCAACGATTTTTTCTGTAGTAAATGAAGACTCATTTGTTGAATAATCCTCCACTCTAACTCTCCATTTATATGTTTGACCATCCTTTAAGCCACGTACCGTAGTTTTAAAAGTGGTCGATGTCAATATATCTATATTCTTCTCATCAACAGCCGTCCATGAAGAAGAGTTATCCAATCTGTATTCCACAATTGGAACAGCTCCTTGTTTCATTCCGCCTGTTAATGTCACTTTCTTAGCCCAAGCATCGGATGTTCCTAATGTTGCCTTAACTTCAGTATGAACAACATCAACATTCCAATTCTCAAAATATTTATCAAAACGGGAAACAACAAATGCCTGAGGTCTTCTAAAATCTATTACAGTGGAAGGATCAGGTGTAACCACTCCTTTCAAACCTCCCAATTGAAGCTTATTAATCTTCACACTGGAAAGTGGCTGTGTCGGTGAAACATAAATAACGACATTTTTATTTATCTCATCGATAATTGCATCTCCGACCTGATTGTCAACCTCAATTTTTCTTTCAAAATACTGATTCACCTCGACTTTCCATATATATTCCTGATAGGTAAGAAATCTGAAATTTACCGGATTTCTAAAATTCATTCTTGTATCAGCAGAAACAGGAAGTTCATCAACTGATGCAAAACTGAAATTAGGGAAACGGTTGAATTGTTCACAAACTGATGAATCCGGATAAAATGTCGCGCCATCGGTATATAGCAATCTAACCAATTTAGCAGATTCTATGTCTACGCTGTCAGACAATGTTATTTTAGCAGTTCTCTTTGACAAGTCAAATACTGTCTCTCCTATTTGTCCATCCACCTTTATGTCAGTTATGTCAACAGGAGTATATGGGTAAGGGATATCATTTTCGATGCAACCTGCAGTCAAAAACAAAAGAGATATTATGGCGCAATAATTTTTCATCATAATTTAAAAATAAAAGCTCATACCGAGATTGATTGAGAAAAGATCTATTTTAAAATTTCCGCTGCTCTTTGTTCTGCTTCCATCATAAATTTGATCAGTTTTCTGGTCTATCCATTTAAAATCAAATCCCAAAACTCCCACAGAAACCTCTACAGCTGCAAAATTTGTTATAAATGCAGTCATGCCCGGTGCAATACCTACCTGTAAATTATTGATTGTCTGGAAAGTTCCGGTCAAATCATTCCCCTTTCCGGAGGTATCTTTTGCCTGTCCATAACCATAAGTTAATCTTGCCTCATTGAAAAGCCCGAAAATCCTGCTTGATCCAATAGGAATATAGGTTCTCAGAAATGCTGTAGAAGCAAAATTATGCTCCAAATAATACTGATCGTCTATCTCGAATGAAAGATCATCACCAAAATCGATATCAATATTCTCAAGATTGGCGTAAGTTCTTGAATATGTAAATCTCAAACCGGCAGCGACATTATTTGCAAAAAAATAGCCGAAGAACGGTGTTACCTTACAAGTATACCCCTCGGTTGTCATATTCTTTAGGACCAAAAACTTATAGTTGTCATCCTGATGCTCAGTATATGAAAAAGTTGCTCCTGAAAGCCACTGACCTTTTGGTATAAATGTCTGTTTCATTATACCCCTATCAAAACCGCGGTTTGTATCGCTTTGAGCGACACAAACCACAGCCATGAAAGATAATATTATACTAATAAAAATATTTTTCATTAAAAATACGATAATGTGAATTCATCAACATACAGCACACTTCCCGAACCAACTTGTCCTACCACTTTGCTTCTCTCAAAATCTCCTCCATAATGACTTGAGGTAGAGACTATGGTTATTTTTGCAGGTTTTGCTGTAAGATTTGTATAATTTATGTCAATATCAAATTTCTTGTATGAACTTGTAGTCTCTTTACCTACAAATTCACCAAATGCTATCTCATTACCTGAGGCATCCCAAAGTTTGATATATATATTACATTCATCGGTTGTAAGATTTCCCGGTTTTGTACCATAACTTATAGCAGCAGGTTTGTAGTCATAATATCCTGAAAGTTTTATAGGGCGAGCTCCGGAATATGCCCTTCCAAAACTAACGCTGGCAGAAGGATTTGTCATATTGGTTGCATACGAGCCAATAAACAAATTGCCTGCCGCAGCTCCTACAAGAGTAATACCGGTTAATGTTGTAAGCCTTGCCGCTTTACCCCTAACCACATTATCCTCAACATATACAGTATTTGCATTATTTCCTCCTGCAAGAATAGATGTAATGCCGGTGTTGCCTGATGCCCAATAAGAATCAGAGGCTGCAGAGTTTGCAAAATAGTTTTTGCCATTTACCGACCAAGTATCGAAGTTCAGATTTGGAATCTCTTCATAAGATTCTGTTTTGAATGTCATATACTCGCTTATTCTCTCACCAATCATCAACCGAACCTCATATGATGTTGCAAAATCAAGCTCTCCTGTCTTTACAGAATAGTTGTTACCGGATTTCTGCGCTAAAATTGAAGTCCATTGAGAGGAACCGGATTTTCTAACCTGAAAATAAGCATTCTCTGTCTCGGCCTCAGCTGCCGAGCCATAAAGATATGCAAATTTACCCCAAGCATTCACGCTTGTCATAGATAAATTCGGATCGGTAGCTACCTCAGGTTCAACAGGGACTGTAATTGTTACATTAAACTGATTTAAAGACGGATCAAATGTTATGTCAAAATCGCCTCCACCTGTTGATGAGACATCATAATTAAGTTTATAATGGTGACGGGCGGTAACATTTGTTATTGGCGTATTCAATGTAAAACTTTTTCCATCATTGTTGACCATTGCCAGTGAGGCATTTAAATCAACAACCGGGTAAAATCCAGAACGAGTTTCTGATATATTGAAAACAAGGCTCTTTTCAGCTCCGGTTACGATACAGTCTAAACTTTTGAAATATTTCTTTAGATTGTCGCTGTATTTTACCGACACCTTGACATTTGATATTTTGCATTCAATCTGGATGGGCTTTATTACATTTTTCTCTACTGCAACTGTTGTTTCCCCTTCATAATATGGAGAATCAAAAGACACATCCGAGACGTTCTTTGTTGAAGAATATGCATAAACCCTATATGTCCCGACACCTAAAAGAATATTATCTTTTATCGTTGTATAATCATCATTTTGATAAGCTATCTGATTGGCTGAATTAAATATTTTCAGACCTATCTGCTCTGTGGTTGAAGCCTTTGTAATTGTATTGCCATTTGTTATTACATCAAGTTTTAGATAGCCCATTTCAGGCATCTCATCCTCCTGACAAGAGACAAAAAGCAAAATAAACAGAGAGAAAATTATATGTTTAAGTTTCATCTTTAAATTATTTTTATGTTTTGAAAATCAAGCTGTTTTCAAATAATAACAATAGTTTTTTTTCACGAATCAGTCTATTGAAATCATTTCATTAAAAAAGCCGCTTATTCTCACTATATGTTTTTTCTCTTTTTAATTGATAACATTGACATATAAAGTATCTTTCACCTGTGGATTTGTACCATCGGATACAGTTATCTTAAATGTATTCTGTGAAACACCATACAACTTAAGCAATGACATAAATGATGTTACATCAAACAAATAAGAGGTTTTGCCAAGTATAGGGTCGTTTGCGTCAATCAATCCAATACCACCACCTGACTCCAAAGAATTGCTTAATATAGGCAGCAAATTTCCCGGATTTGCAATATCAAAAGGATCTGCCAAGCCAAAGCCCGCCAAAGTGCCCATAAATCCGGCATTGTCGGAACCAATCTCAACAATCAGATTCTTAATTCCGTTAGGAGCAGAAATTGAAACCTGAACTGTTGGAGATGTCGTATCGCTCAATTTCAGATTATAGGTGTTCTGTACCATTGTAATTACAGGAGCGCTGCCCGGTTGATCGCCGCCTCCTTCATCACCGCCGCCACTATTGCCGCCATTGATATTATCGACAGGTATTTCAATAACTTCACCGGTTTCATTCATGGTAAGATCAACGGTTACACCAATTGTTATTCCCGTCTCTGTATCGACACCCGGAGTACCACCTCCAAGCACCTTGTCAAGAGTTATATTAAAGAAATCTCCACTTGCTATGAAACCATTGTCGATATCCTCGCTTTTATTGATTACATAACTTTTCTGAATATTGAGATTCGTTTCCTTATTGGTAACTTTAACTGTTATATTAAAACTCTTGGCATCCGCCCCAACCTTAAAATAAGCAGGTGTTTGTTCATCTTTATTGAATATTATCACACCCGCTCCATTTGTTACAGTAATCGAATAGTCATCTTTAAATGTAGAAAGAAAATCGCTTGTAAGATTAAAATCCACCTTGAAGTATTTTAATTTACATACAGTCTTAACCTCAGTTCTCTTGCCTGTGGCTATTGAGAAGTTTGTAGTTCCCTCATAATATGGCTCTCTCGATGCCTCAAGATAAGTACCTTTATAAGCCTTTACGATATATTCTCCCGGAGAGAGCTGAATTGGAGATTCCTCCTTCATGGCTGAATATGTTTCATAGCTAAAAACTATTTCATTTGTGGAGACACTTCTAATCTCTACGGGAAATTCATTAATATCTACGCTCTCAGCCTTTGTTTCTCCCCACTCTTGGGCAGAGCTAAGCTCAAGTTTCAACGATCCTTTTTCCTTGCTTTCATTTGGTGTCAAGCTTCCCGAAAGTTCATTTTTCATTTCACATGATGTGAAACTAAAAATGACTGACAATAAAAATAATGTGACAGAATTTATATATTTCATAATTATATTCTTTATTTATTGAAATCAATCCTTATGATTATTCCGGCAAATATTCGTCCGGAATTGTAATATTGATATCCTCATCAACAGTATTGCTGTTGACAGTGATCGTGATTCCACTTATTGCACCACCAACGACATCTGTAACATTTGGCTTAAGTGTTATTGTAAGAAAATCTCTTGCTTTAATACTTAATTGTGCAGTTACAGGAGTTAGAAGATTGCCCAACTTATCTGTTAGAATAATTGATAAATTAAGGTTTTCAGAAGTTTTACCGGCTTTTAAATATAAGTCTTTTGAAAAATCAGACATATTCATTCTAAAGGCAGTGGTCAATGATGATGTCTTAAAATCAACAGCACAGTCATTAAAATAGGTTGAAAAATCGTCTGTATACATCACGTTAACCTTAACATTGGCAGGAACACAAGTGAAACCAATCTGCTTGGTTTCTGCATTTGCAAGTGTAAAATCCTGTGAACCTTCAACATATAGCTTATCATAGCCCGCACCTACATTATCGCCGTAATATGCCTTTATCGTATATGACCCCGCATCCAAATCATTCAACAACGGCATATCTCCATAAACAAATGTCTTTACAACATTCACACCCTTTAATAATTGTACAGTATAATTATTAATGTTTTGATATAGACTCTGGTCAATACTCTTTGTTGTCTCTTTAAATGTCACATCAGTTCTCAAATCAAGCATAAACTTGCCTTGTCCGTAATTTGCTTCGTCTATCTCTTGTTGGCATCCTGTCAATGAATAACAAAAGATTCCACAGGCGACAAACAGCTTAATCAACGTAGTACTAATTCTTATCATTTCTTATTATTAAATTGTTAATACTTTTTCAACCCTAACACAATTTTGGAATATATCTAAATAAACGTAAAAATCATGGTGCAATATTACTAATTTTGATTTATCCCCAAAAAAAATTTTAACTAATTTAATAGTTTAGTCGACCTTATGACCAACATTTATCCATAAATGAACATTTACAAAATTGCTCAAAGCACAATTGTTTGTTGTAAATTATTTATTTGATACTCACCTTTATACAAAACGAATAGTATATTTTAACAAAAATAACAGATACAAATTGAAATAAATTCAGTCCATTTTTAAATAACTTTTTCAACTCCGCTCTAATCGAGACTATTCTGCGTTTTTTTCTCGGCTATAAAAAGTCGTTGAACTTATAAATTCCGAATATTATTTGTAATCCATACATTCTATAAATTTCACCCGTATAAATATTAACTATTTTTTACACATAAATATTTTTTTTTTGATAATAGCGATACCGGATCAACTTAAATCATTGTTAGTTTTTTTTTTTTAATTTTTGGATTTTTTTATTTGGATTTTCATATTTAATGAGATATTGTTTAAGCCAACTATTTTACTTAAGTATTTTATATCAAACAATTAATTATTTCATTAAAAATATTTAAGTATATTAAAAAAATTGACGGTCGAAATTTTTTTTTCGACGGTCAAAACAAAAGAATCCAAGAATAATGCTATACATGGAAGAAAGTATTTTCAAAGCAAAATTTATAAAAGCTTAATCAAAAAGATGAATAATCATTAATTGGAGCGATATAATTAAGCATTATCATTATTTTTGTTACTGTTACAAAAAAGATAATATATAGAAACTATGATAGAATATATAAAGGGGGAGGTAACAGAGCTTACACCAACTTCGGCAGTGATAGAATGCAATGGTGTTGGCTATTTGCTGAACATATCCTTAAACAGCTTTTCCGCTCTTTCTGTTGGCAAAGGCTCAAAACTATTTGCCTATGAGGTGATAAGAGAGGATTCTCAAACACTTTTCGGTTTTACTGAAAGACAGGAAAGAGAGCTTTTTCTTCTTCTGATTTCAGTTTCCGGTGTAGGGCCAAATACGGCAAGAATGATTTTATCCTCATTTTCTGTGGCAGAGCTTGAGGGAGTGATTTCTTCGGGCAACGACAAATTGCTTAAAAATGTAAAGGGAATTGGCGCAAAAACAGCACAAAGAATAATTGTTGACCTTAAAGATAAAATAAAACCGGGTAGTGTTACGTTAAATACAACAGCAGCCATTAATCAGGAGGTTTCAGAGGAGGCCCTGTCTGCTCTTGTTATGTTAGGGTTTCCACAAAATGTTTCTCAGAAGTGCGTAAACAAGATTTTATCAGACAATCCTTCCTGCAAAGTAGAAGAGGTAATAAAAGCTGCGTTGAAAATGTTGTAACATTCAATGCATAAAAAAGGAAAATATTTAAAATACTTAGTTATAACAGCGCTCGGCGGGATAGGCATCTGTTCTGCCTTTGCTGTTTCTGCCGGTCTCTACTCCCGTTCTTTATCTATCAGCACATCTCTTGATAATGATTCCTCTGTCATAAAAAATGACTCTTCGAAGATTAAATTTCCAGTTAAAAAGACTCAGATTCAAAGCATTGATGAACTACAGTCGGAATCTGCCATTGACTTGAAAGATCCTACCAATGTAAAAGGTAAGATTGAATATGATGAGAAGAGCGACACATATATATACAAGACCAAAATTGGTGACAATGTAATAAGCACTCCTTTTTCAATGACAAGAGAGGAGTATGAAGATTATACCGAAAGGAATCTGAGAAAATCATATTTCAATAAAAAAAATGCAGAATTGATACAGAGCGGCTCAAAAAATGAGTTTAGCTTTCTTGATCTTAATTTCGGGGTGGGAGGTGCAGAAAAAATCTTCGGTCCGGGAGGAGTGCAAATTAAAACACAAGGAAGTGCTGAAATTTCATTCGGCATTAAACAGAATAAAATTGACAATCCTTCGCTGCCTGCAAAATCAAGGAACAAACTCTATTTTGACTTTGATGAAAAGGTGCAGGTTAATGTGGATGCCAAAGTTGGCGACAAGCTGAATTTTGGCATGAACTACAACACAGACGCCACATTTGATTTTGATTCAAAGAAATTGAAACTTGCATATCAGGGAAAAGAGGATGAGATTATCAAAAATCTTGAGGCAGGTAATGTAAGCATGACAACCGGAAGCTCTCTTATAAGAGGAGGAGCCTCTCTTTTTGGCATGAAAACAGCTCTTCAATTTGGCAAACTGAATATCACTGCATTGCTTGCCCAACAGGAGTCTACGACTCAGACAGTTAACTCCAAAGGAGGTGCACAGACAAGGGAGTTTGAATTTACTGCAGATGAGTATGATGAAGACCGACATTTCTTTCTTGCTCATTATTTCAGAGATAATTATGACAAATTCATCTCAAAGCTTCCATATATTTCCTCAGGCGTTGAGATCTCCAGAATTGAGGTTTGGGTTACGAATAAAAAAGGCAATTATGAACAGGCAAGAAATATTGTCGCCTTTATGGACCTTGGCGAGTCTAAGAATATAAGCAACAATTACTGGGTTGCCTCTTCTTCGGTTTTAAACCCGTCAAATGATGGCAATACACTATATAAAACTATTGTAAATGAATATCCTGATGCAAGAAACATAAATCTTGTAACTCAGGCTCTTTCTCCTTTGTCATCGTTCAACATTGAGGGAGGAAGTGACTATGAAAAAATCGAAAGTGCACGTAAACTCGATGTAAATGAATATATACTAAATTCAAAATTGGGATATATATCATTAAAAAGCAAACTCAATTCTGATGAAGTATTGGCAGTGGCTTTCGAATACACCTTAAACGGCAAAGTTTATCAAGTCGGAGAATTTTCAACGAACCAGGAAAATTCAAACAACACTTTATATCTAAAGCTCCTTAAGGGAACAACAGTAAATCCACATCTGCCAATGTGGGACTTGATGATGAAGAATGTATATGCATTGAATGCCTTTCAAATTGAGAAAGACAAGTTCAGACTAAACATTCAATATATGAGCGATACCACAGGGGTATATCTGAATTACATCAATGCAGGCAGGATAAGCGGTGAAATGCTTTTAAGAGTGATGAATATGGACCGTCTTGATGCCAATAATGAGACAAATCCCGACACATATTTTGATTATGTGGATGGTTATACCGTATTGCCATCTATGGGAAGAGTGATTTTCCCTTGCACAGAACCATTCGGCTCATATCTTGCATCAAAAATCGGAGACAAGGTTATTGCCGACAAATATTGCTATTACGAACTGTATGATTCCACTTTAACTGTTGCAAGACAAAAAGCTGAAAAGAATAAATTTAGGGTAAAAGGTGAATATAAATCATCTTCCGGCGCTGAGATAAACCTAAACTCGATGAATGTGCCAAGAGGTTCTGTGAAAGTTACCGCAAACGGACTTTTACTGACAGAAAATTCCGACTATACGGTTGATTATACCATGGGTATAGTCATGATAATTAATTCAAGCATTCTTGAATCGGGTGCAAATATCAGCGCTACGTGTGAGAACCAATCGAATTTCAGCACCCAAAGAAAGACAATGTACGGTCTGGATATGCAATACGCCTATTCCAAAAATTTCCAGTTTGGCGCAACAATGGTTCACCTCTCGGAAAAGCCTCTTACTCAAAAGGTAAATATGGATGAGATACCGATCAACAACACAATCTATGGCTTTAATGCTTCTTACAAAGGTGAAAGCATGTGGATTACAAATATGGTGGGCAAAATTCCTTGGGTTAACGCTACTGCTCCCTCGACATATAATATTACTGCTGAATATGCTCAGCTTGTGCCGGGTCATTCATCAACAATAAAAGAGAATGGAGAGGTTTATCTTGACGATTTTGAATCGTCTCAACTTGGCTATGACATAAGGACTCCATATTCATGGCAGATGTCCTCCACTCCTTACGACCCGAGTGCCGATGCTTTATTTCCTGAGGCGGCATATTCGAATGACATAAGATACGGCATGAACAGGGCCCTTTTAAACTGGTATTATATCGACAGGCTTTTCACTCAGAAAAGCTCATCCTTAACTCCTTCGCATATAAAAAAAGATTCCGAACAGTTGTCTAATCATTATGTCAGAGAGGTTAATTACAGCGAAATATACCCAAACAAAGAGCTTGGATACGGTGAATCGGGAATTCTTACAATTCTCAACATGTCTTATTATCCCAATGAAAGAGGCGCATACAACCTCGATGTGGATGGAATGGATGAAAACGGCAATCTTCTTAATCCGGAAATGCGCTGGGGAGGAATGATGCGAAAGCTTGAAACCACTGATTTTGAGACAGCAAACATAGAATATATTCAGTTTTGGCTGATGGACCCTTTTATTTACGACTCAACCGAAGTAAAGGGCGGTGACTTGTATTTCAATCTCGGAGAAATCTCCGAAGATATCTTAAAAGATGGCATGAAATCGTTTGAAAACGGATTGCCGGTTGACAATGACACAACATATATTTCTAAAACCGTTTGGGGTCGTGTCTCAAAAAAGGCATCAACCGTATATGCCTTTGACAATACCGCCGGTGCAAGAAAGAAACAGGATGTAGGATTTGACGGTTTGATAAATGATGAGGAATTTTTCTATCCTACTTATGCTAATTATGTAGAAAGAGTACTTACAAAATTGTCGCCTTCGGCTATAGAAAAGTTAAAGGTTGATAAGTTTTCACCTTTAAATGACCCTGCGGGTGACAACTATCATTATTACAGAGGAACAGACTATGACAATGATGAAGTTGGCATTCTTGAAAGATACAAGCATTATAATAGTGTTGAAGGGAATTCTACTGCCTCTGAAGATTCACCGGAAAAATATGATGTATCTTCTAAAACTGTTCCTGATGTCGAAGATATAAATCAGGATAATACATTAAATGAATATGAACGTTATTTTCAATACAGAATATCCATTCGTCCTAAAGATATGCAGGTCGGGTCTAATTTTATTACTGATAAAAAAAGTGCAAAAGTGCGTTTGAGAAACGGCAAAGAGGAAACAATAAATTGGTATCAGTTTAAGGTGCCATTGTCTGATTATGAAAAGCAGGTTGGTTCTATAAGAGACTTCAAGACTATAAGGTTCATTAGAATGTTTCTTACATCTTTTAATAAAGCAGTGCATCTTAGATTTGCATCTCTTGAATTGATGAGGGGCGATTGGAGAACCTATAGCGGAGATTTGACAAACAAAAACTCTGCTCCTATCTCCAAAGGCAGCATTGATGTTTCTGTTGTTAATATTGAAGAGAATGCAGGCCAGCTTCCTGTCAATTATGTTATGCCTCCCGGTGTGACAAGGGTGGTTGATCCCGGACAGTCTCAAATTACTCAGCTTAATGAGCAGGCTCTCTCTTTGAAAATAAACGATTTGTCTCCATCCGACTCAAGAGCCGTCTATAAAAAGACGAACTTTGATATGCGCAGGTTCAAACGGCTTCAGATGTTCGTGCATGCCGAGGCCCCTATTGACAATATCGACAATCTTAAGGATGATGAGCTTTGCGTGTTTATGAGAATCGGAAGTGATTACAGTGAAAATTATTATGAGTATGAGATTCCTCTTTCTTTGACTCAGGCAGCAAGTTACAATAACAGCAGTCTTAGCGACAGAAAGGCCGTTTGGCCGGAAAGCAATATGTTTAATTTTCCGCTTTCTCTACTTACCGATCTTAAACTAAAAAGAAATGCTGAAAAAAGGAAAAATTATTCAACTGTAAACTATACTACAAGATATTCTGTTTATGATCCCGATAATCAAAAAAACAGAGTGACAATCATTGGTAATCCATCTCTTGCTGAGATTAAGACAATTATGATTGGCGTTAGAAATAAATCCAAAAATATTAAATCGGGAACCATTTGGGTTAATGAATTAAGACTGACTGATTTTAATGAAAAAGGCGGATGGGCAGGAAGGGTAAATGCAAACCTTAATGTGAGTGATATTGCTTCAGTAAACTTTGGAGGTCAGGTTGAAACTGCTGGTTTTGGCAGTGTCGAACAGTCGATAAATGAGCGTAGACTTGATGATTACTATCAATATAATATTGCAGCTTCTGTAGAGATTGGAAAATTGCTTCCTCAAAAGGCTAAAATCTCCGCTCCTCTTTTCTATTCATATGCAAATGAAACCGTTAGCCCGGAATATGACCCATATAATCAGGATTTGCTTTTATCGGAATCGCTCGATAATGTATCGTCAAAGGCAGAAAGAGACTCTATTAAGAATCTTGCTCAGGAGGTGGCAACAGTTACAAGCTTCTCATTGGCTAATGTCAAGGTTAATATTCAAAGCCAAAATCCTAAGCCTTGGGATCCGTCTAATTTCAACCTTGGATATGCTTTTACTAAAACAGATACTCATAACCCCACAACAGAGTATGAGAATCAAATTGATCAAAGAGGAAATTTTGGATATTCTTACAGCCCGTTTATAAAACCTTGGGCTCCATTTTCTTTTATTGAAAGCAAATCTGCTCATCTTAAATTCTTTAAAGAGTTTAGTATAAATCCTCTGCCTAATTCAATCTCTTTATATTCTGGAATGCGCCGAAACTATTTTGAGCAGCAGTTAAGAAGTATTGAATTAAGCGCTGAGGGTAGTGAAAATAATATTCCGGTTTCTTTCAGCCGTAATTTTAACTGGGACAGACAGACTTCAATATCTTGGAGTTTGTTTAAGTCTTTGCGTTTTAACTTTTCTGCAGCAACAAATGCAAGAGTTGATGAGCCGAATGTACCGGTAAATAAAAGACTATTTCCGGATGAATACGAACAATGGAAAGACAGCGTCCGCTCCAGCTTGCTTAAGCTTGGCACTCCGCTGAAGTATAATCAGAGTTTTGATGCCTCATATACTATTCCATTAAACAAAATGCCTTTGCTCGATTGGAGCTCTGCCACGTTAAACTACAATGCCGTTTATGGATGGGATAAAGGTGTATATATCGATGAGGAAACAAGTATTGGGAATTCTATAACAAACCAAAGACAGGTTCAGGCAGACGTAAAGATTAACCTTGAGACATTATACAATAAATCGGCTTTTTTAAAGAATGCAAATCAAAAATTTGCTTCTAATAAAAGAGCTTCGACAAGCATGGCAAACGCTAAAAATAAAATTGCAAGAAAATATAACCAACGAATAATCTTAAAAAAAGATACAGTTGTTACCGTTAAGCATAATCTAAATAATAAAAGAGTTATTGTAAGTGCCAAAGATTCTAAAAATAAGACTTATCCTGTAAAATATAAGGTAAAGGATAAGAATACAATAGTTATTACAAATAAGGATTCTCTACCAATCCAGCTATCTATTGTTCAGGGTAAAGGCTTCGAAGAAAATAAGCTTTATGTACCTGCTCAATATGGAGCCAGAGGACTGATGATGATAAGAAATATTACTTTTAATTACAGGAACACCTCCTCCACTTTTCTTCCCTCTTTTAATCCAATGATAGGAGATTTTCTTGGTCAAAATGGAAGCGATGGATTTGTTCCGGGTCTTGGATTTGCCTTTGGCTTGGATGGCGGTGAAGATTTTGTAAATAAGGCAATGAACAAGGGTTGGCTTATTGTAAATGACTCGCTTACCTCTCCTGCCATATATTCTTCAACGGAAGATGCTCAGTATAAAGTTTCGATTGAGCCATTAAAAGGTCTTAAGATTGAATTGAGCGGATCAAGAGTGAGCACACAGAGCAGTCAGAATCAGTTTATGTTTTCAGATATTCCGGTTCAAAAAGGGGGAGCTTTTACAATGACAACAATCGGAATAAAGACATCTTTCAAAAATTCGGATTCAAAGAATGGCTACTCATCACAAATATTTGACAATTTTCTAAAATATAGGAATGTTATTGCAGACAGGATAAACAATTCTTATGCAAATACAAGATATCCATCTTCAGGATTCCTAAATGGGAGCTATCTTGCCAATACTCAATTTAATCCGGAGTTAAGTTCAGCCGGATTATCCTCTGCCGATGTTATGATTCCTGCCTTTATTGCAGCCTATACCGGCAAGGATGCAGGGAAAGTCAATTTGAATGCTTTCCCTTCTATTAAAAATATGCTGCCAAACTGGAGGATAACTTATGATGGATTAATACAAATACCTTTTATAAATAAATATGTAAAAAGCATTGTTTTAAATCATGCCTATAGGTGTACTTACAGCGTTGGAAGCTTCTCTTCTTTTTTAAACTGGGTGGCGATTAATGACAATATGGGATTTGCAATGGATGCTTTATCAAACAATCCGGTCTGTTCCTCCCCTTTTGATATAACTTCGGTAAGCATTACTGAGAGCTTCGCCCCTTTATTGGGTATGGATGTTAATTGGAAGAACGGCATTACCGGCAGAGTGGAATTTAAAAATACAAGAAACATGAGCTTGAATATGTCTTCTGTGCAAATCATCGAGTCAACTTCAAAAGATTATACTCTTGGAGCAGGATATAAAATAGCAAATTTCAATACTATCATTGGAATGAAAGGTGGCGGTGAGAAAAGCGTAAATCATGACCTTACTCTTAGAGCAGACTTTACTCATCGTACTCAAACTGCCTTGATAAGAAAGATTGAGGATGAATATACTCAGCCAACATCAGGAAATAAAAACATGAATATCAAATTTACTGCTGATTATACATTTAGTAAATACATAACTTTAAGGGCATATTATGACAAACAAATAAACACTCCTTTGATTTCATCGTCTGCTTATCCAATATCAAACTCCAACTTTGGTGTAAGTATCAGATTGCTGCTGACAAGGTAGGTGTTTAAAAATTTCCTGTTTGCTGAAATTTTATATCTATTGTCAATTAAAATTCCTGCATTTGACTTTTTTCTCATATATCGACACTTAAAGATAAATGCAATATATACTCGTTATTAGTTTATATCACATCCTTGTCATTTCATAACAGGATAAGTTAGGCAATTGTAAGATTACGACAAGTTTATTTCACTTCCTTGTCATTTCATAACAGTTTTATAGTTATAAACCAAAGAGATCAAAAAGAGTTGCTATTGTTCAAATTTTTTTAAATCCAGATGCACACCGTTCACAATAATATGATAGTTTACGGGAGCAATTCTGCGAAGCATCATAGCCACTCCACAATATGTGTCCATTGACATTCTAACCGCCTTTACAATTTTTGGAGTATGAAGCTCCTCTCCCGAAATAATATAGGTTACATCAAAAGAACTGTAAACCAAAGGCTGCTCCGGATCTATTGTTGCCTGAATGCCGACTTCAAAAGATTTAAACTTTTCTCTCATCTTATTCAAAAGATTAACGACATCCATTCCTGTACAGCCTCCAAGCGCAACAAGCATAAGGGCTTTCGGCCTTATGCCGGCTGTTAGCCCCGACTCGTTCTGCGCCGTATCCAAAGTAATTACTTTGTTGTCTATAATGCCTTGAAAGACCATGTTATGATCCCATTTAACAAAAACTTCCTTTTTCATACTATTAAATATTATTATTAAAATTCATTTTTGAAAAAAGAACATTTCTATAACATTGATAGTTCGCCCCTCCGGGCTTGAAAAATTGAAATGGCGAGTATATTTTTGAATTATACCAATATATAAATAAAATTTGATATTCTACATTTTTAAAGATATTATAATTATTATTTATTTGAGTCAAAATAAAAATAAAAAAGTCCGGAATACTCCCGGACTTTTTTAAACTATCACTGTTTGATCTATTAATATGTTTTTAAATCTTATTAATCATTTAAGAATTGATGAGAGAATAGAAAAAAATTTAATAATATATTATTGTAAAACACTCTTAAATACTCTATTTCCTTCAGGTGTTGTTACTTTTATTATGTAAAGATTATTTGGAGCGCCGTTGAAAACAGCCTGATATGTATCGTCTTTAAAGTTTTTATTACTTTCATTAAAAATCAGATTGCCTTTTACATCCCAAATGCTGACTGAATTTATTTCATTCGGGGACTTTATAGTGAACCCTCCGTAATTCTCAAGAGGAAGAATTAAAAACTCATCATTTTTGTTTTCATCAATTCCGCTTGTGAGAGTCACATAAACCACTTTTTCGGCAAATTCATCAGGCTTCATGGCAAATAATTCGGAAGCTTTAATATTATTAGGATCATATCTGGCTGAAACAATGTATTTGCCGACACCATGTTTAACATTGGCAGTAAATGTAAGCTGTTTCTTCTCGCCTGCTTTTATTTCAGTATTAAATATATAATTAAACCAATCGCTTGTTGCTCCATCCTGACCAAAAAGAAAAATTCCTACGGTGGAATTATAATCGGCATTTCCTTTATTTTCAACATTCAAGGTAAATGTAGCATCTTTACCTTGAATCAATTCAGTATTTTCAATCATTGAGGTAAGAATAACATCAGCTTTTGGCTTATTGTCAGAGATAGTTGCCGAATTGCCGTCAACTTTAAGTTCATAACTAAAATTATTCGATGAGAGAGCCTTTAATCGTACTTTTTCACCTTTCTCAACATAGTAAGGATAGATTTCATAACTGCCATCTTCAATATTATCCGGTAAAGTCAGATTTAAAGGTATATTTGTATAGATTATCTGTCCGTTTATTGAGATAGTTTTTTCACCTAAAGAAGCAACAAGTACATTGTCTTTGTAGATTCCAATTCCAAGAATGTCTTTATATGCAATAATCCCCCAGTTTGTAATTTTTGGGAAAGTAGCTGCGAAAGCTTCATTCTTACTAACGGTAGTTTTACTGAATGTTGGAGCATTATCTAACGTTATTTCATAAATAGGTCTGCTGTTTTCATTAGGAGGACAAATGCCAATTATCATTCTTTGGTTCAGATTATAAGTTCCACTGCCGGCTCCAAGCCCAAGATCGCCGGTTGGAACAAGTTCGGTAAGAACAAAATAGCCATTGCAATAACCTGACCATCCCCAATTGATATGAAATTTATCATTATTGTCATAACCGTCGCAAACAAAGGTGTGTCCATCTGAATTACTGTGGCCAGAATAAACTACAGGCCTTTCATTATCAAGTTCATTCCTTAAAATTGACTTCCATATATCAAGAGAATAATAATTACGCTGAAGTTCCTGAATATTCTTATCATAGCTAAAGTTATCTCTGAGAGCCTTTGCAAGATCATAGTCTACAGCAGCACTTCCTCCTGAGGCATATTTCATATTCACGGCTGCTCCTATATGTTTCATTAAGGTTCCTACTGCCATACAACTTTGGAGTGTTGAACTGTTAGAATATGTATCTGTCATTGATGACCAATCATAAACAACTGAAGAGAAGTCTATACCATTTTTCTGACCGACTCCTGAAGAAGGATATTGATAATATTTCATTATTTGGGCACCTGCTGTGGCTACACAACCGGTTGGATAATTCTTATCAATATACATGTTATATGGATAAGATTGATTCCATTCTATATTACCCAATAATGGGTCTACCTGATCGGAAAACAATGATTTAGTAATTAAAGACTGACTTTCATCAAGCGAAACTGAGTAGTTAGCTGTCAAAGAGTTGGTTTCTTTATCGGAAAGAGAATGGTTTCCTGTCAAAGGCGAGGATCCATTATTGGAAAGAGAATAATTAACGGTCAAAGGCTCGTTTCCATTAATTGAAACTGAGGAAGCATCGCTTTTTTCTTTTATATAGGAAATATATTCAGAATAGTTTTCCATCCATGCCGTAAATGCAGGAGGCAAATTATCTTCAGAGATACCATTTTCAGTGGAATAGCCTAAGATTGGGGAAACTATATCGTCGGATGCAACAATAACAAAACCGGAATTATCACTTATATTGTAGATATAAAAGTTATCATTATTGAATGAAGATAATTGGGATTTGGAAAATGATTCTTTGGCGGCAACTCTCAATGGAGCCTTAACTATTTGCGAATAAAAATCAACTGCTATTTCAAGAGCTTTGATTGAATCTATCGGTGCACCAATCGCAAAAAAGCATGTGACGAATAATGAAAAGAATAGAGTAAGCGTTTTCTTCATGTTTATTTATTTTAAGGCTGAGTATATTATTATTTTGTTGTAAATATCTTATATATTTATCTAATTTCAAATAAATATTTTATATTTTTCCATATATTCTTTAATAAATATCTTAGACGCCAAGTCTTTTTATTAAATTTTTTAGACAACTATTAGTCTAATAGCACATAGAATGTTCGTTATACAATTTGTTTTTAGGATTCTAAACAAATTGTATAACAACATTTAATTAATATGTCACAAAAAGATTGGTTTACTTTTTAATAAGAAGAATGCAATCATCAATCTTTGTAAATTCAGAATTGGACAAATTGTTTACATCAATTTTAAATTCAATGTTATTAAAGACTGCGACTGTATCCTGGCTCAATTCAACTGAAAATAAAGAATCTGGCAGCATTATATTATATACTGTTTTATCTTCCTTATACTCTTTCAAAGCAAAACTCTTTAAATTATCTTTTAAGACAGGCAAAATAATATAATGACCTATTTCTTTTGATGAACCGGCATCATAAAAAAATAGATCTCCGGTTTTGACATAATAATTATAGGTTATATAATTATTTACATCCTTACATCTGTATGAATTTTTGCTAAATGTCTTAATTAGTGAGGAATAGTTCTCTATATCAATTTTATTATCAGCAGAAATAAGATTTACTATTTTTGTTTCAGTTGGCTCATTTTCATTGCTGTTATGACCTTTATACCAAGAGAGCATTCTTTCCGAAGGAATAAATGATAAAACTAACGAAACGGACATCAAAACGACAGCAGAACTTGAAAGAATTCTCCAGTGTGATAAGTTTTTTAAGAAAAAGACACTGCAAAAAATCAACAACAATAGTCCAAATGCTATAAGAAGTATTCTATCATTAGTAAATCCATAATTATAAATTCTAATATATACACTAACTGAGTAAAGAATTATGATAGGAATGCAGATAATATTAAGATATTTATAAAACCAGGTCATTGATTTATAGGAAGATATCTGACCATACATTTTTCCGGCTATTGCAAAACAAAAAAATACCAATGTCATTATGGCTATCATTCCTTTAGGCAATTCCCCAAGTATTGCAATTCTAATTATATAGGCATAAAAAATAATTGTGTATAGTATTAATGTCGGAGTTAAAATATAATTTGCAAGTGTCTTAAAAAAAGGCTGTTTTATAAATGCCAATTCATTGTTTATCTTGGATATATAAAAATAAATAATTGGCAAGAAGCCATAAAATACTGTAGATAAAAGAATTGTGTCTTTGATGGATTGATGAGTAATTTTAATACTAAACAAAGATGTAATTGATTCTACCAACAGATTTAATATTATCCATATAAAAAGAGAAAACAATAATGTTACAATAATATTTGCCACTTTTTCAAAGAGACAATTTGAGAAACTCACATTGTCTTTTTCAAAAGGAGATGATAGAAATATCAAACCGACAAGTGCATATAGTTCAAATATAGTATCAAAAGTTAAATGAAGATTAAAAAATACCAGAAACAGATAGGGTAAAAACGAGATATAATATAGAAATTTAAAATTCCCATCTTTTTTATTCAGCAGATTTTCAATCAAAATGCCCAATATAAAAAAGGTACTAATTCTATTATCTATTCCTTTAAAGAATCCGCTTAATGGGAAAATAGTTATATAGATAACAAACAAAAGTGTAATAATAGAGGTGAGCAGTTCAATCTTATTACTCTTTATTGATGAAGAAAAATATGATTTTAACTCAGGCAAATAGTTTTTCATAATCAATGGTTTTGTGTTTTATATTCTACTTAACTTTATTACAAAAAGTTTTCACTTTATTACAAAAGAAATCTGCTGTTTCATTAAAAATTTTACTGTATTACAAAATACTTATGCTGTTTTATTAAAATAATTAATTGATAATACTATCTTATTCTATTTTATAACTGTAAATAAACATAATTTATTTATACGATTATTATAAAAACAATAATATTTAAATCGAATCATCTTTTTTTGAAGGAATAAGTCTTTTGATATCTTTTGATTATTGCGGCAGCAATTCTTATATTGTTTATAAAATTAAAGTTTTTAACCATTGAAAACCGAAACACTCTGTTCGTATCTTCAATTATAGACATATTGTTCCAATTTTTCACTATTCGAAACTTAAGCTCAACCTGTGAATTTTCAATCACTTATATTAATATCAATCCTATCATTTCATTAAAAGTAGCAAATGGAGGAAAAATTGATGAGGCACTACATTAATATCAATCCTAACATTTCACTAAAATGGTGAAATATTAGGATTAAATAAAACCTGTTCATTTATATCATTTTGAATTACATACCAAACTGCATTTTAATCCACAATAATCATAGCTTTCTTTCTGAAAAAAAGCGTGCATCCTTTTAAACTTCATGATGGATTGAGTAAATATCCTCTTTGGCTTCTGAAAATAAAGCATGCATCCCTCTAAACCCTGTTTTAATCGACAAGAATCATCTCTTCATTTCAAACAAGAAAAATAGATTCTTTTTATAAACTTTCTTCTTCAATAAGAATCATGAGTTCCGGATATTTCATCAGGAGTTATTTGTTTTTTATCCATTGCCCTCCAGGCAAAAAAGCCATATATACCAATAATCGGCAATAATATAGAAACCCATGACATAACCTCCAAAGTAAACAGACTCGAAGAACTATTATAAATCGTCAATGAACTTTGAGGATCGACAATTGAAGGATAATATGCAGTATCATTAAAGCCCAAACTAAGGAAAAGCCCCAAAACAGTAAACAGAACTCCAACAGCTTCAATCCAAAAGGCTCTTCTATCTATTTTTTTAAAGATGACAAGAACAATTGAAAAAAGCACTAATACAACACCTACAAGGAATATTATGCCAATTAAAGGCAATTCAATCATATTAAGCAGATATTTATATTTTTCAATATAGATATCGCCGGTTTGCCTGTAAACTCCAAAGCCGTAAGAAAGGAAAATCCAAACTATAAAAGAGAGAAAGAAGATAAGAAAAGGAATAGTATTCCATATCACCTGTTTTCTGCAGTTATCATCAATATTTTTATCCTTTATATTAAACATCAGATACATTGCCCCACCTATTCTTGAAAGGAATACTAAGGCAGCACCTAAAAGCAAGTTCGGCAAATGAGTAAAGGCCTCCAATCCATGATAAGGAGTTGCCCAAGTGGAAATTACCGGCATAAAAACGTTGGTTATATTTCCTTTATGCACAATAAATGGAGCTCCGGTAAACAATGTTGCCACTGCAACTCCCAAACAAAACACTCCAACTATTCCATTGATATATAAAAACAACCGATACACCCCTCTGCCAAGGAAATTTCCCGGTTTATTCATATATTCATAAGCCACCGCCTGAACTATGAAGCTAAACAATATAATCATCCACAGCCAATATGCGCCTCCAAAGCTTGTGGAATAATAAAGAGAAAATGAAGCAAAGAAAGCTCCTCCAAAAACTACCAATGTAGTAAATGTCAATTCCCATTTACGTCCCAGAGAATTTAATATCATTCGTCTTTGAATCTCTGTCTTCCCCAATCTCAAAAGCAGCGTCTGTCCCCCCTGCACAAACATCAGCGCCACGAGCAATGCTGCCAAGAAAGAGATTAAAAACCACCAGTAATGCTGCAAAATATATAATTTTTCCATATAATTAAGTTTTACAATCAACAACTCCCATCAATAAATAACAGAGAATTTTTATTTAACAATTATATTTAATTCTTTCATCAATAACTTTCACTATCATTCTGAGTTTTTACCGCTTTACAAGTAATATCTGAGTATGAATGTCATTAACTTTCACTATCATTCTGAGTTTTTACCGCTTTACAAGTAATATCTGAATATGAATGTCAATAACTTTCACTGTCATTTTGAGATTCCTTAAAATTCTCCTTTTTTATCTGCTTGACAATTATCCAGACATCAGCTATCAACAGCAAAGTAAATAGGGAGGCAAACATCCAAAAGGTGGTCTGAACTGTACCTGTGGCAAGCTTGGAGATAGAAGCAAAAGTCGGAAGAATATCCTGTATAGTCCATGGCTGCCTTCCAACCTCAGCTGTTACCCATCCCGCCTCAGAATTGATATATGCAAGAGGAAGGCTCAAAAGTCCAATCCACATAAGCCATTTATATTTTGGTTGTGTCGTTTTTTGTCTTCCAAAAGTCAGGTACATTACAATAAAGAACAAGACAAAATAAAAGCCAAGCATAACCATAATATGGAAAGCATAAAAAGTAGTTTTAACAGGAGGTATCAACTGATCAACATTCTTTGCATAGCCATAGCCGAAATTACTAAAGTTTGCCTGAATAACCTCTGCATAATGATTTGCCACCTCATGATTACCCCCTTCAAAAGCATCCTTATACATTGTCAGAGCTTGAAGGGCAGCCTGTCCACTCATCACCCTTTCATCAATAGATGGCATAATATAAGGCTCACCTTTTATATTTGCAGCTTCGTATCCTCCATATAAAATATCATTTATACCGGGCACAAAAGCATCTGTATGCTTAAAAGCAAGCCAAGAAAGCATATCCGGGATTCTTATTGCCCATAAAAAAGGATCTTCATTATTGTAAAACGCCTTTTTAGGGTTCATTATTCCTATTGCGACAATACTTTGATGGGTACTTCCTTCATATAATCCCTCCATAGCCGCCAATTTCATTGGCTGAACTTTAGCGACGACCTTTGCTGTATCGTCTCCTGTAAGAATAGTAGCGAAAATAGCGAAAATCCCGACAGAGGTCGCAACCTTAATACTCTTAAGAGCCAAAATCTGATTCCTTTGTTTAATTAAAAACCAGCAACTTACACCAACTACAAAGACCGCCCCGAGCACCCAGGAGGAAAGCACTGTATGCAAGAACTTATTAACAGCAACAGGGGAGCCAATTACATCCCAAAAGTTAAACATTTCATTTCTTACAGTCTCCGGATTAAACTTCATTCCAACAGGATGCTGCATCCAGGCATTTGCAACCAAAATCCACAATGCTGAAAGTGTCGCCCCTATTGATGTCATCCATGTTGAAGTCAGATGAAAATCTTTGCTCACCTTATTCCATCCGAAAAACATTACTGCCGAGAAAGTCGCCTCTAAAAAGAAAGCCATCAACCCCTCTATTGCCAAAGGCGCTCCGAAAATATCGCCTACAAACCAACTGTAGTTTGACCAGTTCGTACCAAATTGAAATTCAAGAATGATGCCTGTGGCTATTCCTATTGCAAAATTCACTCCAAATAGAGTCATCCAAAACTGTGTTATCCTCTTCCACAGCTGATCTCCAGTTCTGTAATAAATTGTCTCACATATAGCCATTATCACTGACAGACCTAAGGTTAAAGGGACAAACAGCCAATGATACATTGCTGTCAAGGCAAATTGTCCTCTCGACCAGTCCACAAGTGTCGTCGTTAATTCATCCATATAATTATATTTTGATATGCTTACTCTACTTTCTCTTGATTAATTCATTCCTCACATAATCTGCTTTATCCTCATTGGTTTCTCCTTTTGTATTTAGGAAATTGGGTGAAAAGAAAATTCTTATTATAAAGAACATAATAAAAAGTTTTATCAGGATTATTGCCCAAAGAGTTCTTCCAATGGTCATTTCACGGAATCCATCCCTGTAAAAAACATATACTCTTTTGATATAGTCCACCTCTCAAACCGTATTTATTAAATTTATTCTCTCTTTATTTCACATTTTAAAACACCATAGCCAAATTATTGTTCTTTCAATTTATGTTTTTATTACAATCGAAATGATTATTAAGATTGTATGAAAAATTTTATAACTATTTAATATCAAAAGGGATAGCTTCCATAACAAATTTTTATTTCCATTAAAATCCGAATCAAGCCAAATTCATAAAAAAACAAACGGCCTCTAAAACGCAAAAACGGTCTGCATCATATCTCTACAATACAGACCGTTAATTTATCAGGCTTTAATATATTTCTATAATTTTCCAAATGCTTCAATAATTTGCAAAGAAGCAATAGTCACACCATTTACAATTATAGCAAAAGGATCTTATTTCTTATAAATTTTTGCAGCAAAACCTCCTCCGGGCTGCATGGTAATGTTCAATTTCTTGTCAGCCGGAAGTTTTACAACCTCCTTTTTATAATCGCAGGCTGCTCTGTCTGCATTAATGCCATCTTTGAAAATCTCGATCTCATAGTTTCCATTCTCAAGATAAGAAAGATCCAAAACCATCTCTCTTTTATTCCAATCGGTCATTGCACCTACATACCAATCGTTACCGCTTCTTTTTGCAACGGCAACATATTTTGATATCTCGCCGTCAAGAGGTTTTGTCTCATCCCAAACTGTAGGCACAGCGGCAATAAAATCGGTACATTCCTGCTCCTTCATATAATTTGTAGGGGCATCGCAAAGCATATTCAAAGGCGAATCAAAAACTATATAAGTAGCGAGCTGACGGCAACGGGTGCCCTGACTCATCGGCTCGCTGTTTACAGGATTATAGTTTTTCTTGTTTGCATTTCTCATTGCACCTTGAGTATAATCCATTGGACCTGCCACCATCCTAATAAATGGGATTTCCAAATCATATTTAACTTGGTCATAAGTTTTTGGCTGCCATTTCATTTGTTCAAGTCCGCTCACTCCCTCAAAATTTATAACATTAGGCCAAGTAGCCTGAAGTCCCGCAGGTTTGCTTGTTCCATGAAAATCGACAAGCATTTTATATTTTGCACAAACTTGGGCTGTTTTCTCAAGGAAAGAGATAATTTCCTGATCATCCCTATCCATAAAATCAATCTTGAAGCCCTTGACTCCCATATCAGAATAATGCTTTGTAATATTTTCCATGTCTTTTGCATAAGCCCAATATCCTGCCCAAAGGATTATATCTACATTTTTGCTTTTGCCGTAATCCACAATCTCTTTAAGATCGATAGAAGGGATAACATCAAACAAATCACATTTTCCGTTTGTTGCCCAACCCTCATCAAGAATCACATATTTGATATTATTTTTTGATGCAAAGTCGATATAAAATTTATAAGTGTCGTTGTTAACTCCTGCTCTAAAGTCCACTCCGGAGATGTTCCAATCGTTCCACCAATCCCAAGCAACCTTTCCAGGAGTTATCCAAGAGGCATCCTCAATTTTGCATCTTGAAGCAAGTTTATAAACCATATCTGAGGAAAGCAGCTCCTTAGGTTCATCGGCAACAATTATTATTCTCCAAGGAAAGCTTCTCTTACCTGAGGTTTTTGCTATGAAAGATTCCCTTGACACTGCTTTTTGTTGAAGATTATTATGTCCACCGAGCTTTTGTTCTTTTACAACGGGAGCAAACTCTGCTTTCATTGTCTTTCCGTTTGATGTTAAAAACATTCCCGGATAGTCCGACAAATCAGATTCAGTAACGACAACAGTTTCTCCGGAAGCACATTGAGTTAAAAAAGGCAGGAATATTAACCTTTTACTGTTTAATTCAGACATTTTCTTTACATCATAAGTATTCTCAAAAGAACAAGGATATTGTGTTGTAAAGGAATCAAAGTTTGACACATTGGAATAAGCGGCATAAGAATTATTATCTGTAGGGAAATTAAACTCTGCCGTTTCATTCTCAACAATCATCTCACCCTTCTTATCTGTTACAAACCGATAAGCCACGCCGTCATCATAAGCTCTAAAAACTATTTTATAACCGCCGTTGAAACTTAAATTCAATTCATTGCAAACATCGTTTACCGACGACTTTTTATAAACCGGTGTTTTAAAAGATTCATTAACCTTTATTTTCTTTGTTGATTTGACAGAGGCATTCTCCCCCAATATTTTTCCATCGCCCAATTGCATTGCTATCTGAGATGGTTCAATAATAAGATTTTCCCCCTTGCTTACCGAATAAGTAATTGTTTTATTTACATCGATAACTGTTTTTATATCTCCATTTGGTGAAAGCAGTTCATACTGCTTTGCCGATACCGATAAGCCTGCCAATGCCATCGATAGCATTAAAAAACTGATTTTCTTCATTGGTATTACTTTTTGTTAGTATTTATTCAGAATTGATTTTTTTGTAAAATTATTAAATTTTACCTTTTAACACACAAAAACATTTATTTTGAATACAAGAAGATTAATTTTTCTTATTGTGATTACTTTTGCAACCTATTTAAGGTATAAAAGATGAATAAGGAAGAAAGATCTTATAAGGGACATCTTGCAATGCTCCTTGCAAATATCATGTGGGGATTGAATGCTCCGATAGGTAAAACGGTATTAATGGAATTATCACCATTCGCACTTACTACATTCAGGATGGGCGGCTCTGCCTTTGCCTTTTGGGCATTGTCAGCATTTACTCCAAAAGAAAAGATTGATAAAAAAGACAGAATTTCGTTTTTATTTGCAGCACTTTTGGGTGTTGTCTTCAACCAAGGATTGTTTATCTTCGGATTATCACAGACCTCACCAATCGATGCATCAATAGTTTGTACAACATTGCCTATTTTCACTATGATTGTGGCTGCAATATATCTGAAAGAGCCTGTAACCGGTAAAAAAATCATCGGGGTATTATTTGGAGCTGCCGGAGCATTGATACTTATTTTAAGTGCAAGCAACATCAATTCAGGCACCGGCGGCAATATGTTTGGCAACATTTGCATTTTCGTCAGCCAACTTTCAGTGGCAATCTATCTTACAGTCTATAAACATCTATTTGTCAAGTACTCTCCTATTACAATTTCAAAATACATGTTTTTATATGCAACTATATGCTTCCTTCCATTTTCAATAACCGATCTAATAAAAACAGACTTTGCATCCATAGATATTAGTCTTTGGCTTAGAATATGTTACGTTGTATTTGGAGCTACATTTCTTGCCTATATCTGCATGATGACCGGTCAGAAATCGCTAAGGCCTACCGTGGTGAGCATGTACAATTATATTCAACCAATAATTGCCTCTTCATTTTCAATCATTCTTGGGCTTGACACCTTTGGCTTTACCAAAGCCTCAGCAATATGCCTTGTTTTTCTTGGAGTGTACATCGTTACACAGAGCAAGTCAAGAAAAGATGTAATTATCGAATCGGCAGATAAATAACCTGTTTGGATTATAAATAAATATTTTAATTACCCGACATTCTCCACAAGGATTGTCGGGTCTTTTACTTTTTGAAGGAAAAAAGAAAAGCATACTCCCGACAAGATTGTACACATTCCCATGATAACAAGCATATAGTTTAACCCGGTCCATTTTTCAATATATCCAAAAACAAGAGCTCCAACAGGAGGCATTCCGGCAAAAGCCATAGTTAAATAGCCCATTACTCTGCCCCTCATTGCATTATCGGTGAGAAGCTGAAGCAATGTATTGATTGAAGCAACAGAAATTATTATTGAAAAACCTATGGGCATACAAATCAGAATCGCTGCCCAGCTTATACTGCAGAATGAAATAAAGCATAAACTCATTCCCATCAAAACTGCTGCGCTCATCACCATATTAGGCAGCCCAATGGCACTTCGCCTTGAGGCAAGATAAATTGAGGCTGCAAACGAACCTATTCCTATCGAAGACAATAAAAAGCCAAGCATTTCACTCTCTCCGTTAAGCATTATATTTACAAAAGCGGGAACAAACGAATTGAATGGAACACCAAAGAAACTAACTGCCGCCATCATTGCTACAAGTATCTTGATAGGCTCCGTATTTTTCATATACATAAACCCTTTTGTCATATCCTGCAACACATTTTTCTTCTCTGACTTTTTCTTCTTATAATCTATTTTCATCATAAGAAGAGCTGTTATTACACCCAAATAGCTGATTGCGTTTATTAAAAAGCAATAACCTTCGCCAACAAGACCGATTATTATTCCCCCTACAGCAGGACCTATCAAACGACAGCCATTTATTGAGGATGAGTTTAAGGCTATGGCATTGGTCATACTCTCTTTAGGAACAAGACTTGTGTAAAATGCCTGCCTTGTCGGCATATCCAATGAATTTACCAGACCTATAAAAAGACTCAAAATCAATATATTCCATACAGCCACCGTTTCTGTAAGCACAAGAGCCGCCATAGCAAAAGCCTGAAGCATTGCCATTGTTTGGGTAAAGATTAAAAGTTTATGCTTATTTGCCCTATCGACAAAAACACTCACAAAAGGTGTTGCAAAAAGCATTGGTATCTGTTCCATAAATGTTACCGTTGCCAATATCAACACAGAACCGGTTAGCTTGTATGCCAACCACCCCATTGCTATCTGCTGCATCCAGGTACCCATCACCGAAACACACTGTCCAAAGAAATATAACCTGAAATTTTTATATTTTAAAGATGACAATATATACCTGAAAGGCATCAGGATTTTTTCATTAAATAACGACGGCACAACTATACACTTTTAATTCCAACCTTATGGATGAATCCACTCCTTAATAATCTCAAATAATCACCACAAATGTAAATCTAAAAAGATTCACGTCGCTCTTATCTTTAAATAAGATAAGCTGCGCCTCATCAAACACATTATGAATGCTGTCGCTTTCTTATGTTTATTGAGTTCGGCTTGCATTATCTTTAAATAAGATAAGCTGCGCCTCATCAAACACATTATGAATGCTGTCGCTTTCTTATGTTTATTGAGTTCGGCTTGCATTATCTTTGGCAAAAGTACATTTTTTGAGTCAATAGGAGTTTCAAATAATCTGTTAATAAAAAACATTCATAGATTATTTACATAAAAAAATAAATTGAAAGCTTTTGAACACTTTGCGAAACAGACCTATTTATTTATCTGAAAAATTATTTTTAGGGATAGTAATTACAGCCTCACCGCAATAACGAGGACCGAGAATATATTGATTGAATGTAAAAATATAATTTTCTAAAGATTCATTTATACAGGTGGTATTCTCATAAGTTGGAACATCATTAAAACAGCTGTCTGTGTTTATGAAATGTTTTGGCAGCAGGAGATTAATTTTCTTTTCTTCTGACTGAAGAAGAGATTTAATATCAATAAATCGCTTCTCTTTTGGAAGATAATTGAACGCATAATAATTGTTGCTGCCATTTGCTCCGCCCTGATACATATAGACCAATATTCTTGTGCTTATCAAATCTGTAGAAGCAAGGAAAACTGTATCCTTTACGTAAAGTTCGAATGTAAAATTTTTGTTCATCAAGGAATCTTCATTTACAAAGCTCTTGTATTGCTCCATATCTTTCCTTAATTCACTTCTTATGCCGGCTATAAATTTGTGAATCGAATCATTATAAACATCTATAATATCCGAATTGAATTTCTCGTCTGTGTTTAAACCTGTCAAACTAATATCAACAATCAGATGTTCGGTTGAATCCTTTTGCGAAATATCGCTTTGATAGAATTTAACCTCTTTTTTATTGCATCCAACAAATAGGAATAATCCAAACAGTACAAATAATATTGAAGTTTTCATTTTTAATTAAATGTTTATAGTGCCGTTAAAAAATTTGACAACCTTAAAGTTAAGAATAAAATTATTACGATATTCCTCTTTATTGCAAGACTATATATTTTAATCAATTTTAATTATCCGCTTTTCATCAATTGTTTAAAAGTCTGCAATCCAACAGACATCTGCGCCTTTTGAATTAATATGGATATCATTTTTAACAACTGTATATATATTCAATACTACAATTTCCTTTTAAAATATTTCATACTGACATTTTTGAGAACAAAATTTCGGAAACGAATATTTTTATTCAAACACAAATTAATATTTCATATTAAAAAAACGGATGAAAATTAACTGCATTTCTAAATTTTGACATTAATAAAATATTTTTTTGCCAAGAAATTAATTTACTATTGATTTTCAATCATTTACAAATCATAATAAAGTTTTTTTAATCAAAAAGAAAAATTTTACCATCAAAAAATTCATTTTGATTCGGAAAAATGATTTTTTAATCGGTCTTTTTTAAATTTTGACCGTCGATTTGTAAGAATCATGGATGAAAATTGTTCAAATTGACGGTCAAAATTTGAGTTTTGAAAATTGATATTGAAAAAAGGATTGTATTTTTTGGATAATATTTGAATGACAGCAATTTAAAAATATTGCAAAGACTAAAAAAAGCAATTAATATAAATAAATATATATCTTAAGGCAGCAAACCTTTGGAGCACTCAAATAAACTGTTTTGTCATGCACTTATTTTGCATAGTCAATAATTAGACGTACTTAGTATAAAACATTTACATATACCGAGATACTAAATTACAAAAAATATTTCAAATGCAATAATATTTACGCCTTAAAATCAAATATTTGAATCACAAGACGGAATAATTACCAAATAAAAAATTTAAATAAGATTCCAATCTCTATGTTTTATTGAAATTATTTATACTTTTGCAACGCAATGGTGCAAAACTATCTTTCCGATAGATTTGCTTAAAAGGGAATTCGGTGTGAGTCCGAAACTGTCCCGCAGCTGTAAGTTTCTTAAAAAAGAGATGATCTACTCCTTTGCCACTGGGTAAAACCGGGAAGGCTTCATCATCTGAAACAAGTCAGAAGACCTGCCGTTGAATTTATTTTTCACCCCCTCTCGAGGAAAGAGGCTGAGATTAATTTTATGGACAATCAATTTTTTAAGGGCTTAGTTTTAGCTTGCAGCATTTTTTTCAACGCCAATTATTCTGTCTCATATTCACAGAAAGCAGACACTGTGCGCATATACGAACTTCAATCCATTGAAGTTAAAGGCAAGAAAACGCCATCAAATGTTCTAAGCGGATCTCCTATACAAAAAATTGATATTTCTCAGCTTGAAAATTTAGGTTCAAACCAAATAAGCGATGCCGTAAAGAGATTTTCAGGCATAACTGTCAAAGATTACGGAGGTATTGGCGGCCTAAAAACTGTAAGCATTAGGAGTATGGGGGCAGAACATACTGCCGTAAGCTATGATGGAATAGCTGTGAGCGATTGTCAATCAGGACAAATAGATATATCAAGATTTTCTTTGGATAATATCTCGGAGATAACGCTTAATATCGGACAAAGCGACAATATTTTTCAGTCGGCAAAAATGATTGCTTCGGCAGGAGCTTTAAATATTGACACCTATAATCCTGATTACACCAATCAAAAAAGAGCATTTTTAAAAGCAAATCTGCATACAGGCTCTTTTGGTCTTATAAATCCATCTTTGGGTGTTGATTATGCTTTATCGGAAAAAACTTCATTTGGGGGGAATTTAAATTATTTGAAAGCTGACGGTTTTTATCCTTTTAAAATTAATATAGGACAAAAGGAAATAGAGGGAAAAAGGATAAACAGCGATATTGAATCGCTGAGAGGTGAGCTGAATTTTATTTATAAACCCTCGCAAAAGCAAAGGGTTAAGCTTAAGACCTACTACTATAATTCAGAAAGAGGTTTGCCAGGTGTAATAATTGTCGACAACTCTTATTCCGCAGAACGACTTTTTGACAAAAACTTTTTTGCTCAGCTGCAATATGAAAACAATATTTCCAAAAACTTCAAAATAAAGGGTGCTGCCAAATGGAACTACTCATCAAACAAAGATTATAACGACCAGTCGTCAGGCATTACTGTCGATAGGTTCAGGCAAAGAGAAAGTTATGCCACCATATCAGGGATGTATGATTTTCTTAATGGGCTGTCGCTTTCACTTAGTCAGGACTTCTCTTACAATGATTTGTTTACAACTATCAGAAATTGCCAGTTTCCTGAGCGTTATACAGTTCTTTCCGCATTGTCTTGTCAATACAAAAACAATAGGCTGACAGTCACAGGTTCTTTATTGAATACATTTATAACAGAAAATGTAAAAAGCGGAGAAAAGGCTGATGACAGAAAAAAGCTCTCTCCAGCTCTAAGCCTGAGTTATAGAGTTTTTGAAGAGATTCCATTGAGAATACGTCTTTCCTATAAAGATATTTTTAGAACACCCACTTTCAACGATATGTACTATTTGTTGATAGGCAACTCAGGTCTTAAACCTGAAAAGACGAAACAAATAAATTTGGGCCTTACTTATGGAAATGAGAATATCTTTTTTTTAAACTCACTGATTGCAACAATAGATATTTATTACAACAGAGTTGATGACAAGATAATCGCATTGCCTACCATGTTTATCTGGAAAATGATGAATGCCGATAAAGTTGAAACATTAGGTGCAGATATAAATATAAATGCTGAAAAAAGAATAAGTAAGCATTTAAATCTATCATTGGCATCTGCCTATAGTTATATAAAGGCAGAAAATATTTCTGACAGGAACTCAAAATTGTGGAGAAATCAAATTCCTTACACCCCCAAACATTCGGGAAATACAGCTTTCAATATAGAAACCGAATGGATAACATTTAATTACAATGTTAATTATTCATCAATAAGATATTCTCTTCCACAAAACGACAGGGACTGCAGAATAGATGGTTATGCTGATCAGAACATCTCCTTAAGCAAAAAATTTTCTATTGGAAAGAGTAAGTTAAACATTGCTGCTCAGATCGCCAACATAGGAGGTAAAAACTTTGAGATAATAAAGAATTATCCTATGGCGGGAAGGAATTTTAAAATCTCTTTGAATTACACTTATTAAGGATATATAAATTTATAAAAACAAAAATGACAATGAAAAAACTATTTTACAAAAGTTTCATTCTAATGGGATTGACATTAGGATTTGTTGGCTGCAACGAAGATGATGAGCCAGATATGCCGGAAGTTGTTGTTGCAGATGGAGTGTTTGTTGCAAATGCAGGAAATTCATCTTTAAGCAATGCATCTCTAAGCTATTATGATATAGACACAAAACAGGTAACCAATAATCTCTTTGCCGCAAAAAATCCGGGCGAAGAGCTTGGAAGCTTAGCTAACGACATGATTATTTACGGCTCAAAAATTTATGTGGTGGTTTCAAATTCTTCCAAGATTGAAGTGCTTGACATGACAGGAAAAAGAATAAAAAATGTAGCTGTCTTAAATGAGGATGACTCAAAACCTGCTCAACCACGCTTTATTACCTCTTATAAAGGAAATGTTTATTTCACAGCCTATGATGGATATGTAAGAAAAATGGACACCACTTCTCTTTCCATATCTTCAAGAGTAGAGGTTGGAGCTTATCCTGAGGCATTGACAGTTGCATCAAACAAGCTTTATGTCAACAACTCAGGTTATGGAAAAGGCACAAATGTTTCTGTAATAAACCTTGATACTTTTAAAGAGGAGACAAAGATTGAGGTTGGTCTTAATCCATATAATATGTCTTTGACTGCGTCTGATGGCAATGTTTATATTGTAACAATGGGTAATTATTATGACATTTTATCTGAAATGAAAAAGATTGATGTCAAGACAAATCAAGTTACAACAATTTGCAATGCATCGATGATAGCAAACAACGGTAATACAATGTATGTTTATTATTCTGTTTGGGGAGGTGAAAGCTGGTTTAAAACCTATGATTTAAGCACTAATACTCTTTCCTCTTCTGAGTTTGTTTCAGCTTCACAATTTACTTATGTAAATTCTATTAATATAAATCCTATTAACGGCGATGTATATCTTGGCGATGTTCCGAAAAGCAGCAAAGGAAATATGTACATTTTTGATTCAAAAGGTTCTCAGTTAAATATGTTTGAAGTAGGATATTATCCCGGTAAATGTTGCTTCACCGGAAAAACTACTAAATAATATAGATTATCTTTACACTGCCTTGTATAGCTTAAAGGGGAGAATATCCCCTTTAAGTTTTTTTTGTTTAATATGATTTTTACCTATATAGATTTATGAGATTAAGACCTATTATGTTTGCTGGGACGGGAAGTGATGTCGGAAAAAGCATTATTGCTGCCGGATTCTGCCGTATATTCAAACAAGACGGATATAAGCCCGCACCTTTTAAAGCTCAAAACATGGCTTTAAACTCTTTTGCTACTCCTGAAGGGTTGGAAATTGGGAGAGCTCAGGCAACACAGGCTGAAGCAGCGGGAATAGAATGCTGCACAGACATGAATCCATTGCTTTTGAAGCCATCGACAGACTTAAACTCCCAGGTAATACTGAACGGTAAATCAATTGGCAACCAAAGTGCCTGGCAATATTTCAGAAAAGAGGGAAGAGAATTTCTTAGAGAGGAGGTTTGCAAAGCTTTTGACAGACTTTCTAAAAGATTCAATCCGATTGTTATGGAGGGTGCAGGCAGTATTGCTGAAATAAATCTTAAATCTATTGATATAGTTAATATGTCTATGGCAGAACATGCCAATGCTAAAATTATTCTTGTGGCGGATATAGACAAAGGTGGTGTGATAGCATCAATATATGGCACAATCATGCTTCTTGAAGAAAAAGAGAGAGAAAGAATAGCGGGTGTCATTATTAACAAGTTTAGAGGCGATGTGAGACTTTTTGAGGATGGAAAGAAGATTATAGAGGAGAAATGCGGCATTCCTGTCTTGGGAATTGTTCCTTATTTTAATAATATTTTTATTGAAGAGGAGGATTCTGTGATATTGGAGAAGAAAAATTCAATTGCATCATCCAATAAAATAAATATTGCAGTCATTCTTTTAAAGCATCTTTCAAACTTCACTGACTTTCAGGCATTGGAACAGGATGAGAGAATAAATCTTTTTTACACCAAAGACAATAAAGAGATTGAGAAAGCTGATATTATAATTATACCGGGTACAAAAAATACTATCTCTGATTTGAAATTTCTAAGAGAAAATGGAATTGCTCATACAATTATCAAATCATATAAAGAGGGAAAAACAATTATTGGCATTTGCGGTGGCTATCAGATTATGGGAAATGAAGTATGCGACCCTAATGGAATCGAGGGTGATGACCAATTCCTTCCGGGACTCTCTCTTTTGCCGATAAAAACTATAATGAATAATGATAAGTGCACACGACAAGTGAAATTCAAGTTTCTTGATTGCAAAGATGAGTGTACAGGCTATGAGATTCATAATGGAAATAGCGAAATAATAGACAAACAATTCTTTGATAATCATAAGGTTTCAAACTTTGCCATAATAAACGGAAAGGAATTGGATGGATGTTTTTTAAATTCAAGGTGTATGGGAACATATATTCATGGAATCCTTGACAATAAGGCATTTATAGATTATTTGCTTTCTCCATTTAAAGAAAGAATTAATAATGATGTAAGTTTTGATTATTCAAAATTCAAGCAGGAGCAATATGATAAACTTGCGTTGCTATTGAGAAATAATATTGATATTGAGAAAATCTATAAAATAATAGGCTTATGATTTTTGGTCATGGTGACGATTCATATCTTTACGGCAACAATATAAAAGCCAATTTCAGTTCCAACTGTTTCTTTGAGATTGACAATAAAGGGCTTATCAATCATTTAAAGGCTAATATTGAAAGTCTTATTTCATCATATCCTCATCCTCAGGGAAAGGAGATGATGGAAACATTGGGTGAATTTCATTCCATTGAGACAAATAGGATCTCTATTTTCAATGGGGCTACTGAGGCTATATATACTGTGGCTAATCTTTTCAAAGATAAAAGCAGTCTTATCCTCTGCCCTACTTTTAGTGAATATGAAAGTGCTTGCAAAATTTTTAATCATACAATAGATAAGTCCAATCTTGTGAGTTTTATCAAGGAATCCGGATATGCTTTTGACAATTATGCATTAAATTCTTACAAGTCAAATTCAAAAGATGGGGAAAAATCGGAATATGCTTATAATGATGAGAAAAAATATATAAACAGCAATTGTAAAATTATTGATGAAATCGATGTTGTATGGCTTTGTAATCCAAACAACCCCACCGGAACGGTTTTTCCTATTGAATTATTAAAAAAAATCATATACTGCAACAGCGATAAGTTTTTCATCATTGACCAATCATATTGGATGTTTACAACAAAAGAGGTACTTGATGTAAAAAATTCTTTTACAAATGTGATTATTATCAATTCATTGACGAAAGAGTTTTGCATTCCCGGATTAAGGCTTGGATATATTACATCATGTAAGGAGTTGATTGAAAAAATTGATAATCTTAAAATGCCATGGACCGTAAATGCCATTGCCATTGAAGCCGGAAAATATCTTCTCAATCATAATATAGAGATTAAGGAGAAGCTGATTAATCTTATCAATGAACGAAACAGAGTAATCAAAGAGATATCAAAAATTGATGGTTTTGAATGTTTTGATTCTGACACTCATTTCTTTCTTTGCAAAAGCGAAAAAATAAAAGTGGAGGAATTGAAGAATATTTTGGCAAATAAATATGGCATATTAATTAGAAATGCCGAGAATTTTGGCGAAAATTGCAAAAGTATGTTTAGGATAGCTGTTCTTGATGAAGAAAAAAATTCTATGCTTATTGAAGCAATCAATGAAATAGCAGCAACATTCAAATAACTCATTAATAATAATTATATGGACCATATATATTATATACTTATTCCTTTGCTGGTCGGATGGTTTGCAGACTCTCTTTTGGGAGATCCCTCTTTTTTGCCTCATCCAATCGTAGGATTTGGGAAAATAATCTCTTTGGGGGAAAAACGGCTGAATAATGGTAATGACAGAGTTTGTAAAGGTGCATTTTTTGCTGTTTCATTAATAGCATTAACCTTTTATTTATGCTATGAACTTATAAAATTTGCAGATTCTCTTGAGCCTCTTCTTGCAATAATTATTTCAACCATATTGGTCTTTTACTGCCTTGCGGGAAGGACTTTAAGGAAAGAGGTAAAAAATGTGTTCGAGGCGTCAAACGAGAGTATTTCAAAGGCAAGGAAACAAGTTTCAAGAATCGTTGGCAGGGATACATCAGAGCTCTCAATCGACAACATAAGAAGAGCCGCCTTGGAGACTTTGGCTGAGAATCTAAGCGATGGAGTTATTGCTCCATTGTTTTATTTTGCTGTTCTTGGTGTGCCCGGCATGGTTGCCTACAAGATGATCAATACACTTGATTCTATGATTGGTTATAAAAATGACCGTTATTATTATTTTGGCAGATGGGCTGCAAGAATAGATGATATTGCCAATTATATTCCGGCAAGAATAACTGCTTTTCTAATTGTTTTGGCTCAGGGCATTCCTGAAGGAAGTCTCAAATTCGTGAAAAAGTATGGCACAAAACATTCGAGCCCTAATTCAGGCTATCCTGAAGCTGCTTTGGCTTCAATTCTTGACTGCAGATTCGGTGGACCTAACAAATATTTCGGCAGAGAGGTTGAAAAACCTTTTATTGGCACTAATGAAAGAGAAATTACAATGGATGACATGAAACTATCAATTGCAATAAATGAAAAAGCCGAGATTATTATGGTGATTGCAGTGCTTGTTGTAAGAATAATTATTTAAAGTTCTGTTTGTTTTGGTATTTGCTATGACTTTATCTGTCAAAAGAATAAAGTTAATTACATCGCAAATGAAAAACCGGTATATTAAAAAATGAGTATAAAAATGATAAATACAATTTTAACCAATCACAAAAGCTTAGTGAAAAGACTGATTTATATTTCGATATTAATTTTTTTCGGGTGCAGTGGATTAAAAAAAGATAAGGGTGATAATTCTTTTATTGAGATAAAATATGCAAAAGGTTTTACAATAGAAAAGTTTGATGACTATATAAAAGTCGAACTCCGCAATCCATGGGATACATTAAGGACTCTGCAAACTTATATTCTTGTTAATAATGATTCATCAATGCCGGGCGATATTCCTTCAGGGACTTTGATAAGAGTGCCTATCAAAAGTGTTGTAGCAACCGCATCCACTCAATGTGCCACTCTTGATGAGCTTGGTGTAATTGACAGGGTTAAAGGTGTTTGTGAGCCAAGATATATAGATATCGATTATATAAAAAAAGGAATTATCAAGGGCGAAATTTCAGATCTTGGAGAAGCAAGCGCGCCAGATGTTGAGAAGCTTATTGAACTTGAACCGGAAGGGATCATGACCTCCCCTTTTCAAAATGTTGGCTATGGCAGAATGGGCAAAACAGGTATTCCAATTATAGAATGTGCAGATTATATGGAGTCATCCCCTCTTGGCAGAGCCGAATGGATTAAACTGCACGGCTTATTGTTTGGCAAGGAGAGACAGGCTGATTCAATTTTTAATGAAACTGAGAAACTTTATAATGAAATAAAAGAGAAAACTTCACATATTGCCAATAGACCCACTCTGATCACTGAACATAAAACAGGACCAAGTTGGTATATTGCGGGTGGGAAAAGTTATATTGCATCTCTTTACAAGGATGCAGGGGCTCATTACCTTTGGGAAGATACAGAGAAGGCAGGTTCTATGCCTTTGTCTTATGAAGAGGTTTTTGAAAAGGGTTCTGAGGCAGATTTCTGGCTTATAAAATACAATGCGACGATGCCTTTGACATACTCTGCTCTAAAGGATGAAATTCCATTAAATGCTAAATTCAAAGCTTGGAAAGAGAAAAATATTTATACCTGCAATACCGGCGAAGTAACTTATTATGAGGAGATGCCTCTTCATCCCGACAGACTTCTTAAGGATTTGGCTTTTATTTTTCATCCGGAACTTTTCCCTGGATATAAACCAAGGTATTTCTTTAAAATGGAAGATTGATTTTTATTAAAAATTATATCTACTTTTATTACTTGATAATATTATTCTTTCAATAAAATGAGTATAACATTAGTTACAGGAGGACAGCGTTCGGGGAAAAGCACCTATGCCATGAATCTTGCTAAATCTCTTGCTGAGAAACCTGTATATTTGGCAACTTCAAGATGCTGGGACGAGGAGTATAAAAAAAGAATCGACCGTCACAAAGCCCAAAGAGAAAGCGGATGGATTAATATTGAAGAGGAGCTTTACCTTAGCAATTGTGATGTGAAAGGAAAAGTCGTGGTGATTGATTGTGTTACTCTATGGTGCACAAATTTCTTTTTTGATAACAAAAGCGATGTTGATTTATCATTGAAACTTTTAAAAGATGAATTTGACAAGACAGCCGCAATTGAAGCAGACTTTATTTTTGTAACAAATGAGATTGGAATGGGTGGAGTGTCTGACAATCTTATTCAAAGAAAATTTACCGATCTTCAGGGGTGGATTAATCAATATATTGCTTCCAAAGCCGATCATGTAGTTATGATGGTCTGCGGAATACCTTTAAAAGTGAAATGAAGAATAAGCAGGCCCAATTATTTACTTTTTCATTTATACTTTTTAAAAGGATAAATCATTATGCTTTAAAAATAAAAATAAAAACACATTATGGATTTTAATATTTCCTCTCCAAAGAGAGAGATACTTACTGAACTTGATTATAAAATAAATGATTTAAGCAAACCTAAAGGCTCTTTAGGCAGACTTGAATCTCTTGCCAAACAGATAGGCTGGATTCAACAGACTTTGACGCCGACACTTAAACATCCTCAAAATATTATTTTTGCTGCCGACCACGGCATTGTAGAAGAGGGCGTTTCTCAATCGCCACAGGAGGTAACTCGCCAAGTAATTAATAATTTTTTAAATGGAGGTCAGGGAATTAACTTTCTTGCCAAACAACATGGCTTTGAAATAAAAATTGTTGATGCCGGAATAAATTATGATCTTCCTCCATTGAAAGGAGTTATTGATAGGAAAATAAGAAAATCTACACGCAATTATCTTTATGAATCAGCACTGACAAGCAGTGAGGTTGAAAAAGCATTAAACTACGGGGCAGAAATAACAGATATGTGTGTTAATGAAGGCTCAAATATATTGAGTTTTGGAGAAATGGGTATTGGAAACACTTCAACCTCATCAATGTGGATGACTTTGCTTACAGGAATTCCATTGGATAAATGTGTCGGGGTAGGTTCCGGTCTTGATTCTGAAGGTGTAAAACATAAAAAAGAGGTTCTTAAAAAGGCTCTTGACAATTATCAGGGCACAAATGATGTTATGCAGGTGATAACATATTTTGGAGGGCTTGAAATGGTTATGAGTGTGGGTGCAATGATTAGAGCTGCCCAGAAAGGCGTGATAATACTTGTAGATGGTTTCATTATGACCAACTGTATGCTTGCAGCAAGCAAAATAAGTCCAAATATTCTTGACTATGCCATCTTTGGACATCAGGGAGATGAAGCCGGCCACAAGCTTGTTATTGATTATCTTGGGGTAAAGCCTCTTCTTCATCTCGACATGAGACTTGGTGAGGGCAGCGGCGCACTTTGTGCTTATCCAATTGTTGATTCTGCTGTAAGGATGATAAATGAGATGAACACATTCAGTAATGCTCATATAACTAAATATTTTTAACAGGGATAATTTTCAGATTATATACAAGGAAATGAAGGCACTGGCAGCTGTAATGTTTTTTACACGTATTCCATTATGGAAATGGTTTTCTCCAACAAAAGAAGAATACAAGAATTTGGTTTCTTACTGGTCTATGACAGGCTGGATCACGGGAGGATTGATGTCTTTGGTGTTTTTTATTTCATATAGCATTTTTTCAATTGAAACATCTGTGATTTTTGCATTAATATCACGCTTGATATTAACGGGAGCTCTCCATGAAGATGGTCTGGCTGACTTTATTGATGGTTTTGGAGGGGGTACAAACAAAGAAAAGATCTTGTCAATAATGAAAGACTCCCATATTGGAAGCTATGGAGTGACAGGTCTTATAATTTACTTCCTTTTAGCGTGGTCATTGATTTTCTCTTTAGGACCTGAAAAGGCAGTAATAGTGCTTTTCATTGCCGATCCGGCTGCAAAGTTCATATCGTCTAACATTATAAACTTTCTTCCTTATGCAAGGAAAGAGGAGGATTGCAAGTCAAAGATACTTTATTCCAAAATGGATATTAAAGAGATAGCGATATCTGCATTTTTTGGAATAATACCTATTATAGTTTTCTTTCCTATCGTTTACATATTGTCTCTGATTCCGGCAATACTATTCTTTTTCATTTATATTTTCTACTTGAATAAAAAAATAGGGGGATATACCGGCGATTGCTGCGGAGCATTGTTTCTTATTTCTGAACTTCTTATTTATGTTGGGGTTTATATCATAAGTTTTATAATGATGTAAAACAAAGCTGTATTTAATGATTGTGATCTTTTGTTTTTTTGAAAGAATATTTAAATATGCTTTCTTATTACTATATTTAATAATTGAAATCTTTTGACATCAACAAATGGATTCATTGGTATGTTTTCATAGATTACAAAACATTAAATTGTTTAATGACAAATAAAGATATAAAGATAAAACATGGAAGTAGTTCTTGTGCGTCACACCTCGGTAAATGTTCCTAAATCTATATGTTACGGACAAACAGATGTAGAGGTTTCAGAATCATTTATTGAAGAGGCAAAAATCGTAAAGCGAAATCTTGCTCAATATGTTAATGATATAGATATAAACAGTCAGGTCTTTAGCAGTCCTCTAAAAAGATGCCGAAAACTCGCATCATATTGCGGTTTTGATTCACCATTAATAGACAATAAATTGATGGAAATGAATTTTGGCGAATGGGAAATGCAAAAATATGGAGAGATAAACGATCCTCAATTGGAGAAATGGTTCGATAACTGGCTCTTTGAGGTTCCGACAAGAGGGGAAAGTTTTATTGAGATGATAAAAAGAGTATCTTTATTTATTGATAATATAAAAAGCACCAATTTAAACAAGGCAATCATCTTTACTCATGCCGGAGTAATTGCCTGTGCCAGGGTTTATGCCGGTCTTTATCCGGCAGATAAAGCCTTTAGCGACCCTGTCAATTATGGTCAGATAGTTTCATTAAATATATAAGATGTCAGAAATAAATACTCAAGCAGAATTAGCAAGAAATTTTATAGAGAATACGAATGTAAATATTTTCCTAACCGGGAAAGCAGGAACAGGAAAGACAACTTTTTTGCGTTCGCTTAAGGCTTCTTCGCCAAAAAGGATGATAATACTTGCTCCGACAGGTGTTGCAGCAATAAATGCGGGAGGAGTGACAATACATTCCTTTTTTCAGCTTCCATTTGCCCCTTTTATTCCACAGAGCACTTTTACAAAAGATGAAACTGTAAAGAATTTTGCAAATAAATTCAGCAGGGAGAAAATAAACATTATTAAAAGCCTTGATCTTCTTGTAATAGATGAAATAAGTATGGTTCGCAGCGACCTTTTGGATGCTGTAGATACGATTCTTCGTAAATATAAGAACAGATACAAACCCTTTGGCGGAATTCAGCTTTTGATGATTGGCGATTTGCAACAATTGGCTCCTGTAATTAGAGAAGATGAATGGAGTTTGTTAAAAGGATATTATGCATCTCCTTATTTCTTTCACAGTCATTCTTTGAATGAAACCAATTTCATTACAATAGAGCTTCAAAAAGTATTTAGACAATCGGACCCTGGATTTGTATCAATTCTCAACAGTGTGAGAGAAAACCAAATTACACAGAGCGTAATTGATGCATTAAACCAAAGATATAAGCCGGGATTCAATCCAAACGATGAAGAAAAGTATATTACACTGACTACTCATAATTATCAGGCAGATTCCATCAATAAAACAAAGATTGATGAGATAGATGAACCGGAGTTTACTTTCAAGGCTAAAATTGAGGGTGACTTTCCGGAATATTCCTATCCTACAAATGAGAAATTGACTCTAAAAAAGGGCGCTCAGGTTATGTTTGTAAAGAATGATCCTACTCCTGAGAAAAGATTCTATAATGGAAAGATTGGCAGAATAACAGCAATTGGCAAAGGCGGTATTGTCGTTAAGTGCGACGACATTACAATTAATGTTGAGACCCAGGTTTGGACAAATGCCAAATATACAATTGATCCCGAGAGCAAGGAAATCACAGAAAAAATCGAGGGTTCTTTCACTCAATATCCTTTAAAAACAGCATGGGCTATTACAATTCATAAGAGTCAGGGACTTACCTTTGACAAGGCTATCATAGATGCAGGAAAGGCTTTTACTCACGGACAGGTGTATGTTGCCTTAAGCCGTTGCCGCACCTTAAATGGATTAGTGCTTCGCACTCCTATCTCTTCCTCTGCAATAATGAGTGACAGGATTATTGATAATTTCAACCAAGAGCATATAAACAACTTCTCTCCTGTTGATATTCTTGATAGGGCTAAAAAAGATTATTTTGTGGAGCTTGTTTTTGAGCAATTCGATTTTCGTTCAATAATGACAAGACTTCAATATTTGATTAGAATTTTAGATGAAAATCTTTCAAAGCTTTATCCCTCTTTAGTTGAAGATTATAAAAAAATGTCTGTTGTTGCAGATGAGAAAATCTACCAGGTCGGCATAAGATTTAGGAATCAACTTACGATGATAATTTCAGAACTTGACAGTTATGAAAACAATGATATAATTAATGATAGAACCAGTAAGGGAGCAGCCTATTTTATTGATAATATTAAAGAAATACTGCTTGAAAAGATTGAATCTACAAGTTTTAATATTGATAACAAGGAGATTAAAAACAATATCAACAAAGAGATCTCAGCTTTGCTTTTTGAAATCAATCTTAAAATTGAGACTTTGAATGAGTGTACGGATGGATTCTCAACCAAGAAATATCTTTCTGCAAAATCAAAAGCAAGCATAGAAAAGGATAAGCCGAAAAAAGAGACATCCCCCAAAATTAAGAAGGAGGTTATTTCATCAGATATTAATAACCCCGAACTTTATTCCCGTCTAAACAAATGGAGAAAGGCTGAAGCTGATGAAAAGAATCTTCCTGTTTATACTATCATTCAACAAAAAGCTATGATTGGCCTTTCAAATAAAATGCCATCAAGCAAAAAGGAACTTCTTTCCATACCTGGAATAGGAAAGAAAATAGTGGAATATTATGGAGAAAAGATAATTGAAATTATTGATGAGTATAGAATTGATAAGGCTTTGTAGTCTATATTTTCTCGCTTTATTATGGAGACATTCTTTGTAGAAGATAGTATTTCCAAATTATTTTATCAGATTTGCCTCTTTATAAAGTGGTGACTGTTTGTATAAAATTGAAGTGATAATTATTAATTTTTCATTTGTATATAATTTTTTTTTATAACCGTTACCTCTAAGGTACAAATGCGCCATTTATTTACCTTCTGTTGGGTATCTCATCTTTAGGTGAGTTATGACGATTTCATTTAATTAAAAAAAGACACGAGAAAAGCTTATCAGATTTCTTAATATGAAGATTACTTTAAAATTGATTTTGAGTATTGTTCAAAAAAGAATCGGGGGTAATTGAAAAAACATTTTAATTACCCCCGATTCTTTTATTCTAATAATTTTCTAATAGAATAGTTGTATTGATTTAAACAGCTTATTCAATAAAGGAGTTTGCCTCTTTTTACAATTTATGAATAACTTTCAACATCTGAGCACCAAGTCCTATCGTATAACCTTGGGAAACAAAAACAACTTCATTGTTTTCATTAACAAGAACAACAATAGGAAGAAGAGACTTTTGAGTTAAACCGGCTCCTTTTATCAAGGCATCAATTACATCACCACCAGCGTCAATTCCATAGGTAATTGTTGATGGAAGCCCTTTAAATTCGTTGGAATCAAACTTCTTATAATCATCTTCATCAGCAAAAAGCATCACCTGAGCACCGCCCCAAGAATTAAAATCATTTGAAAATTCGGCAATATCACGCAAAGCATGATTTGTTGGCTCTTGTTTTGCACCTAATATAGCTATAATAGCAGCTTTATTTTTAGTAAGTGAAGAAACAGGCTGCATAGCACATGAAGTTAAAGGCTGATAAGAAAGATTTGAAATATTAATCATTCCTATAACATTTAAAGGCTCGGCAGATTCTCTCATAATCATTTCAACTTCACATTTTTTTCCATTTTCTATAGTAAAACTTTCAATTTGTGAAAGAATTGAGCCGTCTCCCTGCCTTGAACCGGTCATTAGTATATAGTTTCCGGCTGTTAGCATCAATGGTTTTTTCATCATGTTTGACACAGTTACGCCTGCTCCCATATCTACATTGGAATTTGATTCGAAAGAGAGAGTTTTAAGAGCTCCATTTTCAATTTTTGCAATAGTAAAATGTGAATAATATGCCGGATCCTTGATAGCTTTAGTAGGCGAATACTTAATAATCAACTCTCCCATTCCATCTGATTGGTGATTTTCAGCATTACCAAAATAAACCGTGTTCCATTTATTATCAAAAAAGTATTGTACATTATCAGTAATCGGTTCATATCGGGCTGCAATTCCCAAAGAACGGCAATAAGCTATAAAGAACCTATTGCAAGAAGAAAGATCGGCAATCCTTGCCTTTAATACACCAAGAGGCTGAATAGCCAAGCGCTGAGAATTCTGAGAATCATCTATCTTAATGTTTTTCTTTATCCACTCTACTAAAACCTGAGGATTGTTTTTCACATTTTCAGCAAACTCTTTATCAGTTTTGCCCAACAAATCTGATTTATAAGGAGTCAAAAACTCCCTGTCTATACGTGGATTAAGAATATAATTTGCAAAATATTCATTTTCTTTATTTGAAGAATTTTTTAAATGGTCGGCAAATACATTTGCAGCAACATCTCTTAAATCTTTTGTGGAAACATTTTCCAAAAGACTTAAAGCATTTTCAAAATCATCATTTGAAACACCTGAAAGAAAATCTATTATTGAAGAGCTGTTGCCTCTTGATTTAACAAGAATATCAGCAATTTTTTTAGAATAATCCTTATTAATATTTTCTGCTTTCACAATTGCACTTTCTTCATTAAAGAAAGTTGAAGTATAGCGTGTTCGTATTGTATCTTCCTGAGCAATTCTTTTGCTGTTTATCTCTCTCATTTCAGAAGAGACCTCAGGCATTTTTGGATCCTCAACAGGAGGAACAAGATCAAGGCTTACAGAAATATTATCGCCTGCCTTTTTATCAACCTTAATTGTTATTTTTTCATCTTTGCCGAAAGATATCTTAGAGAAGCCGAACTTCTCTCCTTTTGAAACCCATACAAACATGTCACCCAATCCGGCATTTAAAAAACAGGTACCATCTTTTAAGGTTTTCTTTGATGCAACAGTGTTATACTCTCCATAATTGAATATTTTAAATTCTACCAAAGCATCTTCAAGAGCATTACCATTTTCATCCTCAACAGTTATATCACATTTGGCAACCGGACCGTAAGTGTAAATAACATTTATCTGAGTATAGTTTGGAGTCTGAGAAATAACCTCCTCCTCTCCTTGATAATGGTTGCCGAAAACATTTGTAAGCATCAGAAGTCCTCTCGAAGCAGGAGCATTAAACCAGCCGAGATTCAAAACCGGTTCCGGTTCGCAGGCACCAAGAAACTGCCACTTGCCATCAACAAAAACTTCCACCCAAGCATGATTATCGTCAGTATGAGCCCAACGAGGACAGTAAACCTGACGTGCAGGAATCCCTACAGAACGAAAAGCGGCAACAGCAAAGACAGACTCTTCGCCACAACGTCCGGCGGCATTTTTAAGAGCAGCCATCGGAGAAAAGGTTCTACCATCTGTAGAGGTATAAATAACATTTTCATGACACCAATGATTAACTTCAAGAGCAGCATCCTTTAAAGACATCTCTTTAACTCTATTATAAATCTCTTCAGAATATGTTGTCCTGAATTCATCAAGAGTTTCATTGTTTGTTCTCACAGGAAGGACATAATGTCTGAAAATATATTCAGGAACAGAGTCTTTCCATCTAACTTTATCTCTCATCTCAAGAGTATTTTTCACTTGAGCGGCAAAGAAATCAACGCCATAATCTGTGATATCGCCAATTGGCATATAGGCTAAAAGAAATTCCAAAGCCTCTTTCTGCTGCTCATTAACAACTTCAGTTTGAAGAGCAAACAAAGAATCATTTCCAATAATTTCTTTTCTTTTTTGATAGTCATTCATCACCGCTTCTCTTATCTGAGCATCAGTAATAAAATGATAATCTTTTTTCATACAGCCTCCAAACAAAAAGATGGAAACAAGCAATACAACAAAATTTGTTTTTATCATAAGGTAAGATTAATGTAACGAATATGAATTTATTAAAAAAACAAGAATAAGTTTTATTATATAAAAAGCCGGAATACAAAGCTACTTTACAAACTTTAAATCAGAACGCAGAAAATGAAAGGATTTATTTTAACAATATAAAATTAGTTTTACAAACTTTCAATCTGAATTCAGATAAATAAAGTATTTATGTTTCGCAATATAAACCAGTTTTACAAGCTTTCAATCTCTTTTAGCCACATTGATGAAACTGCATCACTTGGCATTCTCCAATCTCCTCTTGGTGACAATGTAACTGAACCTACCTTAGGTCCGTCAGGCAAACATGAACGTTTAAATTGCTGAGCAAAGAATCTTCTAAAGAATGTATAAAGCCATTTTTTTATAACAGTCTCATCATATTCTCCTTTAAATGCAATCTTAGCCATTAAGAAAATCTTCTTTGGTCTAAATCCAAATCTTATAAAATTATATAGAAAAAAATCATGCAATTCATAAGGACCAACCAAATCTTCTGTTTTCTGAGAAATGTTTCCATCTTTGTCAGCCGGAATAAGTTCAGGACTAATAGGTGTATCTATAACATCAAGCAATATTTCTTTTGCATCCTCATTCATCTGATTATCTGCAACCCATTTAACAAGATATTTGACTAACGTTTTTGGTATACTCCCATTAACGCCATACATAGACATATGATCACCATTGTAGGTTGCCCATCCTAAAGCAAGTTCAGAAAGATCGCCTGTACCAATCACCATTCCATTGGTCTGATTTGCAATATCCATTAATATCTGAGTTCTTTCCCTTGCCTGAGAATTTTCATAAGTAACGTCATGAACATTTTCATCAATATCAAGGTCTGAAAAATGTTGAATACAGGCTGCCTTAATGCTAATCTCCCTTATTGTAATGCCAAGAGACTTCATTAGATTTATCGCATTGTTATATGTTCTGTCAGTAGTCCCAAAACCGGGCATAGTAACCCCAACAATATTTTTCCTTGGGATATTTAGTTTGTCTAAAGTTTTTACACAGACCAAAAGAGCAAGAGTTGAATCAAGCCCACCGGATATGCCGATAACTGCACTCTTTGAATGAGTATGTTTAAACCTTTGCGCAAGCCCGTTTACCTGAATATTGAATATCTCGTCGCAACGTTCATCCATCTCATCATCTGATGGAACAAAAGGTCTTGGTTGAATGTATCTATCAAGTGAATCTTTTGGTTGTACAATATCCAATGCAAAATCACAGCTTCTATAATCTCTTAAATCACATCCTGTCAAATTGGTAAAGGTAGTTGTCTTTCTTCTGAGAGTTCTCATCTTATCTATATCAACATCAGCAGAAATTATCTGATTCTCAAAAGAAAACCTCTCGGACTCTTTAATAATAGAGCCGTTCTCTGCAATTATTCCATTGCCTGCAAAAACAAGATCTGTAGTTGATTCTCCAAATCCTGCTGAAGAATATAGATATACTCCAAGAGTTCTTGCAGATTGCTGTTCGATTAATTTCTTCAGATAATTGTGCTTACCAACCAATTCATTACTTGCAGATATATTAACCATTATATCAGCACCATTGAGGGCCTGATAAGAAGATGGTGGAATTGGGACCCAAAGATCTTCGCAAACTTCCACACCAAAATTAAATGAATCACATTTAAACAGAATATCAGTACCTATCGGCACAATCTGATTGGCAATTCCAATCTCATTTACAGAAAGATGTGTTGAAGGAGCAAACCATCTTGCCTCATAAAACTCGTTATAATTAGGAAGGTATGTTTTTGGAACTACTCCTAAGATTTTCCCCTTGCTAATAACTGCAGCAACATTAAACAGATCATTGCCTACAGCAACCGGCAATCCAACAACAGTAACTATTTCAAGAGAAGAGGTATTAAAGACAAATTCTTTAAGAGCGTTTTCAGCCTCTTCAACAAGAAGTCGTTGATGAAAAAGGTCAGCACAGGTATATCCGGTTATTGAAAGCTCCGGAAATGCTATTAAAGAAACATTCTTTAAAGCAGCCTCTTTTGTTAATGCTGTTATTTGTTCAATATTATAATTACAATCTGCCACTTTAACCAAAGGAACAGCTGCAGCTATTTTTCTAAAACCAAAGTCCATTTGAATAATTTTATAAAGGGAAAATAATAAAGATGAAATCTCCTCAAAAGTGCTGATTTTAATTTCATTACTGCCAATAATCATCATTTATTGTCAGCTTTTCAACAATAAAAATTGATTATATATCATTGCAAATTTAGTTAATAAAGCCGAGTATTCAATAACCATAGTAGAATATATAAATCACATCATTCAACCGAACAAAAGCAGCATTTGTCTTTTTTTTATTAATAATGGGCTCTTAAAACAGAATTATGACAACAAAAATTTCATTTTTTGCTCAAAATTCTGTACTTTCGGGATAACATAATTAATAGGGGATATTTATTTCCTCGCCATATTATTAAACATTAATTTTTTCTCTTTAGAGATTTTTTGTTTTATAACAAATCAAATTAATAGACTAATTTGTCGGCTGTTTATAGCTTGCTGAGATTTACATCCTCAAGGTAAATTTATTTTTAATATTTTCTAACCACTACTACGTATGAAAACTGAATCTGAAAAGATGAACAACGGAAATCTTTATTATGCAAATGATAAGGTTATCGTTGATGAAAAGCTTAAAGCCAAAGAGCTTCTTTATGATTTAAATAATCTAAGGCCCTCTCTTTTAAAAGAAAAGGAGGAGTTATTAAACAGGCTTTTCAGTAAAATAGGAAATGATTGCAACATCGATCTTCCTTTTTATTGTGATTACGGCAAAAATATCGAAATAGGCAATTTTTTCAGAGCTAATGTAGGGTGTATAATTCTTGATGCCACAAAAGTTGTAATTGGCGACCACGTCTATCTTGCCCCCAATGTGCACATCTATACCAATGGTCATCCATTAAATGCCTCTCAAAGGAATTCTCAGCTTGAGTTTGCGCATCCTGTGATTATTGGAAACAATGTTTGGATTGGTGGAAATTCTGTCATTAAGCCGGGTGTAAAAATTGGAGATAATTCTGTTATTGGAGCAGGCAGTGTTGTTACACGAAATATTCCTGCAAACGTTGTTGCCGCCGGTAATCCATGCAGGGTAATAAGACCAATAAGAAATTTCATCGACAATGATGAAAAAGATGAAAATGAATGTTAGTACCTTTACCAATAAATATTTCTATTTATGAAAAAAGTTTACATTTTTATTGCTCCCCATTTTGAGGAAACAGAAGCAATCGGAACAATTGATGTTCTTCGCAGAGCAGGAATTGATGTTGAGAGTGTTTCAATTTCTAATGAAAAAGTTGTTGAAAGTTCTCACGGAGTAAAAATCATTACTGATAAAACCTTCAATGAGTGTGATTTCAATCAGGGGAATATGATTATTCTTCCCGGGGGTATGCCGGGGACAAGGAATCTTCAGAATGACAAAAACCTTGAAGCTTTGATTGCAAAATACAATAAAGAGGGTAAATATCTTGCCGCTATTTGTGCTGCCCCTTTAGTTTACGGTCAAATGGACCTTCTTAATGGGAAAGAGGCTGTATGTTATCCCGGTTTTGAAGATGAACTAAAAGGTGCCGTCATTAAAAAAGATGCTGTGGCTGTTAGTAGCAACTTTATTACCAGCAGAGGGGCAGGCACTGTTTTTGATTTTGCGCTCAAACTTGTTGAAATTCTTAAATCAAAGGATGAGGCTGAAAAAGTTAAAAACTCAATTATCTATAAACAATAACAACTCTAAATTATAAATCAAAAAGACGGCAGTCACAAAAATGACTGCTCTCTTTTTTATAACAAAAACAATTTAATGAAATTCACACATTTAAATTTGCGTTTTGCATTATCAGTTACGGTACTTTGTCTGTCAATTTTCTTTTCATCACTTTTTGCTCAGGATATAAAAGATTATCAGGCACCACAAAAAATTCTTTCTTTAAACGGAGTCTCTATCAGCGACACTCTTGAATCAGAACATTTCACTGAAAAATATGTATTACAATTTGACCAGACTCTCGATTATTCAAATCCTGAATCCTCAACATTCAAACAAAGAGTAATTTTATGCCATAGAGGTTTTGACAAACCCGTAATATTTGTGACAGAAGGTTATGGAGCCTCTTATGCTCTTTCATCAAGATACACAGAAGAATTGGCAGAAATGTTTGATGCCAATATAGTTTTTGCAGAATATAGATATTTTCTTGAATCCCGTCCTGAAAATGAGAGCTGGGATTATCTCACAGCAGAAAATGCCGTTCAGGATCTTCATTCCATAAACACAAAGCTTAAAGAGCTTTATAATGGTAAATGGATTACAACCGGAGTCAGCAAAGGTGGTCAGACAACAATCTATTATCGTGCTTTTTATCCTGATGATGTAGATGTTTCAGTTCCTTATGTCGGTCCTATATGTTTTGGTGTAGAAGATAAGCGGCTATCCGATTATCTTGATCATATCGGTTCCAAAAAGGATCAAAAAAAGATAAGGTCTTTTCAAAAGGAGATGCTGAAGAAAAGAGATCTGTTTTTACCCGATTTTGAGAAATACTGCAAAGAAAAAGAGTATCAATTTGCAGATTCATATTCTGCAATATACGATTACTGCGTTCTCGAATATAGGTTTTCAATTTGGCAATGGGGATCATCACTCGATATGATTCCTTCAAAAAGTTCATCCGATAAAGAGAAATTTGACCATTTCATAGCTATTGCAGATCCATCATATTTTAATATTGCCGGGGCAGCAATCGATCCTTTCTTTTATCAGGCGGCAAAAGAATTGGGCTATTATGGATACGACACCAAACACTTTAAAAAACTTCTTTCAATAAAATCATCAAAGGATTATTTAAGACACATCTTTCCTCCTACTGACATTCTTCCAAAAGTTGAATTTGACGACAGATTGGGCAAAAAGGTAGTAGATTATATCAAAAACAATGATCCCAAGATGATCTGCATATATGGTGAGATTGATCCTTGGTCAGGAGCCGCACTTCAAAAGAAACAGATTAAGGGAAAGAAAAATATGTTTATTTATTTTCAGCCGAATGGCTCACATTTGTCACGAATTAATAATATGCCGGACGATATAAAGAAGCGAATCACCGACAAGCTTAATGAATGGATAAACTAAGAAATCACAATGCTATATTTTAATTGATTTATGACAAAAAAATTTACTTTTCAAACTTCAGGGACCTGTTCTAAAGAGATAGAATTTATTTTAGAAGACAATATCGTTAAAGATGTATCATTTTTTGGGGGCTGCAACGGCAATCTTAAAGGCATTTGCAAACTTATTGATGGCATGAATGCAGATATGGTTATAGAAAAGCTCAAAGGAATAGATTGCAAAGGGAAAGGCACCTCCTGTCCAGATCAATTGACCAAAGCTTTAAAGCTTGCCCTCAAACAAAATAACTAATAATCAACATAGCCGGTTCTCACGAACCGGCTATTTCTATATTTATTAATCCCTTTATTTGTTACATAAAAAATTATCGCTCTATATATTTGGATTAATATATGACAAGGTTATTATCTTAGTTGTTATAGACCGACTCTTATTCGCTTTTTAAATTATCGACAGGATTGTTGTTCGCACTTTTAAATACTTGAACCGATACCGTTGCAACAGTAATAAGAAGAACAGCAATAAAAACCAATAAAAACATCCACCAAGAAATGCTTATCCGATATGCAAAATTCTCCATCCATTTTTTTGTTATAGCCACTCCAAATGGAACACTTATAACAAAACATAATACTAATATCTTTATATATATCTTGTTGAAAGATAGAATAATTTGATTTACTGAAGCGCCATAGACACGCCTAACTCCTATCTTCTTCTCTTTTGAATGACATTCAAGAAGGACAAGACCGAATACCCCCACAATAGATATAAGTATTGAGGCAAATCCAAACAATGAGACCAATGCACTTACATATTTCTCATTTTGATATGTATTCTGCAAAATAGTATCATAAAACATTGGAGATTCTGTATATTCAGGATAATTCTTTTTGATGGTTTTCTTTACAAAATCCATCGTTTCAAACATATTTGATTTGGCTTTTACCTTAATATAAGCAGTAAGGAAATTACCCCAGTTATTTTGAGGCTTTAAAAACAAAGCCATCGGTTCTATAGCCGTATTCATAGGTTTGAAATGGAAATCCTTAAAAGTGCCTAATATAGGTATATCAGCTATTTGATCATTTATCTTTATATCATATTGTTTTATGGCTGTTTCATTCATTAGAAGCGCGCCATTTGGAGATAATTTATCCAATTCACTGAATTTTCTGCCATCTATTAGAGTAAGTTCTAAAATATCGAACATATTCTCATCAACAGGAAATGCAGTAAAATCAACTCTGTTTCCATTATAGCTTCTTCCCCATGACATAATTGAAGTATTTGAGGAAATAACGCCATTTGCAAATCCCACATTTTCTATATGAGGGTTTCTTTTTAATTCATTCGACAAAAAATCACGTGCCGAGTTATCGCCCCATTCAAAATTAGTCACAATTATCTGGTCTTTGTTAAATCCCAAATCAGTGTGCTGCATGTAGTAGTTTTGAGAATATATGAAAGAGGCTGCAATAATTATTATAAATGTGATTATATATTGAAATCCAATCAGCACATTTCTAAATTTCACACCTGTAGGTGAAAGAGAGAATGTACCTTTTAAAGCAAGAGCTGCCGGAAACGATGTTATATAATAGGCAGGATAAACTCCCGCTATAAGACCTGCCACAATTGGAATAATAATACCAATGATATATATCTTAATATTTTTTTCTATTGCAACAGAAGCAGTTAGAAACTCCTTCAAGAAAGTAGTGTTTATATAATACAACAATAAAATTGTTATTATATAGGATAACAAGCAAAGAATTACAGCTTCAGAAATCAATGACATTCTTAACACAAAATTGGAGCTGCCAAGAACTTTTCTTGTATTGATGCTCTTTATTCTGTCTGGAGCATTGGCAATACTAAAATTGGTATAATTGATTATTGCCGTTAAAAGACTGATAATACCCAGCGACAACAAAATAAAAATCGTCAGATAATTAAATTTAGGGAAGCAATCAAACTCTATATCGTTTACAAAATGAATCTTTTCTATTCCATAAGCATGAATAGTTATTTTTAAATCTTGATCTCAATACTTAAATTCCATATTGTTTATACTGCTTAAAACCTCCTCAATATTATCCTTGGAATCAAGTGTCATAAAACATGTATAATTCCAATTATTCATATCGTTGAGATTTTCAGTATCAGGAATAAAAGTATAACAATGGTTGTTTACCATTGTATTGTCTTTAAAATCTTTGTAAACTCCAACAATTACATAATTTTTTGAATGGGAAATCCGGATATTTTTTCCAATCACTGAGCCATTTTGTGAAAAAAGGTCGGCAACGCTTTGCGGAATTATTACACTGTTTGGATCATTTGCGTTTCCTAAATCACCCTCCAATATTTCGAACGAAAATGTATCAAAAAAACTTTTAGTTACAGGATAAAAATTATTATAAAAACTTTCAGAGAGTTTGTCTCCATCAACCAAATTAAACTTCTGTTTATCTGAATAAAACCATCCGAAACTCAAGTTTTTAATATGAGGATTTGAGTCGGATATGCGGTCGGCTATGCCTCTTGGCATAATGGCTTTATTATGATTATCATCTTCAATTGTCAGAGTAAAAATATTCTCACTGTTTTTTATAGACTTGTTAAAATTGAGATGATAATTTACCTGAATCACTATTGCCAAAAAAATTGCCAAAGCAACTGATAAGCCAATAATGTTAAGTATAAATATCAATCTGTACTTTTTAAATACACTGAGAAAATTTTTTAATATATAATTCATAAATATTACGACATATGGTTTTCATAATATTATAATACTAATATTATGCCACTTTTTTATCTTATTAAATCTCACAGAGTTAATTGTTCTATATAAAATAAAAGTGTCAAATAATTTTACACTTATGTAAAATTATTTGACACTAAATTAACAATGAATCATAAGAGATATGATAAGATTTTAAAATTATTACTATCTCTAAACATTGTATATATCGATTATTACACGATATACCAATCAATCAATTAAGCGATTAATGTTCAGACACCAATTGCCCCTCTTCAATATTCTGCTCCACTTCATTGGCAGCAGGGAGATACTTACTAAGGATAATATGACCAATCGTACCGGCACAAATTGAACCGGCCAAAATACCAAGTTTTGCATCATTAAGAAGTACCACCCCCTCAGCACCCAAAGCGCTGTATGAAAGATTCGCTATAAACATCGATACGGTAAAACCAATACCTCCAAGCATTGCTATTCCGGAAAACATTTTCCAATTTGAACCCGCAGGCATGGCAACTATCTTTAGCTTTATTGCTATCCAAGAGAAAGAGAATATACCTATCATCTTTCCGACCAACAAACCAAGCAGAACTGACAATCCAACGCCCTGAAAAAGATTCATTACACTCATTCCGGCAAGATTAACGCCGGCATTTGCAAAAGCAAACAATGGTATGATATAATAACTGATAAGAGGACTTAAAGTATCTTCCAAATCCTGCAAAGGGCTGATAACATGGTCAGAAGCAGACTCAACACTTTTCAAAAGTGCAATCTGCTGATTGGTAAGTATGTGAATCTCTCCTGTATGTTCAGGTGTTTTAGGGAACAATGAAATATTTTCTCTAATTCTTTCAATATACTTGCGCGAAGTCGTAGCCGGTCTTGCAGGCACACAAAATGCGACAACAACTCCCGCTATAGTTGCGTGAATACCCGAGTTTAGGAAGAAATACCATATCACAACACCTATCAGGCAATAGAAAAGTTTTGTTCTAACATTGCGGTATGCACCGATAATTAATACGGCAACCAAAACAGCAGCATATAAAAGATATACAAGATCAATATGAGAGCTGTAGAAAAGAGCAATAACTATAATACCACCCAAATCATCAGCCACGGCAAGGGCTGCAAGAAATATTTTCAAACTTGTCGGCACTCTCTTTCCAAACATTGAAAGCACTCCAAGAGAAAAAGCAATATCTGTTGCCATAGGAATTGCACATCCGCGGGCTCCGTCTCCTGAATGAGTGAATATTGAAAAAATAACTACCGGAACTATCATCCCTCCACAAGCTCCAATAATAGGAAGAAGGGCCTTTTTCATTGATGAAAGCTCACCAACAAGTATTTCTCTCTTTATCTCGAGTCCTACCGAGAAAAAGAAAATAGCCATCAAAAAGTCATTGATGAAATCCATCAGTGTCATGGCTTCCCCATTATGTCCAAAAAGATTGAAATCACCTATCTGTAAATGTACCGGTGATTTCCATATTGAGAAATATGTATCCCCAAATGAAGAGTTTGCAAAAACAAGTGCTAACAAAGTAGCAAAAATCAAAATAAAGCTTGAGTTTACATATTTCCTAAACATGCTTCTGAAGCTGAACATCAAATCGCTCATCTCTAAATAAAATAATAATAATGTAAAAACTTATGTTAAATGACTTAGGTAGGCAGATGGTGTCTATGAAAGTCTTATTTCTTTTTTATATTTCTCTAAATAATATATTTTTTATCACAATCTGATTAGGGAATCGCGAATTTGCAAAAAAATAACTCAACATCTTAAATAATACCCTTATTTTTTATTAATCACCCTTTATTTGTGTAAAAAAACGAAGATTTAAACCAATACACAAGAAAAAAAATACAATTTTTGTCAGAGTAACAATCAATTGTATTTTTTCTTTTATGAAAAATAAATTCTCATCATTCATTTTTTATTTTCAATCATTTACAAATATTAAATATTACAATAATATATTGTTAATTATTTATATAATAATTATGTAATTATTATAAAATCAAAAATTCAAATTAAGATTAAAAAATCGACAATGAAAATTTGAAAATGACCGGTCAAAATTTGAAAAACGTCGGTCAAAATTTGAAAATCATAGTAGAAAATCTGAAAATATTTGGCACATTATAGAGGATCAAAATGGATAAAAAGCACAAGATTATAGAATCTATCCAAATTCCGACTCTATTACGGGAATAAAAAATTTACATGAGAAAAATATTTGACCAAATGTCAAATTTGTAAAAACGGTCTTTAACACACTATGTTAAAGCATTAATGGCGATAAATATCCAACATATACACTCAATTAATAAACAGCACAAAACCAATCACTTTCGAAAGACAATAAAGCAAACAAAAATCATATATTACATAAAATTAATAAATATTTTTCAAATAGCAATATTAATAATAAAAAAAGACACTCATTTTAGGCGTATACCTAAAATGAGTATCTTTTTTATTAAGGTTAAATATCTAATCAAGTTTTAGAACAGCGAGGAATGCTTTTTGAGGCACCTCAACCGTACCAATCTGCTTCATTCGTTTTTTTCCTTTTTTCTGTTTCTCTAGAAGTTTACGCTTACGGCTGATATCACCGCCATAACATTTGGCAGTAACATCCTTTCTTACAGCTTTGATAGTTTCTCTTGCAATAATCTTTGCTCCTATTGCAGCCTGAATAGCAATATCAAACTGTTGACGAGGAATAAGCTCTTTAAGCTTTTCACACATTCTTCTGCCCAAGGTAACAGCATTGTCAACATGAGTCAATGTAGACAATGCATCGACAGGCTCGCCATTAAGAAGAATATCGAGTTTGATAAGTTTTGATGATCTATAATCATGAATATAATAATCAAATGAAGCATAGCCCTTAGAGATGCTTTTTAGCTTGTCATAAAAGTCAATTACAATCTCACCTAAAGGCAAATCATAGAAAAGCTCCACTCTATCGCCTGAAATATATTCCTGTTTAATCAGTTCACCCCTTTTACCAAGGCAAAGCGACATTATCGGACCAATAAAATTGGTAGTGGTAATTACCGAAGCCCTAATATATGGTTCCTCAATTTTTTCAATAAGAGTAATATCAGGAAGTCCAGACGGATTATGCACCTCTGTCATCTCACCTTTTTTATCATACACCTTATATGACACATTGGGAACTGTAGTTATAACATCCATGTCAAATTCCCTGTCAAGTCTTTCCTGAATAATTTCCATATGTAGAAGTCCAAGAAAACCGCAACGGAAACCAAATCCAAGAGCGAGGGAAGATTCAGGCTGAAAAGTAAGAGAGGCATCATTAAGCTGAAGCTTTTCAAGAGAAGCTCTCAAGTTTTCAAAATCTTCGCTCTCTATAGGATATATACCTGCAAAGACCATTGGCTTGACCTCTTCAAAGCCATCAATGCCTTTCTCACAAGGTCTGTCTTGATGAGTAATCGTATCACCCACTTTAACCTCTTTGGAAGTTTTGATACCGGAAATAATATAACCCACATCACCGGTACGAAGCTCCTTTCTTGGGTCCATATCAAGCTTAAGAACACCAATTTCGTCAGCCTCATATTCTTTGCCGGTGGCAACAAATTTCACTTTATCGCCGGAACGAAGCACCCCATTTTCAATTTTAAAATAAGCAATAATACCTCTGAAAGAGTTGAAAACAGAGTCAAAGATTAAAGCCTGCAACGGAGCCTCAGGATCCCCTTTAGGAGCAGGAACCTTTTCAACAATTCTTTTTAGAATCTCTTCAACTCCCATTCCGGTCTTACCGCTTGCACGAATAATATCCTCATGATCACATCCTAAAAGTTCAACGATTTGATCTTCCACCTCTTCAGGCATTGCACTTTCAAGATCGCATTTATTGACGACAGGAATAATCTCAAGACTATGGTCAACAGCCATATAAAGGTTTGAAATAGTCTGAGCCTGAATTCCCTGAGTGCCATCAACTATAAGCAATGCGCCTTCGCATGCTGCTATTGAACGGGAGACTTCATAAGAAAAGTCTACGTGTCCGGGAGTATCAATAAGATTCAATATATATTTTTCACCTTGATAAACATATTCCATCTGAATTGCATGGCTTTTTATTGTAATTCCTCTTTCCCTTTCCAAATCCATGTTATCAAGCACCTGCGCCTGCATTTCTCTGCCTGCAACAGTGTTGGTAAATTCAAGAAGACGGTCAGCAAGAGTACTTTTCCCGTGGTCAATATGAGCTATTATGCAAAAATTTCGAATATTCTTCATTCTAAAAACGCTAATGGTTTAAATATTTTGAGGTGCAAAGATACACAGAAAAAATGAGACTGAATACAAAACATTAAATGAACCTTACTGCCAAGAGATTCAGATGAGTTTATATATATTAATTCATCAATTCAATAGTTAAAAAAGCAACAATACAAGCAAAACCGAACTTCTCAAAGGCTTAAATTTACTCAAATATTAAGACGATAAATATTTATATATTCTCTTTAAATAATTATGTATATTTAGAATATGTAATATATATCCTATTCATTGTTTTTAATATCGGATTATTAAAGACAAAGGCACTTCCAACAAGTTTTGTCTTAACAATGTAATATACTATGTAATGTTTTTGTAATATAATTGTTTTTAATTTGTGGTACGAAATATAAAAACTTATTTGCAGATGATTTATTTTATACCCAATAAACAAATAACGGATAAATCATTTTAAGTAAATATTTTGACATTACTATATAAGGAAATTAAGATAACTAATTAAAATTTCAGTTTATGAGCAATTCTTACAGAATCCTTGCTGTTGATGATGAGGAAGATTTATGTGAAATCTTAAAATTCAACTTGGAGCTTGAAGGTTATATTGTAGATGTTGCCTATTCAGCAGAAGAGGCATTAAAAAAGGATCTTTCACAGTATAATTTATTGCTTCTTGATGTTATGATGGGAAATATTTCCGGCTATCAGATGGCAAAAATTATCAGAAACAATCCGGCTCTGAGCAAAATACCAATAGTTTTTCTTACAGCAAAAGACACAGAAAATGACATGCTTCATGGATTTAACATCGGAGCAGACGATTATATTTCAAAACCTTATTCAATAAGAGAAGTAAGTGCAAGGGTTAAAGCTCTTTTAAGACGATCGAATGAAACTACTCCTGAAGAAAATGGAATAATTTCATATCACAGCTTGAAGATAGATACAAAAAAGAAAAAGGCGGCAATAAACGATGAAGAGCTTCAGCTGACAAAAAAAGAGTTTGAAATTTTAAAGCTCCTTTTAAGCAATATAGGGTGTGTCTTTTCCCGAGAGGAGATTCTTTCAAAGATTTGGAGCGATGAGGTATATGTTTTGGACAGAACTGTTGATGTAAACATTACACGATTAAGAAAGAAATTGGGAGACTATGGCAAAAACGTTACTACACGTTTGGGATATGGCTACTGCTTTGAACAAGTTTAATTATATCTATTAATAATTGATAAAGGGAAAAAACATTTATGATATTTCCCCTGCAATATCTTGCTGTCTATGAGTAAAACATTTCATTTACCACACATACAGTTTCATAAGAGTCTTTTCTATTTTGGAACAGGCATTTTCATGATGTTTCTTTTTGCAGCTTTTCTTTATCAGTACAATCGTGAGAAAAACTATAGAAAACAACTTTTAAATGATGTGCTTCAAAGTTATAATTACTCATTTCTCCATTATCTTGAGAATGATTCCACAACATTTCAATCATTGGATGATTTGTTGAAATTTATTACAGACTATGATTTGCGTGTGACGATAATGGATCTTAAAGGGAATGTTTTATCCGACAATAAAGTTGATGAGAAGGAAAAATTCACAAATCATCTTGACAGAGATGAAATAGTACAAGCATTAGCCACCGGAGAAGGATATTCAATAAGAAAGTCCGACACGATGGATGAGCCTTTCTTTTACGCTGCAAAAAAATCAGATAAGTATATTGTCAGAAGCGCATTGCCATTCAATTTTACAAAATCATATCTAACAGTAGACAAGGGATTCATTCTGTTTTTTATTTTAATGGCCATAGCCTTTATAGGAATGGTATCATTCTTTAGCTTCAGGTTGGGAAAGGCGATCTCCACTTTAAGAGAATTTTCATTCAAAGCAGAAAACAACGAGCTAAAAGAGCTGAATCTCAGTCTTCCAAACAATGACATTGGTGATATAACACACCACATCATTCAGCTTTACATAAAATTGAATGAGGCGAAACAGGACCTTTCAATAGAAAAAGAAAAGTTGATGAAGCATCTTCAAATATCAAAAGAGGGTCTTGCCGTTTTCTCCGGAGATAAAAAAATATTGTTTACAAATACACTTTTCATTCAAAATGTAAATATTATCTCTGACAAGGAAATATCTACAGCAGAGGGTATTTTTGAAATAGAGGAACTGAGTCGGATAAAATATTTTCTAAATATCTATCTTTTCAAAAATCATAACCAAAGCGAATATTTAAGTGAAAGCATTCAAGTTCAAAAAAACGGAAAAATATTTCATGTAGAAACAATAATCTTTCAAGACAACAGTTTTGAAATATCTATAACGAATGTAACACAGCAGGAGGAGGAAACAAGACTTAAGAGACAATTGACTCAAAATGTTGCCCACGAACTAAAAACTCCTGTAAGCAGTATAAAGGGATATCTTGAAACAATAGCCAACAATCCGGATATAAACAATACAACAAAAGACCAATTTATTGAAAGATGTCTTTTTCAGGCAAACCGTCTTACTGAACTTCTTAAAGACATCTCGGTGCTTAACAGAATTGATGAAGCACAGGAACATTTTGATATTGAAGAGATAGACATTGAAAAAATGGTCACCGAACTGCTTCAGGATTCATCAAGTATCTTGACAGAGAAACAAATGGAGGCATTTGTAAATATTCCCTCCAATACAATTATTGAGGGCAACCAACTTCTTGTCTATTCAATATTTAGGAATCTTCTTGACAATGCTATTTCTTATGCCGGAGAGGGCAAGAATATTTATATAAAATGCTACCGAAAGGATGAAGATGCATATTACTTCAGCTTTGCAGACAATGGGAATGGCGTTGAGGAGGAGCATATAAACAGAATTTTCGAACGCTTTTATCGTGTTGACAAGGGACGTTCAAGAAAGCTTGGCGGAACAGGACTTGGACTTGCCATAGTTAAGAACGCAGTGCTTTTTCATAAAGGGGAGATTTCTGCAAAACCAAGACCGGAGGGAGGTATAGAATTTTTATTTTCCTTAAAAAGGAAACACTCTAATTAAACTTTCAATTTTAAACTGTTGTTATTTTTCCTATAAATAGATATTCATACGCCTATTTTTTGTTGGTCAATTCCAGCCATTATTTGGTTGTTTAGCCTTTAAATTAATATCGCTCCGCATTTTTAAATGCGATATATAATATGGATTTGCTATCTTTGAATAAGATAAGCGGCGCCTTATCAATTACAATTTGAAAGTTTGCACTTTCAATTGTTTATTGAGTTCGGCTTGCATTATCTTTGAATAAGATAAGCGGCGCCTTATCAAATGCATTTTAAAGCTATATTAGATTATACATCATGTTATATATAAAGCAATTTATCTCATTATCAATTATATTATTACTTTTCACCTATTGCAACAAGAATAAACAAAATGATCAGGTAGAGGAAAATATCAAAATAGTAAAACCTTTAAATGAGATATTTTCAAATAAAGATTCAGAATTTGACCAAACAAAACGCTTTGACAGAAACGTTGAGAGGTTTATAAACAAATGGAATATTACAGGGGCAAGTCTTGTTGTAATGAAAAACGACTCTCTTATCTATGCCAAAGGATATGGGTTTGCTGATAAAGAGCATAATATAAGGATGGATGTAAACAACATCTTCAGAGTGGCTTCAGTATCAAAATTAATTACTGCAACAGCTATAATGAAACTCTGTGAAGAGGGCAAATTATCTCTTGACTCAAAAATATTCGGTCATGATGGGATTTTAAATGATTCTGTTTACCTGAGCTACAGAGACAAAAAAATAGAAAATATCACTGTTGAAAATCTTCTTCGCCATCAGGGTGGCTTCTCAAGAGGTCAGGGTGACCCTATGTTTGATTATGACATCTTAAAAAAACGTACAGGAGCTCAATATCCCTTTACTTGTGATGATGTTATAACTTATATACTTAAAAGCAGATTGCCATATAGACCTGGGACGGTAAATTCTTATTCAAATATCGGCTATGCCGTTTTGGAAAAAGTTATAGAAAAATGCTCCAATACCAATTATGAAACATATGTAAGAAATTACATACTCCTTCCGGCAGGATGTTTTAATATGCATTTAGGCAATTCTTACCCTGAAGAAGCCTATAGAAATGAAGTGCATTATTATGAACAGCCTGATCAGGATTTAGTGCCTAATCCTGCAGATGAAAGTATTTTCATAAGAAAATGCAACGGTGGAAATGATATAAAGTTTTTAGGAGCCGCCGGTGGGTGGATAGCCTCCCCAATTGAACTGGCAAGATTGGTTGTATCAATTTCCGGCTCACCGCTTTATGATCAGGTTTTAAAGAAAAGATCAATTCAAAGGATGATTGAACCTGTAAAAAACACCTATCCTTTAGGTTGGATTGCCGCAACAGAGGGTGGAGAATTAATAAGGACAGGAACCATGTCGGGCACAAGCGCCTTGATAAGATACAAAAAAAATGACTTCTCCTACATATTTGTTACAAATACCAGCACTTACAAAGGAAGCTCTCTTTCTATAGAGATAAGAAAACTTATGGACAAAGAGTTAAACAATGTAAAAAATTGGCCCTCCCGTAACCTTTTTGAAGCATCAATGTAATATAGCAGTAACACTATTGTAATAACCTAAAATCAAGTTAATAGCGTTAAACAGCATGTTTTTCAGTGAAGGAAATAAGCATCCAAATAGGAAAGGTATATTTTGAGCCTATTCAAATTTAATTACATTTGCTATAAATTTTAAATGAAGCTTTCAATTCCGGCACATCACTTTGGCAATGCTTATCAAAGAGAATAAAAAGCTGACCTATGTGAAATTTATGTCCAAGAATTCGAGCACAACAGAATATATTTGATGGAATATACTTTTCTTGACTTTCTAACCCTTATAGGTTCTGTGGGACTTTTCCTTTATGGAATGAAACTAATGAGTGAGGGATTACAGAAAGTAGCCGGTGACAAATTAAGGAATATCCTTGCTGTTATGACCAATAACAGATTTATGGGAACTTTAACCGGTATCTTCGTAACTGCTCTTGTTCAAAGCTCATCAGCTACTACTGTTATGGTGGTCAGCTTTGTAAATGCAGGTCTTTTAAGTCTTTCTCAATCTATGGCTGTGATAATGGGTGCCAATGTAGGCACAACCGTTACTGCATGGATAATAGCTTTATTTGGCTTTAAGGTAAATATTTCTTTATTTGTTCTTCCAATCATTGCTCTTTCACTGCCATTCTTCACTTCATATTCAAACAATAAAAAATCATGGGGAGAATTTCTTATTGGGTTTGCTTTTCTGTTTCTTGGTTTGGAGTATCTGAAAAATTCTGTTCCTGATCTTAAAGCAAATCCTGAAATATTCAGAGTATTGACAGAATATACCCAAATGGGATTCTTTTCCATACTAATATTCATGGTTATTGGAGCTGTCTTAACGATGGTTGTTCAGGCTTCAAGCGCAACCCTTGCCATTGCTTTGATTATGTGCAGTAAAGGATGGATATCATTTGATATTGCAGCTGCAATAATATTAGGAGGTAATATAGGTACATGTATTACACCTATTATAGCTTCAATTTCAGGGAACGTTTCTGCAAAGAGAGCTGCCATGGGACATTTCCTGTTTAATTTTTTAGGCACACTATGGACAATGATTCTGTATTATCCGTTTATAAGAATGATTGTTTGGCTCTCAACAAATTACGGGCCTGGAAATCCTGAGGCTTTGATGGAATTTGTGAATACAGCTGACCCAAATCTTGTAAACTCCTTAAATGAAAACACAATCGATTTGAATGAGAGCGGAAATAGAGAAATAAAAGCATCGTTTGAGCAAATGCAGTTTTCGGTTTCCTATGCACTTTCCTTGTTTCATACCATCTTCAATATCATAAATCTTATGATTATGATTTGGTTTACCAATGGATATGTTTATTTGGTAACAAAACTTATAAAACAGCATAAATCAAATGAAGAAGAGTTCCAACTCAGATATATCTCATCCGGTATGATTGGCTCTGCTGAATTGACTCTTGTTCAAGCCAAAAAAGAGACACAGGTCTACAGTGAGCGAACAAGGAAAATGTTTGCCATGACAAGAGAACTGTTTACAGAAAAAGAAAATAGTGAGGCATTTAGAAAAACTTATGAAAGAATTGAGAAATATGAGAATATAAGTGATAGAATGGAACTTGAAATAGGTAACTATTTAAATCATGTTTCGTCAAACAACATTAGCTCTTCCGGCGAAATCAAAGTCAGCAATATGTATAAGATTGTTGATGAAATAGAGAGCATTGGCGACAGCTGTTATAATCTTGCAAGAACTATGATAAGAAAGAATGAGGCTTTTGCATCTTTCAGCCCGGAAATAGTTGCTAATATTAATAAAATGTTCAACTTAACTCAAGAGGCTTTGGATCACATGAATCATGTGCTTGACAAAAACGAAATTCTTGAATCGGATTTAAACAAAGCCTATAATAAAGAGGACGAAATTAACAATTTCAGAAATCAATTGAGAAACAGCAACATTGACAGCATAAACAATGATTCTTACAATTACCTCTCAGGCATATTCTATATGGATATTATTTCAGAATGTGAAAAAATGGGAGATTATATAATAAATGTCTTAGAGGCTCTTAAAGAGAAACGAAGCGCTTCTTAAGGAGCTAATTATAAAAATCCGCCAAAAGGTTAGTTAACCTTTTGGCGGATTTTTAATTATTTATCATTAATTATTACATCCTAAAACTGCAATAATTAAACATCTATAGCCCTACAATTTTATAAACAAAGAGAGAATAAATGGAATAGACAAAATCCTTTATAGTTCACTTTTAAGAAATTTAGTAGTATATGTTTCTTCTCCTTTGCAAATCTCTTCAGGAGTGCCTTTTGCAAGGATAGCTCCGCCGCCCTCACCGCCTTCAGGTCCCATATCAATGATATAATCTGCACATTTGATTACATCAAGATTATGCTCAATGACAAGGACGGTATTCCCCTTATTAACCAATTTATTTAACACGCCAAGCAAAACCCTAATATCCTCAAAATGCAAACCTGTGGTAGGTTCATCCAAAATATAAATTGTCTTGCCTGTATCTTTCTTTGAGAGTTCTGTCGCTAATTTTACTCTTTGACTTTCTCCTCCTGAAAGAGTTGTTGATGGTTGGCCAAGTTTAATATATCCCAAACCTACATCCTGAAGCACTTTTATTTTATGAAGTATTTGAGGCACATTTTCAAAAAACTCCACAGCTTGGTTAATTGTCATATCTAAAACATCAGCAATCGATTTACCTTTAAATCTAACCTCAAGAGTTTCCCTGTTGTAACGTTTCCCATGACAAACTTCACAAGGGACAAGAACATCAGGAAGAAAATTCATTTCCACTGTCTTATAACCATTTCCAGAGCATGTCTCGCACCTTCCACCAGAAACATTAAAGGAAAAACGACCAGGCTTATAACCTCTAATCTTAGCCTCAGGAAGATTTACAAAAAGATTTCTTATATCAGAGAAAACACCTGTATAAGTTGCTGGATTTGACCTTGGGGTCCTTCCAAGTGGTGATTGATCTACATTAACAACTTTATCTATATTCTCTAAGCCCTCCACAGAATTATACTCTAATGGGTCTTGTAGAGATTTATAGAACTTTTGACTAAGTATAGGCTGTAATGTTCCATTAATCAAGCTTGATTTTCCTGAACCAGACACACCGGTAACACACAAAAGAAGACCCAAAGGAAACTCTACATCAATATTTTTCAGGTTATGACCTTTTGCTCCCTTTATGGTAATATATTTTCCATTACCCTCTCTTCTTTGTTTTGGAACTTCAATCTTCAAATTGCCATTAAGATAGCCGGCAGTAATAGTGTTGCTTTTTAGCATCTGCTCAGGAGTGCCCTCAAAAACCACCTCTCCACCGAGACGACCGGCAAAAGGGCCAATATCAACAACATAATCAGCTTCAAGCATCATATCCTTGTCATGCTCAACAACGATGACAGAATTGCCCGAATCACGAAGCTCTTTAAGAGAATTTATCAACCTGATATTATCTCTTTGATGGAGGCCAATACTCGGTTCATCGAGGATATAAAGCACATTTACTAATTGAGAACCTATTTGGGTAGCCAATCTTATTCTTTGGCTTTCTCCGCCTGATAAAGACGATGAACCTCTATTTAGAGAAAGATAATCCAAACCGACATCTAAAAGGAATTTCACTCTTGTTCTTATTTCTTTTAATATTTCAGTTGCAATAAAACGCTGTTTAGCAGACATCTTATCCTCCACGGTTTCAAGCCATGAAAAAAGTCTGCTAATATCCATATCGCTCACCTGAGCAATATTTTTATTATCTATTTTAAAATGCAAAGCCTCTCTGTTAAGTCTTTGTCCATGACAAACAGGACAAACAATTTTTTTAGAGAATTGTCCCGCCCATTTTTGAGCTGTTGCAGAAGCTTCACTTTGAGCCTGCATTTCAATATACTTTACAAGTCCTTCGAAAGAAAGGACCATAGAAGAGCCACCTAATAGAGTATTTTTGACATTTAACGGTTCATCGGTGCCATTCATAATCTCATCAATAGCTTCTTCGGGAATATCCTTAATAGGAGTTTTCAGATTAACACCAAATTTCTCAAGAATAGCTTCAATTTCCCAAAAAATCATTCCATTCTTATACTTACCAAGAGGTATAATACCCCCTTGATAGATAGAAAGACTTGAATCAGGAATAACTTTTTCTCTGTCTATAACATTTATAGAACCGATGCCTTTACAATTAGGACATGCACCTTGAGGAGAATTGAAAGAAAAATTGTGAGGAGCAGGCTCTGGGTATGAGATACCACTGACAGGATCCATTAGTTGACTTGAATAATGCCTAACTTCATTAGTCTCGGCATCAAGAATCATAAGAAGCCCATCGCCCTGCCTCATTGCCAAGCGAACGCTTTCCTTTAATCTTTTTTCGTCACGGGAAGTAACGACCATTTTATCAACAACGAGCTCAATAGAATGATTTTTATACCTATCAAGTTTCATACCATGGAGAATTTCCTTTAATTCGCCATCCACTCTGACATTTAAATAACCTTTTTTTCTGAGCTGTTCGAAAAGGTCTTTATAATGACCTTTTCTGTTTCTAACAAGAGGAGCCAATAAATAGGTCCTTTTCCCCTCATAACGTTCAAGAATAAGATTAAGGATTTGTTCTTCTGTAAATTTTACCATTTTCTCACCTGAGATGTAAGAAAAGGCCTCTCCTGCCCGGGCAAAAAGAAGACGCAAGTAGTCATAAACTTCAGTAGTTGTTCCAACGGTTGAACGTGGGTTCTTATTGGTAGTTTTTTGCTCAATAGAAATAACAGGGCTTAGACCTGTTATTTTATCAACATCGGGGCGCTCCAAATTGCCAAGGAAATTTCTTGCATAGGATGAAAAAGTCTCAATATATCTTCTTTGCCCCTCTGCAAAAATTGTATCAAAAGCTAAAGAGGACTTTCCACTTCCACTTAACCCTGTGATAATAGTAAAACTATTCCTTGGTATTTCTACATCAATATTTTTTAAATTGTGAACTCTTGCTCCGAGCACACAAATTTTATCATTTTCGTTTAACAACTTTTCATTCATTATTCAACCACCCAATTTTTGTCATACACTTCAACACTTTTTCCATCATAATACATCTCCTTTTCAATAGGAATCTGTAATATATAAGTTCTATTTGTTTTGTTCTGAAGATATCTATCTCTGAGCCATGAGTTAAACTCCTTTAGCTGAGAATATGTAATATTTTGAGATTTAGCATATGCGGCCAAATCTTCTATTTCTTCATTAATTGTAACAGACTTGGTTTTAATTGGTTTGTACAATTGATTACTTTTCAGCACAAAACCATATTTATATGGATTGGACATTATCTCTTTAAGAGCCATCATTCTAAAAGGATACCTTAAGGTTTCCTCAGTAAGCCATAAATCAAAAACATCATCAGCTTGTTGCTTAACTAATTCAGTTGAAATCCTACTCTGACCGGCATTATAAGATGCAGCAACAGCCATCCAGCTTCCATATTTTTGATAAGCTTTTTTTAGATATTTACAAGCAGCTCTTGTTGATTTTTCAATATTAAATCGTTCATCAACATTTGCATTAACTTCAAGACCATATTCTTTTCCAGTGGAGGAAAGCATTTGCCAAAAGCCGGAAGCATTGGCAGGAGAAACAGCTCTTGGATTTAGAGAACTTTCTATTGCAGCTAAATAAATAAAATCTGTAGGTACACCCTCATCTTCCAATATAGGTTCAATTATAGGGAAATATCTATTAGCCCGCTTAATAATCAATAGAGTCAAATTGTGGGTATAGCAGAAGCTTGTCAATTCCCTATCGAATCGTTCATACATATCAAAGCGTCTTAAGTCAACAGACTCTCCTGCAATATTAAATTTTGGCTGAAAATCAGGAACGATAGTGAAAGTAGTTACTAAGGGTTTCTCATCCTTATTTTTTTGAGGATTGGATGCACCAAGTGTAATTAATAAAGCTGAAAAACATACTAAAGAAAATAAGGCAGAAAGCAAATATCTATATATTTTCATAAAAATAATTCTAAACAAAAAAACACACTCTATGATAGCTTAACTATCGGGGCAAAACATATAAGTAATAATTAAAATTTAAGGAGTATCCTTAATTATTACTTTAAAATACAATTATTACAAAGATACACTCTAATTCATTTTTTTAGACGACATCTTTAAAATAGAAAACGAATAAATACGATTAATTAACTTTTTTGGTCCTAAGTAAGTTGATATCTCCCTTAAGGTTATATTTTTTACCTCCGCTGCCTTCAGCCTTAATAATATAATAATAAGCTCCTGTAGGCATAAGCTTACCTTTATATGTTCCATCCCATCCTTCATTCGGATCTTTCCAATGAAATAATTCGTTTCCCCATCTATTATAAACCCAGGCTTCAAATTTTATAATCGATCTATAGGCAACTTTAAAAATAAGATTATTCTCTGTGTCAGAACCGGGAGTAAAAACATTGGGAACTTTAAGGCTGGATTCTGAAACATCAATAGTAAATGATTCTACTACCTTTTCACAACTATTCATTGAATTACTAATAACAAACCTGACATATTTAAGACCCTCATCAGTAAATGAATAATTTAAATTTGAATCAGTAAATGTATATTCAATATTTTCAAAATCTTTATCATTTGATATCTCCCAAGCATAATATGTAGTAACAGGTTCATTAAAAAAGCCTGAAAAATCTATTTCTACCGGAGCTGAACCGCCAAACTCTGAAGTTTCTGAGCTGATTTGATTGTCACTTTCATTAACAGTCTGTTCAGCAAAAGCCATTCCTTCTATGTTTACAGCATTATAAACCTCAGTTTCCACACTTTGTAGAATATCCCAATATTTTAGAAATTGATCTCCACTGACTTTGAAAGAGGTATTGCACAAAGGAGCATCAACTGTAATCTCTTTTGCATCATTATATGATTCGCTAATGGCTTTTGTCTGAAAAGATAATGATTCATTATTCCATTCTAATGTAGTCCAATCAACAATTAATTCTCTTTTAATGCTTTTAACAGCACCTGTTACTGTAACATAGTTTAAATTTTCTGACGACCTATCAAGAATTATCCTTACAAACTCACAATCAGAGCTTTCATTATCTACTATTATAGAATTTAAACTAAAATTTTTAGGATTATAGTTTGTTATCCAAACTGCTCCAAGATTTCTCTCTCCTGACTTTATATAATATCCATAATCAGCAATTGGATTTATAATTTCAATTCCATCGGATAACAAATTATATTCTATTTTTTCAGAATTAGATATACTATTTGTAAAACGAAAAACAGAAATATCATCCAATTGAGAAGTAATAAATTTCAAATAGAATGATTCTTCAGCATAAACTACATAAACATCATCAAGACCTGAAATCGCATCAACTTCTATTTCAAAAGGAGATTTTGAATTGGAAGAACATACCCAATCAGCTTTAATTGATTGCGAAAGAGATATTAAGAAAATAAAAATTATGGTTAATAGTTTATACATCATTTAATATTAAGACTAATTGCAAAGTTAGTTTAATTAAAGCATCTATTACTTGTTTAAGATAAGTATATCCAATCTCTCTTTAAGATCTTTCAAGTTTAAGATTACATTTCCTGGATTTTCTTTTTTTAAGTTATCAATATCAGCACTATTTGCCCATGCAGCTGAAAGACAACAGACATCAGCCTCTCTACAAGAAATAACATCCGAAACAGTATCTCCTATATAAATCATTTGATTTGATTTAATATTAAACTTCTTAGTAAGATCAATTAAGGACTCCGTTTTTATATTTTTTTCTGGACATCCTGTTTCAATTGAATCAAAACAATCATTAAGACCAAAAATTTCTAAAGACACTTTACAAAATGGAGAGCCTTTACCGGTCACAAGAGCTACAAGTAAATTTCTCTCTTTTAATTCAGCTATTAATTGTTTTATACCATCAAAAGGCTTAGGACAGAGACCGTGAAATTGAGTATAATATTTTAAAAAATCATTATATGGAGCCTGCCAATTATCCTTAACGAGCATCTTAACCATTCCCTCCTCATTAACACCAAAGGTTTTCTTTACATCATCAACTGAAAGTGGGTGATTAAGATATGGATTTAAAGCTTTTTGAAAAGATGTTATACAAAGAGGTAAAGTATCGGCAAGAGTGCCGTCAAGATCGAAAGCTACAAGTTCTATCATTATTTTTCTTTTTAATTATATTCTAAATATTTTATTATATAAGCAAACACTCATTGCAAGCAATAAATATATTTTCCGAAATATATTATTGAATAATAATTGAGATTGCTCATCTATTTTAAACGGCTCTTTAATTAAAAATATTATTTAATTGATAAAATAAATAGTTTGCAAAATTTTAAAAAATGTTTTTATAATTATATCCAAAAAACATTACAATGGAAATCATTTGCTTAATTTTCTATTTATCAAATATATAAACTTACACATCTGAATAGATAATTCTAATTGGAGATATGTATTTTAAATAAAGGATATATCTAAATAAGGTGGAGGAAAGCAAAATTAGCTATCTTTGTAAAAGAGAGATTTTCTTTTAAAAGTTTATTTATTCAAGCTATTAATTTTCATTTGTAAATATCTTATTTTTAACACTAAGGTACAAATGCGTCATTTTTCAGCTTTTGACAGGTATCTCATTTTAGAGTGAGTTATGGAAGTTCTATTATATGGCTTTTATTGGCAATTTATAAGAAACATTTTTCAAAAAGAAAAATTATATTTTTAAGTAACAGAAATTTTTATGGTTTTAGGGATGCAAAATATAAATAAAATTATAGGTGTTTTTATATTGTTTTTTTCTATTAGTTTTTCATTATTTTCTCAACAGAAAAGCTACCCGACAACAAAAGTAGATGGGAAGGAGTTTTACATCTATAATGTAGGAGCCCGTGAAGGATTTTATTCTTTAACAAGACAATTCAATGTCTCACAGCAGGAAATAGAGAAATATAACCCGGAAACAAAAGCCGGACTAAAAGATGGCCAAAGAATACTTATTCCTGTAAATCCTGAAACGATAGCTACTGAAACAAAAAAGCAAGATTCTGAATTTACCCATACAGTTGAACCGGGAGAAACTCTTAACTCTATTGCTCGTACTTACGGAGTTGGAGTTGCCGCAATAAAAGCAATGAACCCGAGACTTGGAGAGATACTTAGTGTTGGTCATTCTTTAAGAATTCCTCAACCTAAAATAGCACCATCATCAGGCTCTAAAAAAAATGGTGTATATATTTATCATACTATAGAACCAAAAGAAACTCTTTTTTCAGTTGCAAAAAAATATAATGTTTCGGTTCAGTCTATTATTGATTCAAATCCGGGATTGAATGAAAGTTCATTTTCTATCGGACGAATTATAAGAATTAATGAAAATGCATCTCAAGAGAACAACCCAACTGAAACACCAGTTTCTAAAATTGTTTACAAAAAATATACTGCAGAAAAGAAAGATAATATTTATAGTATTGCAAGAAAGTTTGAGATATCTCTTACTTCTCTTCTTGAGGCCAACCCTGGTTTATCTAAAATTAAGGTCGGTCAAATAATCAATATACCTGTAGTTGAACAAACAAAAAACAATGTAATTGCTAATAATGAAAACTCTGAGCAGGTAAATGATATTTTAAGTGAAATCTCAAAAATCAAAAAAGAGGAAAGAATAAGCATTACCCTTCTTTTACCACTACAGCTAAATCAACATTCCTCCTCATCCAATGGACAGCAATTAAAATATGTAGAATTTTATCAGGGATTTCTTTTGGCTGTAGACAGCCTTAAGAATAAAGGTGTATCAATAGATCTTTATGTTTACGACACTGAATCAAAAGATGTAAAGACAATACTTGGCTATCCTGAACTTGCCTCTACAGATCTAATTATAGGTCCTGCTGATATTTCTCAAATGAAACATGTTACAAAATTCGGAAATGAGCATAAGATTAATGTAGTTAATCCATTTACTTTTGATGCTGAAGCTGTTGAAAATAATCCATATTTATTCCAGCTTAATACTCCAAACTCATATTTGTATACGGAATCTTCAACAGAATTTTCAAAACTTTTCAAAGATTATTCTATTGTCTTTCTTAAGGATGAACATGAGGCTAATACAGAAAAGAATGATTTCATTGGATATTTGCTTCACGAACTAGACGGCAACAAACAACCATATTTTATGTTTGAGTTTTCTGATAGTGAATCTCTTCAACAGGTAGATTCTTTACTTAATCTTACTGGCGAAACTGTCTTTGTTCCTCTGTCCTCAAGCAGAGCATCTTTAAGCAGAATACTTCCATCTTTGAGAATTATGCAGACAAAGAATCCAGATGTTAAAGTATCTCTTTTTGGATATCCTATATGGCAGACCTATACAAAAGAGTTTATGGACTATTTTTATGAACTGAACACATATATTTATACAAGAATATATGTTAATCCATTTGCTGACAACACTAAAGAATTTTATGAGAAATTTAAATTCTGGTATGGCTCTGAGCTTCTTCAAACTCCATGGAAATATGGTATTCTCGGTTTTGACACAGGTATGTTTTTTATAAATGCACTTGACATGTATGGCAAAAATTTCGATGCTCATATCGATATGATTCCTGCTAAAAGCATTCAAACTGCGATGTGCTTTAGAAGATTAAACAATTGGAGCGGTTTTATAAACAGATGTATTTATTTTGTCAACTTCCGTCCTGATTCATCAATTGATAGAATTGAGGTTAAGTAAATTAAAACAGTCAAAACTTAACTAAGAAATTGAAGTTTATGACAAGAAATATCATAAATATTGGTTTAGATTTTAAGGTTAAAAAGTAATTATATTTAAATGAGAAATACTTTCAATATATTTTCAATAGCATTGTTGTTAATGATGTCTGCCAACTCAATTTTTTCACAAACTACTTCATATAAAGAAAGAACTTTTGGATTAAGAGGAGGTATGACTATGAGTAAAATGACATTCAAGCCAACAACAATAGCTCAGGAGATGAAAAACGGACTGGCTTTTGGTGTTGCCTATAGATATATCGAAGAAAAGCATTTTGGCATCCAAGTTGAATTTAATTATACCCAAAGAGGTTGGAAAGAGACATTGGAAGATTATCCTGAACTATATTTCGACAGGACATTAAACTATATTGAAGTGCCTTTTCTAAGTCATATTTATTTCGGCAATAATAAATTTAGAGGATTCATTAATCTTGGACCTCAAATAGGCTACTTTATTTCAGGAAGTAAGAACACCAATATAACAGAGGCTGATATATCTTCTGGAGCTTATGAAACAGCTCAACAAAATCTGGATGTATCAAAAAAACTTGATTATGGAATTTTAGGCGGAGGCGGAATTGAACTCCGTTTTGGCAAACATAGTTTTCTGGTTGAAGGAAGATATTATTTTGGCTTGGGTGATATTTTCCCTAACGACAAGAAAGATGAGTTTGAAACATCTTCAAATCAAACAATATCTGTTGCCGCAACATATTTCTTTAGATTAAAATAAAATCAATTTAACATTTTTAAGACAGACAATCATAACATTAAACTCTTTAAAAGTAAATAACAGACGGCTTCAAAATATATCAGTAAGAGACAATCAGACATTAGACACCAATGGATATAAATCAGTAAAATGTTGTTACATTTTAATAATAAATGGAGTTATTATTATTAAAAGATAACTTTTGAAATAATAAAAAATCGGGATTGTATGAATTTTTATATTCAATGACAATCCCGATTTTTTTATTATCAAGTTATATCCATTAACTTAACCCTTCGATGTGGCCATCAACAATATCAATAAAGTTTGCCTGAGGTACTTTAGGGAGTCCGGGCATTCTCATTATCTCACCTGCAATAGCAACAATAAACTCAGCTCCATTGTTAATAACAATATCATTAATCTTGAAGTCAAATCCTTTTGCCACACCATAGGCCTTAGGATCAGCAGAGAAAGAATATTGAGTTTTTGCTATACAAACAGGATAATTATTAACACCTAATTCATCAATATGAGACAGCATTTTTAAAGACTTCTCGCTGAAAGACACATTGCCTGCACCATAAAGATTGTAAGCAACCTTTTCGATCTTTGTTTTAATTGAATCTTCATCACTGTATGTAAACTGCAATGGCTTTGAAGGATTATTTTCAATCTCATCTACAACCATATTTGCAAGGGCAACAGCGCCTTCACCACCCTTTGCAAAAGCATCATTGACAACAAAACCGACATTCATATCTTTGCAATGGGCAGCAATAGCATCAACTTCCTTATCTGTATCGAAAGAATACCTGTTAAATGCAACCATAACATTTTGACCAAAGGAACGCATGTTATTTATATGTTTATCAAGATTTTCAAAGCCTTTAATCAAGCCGTCCATATCAGGCTCTTTAATTTTTGAGACATCTACCCCTCCATGCATTTTAAGACCTTGAGCTGTTGCAACAATTATGGTAAGTTTTGGGGTTAAACCTGCTTTTCTACACTTAATATTAAAGAATTTTTCAGCACCAAGATCAGCACCGAATCCGGCTTCTGTGATAACATAGTCGCCATAAGTCATTGCCATCTTTGTTGCTAAAATAGAATTGCAGCCATGAGCGATATTTGCAAAAGGACCTCCATGAACAAAAGCCGCTGTATTTTCTGTTGTCTGGACTAAATTGGGATTAATGGCATCTTTTAATAAAACTGTGATAGCACCGGCAACACCCAAATCTTTAACAGTCAAAGGTGAGCCGTCATATTTGTATCCAAGAAGGATATTTTCAATTCTTCTTCTCAAATCATCAAGACTTGTTGCAAGACAAAGAATAGCCATAATCTCAGATGCAGGTGTAATATCAAATCCTGTTTCATAAGGGATTCCATTGGCGCTTCCTCCAAGGCCTGTTATAATCTTTCGTAAGCCACGGTCATTAATGTCAATAACTCTTTTCCAAAGAATTTCCTTAAGACCCGGCTGAGTCTTTCTATTTTGATAAATATAATTATCCAAAAGAGCTGTAATCATGTTATGTGCAGAAGTGATAGCATGAAAATCTCCGGTAAAATGAAGATTAATATTTTCCATAGGAAGGACCTGTGCGTAACCACCTCCTGCAGCCCCGCCTTTCATACCAAAACATGGACCCAATGATGGTTCTCTTAAAGCAGCTATAGCTTTCTTACCTATTTTACACAATCCAAGGGCAAGACCAATACTAACTGTAGTTTTTCCTATTCCGGCTTTAGTAGGTGTAATTGCTGTAACCAAAATAAGATTACTTTGTTTTACTTTATCATCATTAATAAGTTCAACTGGAATCTTTGCAATGTATTTTCCATAGTTAAGAACCTCTTCACGTGGTATTCCTATTCCGGTTGCAACTTGTTTGATCTTCTCTAATTTACATTCTCTGGCAATTTCAATGTCCGATTTCATAATAATAAAAGATTATATATCATCAACAATTTAATCTCAGTAAAAAGCATAAGTAATTATTATTTAAAATGCTTTTAAAAGCTTTTCTAATTGAGACTAATAAAAAGTTTAGTTTAAATAAATTCTATTTAATTTGTTTCCAATAATTTTTCAAGCCTTACAAGCTCATCCCTTAATCGAGCAGCCTCAATGAATTCAAGATTTTTTGCAGCTTCCAACATCTCTTTTCGTGTCATTTCAAGAGTTTTCTTTATTTCATTCTTTGACATAAATTTCTCTACAGGATCGGCTACAAGAGATGGAGTCAAAGATTCAACATAAACTCCAGCTTCAAGTTCAGGCATATCACTTTCTCCCATTATAGCCTTTTTAGCTTTTTGTATCGCTGTAGGAGTAATGCCATGCTCTTCATTATATTTCATCTGTTTCTCACGGCGACGGTTAGTTTCATCAATTGTTTTTTGCATACTGTCAGTAATTTTATCAGCATACATAATTACAAAGCCATTTAAATTACGTGCCGCTCTACCGGCCGTCTGAGTCAAAGATCTATGAGAGCGCAAGAATCCCTCTTTGTCTGCATCAAGGATTGCCACAAGAGAAACTTCAGGAAGATCAAGCCCCTCTCTTAAAAGATTTACGCCGATAAGAACATCATAAATGCCATTTCTTAAATCCTCCATAATTTTAACACGTTCCATTGTGTCTATATCGGAGTGAATATAAGCAGATTTAATATCCAACCGTTGTAAATAGGCGTCAAGTTCCTCAGCCATTCTTTTTGTCAAGGTTGTTACAAGTACTCTTTCATTCTTTTCAACCCTTATTCTAATCTCTTCCATCAAATCATCAATCTGATTTAAACTTGGACGCACTTCAATCTGAGGATCGAGCAAACCTGTAGGACGAATTACCTGCTCAACTATCACGCCTTCTGATTTGGTTAATTCATAATCGGCAGGGGTTGCACTAACATATATACACTCTTTTGCAAGAGATTCAAACTCCTCAAATTTTAATGGACGATTATCTATGGCAGCAGGCAGTCTAAACCCATACTCCACAAGATTAGTCTTCCTTGAGAAATCACCACCATACATTGCTCTTATCTGAGGAATAGTAACATGACTCTCATCAATGATAACCATAAAATCTTCAGGAAAATAATCTAAAAGACAGAAAGGGCGTGAACCGGAAAGACGCCCATCAAAATAGCGGGAATAATTTTCAATACCGGAACAATGTCCAACCTCTCTAATCATTTCTATATCATAGGTAACCCTTTCATAGAGTCTTTTAGCTTCAAGTTCCTTGCCAATGGATTTAAAAAATTCAACTTGTCTTCCCAAATCAAGTTCTATCTCTCCTATTGCCCTGTCAATCCTTGGCTTAGTTGTAACAAATATATTTGCCGGTGCTATTTTATATTCTTCAAATTGAGTAATCGTATGGCCGGTTATAGGGTCAACAGTTTCAATACTTTCAATTTCATCTCCCCAGAAAGTTATTCTTACAATAAGTTCTACATATGCAAGATATATATCAATAGTATCACCCTTAACTCTGAAATTACCTCTTGCAAGTTGGATTTCATTTCTCGAATATTGACTCTCAACCAATCGTCTGAGAAAAACATTTCTCTCAAAATTTTGGCCAACCTTTATATCAATCATGTTACTATGAAAATCTTCGGGGTTACCTATTCCATATAGACATGAGACAGAAGAAACGACAATTACATCTTTTCTTCCTGAAAGAAGAGATGCTGTAGTTGAAAGCCTTAATTTTTCAATTTCATCGTTTATTGCCAGGTCCTTTTCAATATAAGTATCTGTGGTAGGAATATATGCTTCAGGCTGATAATAGTCATAATAGGACACAAAGTACTCGACTGCATTATCCGGAAAAAAGTTTTTAAACTCTCCGTACAACTGTGCAGCCAATGTTTTGTTATGACTTAAGATAAGGGTAGGTTTTTGAGTCTGCTCAATTACGTTAGCCATGGTAAAAGTTTTTCCTGACCCTGTTACTCCCAAAAGAGTTTGAAACGGAATTCTATCAAAAACTCCCTGAGTCAATTGCTTAATTGCTTCAGGCTGATCACCTGTCGGCTTGTAAGGCGAAATGATCTTAAAATCCATTATTAATTTTCTTCGGCTGGAATTACCAAAGCCATTACTACATATGCTATAAGACCAGGGAAAAAACCGGTAAATATTGTCAACAGAATATAAGCCACGCGAACTATAGTAGGATCTATATCAAAATAATTGGCAAGTCCGCCCAATACTCCACTCACTTTTTTGTTTTTGGACTTAAATAATTTCTTTTCCATAACTTAAATAGGTTGTTTAACACCTCTACAGCCATCGAATGAAAATAATTATTCTTTCTTTGTAGAAGCTTTTTTGACATTACAAAGTTATAAAAAATCATATTATATATATCTGTTTTAATATTATTATAAGTAAAACGGTCTTTAAGAATTACTTTAATTTTAAAAAATATGTTAGTAATATTATCGAGATAGATTTTTAAAACTTTTGTTTACATTTTTAATTTGTTTTAAATGTAAATTGTCATTTGCTATAAAATTGCTTTCTTTGCTGAATAACCATTACATTATGAAAGCACATAAATAAACAAATTATGATTTGGAATAAAGAGGCAGAGTGCATGAGCAGAGAACAATTGCGCGAACTGCAAGGCAAAAGATTAAGAAACGTAGTTGAGAATGTTTATAAAAACACTCCTTTCTATAGAAGAAAGATGGATGAAATTGGGGTTAAACCTGAAGATATCAACTCCATTGATGATATTACCAAACTTCCTTTTACTACAAAAACCGACCTTAGAGACAACTATCCTTTTGGACTTTGCGCAGTACCTATGAAAGATATTGTGCGTGTTCATGCCTCTTCTGGAACAACCGGTAAACCAACTGTCGTTGGATATACAAGAAATGACTTGGAGGCTTGGGCCGATTGTCTTGCAAGAAGCTTCACTGCTTATGGCGCAACTAAAAACGACTTCTTTCACATTTCTTATGGATATGGACTTTTCACTGGTGGGCTTGGAGCTCATTACGGAGCAGAAAAAATTGGAGCTTCTGTAATTCCAATGAGCAGTGGAAATACCGACAAACAGATTCTTTTAATGCATGATTTTGGTTCTTCTGTTTTATGCTGTACACCATCTTATGCTCTTTTTATAGCAGATAAAATTAAAGAATCAGGATATCCAAGAAACGAATTCAAATTAAAAATTGGAGCATTTGGAGCAGAACCTTGGACAGAGCAAATGAGAACAGAGCTTCAGGAAAAACTTGGCATTAAAGCTTATGACATTTATGGTCTTAGCGAAATTGCAGGTCCTGGAGTAGGTTTTGAATGTGAAAATCAAAATGGAACGCATCTTAATGAAGATCATTATTTTCCTGAGATAATTAATCCCGTTACTTTTGAACCTATGAAAGAGGGTGAAACAGGTGAATTAGTTTTTACTCATCTGACAAAAGAGGGAATGCCTTTATTAAGATATCGCACTAAAGATCTTACGGCTCTTCATTTTGACAAATGCAGTTGCGGAAGAACTCTTGTTAGAATGGATAGAATTCTTGGAAGAAGTGATGACATGATGATTATTAGAGGTGTAAATGTATTTCCTTCTCAGATTGAAAGCGTAATTCTTAAAATGGATGAATTTGCCCCTCAATATAAAATTTTTGTTGATAGAATAAATAATCTTGACATAATGGAGGTTTGGGTTGAGGTAAGAGAAGAATACTTTACAGATGAATTAAGCAAGATGCTTGCAATGAAGAAAAAACTTTCTTCTGCCATCCATAGCGTTCTTGGTATTGCAGTTGACATAAAACTTGTTGAACCAAACAGCATTGAAAGAAGTGAAGGAAAAGCTAAAAGAGTTTTTGATAAAAGAATTTTTAAATAATAAAGATTTTAAACATTTAAATATACAGCCATGTTAATTAAACAATTGTCAGTCTTTCTTGAAAATCAAACAGGAAGGATTAATCAGGTAACAGATATTCTTGGTCGATACAACATCAATATGACTGCCTTTTCTGTTGCGGAAGGCTCAGAGTTTGGGATTTTGAGACTTATAGTTCCTAATCCGGAAGTGGCAAAAGAAGTGTTAAAAGAAAATGGCTTTATGTCTACTATTACCGATGTAATCTGCCTTATCACGCCCAACTCACCGGGAGCTCTTGCAAAAGCTCTAAACTTATTGGCAGAAGAGGGCGTTTTTATTCAATATATGTATGCTTTCTCTGCAGGAGAAACGGCAAACGTTGTTATTAAGCCAAACAATCTGGAAAGATGTGCCTCTATTTTACATGAGCACAGATTTGATGTTCTAAAACAAGACGGAGGCTACCAAATATAGGAATAGCACTTTGTTAATTTTCTTTGATTCGTTTTATTTATTAAAACGGAAACACTACATTTGCGCAATTATAAAGAAAGTAATAATGAAGAAAGGATTATTTTTTATACTTCTACTGATAACATTCGCTTCTTGCGGCGATTATAATAAAATACTAAAAAGCTCTGACTACGAGTTGAAATACGAATATGCTAAGAAATATTATGCTGAAAAGAAATATTCCAAAGCTGCAACACTTCTTGAAGAGGTGGTTCCTTTTTTCAAAGGTCAGGAGTATGCTGAAGAGTCATTGTATCTTTTAGCTCAAAGTTATTACGGCTCCAAAGATTATGTTACCTCCGGAGCTTATTTTACTACTTATTATAACAACTATCCAAAGGGCGAATATGCAGAATTAGCTCGTTATTATGCCGGTTATGGTTATTATCTTGATTCTCCCGACCCTCGTCTTGATCAAAGTGGTACATATAAAGCTATTAATGAGTTTCAATTGTTCTTGGAATATTTTCCAAAAAGTGAAAAAGCAGAAAATGTGCAGAATTTAATTTTTGAACTTCAAGACAAGCTTGCTCAAAAAGAATTATTGAGTGCAACCTTATATTATAATCTTGGGAACTATCAGGGCAATAACTATGAATCAGCTGTTATAACTGCTCAAAATGCTTTAAGAGACTATCCTTATTCAAAATATAAAGAGGATTTGGCTATTATTGTATTAAAATCAAGATATGAAGAGGCTTTAAATAGTGTTGAAGAAAAACAAGAAGAAAGATTTAGGGATGTAATTGACGAATATTACGGTTTTGCCAATGAATTTCCGGAAAGTAAATATCAGAAAGTTGCTCGAAACATTCTTGAGTCATCATCAAAGAAAATTAACGACTAATCAGATAAATAAGAATATGGATTACAAAAAAACTAACGCTCCTTCAACCACTGTTACACGTGATATGATTGCATTATCAGAAGATACTGGCAATGTTTATGAAACTGTACGTATTATTGGAAAGAGAGCAAATCAAATCTCTGTGGAAATGAAACAAGATCTTGAAAAGAAACTTCAAGAGTTTGCTTCTTATAACGATAATCTTGAGGAGGTTTTCGAAAATAGAGAGCAGATTGAAATTTCCCGCTATTATGAAAAACTTCCTAAAGCAACTTTAATTGCTGCTCAGGAATATAAAGACGGAAAGGTTTATTGGAAGAATCCTTCTAAGGAAAAGGATAAAATGTAATTTAATCTTTTTTATATCAAAAGCTCTCTCAGAATTGATGTTTTATTTCTCTTTATACAATAATTTGCAAAAAGATTTTATTCTTTTTGCTGTATTTTTTATATCATTGAGGCAATAATTCATTAATTCAGAGAGAGTTTTTTTCTTTTCTTTTAAATCTATTCATAGAGTTAGTAAACAACATAAAATTAAAATTTTAACACTTTAATTCTAATTATGATTCAGCGTGTTCAAACGTTATTTCTTATAGCAAATGTCATTCTATTGGCACTTCTTGCGTTTCTTCCTTTAGCATCATTTACAACTTCTGAAACTGTTTATATGTTAAGAGCAGACTCACTTATAAATATTGCTGATTTGGAGAACCCTCAACTTGTTGTGTGGCCTATTTTCATCCTTATCATGTGTATGATTTTTATTCCATTTATTGCTATATTTCTATTTAAGAAAAGATTGCTTCAAATAAGATTCTGCATTTTCAGTTCCGTCTTAAATATTCTTTATTATGCCCTTTTCTTTTATGAAACTAACCTTATTGGAAAAGAGATTTCAGGTGATTTATCAGTTAAATATTTTATGCTTTTAATTCCTGCTTTGACTATTGTTTTAAATATCTTAGCTATTAAACGAATAGGTCAGGATGAAATGCTTATTAAATCATTAAACAGCAGAAGCATTAGATAAATATAAATCTTTGAAAATGCTATTTCTTTAAAAACGATTTGAAAATAAAATTATCAGATAAATATATTTGATATTATTGTCAATAAACATCTAAAAATAAGGCTCTTTGACTATTACTCAATAATCAAAGAGCCTTATTTGTCTTTAAATAATTACACATAATGCAATCATTTCATCTCAACATTAAACGTTCTTTATTCTCTTATAAAAAAATTTATATGGTGTCCATTTACCATTAAAAATGATTATACATTTCTTACTTACAATCAAGGTTATATAAAACCGACAATCAAATATTAATCATTTATCATAATTGAGCCTATTAAAATTTAAATATTGCTTAATTACATTTTATTATTTTAATTTTTCTTCAAGGTATTGATACTATTGTTTTAGAAGATGTTATAATAAGTAGTGTGTTTTACATATAAAAAATATGTGTCAGGCATTAATTACTACAAATAATATCAATTAATATTTTAAACAGCAATAGTTTATGGCAACCACAAAAGACAACACATCTTCCGAGATTAAAAAATCGCCTATTGTAAAATCAAGTATATCTATGATTACAATGACGGTTATGATCATTACAACAATAGTAAGCTTAAGGGGACTTCCCTCACAAGCAGAGTTCGGATTAACCTCTATTTTCTACTATATATTTGCGGCTGTGGTATTCTTAATTCCCTATTCTTTAGTTTGTGCTGAATTAGCTTCAACCTATACTCAAAGTGGAGGTTTATTTAGATGGGTTTCGGAAGCTTTCGGGCCAAGATTCGGGTGGGCAGCAATGTATTTAGAATGGCAAACAGTAGTAATATGGTTTCCGTCTGTATTAATGTTTGCAAGTGTATCATTAGCCTATATTTTTTGGCCGGAATCATTCGACCAAAAGCTTGCAAGCAACAAACTTTACACCATAATTGTACTTCTTGGAATTTATTGGTTTTCCACATTTAATACATTTAGAGGTATAAAATCTGCAAACAAATTAAGTACTATTGGAGGTTTTATGGGCACAATTGTTCCCGGAGCGATACTTATTATTCTTGGAATAGTCTACCTTTTACTTGGCAAACCGATTGAACTTCCATTGCATCAACCTTTTTTCCCTGATTTTTCTAAACTCGGCACTGTTGTACTGGCAGCCTCTATTTTTCTTTTCTATGGAGGAATGGAAATGCAGGGTGTACATATTCAAAATATGAAAAATCCGGCGAAAGACTTTCCTTTATCTGTTTTACTTGCCACAATAGCGATTCTAATAATATTTATTTTTGCCACTCTTTCTATCGGAATTGTAGTACCGCAAAAAGATATCAATCTATTACAAAGCTTGCTTGTCGCTTATCGCGACTTATGGAGTGCATTAGGCATTCCTTGGTTAGGCAATATAATGGCAGGATTAATTACTTTTGGAGTAATAGGTCAAGTAAGTGTTATAATCGCGGGTCCATCAACAGGTTTAATGGCTGTTGCTAAAAGTGGTTATCTTCCGAGAAGTCTCCAAAAGACCAATAAAAATGGCATAGACACCTCTATACTTTACATTCAGGCAATTTTTGTAACTATATTAACATTCGTCCTTGTCATTCTTCCATCAGTTCAGTCTGCCTATCAGATTATGAGCCAAATGGCAACCATAATCTATTTGGTGATGGTAATATTTATATTTGGTGCAGCTTTAAAGTTAAGGTATACCGAACCAAACAAAAAAAGAGGATTCAAAATTCCAGGAGGTATGCTTGGTATCTGGATAGTATCTGTTATAGGTATAGGCGGTGCACTGTTTGCTTTAATTCTCAGCTTTATTCCGCCTTCTCAAATAACGACAGGCAGCCCTGCAACTTATATAGGAGTTCTTTCTGTTGGATCAATAATATTTGTTGCTCTTCCTTTTGTCGTATATGCTCTCAGAAAGAAAGATTGGCGAAATCCAGCCTCAAAGTTTTATCCTTTTGATTACGAAATAGAAGGAAGAAAACCAAGTGAAAAATCTAAATGGCCGGAGGGATACGTCCCATCTCAGACTCAGATAGAAGCAGCCATTGAGAAAGAAAAAGAAAATTAAATAACTTTATTAAGTTAAAAAGATAAGAACTATCATGTACTCTATACAAACGGGAAAAGGGAATATTCCATTTATATCTCTTTTGGCAATTTGGTCTATATCATTAGTGGTGGATTTGCCTGGTTTGGCAATTTCACCACTTTTAAGCGAACTCGACAAAGTCTTTCCAAATGTAACCCATCTTGAGATTCAACTGCTAACTGTTTTACCGAATCTGTTTATTCTCCCCTTTATCCTTATTTCCGGGAAACTATCATTATCAAACAACAAAGTAATTTTAGTTGTATTGGGACTAATTATTTTTTTAGCATCAGGTATCGCCTATTTCTTTGCAGAAACAATGACTATGCTAATAATCATTAGTTGTCTTTTGGGAATAGGGTGCGGTATAATCATTCCTCTTGCTGCCGGATTGTTGGCTCAATATTTTACAGGTGAATACCGGATGAGGCAATTAGGGATAAAATCAGGTATAGCCAATTTCTCTTTAATAATTTCAACACTTGTTGTAGGAGCACTTTCAAATAAAGGATGGCATCTTCCTTTTATTGTTTATCTAACCCCAATTATTCCTTTACTTCTTTCTCCTTTTCTGACAAAAAAGCATCTTCATTATTCTTTGAATCAAGCACAGCAAATTAAACAAAAGATTGCAGCAAAAGAGGTCAATAAAATACTAAATTCTCCGATTTCAAGTCAATTGCAAATCAAAAAGAGAATATGGGCAATTATCGGGTTCTACTTTTTAGTAACAATAGGCGCCATAGTTATTGCCCTTTATATTCCATTCGTAATGCAAAAGGAGAATATGAGCGAGACTCAAACCGGGGTTGTCAATGCGTCTTTTTACCTTATGATTACTTTACCAGGATTCTTTTTAAGCCAAGTTATAAACACTTTCAAAAAGACAACTCCTTTTTTCTGCCTTGTCTTTATGGTTATAGGATTATTCGGTGTAACTATAGGCACATCTTTCCTTAATTATCTTGTCTTTTCAGCATTAATTGGATTTGGATATGGCACATTGCAACCAATCTTTTACGATAAAACAGCAAAAATTTCTCCCAATGCAGACCAATCGACTCTTTACTTGTCATATATTATGTCAGCCAATTATTTAGGCATAACAATGACGCCATTTATAATAGACATTGGCAAAATCATATTTAACTCTCATTCCCAACTTTTCCCTTTCTATTTTAACGGCTCTATCATGTTGCTTTTTACAATAATGGCAATCATATTTAGGAAAAGCTATATTTTCAAGATGGATGAGCATCTTTATTAACAATATTTTTAGATATATCCAATTAACAAAAAACGGTTTTTTTTCAGAGCTTAAGTATGAAAAAACATCCATTCCAAAAGCAGTTGAATAGGAGGTGATTGTAAAAACAATATACTTTTGCTTAAACAATATTGATCTTTTTCACATAATAAACCTTATATAGACACATTTATTAATATGGATGTTATTTCAGGAAGCGGCTTTGCGAGTCAAATTATTTTCAAAGGGAGAAATATCATTGATTTTTCTCTTGGAAATATCGTTTTTGTAGCCTTTTCAAATCTTAAAGAAAAAGTTTGAGCTATAGCTGAATATATATAAACAAATTCCGGCTTTATACCCAAGGTACCTTTAAATATTTCGCCTGCACAATCAGCTACTATTGTTATTCCAGATTATTTATCGGTTGATATAATTATGAAATATTTTAAAGCTGATCTTATTATAAATAAAGAGCTTCCGTCTTTTGAAAAAATTGTGTCCAGTTATATATGTGATAAAATTTCAAGAAAATATTATCACATATCCTGCAATATTTTTAGAATGAAATCAAGGGCTTTTGGTCTTGTATAAGATGAGTTAGTTTCTCTCCTACCATTTCAAGCCTTACTCCCATTTGTGTTAGAATGTTTGCTACTCCATAATCATCAGTACAGACTATACAAGCTGAGAACTCAACTCCCTGATAAATCAGTTTTTCAACTTTTGTTTTTACAGCATTATCATCGCAAAGAAGTTTAACAGATGGTCCCCATACAATAACTTCAATCTCATTCCATAACTTATGCTCTACAATTTCTTCCGCATACTTAAGAACAACTTTAGCAGCTACATCCTTTTCTCCGCTTGTCCATAAAATAGTCAACTTTTCATTACTCATAATAATATGATTTTCAATTAAGTTTGTTAAAAACATTTGCAAATAATAATTCACACACATGTACATACTTTTATAAAAACAATTAAATGATACAATTGTTCTTCCATTTAAAGAATGAAAAAAATTACCAGCTAAAGCTTTTATAGTAATTTTGCATTTAAAGCAATATCTACTTGCTTATATTATTAACAAAATGGCACAATAAAAATTGCCCTCCATATATGCTAAATCAATTATGAGATTACAAGATTGGTTACCTACAACAAAAAAAGAGATTGAAATTCGAGGTTGGGATTATTTAGATGTAATAATTTTTAGCGGTGATGCTTATGTTGACCATCCATCTTTTGGAGCAGCAGTCATAGGTCGTGTTCTTGAAGCCCAAGGATTGAGAGTGGCAATAGTTCCTCAGCCAAATTGGAGGGACGATCTTCGTGACTTCAAAAAACTTGGTGAGCCAAGACTCTTCTTTGGAGTATCTGCTGGGGCAATGGATTCAATGGTCAATCATTATACTGCAAATAAACGTCTTCGTTCGGATGATGCTTACACCGCTGATGCAAAGTCAGGAATGCGTCCCGATCTCCCTTCAATTGTTTATTCCAACATTCTTAAAGAACTTTATCCTAATACACCTGTTGTTATCGGAGGAATAGAAGCATCATTAAGAAGACTTGGCTACTATGATTATTGGGAAGATAAACTTCGTCCATCTATTCTAACCGAATCAAAAGCTGATATGCTTATTTATGGGATGGGTGAACACCCTTTAATAGAGCTTTCTAAAAGACTGTTGAATGGCGAAAAATTCAATGATATTACCGACCTTCCTCAAAGCGTTATAAGAATGCCTCTTGAAAAGATGAAAGATTTAAGCAAAGAAGAGAATATTATTCTTTTCTCATTTGAAGAATGTAAGAAAGAAAAAATCAAACAGGCAAAAAACTTTCGTCACATTGAAGAGGAATCAAATAAAAAGCATGGTATAAGATTATGGCAAAAGACAGGAGATTTAGCAGTTCTTGTAAACCCTCCATATCCGCCTATGACTGAAAAGGAAATAGATGCGTCTTTTGATCTTCCCTACACAAGACTTCCTCATCCCAAATATAAGGATAAGAGAATTCCTGCCTATGATATGATTAAATTCTCTGTCAATATGCACAGAGGTTGTTTTGGAGGGTGCGCTTTTTGTACTATTTCGGCTCATCAAGGCAAGTTTATTGCTTCACGCTCAAAAGAATCCATAATTAAAGAGGTTGAAAAGGTTATTCAAATGCCTGATTTTAAAGGATACATTAGTGATTTGGGCGGACCCTCTGCTAATATGTATAAAATGAGGGGCAAAAATCAAGATATTTGCGACAATTGCAAAAAACCTTCCTGTCTAAATCCTATTGTATGTCCGAATCTGAATACTGACCATAGACCTTTACTGGAAGTCTATAAAGCTGTCGATGCTTTGTCTGGAGTAAAAAAGTCTTTTATAGGAAGCGGTGTAAGATACGATCTTATATTACATCATAATAAGGAGGAAAAAATCAATAAGACAAATTTGGAATATGCAAAGGAACTTATCTCCAAACATGTCTCAGGAAGACTTAAGGTTGCTCCTGAACATACTTCTGAGAAGACTCTTTCAATTATGCGTAAGCCATCGTTCTCTCTTTTTGAAGATTTTAAAAAACTCTTTGACAAGGTTAACTCTGAGTCGGGCTTAAGACAACAAATAATTCCTTATTTTATTTCAAGTCATCCTGGAAGTACAGAGGAGGATATGGCTGAACTTGCTGTTAAGACTAAAAAACTTGACTTTAAGCTTGAACAGATTCAAGACTTTACTCCTACTCCGATGACTGTTTCAACAGAGATATATTATACCGGCATACACCCCTACACTTTGGAGAAAGTTTATACTGCTCACTCTAAAGAGGAAAAGCTTCGCCAGCGCCAATATTTTTTTTGGTATCTTCCCGAAGAACGAAACAATATCCGTCAAGCTCTTCAAAGAATAAAAAGACCTGATTTGATGGATAAACTATATCCCAAGAATTTTGCCTTTAAGCCAAATGCCTCCGAAGCTTCAAGGATTGCTGAAAGAAGAAAAATGGAACAGTTCAAAAAGAATAAAAGAAAACAGTGAGCATCTCTCAATAATCATTATTTTAATAATACTAAAAAGGATAATCAGCGAAATTAAATGCTGATTATCCTTTTTTATTAACATAATGCTTTTAAATGTATGCATTCTAAAATAAAGAAATATAAATATTATATATCGTTTTATTTTCAAATCAATTGGCCCTCTTCCTTTAATCTTTTTCGCAGATAATCTATATCGATATTATGAATATTAATTTTTTTATTTTTTATGGATAATGCACCTCCAACTCCTGCTGCTTCTCCGGTAACAAGACATGGAGGCATAACCCTTAAACTTCCAAAAGCATAAGGGTCTGTAGAGACACATCTTCCGGCAACAATAACATTATTAATTCCTTTAGGAAGCATAATTCTAAAAGGAATACCATGAGATTCACCTTTTTTGTACCTCTCATATTGTTTTGCATTTAACTTATGAATATCTACATAATAGTTATTTCTTCCTATCTCGTCATCAAACGATTTTCTTGCCAACCAATCATCTATTGTAAAAGTATAATCACAGACTATTCGTCTGCTCTCTCTAATTCCCATAACAGGAGCAGTAGATACAAGGAATGAATTGCCAAAAGCTTTTGGACTAAACTCTTTTAATCCTTCATAAAGTTCATCAGCTAATTCTCTTCCTTTAATCATTCCTTGAGATAAAGATTCAGGATTGGTACTATCGACTGTTAAATGACCGGCATTAAATGAAATACAATTTCCACCTATATATTTATCATTCATGTGGGCATCTTTGATCAAAGGATAACGCCCTGAGGTTATCATTTTGTGAATAGGACTTTTTTTATTTCCACTATGTAAAGGAGCCTCCTCCTTTAATTTATCCATATCAACATTTGCTATAGTAAAACAAAGTGTAGATTGTTGAACATTTCCTTCCTCATCCCCTTTTTTAAAATCAGCTCCTGCCCACGCAGCCAAATCACCATCACCGGTACAATCTATATAAACTTTAGCCTTATAAATAGTTAATCCATCTTTATTACTTATTACCAAGCCATCTACTGTTTCATCATCTTTCATTTCAACTCCACATAATTGTGAAAATAACAAAACAGAAGCGCCTGAGTTTGTAACCAAATTATCATAAACTTTCTTTAAGTATTCAGCATTTATAGGGACCCAATTATATTGTTTTTCGGAAACATGAGGAACACCTTTTTTTGATTCAAGAAATATCCTTTCTGCCAATCCTTTATAAATTATTTTTTCCCCATCAGAGAATGGACACCAAGCATTTAATAATCCGGTTGTGCCCATTCCACCTAATATACCTGATGATTCTATAAGAAGAGTTTTTGCTCCTTCTCTTGCTGAAGAAATTGCAGCACAGCAACCAGCAGGACCGGCTCCAACAACAATCACATCCCAATTATCATTAACTTTTATATTTTTATTTTTGAAAAAAGTCTTTGGTTTAAAGCTTTCTGAATAAAGATTAGCAGGTAGGAAAAGACCTGGTAAGCCTAAAGTTGTTATAAAATCTCTTCTTTTCATTTGTAAATATTTTTTTTATAACCGTTACCTCTAAGGTACAAATGCGCCATTTATTTACCTTTTGTTTGATTTCTCATTTTTGAGTGAGCTATGGCGATTAAAAAAAAGCACAGGTATAAAAATAACACCTGTACCTTTTTATATTTTTAATTATTCACTAACAGTATACAATTGTGCTTTATCAGCTTTAAACACATCAATAGCTTCCAAATATGGTTTGTAACATGTTGAGTAGAAAGCATCATAATTTTTATCAAAGTTTGGAATAACCATATTAGCTATCAAATCCTCACTTGCAATAAATAAGTTTGCGCTGTTACCATCAAGATCCATATATTCAATTTCTATTCCGATCTCTTTGGAATCATTACTTCCTCCAAAAGTAACTACCAATTCATCAGAGCTGTTTAAAGCTGCGCTCTTAACAACCCTATTGGTAAGTGTTGAAGAAAAAAATTTTCCATAAACATTAATAAATTTCTCATAATAGATAGACCTGTCACCTTGATCATCCCTATTTATAAATTTAAATGTATAGTCACTCTCAGGAATAGGATCAAGCAATGTAAAAAGGGTATCAGATGGTGCATGTTTTGGAATATTAACCACTACAGAATCCTCTTTATCATTCCAATATATAGTGGTTGTTACAGCTCTTGGATCTGTAATCCAATAAATCAACTTAACTTTATCATAGCCTGAATAGGCATATAAAGAATCTATCTTGCCAATATAATTTGTTTCACCTTTCTTCATATAAGGATCATGCATATCATTCATATTACTGCATGAGGCGAAAAAAACTATTGAATAAATTATTGTTATATATAAATATATTTTCATTTGTGTATAATTTATTTTTTACATTAAGGTACAAATGTGCCATTTATTTACCTTTTATTGGGTATCTCATCTTTAGGTGAGTTATGGCGATTTCATTGTAATAATTATTTATAGTCATTATTCAACTACACTTCCATAAAAGCTCAATTCAGCAATAAATATACCTTGAACTCCATTTTCTCCACCACCCCATGATAAGGTGCTTCTTAATCTGATATATCTTAAAGCTTTAGCCTCTATTGGTATATCATATTCTATTCCTGCCTGGCCAAAAGAAACATCCTCTCCTGTTGGGTCTCCGGAATCAATACCTGACGGTCTTGAGGAATTATATTCGCTTACCAATTCCCATCCATCCCAATTATCAGGATCGTTAGCTTTAGTTTCATCATAAGTTGTCCAAATCTCAAAATTTCTTGGAGAATGAAGTTTATAAATTTGGTCAGCTCTATGCCATAATTTAAACCTTGAAAGTTTAGCATATACTCCCAAATCCATAGTAAAGTATGGATTTTCCGTATTACCATTCATAATATAATAACAATTATTTGCAGTGGCTGTAATATTATCCCACATTGCAGGCATTCCACCTTTGCCAAAAGAATGTAATTTGAATTTTGGAGAAAGCGTCATTGCTCTAAACAATGTTTTGTCCAATAAAACTTCATGAATAGGAGTTAGAGTAAGATAAAGAGTATCTGTATAATTATTATAAGTATCTCTAAAGAAAAATCCAAAATCAGTAGGAACATTATCCAAGCCCCTAACCGATCTTAAAGCCTTCTTCTCTGAGCTATATATTGTCTCTAAGGGTCTGTATTTATTCTCTTCATCCTTAATTATGACATTAGCTACTATATTTTCACCCTCTTCATTTTCCCACTCCAATTTTAAACCACCAAATGACTCAGTTATTTTAAGTGATTTATAAGCATTGTAAACAGGAGAGTCCAAAGGCTGAATATCTACAAATATTGGATCTGAGGTGTTATAGCTTTTATCCATTGTTACAACTTTTACCTGAACAGAGGTAGATTTACCAAAGCCTTTTATAGTAAGAGAGCTTGAAAAAGCAGAACTCATCATTTCCTGATAGTTTCCATTTGGAAGAGTATATATTACTTTTACCCCCATCAAGTCACTTTCCTTTGGCAAATCATAGGTAAGAACAGCTCCTCCGGGAATATTATTTACAACAACATTTGACACGTTTTTTGGAGCAGTAGAATCTACCGGATATTGCCCAACATATTCTTCTTCACACGATACAACAATAAATGAAAGAAGAAATGCTATTAAACAATTTATATATTTCATATTTCTAATTATTTAAATATTAACAAATAATTATTTACCAAAGTGGATTTTGAACAAGATTAGTGTTTGTCCTAAGCTCTCTTAATCTTATTGACCACAAATAATTCTTTGTAAAAAATTCATTCTTTTCTATGTACACAATTTTATAATAATCTGCAGTATTTTTTCCTGCCACATTCCATCCTTTTACATATTCGTTAAATACAATATGAGCTTTTTTCCATCTTCTCAAATCCCACAATCTTTTCCCCTCAAAAGCTAATTCCACACCTCTTTCATGTTGTATTATTTCTCTCATACCATCTTTAGTCATAGGCTTATTTGGAAGCTTAGAATATTTAAGCCAGCTATCTCTGACATTCTCCAACCCTGCTCTGCTTCTAATTGAATCTACATAAGAAAATACCTCTTCATTAGGTTGTTCCAATGTTTCATTCAATGCTTCAGCATACATAAGATATAAATCACCAAGACGATAAATAGGGAAAGTATATCTTGTCAATGTTAAAGCTCCGGTAGTAGAGAATGCAGATTCAAAATGGGAAGGTTTTTTAGCATAATAGCCTGTTTTTGAATATCTGATATCACTAAGCTTTCCACTTGGTTCGCTTGCTTTAGCAGTTACAACATAAGGTTGTTCAGCAGTTGTGCCTACTCCAACATCTTTGTATCTACCGTTTCCATACCATAGACCTCCGTCAAATCCAAGATTAGCATAAAAACGAGGCTCTCTGTCTGTATTAAGAATAGCCGTTTCAAAATTATTTTTTATATAATAATAATGCCAACTGTCATTCACGACTTTAGTTTTATACCTGTCGTCATAATTGTATTAAATATCTTCTTCAATAGGAACTCCATTTTTTGAATAAAACAATTCAGCCATATTTAATGAAGCACCATAAGCAGGATTTGTAGCTGCCGCAGAAATATGTGCTTGAGTTAAGAATGGTAATGTGGATGTCTGATAACCATTTGTTGTAGCCTGAGGATTAGCCCAAATCATCTCTTGATTCCATTTAGTCATGATATTTCTTATTGTCAGAAGTTGTTTTGTCTGATCTGACAAAGAATATCTATTATCATTAAATGTATAAAGACTGATATTGGCATCATTGCAAATATCTATAGCTTCTTTGCATGCTTTGGCTGCCTTTTGCCATTTACTCTCATCGTATGTTTCATTAAAAAGTTTTATTCCTCTATTATCAACCAATTTGGCAAAATCAGTATTGCCATTAAATAAAGGACTTGCTGCAGTTATTAATACATCTGCTTTTAAAGTTGCAGCTATTGGTTTAACTATTCTACCATATTCTGTAGCTGCATTGTTAACTGTCAATGGCAATACTTCCAAAGCTTCATCCAATAATTGCACAATATAATCCACGCAATCATCAAAAGTATCTCTGTACATTCTTATTTCTGATGTACCTGAGCTAATAGGAAAATTTTCCTTAATAAGTGGAATTGGTCCATACATTCTCAAAAGATAGAAATGATAGAAAGCCTTAAAGAACTTGACCTCAGCAATCCATTGTTCTCTCTCATCTTCATACAAGTCTGCACCAACTTTATCAATATTTTCAAGGAAAATATTACAATCTCTCAGTGCAATAAACAATCCTCTACCGCCATTGATACCCTCCCAAAAATTATAATAAGGACTATTGGTGTTTTGTAAACCTGATTTAATTCTATTTCCGGGATAATTGGCAAAACCCGATGCATCCCAAGTAGATTCACAAATTACAAATTCATCACTGCTTTGTATAGCAGGATCATAGGAGCAGTCTCCTATTTTGGGCATATATGAATAAATAGTTGCTAAAAATCTCTCAGCACTTACTTTATCAGAAAAGGCATGATCTAAAGTTGTAACATTATCCGGAACAATATCCAAGTAATCGTCACAAGAACTATTTAATAAAAAAGCCAAACTAATAAATATTAAATATATTTTTTTCATAGAATAAACTATTAGAATGATAATTGTAGACCCACGTTAATTACTTTTTGAATAGGATAAGCCATTCCATTCCCAGCCATTTCCGGATCCCACAACTTAAATTTGCTGAATGTTAGAAGGTTGACGCCACTGCAATAAAGCCTTAGGTTAGATATACTTGCCTTTCTGGTAATACTTGCAGGTATCTTATATCCCAACTCAACAGACTTAAGTCTTACGAAAGAGCCGTCTCTCATAAACCAAGTACTTGTTTGGGTATTGTTATACATAATCTCATTTGACAATCTTGGCCATAAGGCTTGTACATCTCTGTTATCCTCTGACCAATGATTGTCGGCATAAACTTTCAATAGTGCATTCTTTGAAGCTACGCTTCCATCGCCATCAGTATCAATAAATGGACTTGTCTTTGTTGCATCAATCCAAAATGATTCGTTGCCAAGTCCTTGGAAGAAGAATGAAAAGTCAAATCCTTTATAACCGGCACTTAATCCAAATCCATAAATAATTTCAGGAGTAGTCGGATAACCAATTGGAACTCTATCCAATTCATTGATTACATCATCACCATTAATATCTTTATATTTTATATCACCGCCTTTATAATCTCCAAATGTTTGAGCAGGAGAATTTAATACTTCCTGATCATCAACAAATAAACGTTCTGCTATATATCCCCATGTTTGAGAAATTGGTGTATTTATTTTTGAAAGCCAAGGTGTTAAAGTATTATCAACCTCTTCATAATATTTATATTTAGCTTTTGCATAAGTGAAGTTAAACCTTCCTGACATCCAAAAATCTTTATTAAATGAATGGTTTATATCCATTGATAAATCAACACCATTTCCTGTTGCCTTGCCTATATTTGCCTGAGGAATTACCTGTAATCCCATACTTGCAGGAATATCGGCTCTTGACATCAATATATTTGAACGATGTTCGGTATAATAATCAGCTTGTATATCAATAGAATTGAATAAAGAGATTTCAATTCCCAAGTTCATCTTTTTAGATTTCTCCCAGCCTATTAATTCATTGGCATATCTATTGATCGATACACCATTTACTATATAACCGAAATCTTCACCCCATACATATTGGCGTCCACTATTATTAATATTTACGTCTGAAAGATAGAAGAAACGGTCTGAATCGCTTCCTATTGCATCATTACCTACCAAACCATAGGTTGCTTTAAACTTTAATTTATTCATTACTTTGTTTAAAGCAGACTCGCTAAAGAACTTTTCATTTGAAACAACCCATCCAAATCCTGCAGAAGGGAAAAATCCAAATCTTTGATTTTTTGCAAATCTTTCAGAACCATTGTAACCAAAATTGCCTTCAAAGAAATATCTGCTGTCATAAGAATAGGTAAAACGTCCGGATAATCCCATGTTTCTATGAGGCAAAGACAATAATAAACTTCCCGCATTTCCTGCCAAGTAGTTTCTCATTGTATAAACAAGCAATCCGCTTATTCCGTGTTTTTCATTAAAAGTCCTGTCATAATTAATAGCACTTTCAAAATAGGTTGTTGAAGTTACTTGTTTGGTTCCCTCTTTATAATCTAATGACTCACTGCCTGATGTTGGATTAAGACAACTCAAAAGATATGTGTCTTGATTTTTATCATACATGCCAATTGTATAGAAAAATGGATTGTAATATCTCTGAACATCATAATAGGAATATCTGTCTGTGCTGAATAATGCACGGATATTCAATCCCTTAGTGATAAAATCCAATTTTTGCTTTATTTCAAACTGAGCAAGCATTTTCGACTTGGTATAATCTTTATAACCTTTGACCATATTGGCATAAGGATTTATATATTGTCCTTGGTCATAGTTTCCAAATAATATATGTTTTTTATGCTTGTATGTCTCATCGGGATCATAATATGGAGGGAAAAGCACAGGGTCGGCTCTCATTACTTGATTGTAAATAGCGTCACCTCCACTTAATGGACCGGTGTAATCATCAAATGTTCCATGTAAACGTACTACAGCCTCTGTTGTCTTTGTAAGATTGATATTTATGTTTGATCTCAATAAATATCTCTTTAAATCAATATTGTTATAATTGGATTTTGAATCAGTTTTTAAAGCTCCATTATCTTGATTGTAAGTTGCTGCAATATAATATCTTGCAACTTTACCTCCACCGCTGACATTAAAGTTAAACCTATGATTTAATGTATTGTCTTTAAACATTATATCATACCAATCATTAGCGGGATATACCATTTTGTTGGCACCTTTCATGGTGTTGTCAATCTTTTCCATAGAATAAGGAACCGATTGCATGGGGTCTCTTGTTAAAACAGCCTCATTATTAAGATTCATATAGGTTATTGGATCTGCAAGCTCCACCTTTCTTGTAGGCGATGAGATAGAAGTTTCATATCTGAAAGATATCTGAGCCTTTCCCTCTGTTCCCTCTTTTGTTGTAACCATAATAACTCCGTTGGCACCTCTTGCTCCATATAATGCTGTTGCCGCAGCATCTTTCATTATAGAGAAGCTTGAAATATCATCCGGTTGTAAACGTGACAAATCAGAAGAATTCATTTCTACACCATCTATCAAAATAAGCGGTCCACTTGCATAAGTAAAAGATGTTACACCTCTTACAAAAAAGCTTGCATCATCCTCACCCGGCTCTCCGCTTCTTTGATAGGCAACCAATCCTGCTATTCTTCCTGCCAATGCTGTAGATAGATTACTGCTTGGAACTTTAAGTTCTGAAGGCTTTACCGTGGTTATAGATGCCAATACACTCTCTTTCTTTTGTTTTGCAAAAGCAACAACTGCCACCTCTTCAAGCTCGTTAATTTGAGGCTTTAAAGAGATGCTCATACTTGTGTTGTTACCAACTTTTATCTCACTGTTAATATAGCCGATGAATGATACTATAAGAACATCATTTTCATTTACATTTATTGTAAATGTACCATCAATATCGGTTATCACTCCTCGTGAGGAACCTTTTATTTGAACAGTTGCTCCGGGTAAAGGCTGATTGTTTTCATCCAGAACAGTTCCTTTTAAAGATTTTTCTTGTTGTGTTATTTCCGATACTTCAGAATTTATCGTATTTGTTTTATTACCGCTTGCATATGAAAAATGCCATAAGAGAAGAAAACAAGAAATGAAAATAATTTTTAATAACGACACTTTTCTCTGCATTTTGTTGTTTTGTGTGTTTTTCATAAATTAATGCTTGAGAATTTTTGATAATTGTTAATTGTATTCTAAAAGGAGAGAGTCATACCATAGGCATATAAATTTGTGTTTAACATATTAAATAATCTAATTGTGTGCGACCACAATTACAAATATTATATAATAAATATTAATATGCAATTTTTATATGTTAATTGTTACAGGTTATTATATGTTGGACTTCTTATTATCAATAATTAAACATTAGCTTAGTTTTATTTTGAATAAATGAGGTGAAATAGAAAAAATCATTTTGATAAATATTTATTAACCGGTTATATGAAGCAATTTCTATTTTATTAATCATAATAAAAAAAAACGAAAGATTTTAAAGGTAAATCTCAGATATAAAGAAAATTATATCTATATTTGTTAGAAACATATTGAAAATATGTTATTTTTGCTTTTGGAAAATATGAATAGCAATTATTGATAAATAATCCTTTAAAGGTGGGGATATGATTATTACTTCCTAAACAAAATATTTTTTTATTAGAAAAGTGAACTGAAAAGAAGAAGCAAAGACCGAATATTATATTTATGCTTATTTATTGTTTTAACAAAAATCCTTTTCATTTTAACAATTACTTCCATCGTTACCTTGTGCAAAACAGTTGGTAGTTTCTCTGTATCAACAATCAAAAATGAATTTTTCATCACTCTTTTTAATCATAATACTTAAGTATTAAAAAAAAATCGATAATGAAAATTTTTAAATCGTTGGGAGAAATTTGTTTTTAACTGATGAAAATTGGGAAATATTTAAATATTAACAATTTGTATTTTTTATACTACTATATATCAATTAGTTAACATTTTTGAAGCAAAACAAATTTCATTTAATGTCAAATATGTGAAATGTTATATTTTAAGACATTAAAATATGGCAAAAATATATTAATAAGAGTTTGAATGTTAATAAGCAATTTAACATTTAAGAAAGTCACTATATCATTAACTCAATTATAAAGTTTTATGTAGATATAGGTGTAAATTTTAATCTAAATATTGATGTGAATATAATTGAGATTATAAAAAACAATCATATAAGTATATCTCATGCTGAGACAATTACAAACAAAGGGCAATCAATATTTCCAATGATTGCCCTTTGTCTTTATTTACTTTTTATCTTAATGCCTGACGGTATTATAAGACGATTTAAATACCTACGTTGTCTTTATTCACTTTTTATCTTAATGCCGAAGGATAGATTAGTCCGGTTTACAGGTCTTATTTTTCTTTATTTTCCTTTAATCTTAATCCATAGGAACTTCAATAAACAAAGCGCTGCTTTTCTTTATTGCCTCAACAGAGAATGAATCTACCTTTGAAATGCCCAAGCCATCCTTTGCACCAAGTGAAAAACTTTCAACTAATAATTCTCCGCCAAGCACAAAAATATAGACTCCATTATTTTCCTTATGGAGTTGATAGTTAAGTTTTGTTTCGGGATTAAATTCTCCTATCGAAAGCCAAGCATCTTGTAATATTGAAATTGGAGTTTCTCCATCGGGTGAGATAATAACAGAGATTGCATCCTCTTTCAACATATTATATATATCCCAAACTTTATATTTTGGAGGAGTATTCATTTCCTTTGGGACAATCCATATTTGAATCAGCTCCAAAGCGACCTTTGAACTTTTGTCATTAAATTCACTGTGATACATTCCGGCTCCGGTGCTCATTACTTGCATCTGTCCCCAGCGAAGCATCTCCTGATGTCCTTTCGAATCGCTGTGATGGAGAGAACCTTTCAATGGCAGTGTGATTACCTCCATATTCTTATGAGGATGCATTTCAAAGCCATGCAAAGGCTCAACGACATCATCATTTAAAACTCTAAGCGCACCAAAACCCATTCTGTTTGGGTTATGATAATTAGCAAAACTAAATGAATAATATGTTGTAAGCCAACCATTCTTTCCGTATCCCCTTTCATTAGCTCTTTCCAATATTGTTTTCATTTTCAAAATATTTAGGTTATTGTTTTATACTTAAATTATTTCTTAAAAAATTCGACTGTAAGCAAAATACACTTATTACATAATTATCTAAATTATATAACATTTAGGGCTTTTGTTTGTTTCATCTTTTTAAATAATTGAGTAAAGCTATTATTCTTATCAGCAATTAATCGATATCAATAATTATAATCAACATGATATGAATATTCAATTATCACTCAGGGATAGAAATAAATAATAGCCTCAAAATTTATAATCCTCAGCAAGCATAAATTTGTCTATAATAAGTTCTCCTGCCACAATAGGCTGTCGGTTAAAAAGATTTTTAGTATTAAGACTTACAATAATACTATTGTTAAAATATGCCACAGCATTAAATCCGCAGAATGAATATTAAAACAACTGATTTAATTATTTTTTTATTCATAATGATATGTTTGATTATATAACACTTTTAGCTTTTAAAAACCATAATGGAACAATAATTATAATATATTAGTTTATCAAAATAATAAACAGTTTATATAAGCAATCGGATATGTATAATTGTTATCTATTTTAGAAAAAAAGTAACAATTGCAATTATTCATTTGTTATTTTTAAATCAATAGAATAACTTCTCGACAAATTATAAATCAAAGACAGATGAAGCGATTATTAAAAGTCTTTTTGTGGTCAATCACTTCAATTATAATTTTTATTATAGTTGTTTTCTCTTTGATTTACATACCTTTCATACAAGATATAGGAAAGGAGAAAGCTATAGATATATTAGGAAAAAAGACTGACTACAAACTTTCCATTGATAGTTTTAGATTAAAATTTCCGCTGTCGGTTGATATCGAAAATCTATATTTAAATTCAGACAAAGGAGATACTATCGCATATTTGGGTAGCCTAAAAACAGGAATTTCGTTAATAAGACTTTTAAAATCGGAGATTTCAATTAAAAACATCAATATAGATAGAGTTTATTTAGATTTATCATCATTAATCGCATCTGTTAAGCTTCAAGGAGAGCTGCAATCTTTACAGCTTTCTGATTTAAACATAAAATTAAAAGCTAAAACAGGTTCTCTGTCAAATATCTATATCGATGGGTTGGATTTAGATATGAAGATGGGATATAATACCTTGGAAGAAGACAATGAAAAGAGCTCTTCTTCATTGGAATGGGAGTTTAAAATTGGAGACCTTAAAATCTTAAATTCAAAATATTCACTTGAAGATATTTCAAAATTATTTGATTTAAATGTAGTGCTTAAAGATGGAGAACTTAAAGATGGCAATATTCATCTTTCAGACAATACTTACACAGTATCTTCATTAAAGATTATTGACTCGGAATTTTCAATGAATCTTGATTCACTCTCTTTAGGCGAGGGTTTTAATCCTATGCATATTAATATGAAAGATATTAATATTGAAGCTGACTCAATCTATAATCAAATCCAAACTGTAAGAGGCTACATCATTAATGGAAGTTTTAAAGAGCAGAGCGGTTTTGTTATTAAACAATTAAAAGGAAATTACAGGATGGATTCTACTTTTATGGCAGTAGATGATTTAATAATTCTTACACCCTATTCAAATATCAAAGGTTCTGCATTTGCAGATATGAGCGTTTTTTCAAAGAAAAAAGGAAATTTAAACTCAAATCTTAGTGCTGATATTTCACCTATTGATTTTTATGTTTTGACGGAACATTTTATACCGAAAATCAGAAATTATTATCCTAAAGAAAACCTTTCTGCCAATATTAAGATTGCGGGAGATGTAAACAATCTTATTATTAATGATATTTCTCTACTGCTTCCTGATTATATAGATGTAAATGCCAATGGATATTTAAAAGACATATATTCTCCGAAAAATGCTTCCGCCGACATAACATTCAATACAGAAATAGGAAATGGCTCGTTTCTGCCAAAAATCATAGAACCTTTTATAAAAATCGATTCATTGTCTATTCCAAAAAACATTGCGGTAAATGGCTGGTTAAAAGCAGACAATGGCAATTTCAACACAGATATTGTTTTAAAACAAGCTGCGAGTAAAATAGATATTAAGGGTAATTTTTCTGCACATAATGAAAGTTACGACCTGAATTTGTCGGTTGATTCTCTTTCTGTAAAAAGATATTTACCAACCAATCCAATAGGAATTGTCTCTTTTAAAGGCGATGCAAAAGGAAAGGGCTTGGATATATTTAATAAAAATACATTTTCCAACATTTCAATGAATGTTGATAGATTTGATATAGATAATAATATTCTTAGAGACATAACACTGAATCTTGAACTGAGGGAAAACGGATATAATGTAAAGGCAACAGGCAGAGACTCAATTCTTTTCTTTAACACATCAATATATGGCATGCTTAAGAGAGACCTTTTAACAGTAAATATCGATGGTGATGCTGAAAATGTTGATTTGGGGGCTTTGCATGTTATAAACAAGAATGTTCAGGTCAGCTCTAAATTTATTTTCAGAGCCTCTTCAGATTATAAATACAATAATTCATTGGCAGCGGTAATAGATAATATTATTATTACCGACAATAGAAAAATAAACAAACTTGGGAAACTGGAATTTGATGGTTTCACGAATAAGGATACTATTAATGCGACACTAAAAAATGGAGATTTAAAAGCAAATGTTATTTCTCCTTTAAATAAGGATTCACTTTTAGTCAATATTAAATCTTTTAGCAAAACTCTGTCGGAACAATTAAAGAATTACAAGTTCGATATAGATGATCTGTTTTCCAATGCTCCATTATTTGATTTTTATATCTCTTCCGGCAACAAAAATTTGCTTTATGGATATTCTAATTCTCATGGAATCAGCTATGATTCATTGGATGTAAATTTCTCTAATGACAAAAACAATGGGTTAAAGGGTTATATCAAGTCCAAAAATATTATCAAGGATTCCCTTTTAATAACAGATGCAAAATTTAACATCTATCAAATTGATTCTATATTAAATTTTGCTTTGACAGCAAATACTAAGGGCAGTTCCAAGAGATATTCATATCATGTCGATTTAAATGGGATCTTCAAAAATGACAAATTCTTTCTGGAATTATATCAAAAGAATGGTCTTGACAGCATTGGATTTAATCTCGGCGCAATAATGAATATCAATCAAGATGGATTGTCTCTTTCCTTTGACCATACCAAATCAACAATCTTATATAAGAATTATTATATAAATCCCGACAACAATATTTATTATTCTTTTTCAAAGAAAATCGATGCCAATTTAACGATAAAAGGAGCTGACAATGCTCGACTCTCAATTCTCACCACTACTCCTTTTAAGAATGAAAATGCGGATGCAATTGATTTAAATCTTGAAAATATTCAGCTTGCTGAAATTTCTAAATATTTAGTCTCTGTGCCGCCATTTTCAGGTCTGTTTAATGCAAGGGTTAATCTTGAACTTCTTAAAAACAAGATGGATATCACAGGTAATTCTGTTTTGAAAGATATGATTTTTAACAATGAACGCATTGGCAATATAGACCTTGCATTTAATTATGATACCGGTAAAAATCTTGGCGCTAAAGCTTATGCCGAACTTCAAATAGATTCATTGGAGGTGCTTACAGCATTTATTGACGATAATAAAGTTGATTCAGCATACTTTAAAGCGGGTGCTGATTTTAAAGGCACGCCATTAAATATTATAAATCCTTTCATTCCTGATGCAATGGCATCATTGGACGGAAATATTTTAGGGAAAATTGATATTTCCGGAGAGTGGAAAAATCCTGTTATTAAAGGCGAGGTAAAGACAGCCAATGGAAATGTACATGTCGGTTATGCAAATGCAGACTATAAATTAGGAGATGAAACTATCAGGATAGAAAACAATAAAATACTATTCAACAATTATAATATTTATGCCTATAACAACAATCCATTAAATATAAATGGAGAAATAAATGCGGTAAATTTTGACAACATAATATCAAATTTAAGGATTTCAGGCCAGAACATAGAGCTTTTAAATGTCAATTATGAGGGTGAACAGATGGTCTATGGAAAAATGTTTGTTTCATTAAATAATACGATTACCGGTCCTGTTTCTCTTTTGAAGATTAGAGGAAATATGAATGTTTTGGCAGGAACAAATTTTACCTATACTCTTCTTGACTCACCGGTCATGGCACAAAACAGAGTAAACAACCTCATTACCTTTACCTCTTTTACAGATACAACAAAGACTAATATCATTGCTCCGGCAAAGAGTTATTCGTTTACAGGAATCGACATGCTTGTAAATCTCGGCATTGCTGATAATGTTAATATGGCTATTAATCTATCTTCAAATGGAGATGACAGAGTTGAACTTATAGGGGGCGGAAGTTTGTCTTTTAGGATTAATCCTATGGGCAATATGGATTTAAATGGACGCTACAATCTTACAGGAGGCTTTGTAAGATATAATCTACCTGTTCTTCCAATGGCTAAAACATTTGACATACAAACAGGAAGTTATGTCGGTTGGACAGGAGATATTATGAATCCTTACGTTAATATCACAGCTTTTGAGCAAATCCGCTCCTCTATCACTGAAGAGGGCAAAGGAACGCGTACAGTTCTTTTTGATGCTCTGATAATGATAAAAAACAAGCTTGATAATCTCGATGTATCTTTTACGGTAAATGCACCGGAGGACCCTTTTATCCAAACACAAATTGCATCAATGACTCAGGAAGAACGTTCCCGCCAAGCAATGAATTTAATTATTACTCAGGTTTATACCGGACCCGGAACTACTACTGCTAAAACCACAGCAAACAGCGCTATCAATGCTTTTATTCAAAAAGAAATAAATCAATTTGCAGGTTCAACGCTTAAAGGCGTTGATTTGAGTTTTGGAATCGACAATTATGACAATTCAACTGATGCAGGTGGCAAAAGAACAGATTATACCTTCCGTTTTTCTAAGCAATTGTTTAATGATAGATTTAAAATTGTTATCGGAGGTTCTGTTTCATCCGGTGATCAGTCAACAGACAATCAAACACAATCATTTATCGATGATGTTACATTGGAATATCGTCTTGATAAATCAAATACCCGCTTTTTGCAATTGTTTCATCATACCGGATATGAAAGCGTTTTGGAGGGAGAAATCGTAGAAACAGGTATTGGAGTTGTTTTAAGAAGAAAAATAAGAAAACTAAAGGAACTTTTTATCTTTAAAGAAAGAGACAGAAAGGAATATATAAGAAAACAGGAGATTAAAAGCGAGCAAAAAGAAAGTATTGAATCCTCAAAATAGATGTTTGAGTATTATAATATTACTTCATCTAACCATTTAAAAGATGTTGATGAGAAATAATTTAAAGAGAAAACAATATAGTTTCAAGAAATGAACAAAAGAAAAATATATATACTATTTATTTTATCTCTCTTAATCTTGGGATGTTCCACTACGAAGAACCTTCCCAAGGGAGAGGTCCTATATACCGGAATAAAAGACATTAATATTACATCTCAAGATAATGATACTATTGACTCTCAGGCTAAATCACAAGTTATGGATGCCTTAGAGGTGGCACCAAACAATGCTCTTTTAGGCAGCTCAAAGTATAGGATTCCTTTCCCTTTTGGATTATGGATTTACAATAATTTTGGAGACAAAAAAAATGGTATAAGCAAGTGGATATATAAACAATTTGCTGCTAAACCGGTACTTATCTCAAAGGTGAATCCGGCGATTAGAATTAAGGCAGCTGAAACAATAATGGAGGACAATGGATATTTCGGAGGAATGGTTACTTATAAAGAGATTGTTGATCCTAACAATCCAAAGAAGGCAAAAATTTCTTATGATGTTTATTTTCCTATTCCTTACAGGTATTCTTCTATTGAATTTATTAAATCAAATTCTCCTGCCGATTCTTTAATCAATGACATTGCCTCTCAATCTCTTCTAAAGAAAGGTGATATCTTTAATGTAAATACCCTCGAAGATGAAAGAACCAGAATAACTTCATATTTGAGGAATAATGGTTTCTACTATTTCAGTCCTGATTTTATTTCCTATACTGCCGACAGCTCTTACAACAATAAGACTATGGCTTTGAGAGTTACTCCACGTCAGGGACTTCCTAAATCTTTACTAAAACCATGGAAAATAGGGAAAATAGATTATTCTTTAAACAATAGTTTTGGACGTCCTCCAACAGACACTATTTTTTATAAGAATATCGGCATATTTTATAGACATAAACTAAATATGCGGAAAGCGATTCTTTATAGAGCATTGGCATTTTCTGAGGATAAATTATTTTCTCAAAAAGACATTGACGCTACTCAGGCTAATATAAGTCGTTTAAATACTTTTAAATATGTAGACATTTCATTTACTCCGGTTGATACTATACATAAAATTGATTCTCTTAATGTATTAATTGATGCAACTTTTGATATTCCGATGGATGCCGAGTTGGAATTTCAAGTTACCAGTAAATCAAACAAACAAAAGGGACCGGGAGCATCATTTGGAGTTACAAAAAGAAATGTTTTTGGCGGAGGTGAAATTTTCTCTTCCAAACTTGACGCATCATACGAATGGATGACCGGAGAAGGTGCTAAAAATTCAAAAGGTAATGATTTAATTAATTCTTATGAATTTGGAGCTAACTTTACTCTTACTGTTCCTAAACTTCTTGCACCAAGATTTTTTCATAGAGACCATTCTTTTCCTGCCTCCACTTCTTTTAAAATTGATGCCAACCTATTGAATAGATCAGGTTTTTTTAGATTGCTTACAGCTGGAGGAGCTATGCAGTATGATTTTAATTCATCTGTAACAAGACATCATTCTTTTGTGCCTTTTGATTTGTCATATAGTTATCTTTTAAATACAACGACGGCCTTTGATTCGGTAATAAATGAGAATAGAGGCTTGAGATTGGGTTTTGAGAATCAATTTATTCCGGCTATAGGATATACCTATACTTATGACAATTCACCTATAAAGCCTAATCAATCTACAATGTGGTATCAAGGTTCAATAAAGGAAGCGGGTAATTTAATGTATGGATTGACCTCTATTTTTCAGAAAAAGGAAGCTGAGAATGATAAAACCATATTTGGAAGAAAGTTTTCTCAGTTTGTCAAACTAACGTCCGACTTTAGATATTATTTTAAATTGGGAGAGAAAAGCACACTTGCTGCAAGAATATTTGGAGGTGTAGTGATTCCTTATCTTAATTCAGAAGTTGTTCCATACAGCGAACAGTTCTTTATTGGAGGAGCTAACAGTATTCGGGCTTTTAGTGTTAGGAGTATTGGCCCCGGAAGCTACCATCCCTCAAAAGATGCCCTTTATTCCTATCTTGATCAGACAGGAAATCTAAAACTGGAAACAAATATTGAGTATCGCTTCCCTATTCTTGGAAATTTATATGGGGCAACATTCATTGATGCCGGTAATATTTGGTTGATAAAAGAGGATGTTGACAGACCTAAGGCTAAGTTTGAATGGAAAAGCTTTGGTAAGGATATTGCTTTGGGCACAGGCGCAGGTCTCAGATATGATATAACTTATATTGTGATTCGTTTTGATATTGGTGTGCCCATTCATGCTCCTTATGAGACTGGAAAGGAAAGTTACTATAATATTAATTCATTTTTTAATTCTCTCTGCTATCATCTTGCCATTGGCTATCCTTTTTAGAGTATTGATTTTATCATTCACTTTCACAAATGTGTAATTTTCAATTATCAATTTTATAATTTGCACTTATCAATTATAATTGATGCTTTAGCATTATATAATTTACACTTAACTTGCAATAAGGATATTGATTTTATTAGCAAATGTATTTTGTAAAAGAGATTTTTAAATATATCTTTTCAAAAGTTCTACAACTTAAAATCTTAATATTCTAACTCGATATATATTTAAAATAAAAGAATCCGACTCTTTATTGAATCGGATTCTTTTATTATAAACCTTATTGAGCTATTGAAGTTCCACTTGTAGTTTCAGGCTGGTCTTTTAACCATTTATCAAGCCAACGGAAAAATACTCTTTGCCAAAGCACTCCGTTTTGAGGTTGAAGAATCCAATGGTTTTCATCAGGAAAGACAAGCATTTCAGCAGGAATTCCTTTTATAACAGCAGCATTGAAAGCTTGCATACCTTGTGAAGCAAGTATCCTATAATCAAGTTCTCCATGAGTGATTAAAATTGGAGTATTCCAATTGTCTACAAATTTATGAGGAGAGTTTTCAAAAGATTTCTGGGCAGTTTTATTATTCTTATCCCAGAAAGGTCCGCCTAAATCAAAGTTTGCAAACCAAAGCTCTTCGGTTTCAAGATATTGAGCCTCCAAATTAAAAATACCGGCATGAGCAATAAATGCTTTGAAAAGATTATTGTGATGACCGGCTAACCAATAGACAGAAAAACCGCCATAACTTGCGCCAACAGCGCCAAGTCTGTTTTCATCGACCCAAGGTTCTTGTTTTACTGTATTTATAGCGCTAAAATAATCCTCCATATTTTGGCCGCCATAGTCTCCGCTTATTTGTTCATTCCAAGCTTGTCCAAAACCTGGAACTCCATGTCTGTTTGGCATAACGACAACATAACCATTGGCAGCCATCATTTGAATATTCCAACGATAAGACCAAAATTGACTTACAGCACTCTGCGGACCACCCTGACAATATAAAAGAGCAGGATATTTTTTTGCAGCATCAAAATCAGCAGGCAAAACAACCCAAGTGAGCATTTGCTCTCCACTGGTTGTAGTTATCCAACGCTTCTCAACTTTTCCAAGATGAAGCTGATCAAGTATATGATTGTTTTCAGTTGTCAATTGTTTAGCCTCACCATTAGCCAAAGAGACGGAGTAAAAATCATCAGGAGCAGACATTGAGTGACGACGAGCAATCATATTTCCATCTGTAAGGATAAGAGAGGCATAATCAAAGTCACCATTTGTTATTTGCTTAACATTTTTCGTTGCTGTCTCTATGCTAAAGATCTGTTCAGTAGCCTGATTTACAGAAAGGAAATAGATAACCGAATTATCTTTTCCCCAAACAAACCCTTCTACATTATTATCGTAGTCAGAGGTCAAGTCAGTTTTCTCTCCTGAAGTCATATCAAGGACAAAGAGTCTGTTTTTATCAGATTCATATCCGTCTCTTTCCATACTTGTCCATCCAATCATGTTTCCGTCCGGAGAAAATACCGGGTTTGTATCATAACCAAGCATACCTTCAGTTAGATTTTTGGTAGATTTGTTGTCAAGATTATAAAGATAGATATCAGAATTCGTAGAAACGGCATAAGCTAAGCCGGTCTTTTTGCGACAAACATAAGCCAAGCTCTTTGAATCAGGAGACCAAGCAAAGCTTTCTGTCCCACCAAAAGGCTTCATCGGGCATTCATAAGGTTCGCCGGGCATTATATCGGTAATATTTGTAATATCATTAATTGAAAAATCAGCAACATAAGGATGTGGAACAGTTTTAACCCATTCACTCCAATGTTTATACATCACATCGTCATAAATGGCGCCTGTTGCTTTATCCAGATCAGGATATAAGTCTTTTACAGTTTGACCATATTTTATCTCAGCAAAGAATAACACTTTTTTCTCATCAGGAGAGATTACAAAGCCATCCAAGCCCCCCTCATAATTAGAGATTTGTTTTCTTTCAGAGCCGTCAGCTTTCATAGCCCAAATCTGAGAACTTCCAGACTCAGAGCTAAGAAAAGCAATCTTTTTGCCCCCTTCAATCCAAACCTCATTATTTTCACTTTTGGCAGAAGAGGTAATTTTCTTATTGTCCGAACCATCGAGATTCATGACAAAAAGCTCTCTATTGCTTTTGTTTTTCTCAACACTGACATAAGTAACTCCATAAAGGACCTTTTTCCCATCAGGAGACAAAGTACCGCCGCTAACTCTTCCAAAGCTTTGAAGCACTTCGGCTGTCATAATTCCATTTTCAATTTTAATCTCGTTTCTTCCAATTATATCATCCTTTTTTTCAGGCTGAGAAGTTTCAGAAGCACAACTTGCGATTGTCAAACCGACTGCTCCCATAAACATTTGAAGTGATTTGTTCATATATTTCAATTATTAACTTTCCATTTTTCAAAGCTTTATTGCAAGTATTGTTATGTACACCATTAAACTGACAGAAAATTATTTCTTTAAAATGCAATACCTTTAAAATGCGTGTAAAAGTAAACAATTTCAACCTTTTTTTAACAATAATCTTATAGGTTTAGATATTTCTAATAAAAATGAAATATCCAAACCTATAAATAATAATTATAATAAAATTTCTCGTAAATAGAATTTAAAACAGTCTCTAATCGGAATAATCCTCCGTAGTAATTGGTATAGTATCAATAACCTGCTCGAACTTCTTTATTTTTGGTGAGATAATAAGCTTACAATATGGCTCATTTGGATGTTTTTCAAAATAATCCTTATGATAATTCTCAGCAGGATAGAATTTTGTTATTGGCTCTAATTGAGTAATAATAGGATATTCATAAATACCAGCCAAATGATTGATTTCTTCAATAGCCTCTTTCTTTTGCTTTTCACCATTATAGAAAATTATTGATCTATACTGAGTTCCCACATCATTCCCCTGACTATTAGGAGTTGTTGGGTCATGAGTGGAAAGATGTATTCTAACTAAACTTTTATAATCTATAAGCGACGGCTCATAAGTAATCTTTATAACTTCGGCATGACCGGTATTACCATTACAAACCTCGCTATATGTTGGAGCAGGAATAAAACCTCCTGCATAGCCCGGTTCTACACTTATTACACCATTGATTTTTTTAAAAATAGCTTCTGTACACCAAAAACATCCCCCACCAAATATAGCCGTCTCTATAAAACCTTTACTTGAAGCATGATATTTTATAGCTATCGAATTGATACAGTAGCGAAGACCTGAGGGCATCGGACCATCGGGAAACACATGTCCTAAATGAGCATTGCAAACATTGCAATCTACTTCAACTCTTTCCATTCCAAGAGAATTGTCGATATGATAACTAATACAATTCTTAATTACGGGCTGAGAAAAGCTCGGCCAACCTTGTCCTGAATTAAACTTCTCCTTAACATCAAAAAGAAGATTACCGCAACAAACGCAAGTGTAACATCCTTTCTCAGGTTTTGCACAGCTATCATAAATCGGCTGTTCAGTTCCTTTCTCCCTTGTAATATAATATTGTTCGGGTGTTAATATTTTTTTCCATTCCTCATTGGTTCTATCAACTATTTTGGGAGGAGATGGATTGCCATTTGTAAGATATTGAAGTATATCGTTCCAAGTCATATTTTTATCTTTCATTTATCAAAAAACAAATTTCTTCTTTACCTGTTCAACTTACTGTAAACATTATGGTTCATCTTTTGCTTTTATATCTTTTGGAGGTTCACAAGCCATCGGATGAGGTTTGTCTTTAGAATTTGAAGATGTTTGAAATGACTCCTCATTTAAATTCCTAATATTAAATTTTGTTTGGTACTTATCAACGCCGGACATACCTGCTATAACCTGAGTCTCATCGCTGTTAAGAGAATTTTTCTCGTAAGGAGGCGCGCTGTAATCATCAGGAGTTATTTGTTTATCCTGAGGTTTATTTACATTATTTTCTTCCATTTCCACATTATCCATATAGTCAATTCTAACGTTATCCTGAAATACTCCTTTAAGAGAGTCATTACTAATCATTTGCTTATCGATTGAGCTGTGAATATCAATAATAATATCTACATTCTTTCCATTTGCAGTAAGATTTGAGCTATTATTTATTTTAGCCTCAGAAAGCACTACGGCTGCATATTTATCAGAAATAAATTTAACATCGTCGGCACTGAAATAAGCATTTTTTATCTGAAGAGCCATGCTCTTTTCTCCTTTGGCTATAACACTGCCGCTTACATAAAGCTTTTCAATACTTGTTTCATCATAGATTGAACATGCTTCCTTTCCATTTGTCACCACATCTCCGGTAATCTTTAGCATGCCAACAACCCCGCCAAAACGAATACTTATGGCATCAGCTCTTGAAATGCTGACAACATCGGCAAAAAGAACATTAATTGAATTTCCAAAAGTTTCGATTCCATTGGAAATACTTAGTCTGCTTATAAATCTATTGAATTGAATGGCAGGTGCTGCATCGCCATGAGTAACAATTCTCTCAAAATGAATATCCTTGGCAACCCCATCAAACATATAAAAGCCTCTTGAACCAATTCCAAAAGTCTCAACAGTATGTGTAAAAGTTATTTTACCAATATTTCCGGCATTTATAAAACCACAGCTGTTCACTCCATGAGTTTCTATTCTATCAGTAACACTCCATCTCTCAACAGTACCCCAATTATAAAGACCCATTTCATTTGCACCATAGCAATAAATCTTCCCATAATTGGTCAGATTCTTAACTACAACTTCATAACCGACAACAATGCCGGCAGCAACTTTATCTGAGACCCCCTCACCTATTTCACCACTTGTATAAATATTTCCACAGGAGATTATATCAGAGCGAATAGTGCCAAACTTTTCCTCAACACCGCAAATAAGAAGTCCTGAACCATTAATAGGCTTTGTTTCAGAGCCGCAGGAAAAATGTGTTATATCAACTTCAATCTCACTGTTAAGTTCCTCTGTTTTATTCCAGACAGTCATAGCTCCCTGCATCATATCAACACCATATCTATTTGGTCTGTCGGTAAGATGCTCAGTCGATGCATAATTCACATGAATAAAAGAAGCCTCTATCTTACCTTTTTTGATATTATCAGAGACTATAAATGATATTTGTCCGGTAACATTAATCCTTGAAAGATGATGAGTAGACATCTTTTCAACACTACTGTCCTGATAAATTGCTTTTTTATCAGGGTCTACATTTATCTTCAGATTTTTTAGTTCATTGCCTTTGGTAAGGCAAAAACCATTCGAACCATTTTTAAAACTTATCTTTCTTCCATCAAATTCGCCTATAACATTTTGAAAAGGAAGAAGTTTAACCTCCGGCACATCTTTCAAATCTGTTCTTATTATAAGATATCTTGCAGTTCTATCATTAGAAGCCTCCACAAGTTCATCTGCATTATTGATTATTCTGAATACTGACATATATTTTATAATTTATATAAATTAAAATCACAGGAATATATTTTCTTTTAGAGTATTATTTTAGATTGATTGGTTATTTTCAACAAGATATTTTATTTAAAACAAATGCTGTTGGATATCGTTCATTGATAATAAAAATCAAAAATTAAAGATGCTACTTTAAAATTGTAGTTATTTTTTTCTTTTTCACGAAATAAAGAGGCTGTTTTAACCCAAAAAAATATTTATACTGTTTCTCAATTATAATATTTGTTTACTTTTGCTTTGCACTTTCTCCAACTATCATTGATTATGCGCAGAATACTTTTGACAATAATAATATCTCTTTTCTCAATAGTTTTTTCATTTGCTCAGCTAAATACTTCAAGAATAATGGATATCGGAAGAAACTCCATTTACTTTGAAGATTATGTCCTTTCCATTCAGTATTTTAATCAAGTCATAAAGATTAAGCCTTATTTGGCCGAGCCTTATTTTTACAGGGCTATTGCCAAATTAAGTCTTGATGATTATCAAGGGGCTTTGGAAGATGCCAATCTTTGTATCGAGAGAAATCCTTTCATTGTCAATGCCTATCAAGTCAGAGGCATTGCCCGTCAGAATCTCGATGATTATAAGGGAGCCATTGAGGATTATAATTCCGGTCTTAAATACGACCCTGAGAATAAGACATTTCTTTTAAACAAAGCCATTGCCTATGCTCAGTTGAAAGATTACGACAATGCTTTGGAGAGCTTCTCTCAAACAGAAAAGATCCATCCTTCATATTATAATCTTTACATGAGCCGCTCTGCTCTTTATATGGAAAAGGGAGACACCTTGGCTGCATTAAAAGATATGGACAAAGCCATATCTATTGATAAATATTATTCTTATGCCTATGCTCAAAGAGGCATGATAAAGGCATCTCTTAAAAACTACAATGAGGCATTGGAAGATATGGACAAGGCCATTAAGATGGATCCAGACTATACTTCCTATTATATAAACCGAGGATTGGTCAAATACTATCTTAATGATTTAAGAGGCACCATGAGCGATTATGACAGGGTCATTAATCTTGATAAAAACAATCTTATTGCATATTACAATAGAGGACTTCTTCGTGCTCAGGTCGGTGACAGAAATAGAGCTATAGAGGATTTCTCCAATGTAATTCGTCTGGAGCCTGAGAACAGTTTTGCCTATTACAACAGGGCTATTTTAAATGATGAAATCGGCGATTATAAAAATGCAATTAAAGATTACACAAAGGTTCTTGAACAATATCCGAATTTTGTTCCTGCCCTTTATGCCCGTTCCGAATCAAAAAGACATCTTAATGATTTAAAAAATGCCGAAGCCGATTTTATGGCTGCTTATGAACTTGAAAAAAAATTAAGAGCTGAAAAAGAGGCTAAGAAGAACAATCCGGATTTAGCTAAAAATGATGATACTGATGACTCTAACGAAACTGAGGCTGAAAAGGTAAGAAAAGAATCGGACAAGAATATTCAGAAATTTAAAAAAATCCTTATTGCCGACAACGACAACTCAAAACAAAAATACAGCTCCTCTATAAGGGGCAGAATTCAGGATAAAAATGTTGACGCTGATTTACAAAGCTCATTTATTCTTTCTTTCTATGAAAAAGAGGATAAGGTAAAAGATTCCAATTACTTTGAAAAATCTGTATCCGACTTCAACAAAGGTGCTTTTCTTCTAAGAAATCTTATCCCGACCAATGATGAGCCGGCTCTTACTTCCGATCAAATAGATGAGCACTTCGCTTCTATTGATTCCTATTCCAAGAAAATTGAATTGAACCCTAATGCTCCTATCTCATATTTTGGAAGAAGCATGGACTTTATGTTGGTTCAGGATTTTCAAAGTGCCATTGATGATTTAAACAGAGTGTTATTAATTAGAGATGATTTTGTGCTTGGCTATTTTAACAGGGCGGCTATTCGCATGAAACAAATAGAGACTTCAATTATAAAAGGGGAGGATAACTCTTCCGAAGAGAACAATAATATGAAATTAAATCTTATTGCCTCTCTCCCATCAAAGGGTTCTATTGACAATATCAAAAAGAACAATTCTGTCAAAGAGAATCTAAATACAATAAATTTCAAAAAACTTGAATTTGAAATGGTTTTAAGGGACTACGACAAAGTGGTTCAGATGGATCCAAACTTTATATATGCCTATTTCAACAGAGCCAATGTTTATTGTATGCAAAAAGATTATGCTGCTGCTATTCTTGATTTGAATAAAGCTATTGATATTAATCCTGAATTTGCAGAAGCCTTATTTAATAGAGGCTTGGTCTATATATATCAAGGAAAAACCGAGTTGGGTATCAATGATTTAAGTAAGGCTGGAGAACTTGGCGTAGTAGAAGCCTATAATCTTTTGAAAAGGCTCAAAGATTAGGATAATCATAACTGATGAATTAGATTTCATTAAAATATAAAGAGAGTTTCAAGCAATTATTATTGTAGAAACTCTCTTTTCTTTATATCTGCTTACAAAAATTATAACCGTCGGTTATTTCAAATCAAAAGCTTTTTTAGTCATGTCCGCCAGTTCTTGTTCAGGAACCTCACCAACCCATTTTTCCATTTTACCATCAGGTTTCATAAAAATAAATGTCGGAAAACTTTCAACTCCAAATGGCTTTGCCAACTCAGGATGCTGTTCCAATTCAATTCTAAAACAATCTATGTCAGGATATTCTTCGCTTAGTTTTTCATATCTTGGAATCATGGCTTGGCAATGAGGACACCATGTTACCCAAAATTCAATAATAGTATCTTTTTTTATCAACAACGGAGCATTTTCCGGGTCTTTATAATCGAAAATTTCTTTACTGAAAAGTTCGTCATTCAAATCTTTTACCATAATTGTACAATTAAAATTTGTATTTACAGACTATTTATATCATTAAAACATCTGCAAGTGCTTCTTGTTTATATAAATTGAAATAATAACAATCGTTTAATATTTTGCTAAAACAAGTATATACAAATACATATTATTGTTTATTGAAAGAAAAACACCGATTATTGATAATTTAATTTTGAAATAATAATATTTTTACAAAGTATCAAATCATTAAAATAATACCGGCACATGCAAACCAAAACACTCACCAAATTAAATTGCTGCATCCTAATTTTTCTCTCCATGTTTGTTTCAAATGCGTTTTCTCAAAAAGAGGATTTTAAAATTGTAAACAATAAAAATGGAGAAATTAATATTGAATTCCAGCTTGATGGAAAAACAATTATAAAAACCCCAAAAGATGGTGTTTGGTCTGTTTCCTATGCTTGGGAAAATGACTGGATGAAAAAATGGGAACACTCTTCTGCCAATAAAATTGAAAAAATCAACGACCGGACTATTCTATCAGGCGAAATGAATATAAATAATGGTGTAATGCTTCTTTCCGATTCATATAAAAAAGAAAGCAATGGTTTAATCCATGTAATAAGGCGTTTTCAATGGAATGGAAAAGATACTCTTAAAAATGCTGTTTTATCTGTCCGTCTTTCCATGGATGGCAAGAATCTTAAGCCATATATGCCCGGCATACTTTTTTATGGCAATCCCGCGGGGGCTAAAGTGAATGATAAAATAATCCCTGTCTACAAAGCTCAGAAAGGCGACTTTGCTATTTTTGAAGACCACAGGTTTTCAATGCCTTTTACAATGCTTGAAAATGCAAAAAATTTAAATGCTGCGGCAATTCATACCGTTCCAAGTCCTGTCAGAGGCGCCAAACTTAATGATCAATGGTGGTCTTTGGGAATTGAGAATTATGGCAATTACACTGAGTTTGTTCTCTACTCCGGTCCTATCGGTTACAATCATCAAAGAAGTGTTGCCAAAGCACTGCAAACCAAACCAATGAAATATACAGACACTTATATCAACATGGAGCCCGGCAGAGTAATTGAAAAGGAGTTCTATATCGAGCTGTACAATATCGAAAAGGAAGGAACCGGCTTTCAAAGACCGGTTTACACCTCCATAGAGATGCATAAGCCTTTCGATGCAGACCGTTTCTCAAGTTTCAAAGAGATTGTATCCTCCAAATATGAATTTGCCAAAACCAGATGGATTGACAATGGCAAAGATTTTGGCTTTGGAATGTATCCTTTATCCTCTCACAAAGATATTGTTATGGGTTGGTGCGGTCAAGCTGACAGTCCGGGCTATTTTTTGCAGAAAATTGGCAAATATATAAATGATGACTCCATTTCAATAAAGATTCAGAATCTTATGGATTATCTTTCCGACTATCCTATTATGGAAAATGGCATGTTTAATGTTGGTTATTCCCTTTCTGACAACAAATTCTATGGAGGAGATCCCGTTTCATGCGGCCAGGCAATGTACAATTTCGCCAAAGCGATTGAATATGCTAAAAAGAACAAAAAACTTGATACCTCAAAATGGGAAGTTTTTCTTAAAAAATGCTGCGATGCCCAATCCAAAAGAATTTTAGAAAAAGACTGGACTCCTATTTCAACCGCAGAAGCTTTTTTAATCGCACCATTGGCTATTTCTGCAAAGCTTTTCAAAAACGATACTTATAAAAAAGCAGCTTTAAAAGCCGGTGATACTTTTGTCAAAAGACATTTGTCAATGAAAGAGCCTTATTGGGGCGGAACCCTTGATGCAACTTGTGAAGATAAAGAGGGTGCATGGGCTGCCTTTCAGGGATTTCTTGAAATTTACGAACGTTTTGGAAATAAGAAATATCTCTCCTACGCCAAACATGCTATGGATGTTTGTTTAAGCTATGTAGTTGTCTGGGATATTCCTCTTCCTGCCGGAAGATTGGCTGATCATAATTTTAAAACTACCGGTTGGACAGTTGTCTCGGCTCAAAACCAGCATATTGACGTCTATGGCGTTTTGTTTGCCCCCGAAATTTATAAAATGGGCAGATATCTTAAAAATGAATCTCTCAAAAAAATCTCTAAAGTTATGTATAGAAGCTGTTTTCAACTTACCGACAGTAAAGGCAGTCAGGGAGAACAACTACAACAAACCAATTTTGCTCAACATGGTGATATGTCCAATGTTCATAATCTAAGAGGAGGTTATTCTGAAAACTGGACTGTATTTTGGATTACAGCACATTTCTTAAATGCCGCAGCAAAATTTCAGGAGATAGGAATAGAACCTTGATTTCTATTATCATTAGATAATTCCACTTATTTTTTACTATACTTTTGAATTTTGTTATATTCGGGAGAACTTTCCTTTCTTTTATTATTATTACAAACAATGTGTGTATTATCCTTATTCAGGTTGACTATTCTTAATCTTATTACTTTAAACAGTTGACTATGTTAATACTAACGACCGAAATATGTTTACCTATAATTTCTAATACTAAATTAAGTTTACCCTTACTGTATTAATCTGATTTCTATTAGAATTTTTGTACTATCCTGATTTAGGTTGACTATTCTTAATCTTATTACTTCAAATAGTT